>NVUY01000017.1 GCA_002733215.1 Sulfurovum sp. | reverse complement strand
ACCAAATGAAGCTTTTTATGGTTTAGAAATGTCAGCTTAAGGCAGAAATAGATATGATTTTTGAACTTAGAAATTGCACTTCAGATTTAAATTTTGGAAGGTGTTATATCTACTTCATCTATCTGTTCAGGGTTCAGATATTTTTGAGCATAGGTTTTATGAATTCCGGAGCTCAAAAACAGTTTGAACAGATCTGCATCGATATGTTGATCTTTCACCATAAAACCCATGATCTTAATGGACTCTGAAAGCGTTTTGGCTTTTTTGTAGGGTCTGTCAGATGCCGTCAACGCTTCAAAGATATCGGCGATGGCCATGATGCGTGCAGGGATGGAGAGTTCATCTCTGCTGAGCCTTCTTGGGTACCCTGTCCCTATGAGTGTCTCATGGTGTGTGCCTGCATATTCCGGTATTTTAGTGAGGTGAGAAGGAAAAGGAATTGTTTCAAGCATTTTGATACTCATAATGACATGTTCATTGATCTTGTATCTCTCTTCCGGACTTAAGGTTCCCTTCTCGATGCAGAGGTTATAGATCTCGCCATAGTTGTAAAGATGTTCAGGTACATCCACTTTAAACCCATCTGCTGTATAGGCTTCATGATCAAAGTTCTCGCGTGCAACAACATGATGTGCCTTGTCAGACAAAAGCATTTCTGTCACAGGAAGTACTTCTTCCTCTTTGTCTGAATAACGCAGTATTTCTATGGAACCCAGACCGAGACGATCATCAAAATGACGTTGCCATGTACTCTGAGCGATCTCTTTTACGCGCGTCTGTTGTGACTCCTCCATAAACTCTCCACCCATGTTGGAGGATGCGATAAAAGTAAAATCCTCACGTAAGCGTGCTTGTTTTTTCTGGAGTTCTTCAAGAGAAATATCTTTTTTCAAATAGTCAATCTCGGCATCTCTCCATAAGACTTCAAAACGCATGCGTATTTCATGGATCCTGTTGTAGATCGTTTCGAGTTTTGTAGATTTATCGACAACATATTCCGGAGTGGTCACCTTTCCGCAATCATGCAGCCATGCACCAATTTCAAACTCCCTCAGTTCATCTTTTGATGTAAGTGAAAATGTTTTGAAGGCATCTGCCGTAGAGCGGTTGGCTGCATCAAGAAGATCTTGCGCTATGACAGGCACACGTGCACAATGTTTTCCCGTATAAGGTGATTTGGTGTCGATCGCCCCGGCGATTACTTTGATGATCGCATCGAGTAAGTCTTCCTGTGATCTTTCATACGCTTGAATACTGTTTGACATGGATACCTGTGAATTTGAAAGTGCTTCAAATTCAATAATATTCGTAGCTGTGGCTTTCACTTCAGAATATTTTCTCTCTTTGATCTTGGTATTTTCCAGAATGAGTGACCTGATCGGTTCTACAATACGATTTGTGAGAAAAAAGATGATGGGTAATGCCAACAATAAGAGAAGAAAAGCAATAAAAAATGCGTATCGGGTACTCTCTTTATAGGGGTTTAGCAGTGCAGTTGAATCCACTTTGATACCTAGATATCTGTCTTTACTTACGAGGGGAGTAAAGAGAACAAAATAGTTGTTTCCTCCCTCTTCATATTTAATGATCTGATCGGTTTTCTTGCCTAGCATAGCTTCTTCAAGTGCGGTATCAATTTTTTCTGTTCGGCTGCTTGTCTTCTGACCTGCAAATGCAGAAGAAGCAAACTTTTTACGATGTTCGTCAATAATAAACACTTCTGAGTTTTGATCAAATTTCTGTAACGCCAAAATTTCATTGAGCTGCTCCATACTGTAATCCAGGGCAAGGATGACACCTTTTGTATTGGTCTTTTTGGCAAAGGTAATGCCCATCAGCTGACTATTTGAAAAAAAGTAGGGCATCGTAGCGATAACATTTGTGGACTTCAGAGCTTCGCTATACCATGGACGGCTGTGAAGATCATACGTTTTAGGGAAGTTTTTTTTGCCTATGAGCTTAAAATTTTTATCTAAAAAAGCATTTTGCTGCTGATTATCAATGATGGTGACAACTATCCACTGTGTTGATATCGGTGCATCAAAAGTTTGAAATAAGGAAGCTCTGTCCTGCATATTGATCACTTCATAAAATCTTCCGTCAGGATGTGCAAAATAGGCAGCATGAATATTACTGTTGCTTTGTAATACCTCCACCAGGTCATCAAAAGACGGATGCAGAGGGTCAAAGGTAATAGGTTCCAGTAAATTTTTATGTGTACTTTTTATAGTTAAAATTTTTCTTGTGGAAACAGCTTTTTTGCGTATGTGCTCACTGATGTTTTGTGAAATGATACGAAAGGTTCTCTGGGTTGATTCCATAGCAAGTTTCTCACTAAAGTGGTATTGCGTAAAGAGTAGAGAGAGTGATACCAGTCCCACCAGAAGGAGCAAAGTCATCAATATATTTGTTCTTATGGAGATTTTAAACATCTTATGATCTTACCTTTTATTTATTTGTCTCATCTTTAAATGTAGCTGCCGGATTTGACATTATAGCAGATAGTAATGTTCAAGGTCTACAGGTATTCTCGGTATATGATTGCTAAAGTATTGGGGTTGGCACAGTCTACGGTGAATGGGGTTATTAAAAGGACAAAAAAGATGATACAATTACGTTCACCTATTATTTAAAATTTCCTTAATTTTTGACTTTCATGGGAATGAGGCTTTTCTGTAAGTGAACTAGTTACAATTAATAGCAATTTTTATGGAAATTTATAGGTGGTGACTGACCCTTATGCCTCTTATATTCCAAAATAAGTTAATGTACAATTCAGTATTGAAAATATGAGGAATATAATGAAAAGAGTAACAGTAGTATCACTTATAGCAGCAACAATGCTACTTACAGGATGTGTTAACACAGTAAAAGAACAAGTATTTGATGAGGAATACGCAGCAGAAAGAAGAGCAGTAATGGATAAAGCTGCAAAGGCCGCTGTGTTAGCGAATACAACAAAATCTAACAAAGCCAGAATTGCTGCGGAAGCAGCAAAACAAACTGAATGATGATAATGGCTTTATCTTTTGCCAATGTTAATGATAGAGCCCTAAATTCTGAAAAGTGAAAAAAAGAGTAGTAAAAAGGAAAATAAGTGAATGAGTTATGGATGCTATCTCCAGTTTTAAAGATAAGGCAAAAATGTTAAGAATCAATCAAGTGTTGAGTAGGCTTGTATCCGAAGATTTAAGATTGGATTTGTGTGAATGAAAAAGAGACTTAATTTTGAATACTTGACATAAAAGAATCAAGTATTGTGCAATAACATTGCAGCAGAGTATTTGTCACTTACTTTAAGAACATTTTTGTTGTATGTGTAAAACGTAATTTGATTAGAACAGTTTTTACTAATTTCTTCAAGAAGCTCTTTTGATGTAGGTTTCATCTTTGGCTCCAATACTTTTTTTGATATTGTGGCAGAATAATGAAGGGAAGGTTGATAGTGTGTCAAATTGTCATATAATTGAAAGATGAATAAAAATAGGGATAGGGTACTTCTTCGTGAGACGGCTCGATAAAGCTTTAAATTTATGATACAATTTAGTAATTATTGGATATTTATACAGTTCTAATTAACCTATATCCTTAGGAGATTAAAATGAAAATACAAGTTGTTGTTGATTTATCGGAAATATCATCTAACGTTGTTGATGAAGCAATTAAATTTGCCAAGGCTACAGATGCAGAAATCTGGCTGCTGCATGTTGCTGAACCTGAACCGGATTTTGTCGGCAGCAAGGTAGATACAGAAGTGATGCGTGATGTTCATGCAGAAGAATTTCATAAAGAGCATCGCCAGCTACAGCTATATGCAAGTCAGTTTGAGAAATCAGGGCTAAAAACAACTGCGCTTTTAATACAAGGTGAGACAGTCAAAACCATTCTCAATCAAGCCAAACGGCACACTGCAGATATTATTGTAATGGGTTCACATAGAAAAGGTGCGCTGGCTCATCTGATTCTTGGTAGTACCAGCGAGGGGGTGCTGAATCATTCGAATATTCCCGTAATGATTATTCCTGTACCTGAAAATTAGTTTTCTGGCACCTTTTAAAACTTCTTCAATGAAGAAAATGGGGCAGGCTACTTTACTTATAAAAAGTAAAAATTCTTGAAAATTTCAGTATATTGGTATTTGAAGTTGTATGGCTGAGAGGAAGGGAAATTTAAAATAGAATAACAAAACTACAAATGACCATGTACTGGGGCTTTCGCGACTCTATCAAAATTTATAAATCGTTAAAATTAGTCATTTTTGGGCACAATTTGGGCACAGTAACTACTTTATTACGTGATATGAATTCATAACTTTTTAATAATGTGACATAAATATAACAATTAAACTATATAATATTCTGAAATAATCATAAAGGTAAAAGAGTACCATCATGAAGGTATGCAAAAGCTACTTGAAAAACCATTGAACAAAAAAGAACAAGAAGATCTAGAAGCAGAACAAAAAAAGAAAATAGTGCAAAAAGAACATGAGTTTAAACAGATAAAAGAGATACCTTTAGATGAACACTTTAAAAACAACAAAGATTTAGCATCACGGAACTCGGCTATAATCAAAGCATTAAAAGATGGCTATACGCAGAGCGTAGAGGCACGTAGAGGGGTCAGGTGAAAATGACAACTTAATCCTCTTCTGCTATACTGACAAAAAATAAAACAACACAAGAAATACTATGCCAAGAAAACCTCGCATTGAAATCCCCGGTTATTATCATATCATTAACAGAGGTGTAGAGCAAAGAGTGGTCTTTAAAGAAAATGAAGATTATGAGTACTTTATAGAGCTACTCTGTTTTCACTCTAAAAACTATGGCATCACTATACACAACTACTGTCTTATGAGTAACCATTATCATCTGCTCATAGAATTAGAACAGGAAAACCTCTCTAAGTTTATGAGACAAATAAACTCTAACTATGCTGTCTACTTCAACAAGAAATATAAAAGATCAGGACATCTGTGGCAAGGAAGATTTAAATCATGGTACGTGACAGATGAAGCATATCTTTATACACTTATACTCTACATAGAACAAAACCCACTTAAAGCTCATATAGTAAAAACAGTAGAGGAGTACTCTTATAGTTCAGCACATCTTTTTTTAAATACAAACAGTACAGATGAATGTCTAAATAACGCTTGGATAACACAAAACTATCAAGGAGATACAGAAGCCATCAAAGCATTTCTTGATACACCGGTAGATACCACACAGTTACAAGAACTTAAAAGGGCATCCAGTCTAGTAGAAGCACCAAATAGTGATAAAAAACCTGACATTGAAAAATTGAAAAGTATCCTAAGTAAAGCAAAAGATATGAAAGAGAGAAACAGACTAATAGTAGACTGCTACAACCAAGGCTATTCACAGCACATGATTGCTAAAGTATTGGGTGTATCTCAGTCAGCTGTGTATGGGGTTATTAAGAGGAGTAGGAAATGAGTTATCATTTTCACCTGACCCCTATTTTTTCCATAGTTATAACCCCTTGTTTTAGGTTCTTATTATAGCTGAAATTGCTGGTTGATATGTTGATTTTATGGTGCTTTTGAATGTTTCTTTAACGATGCTTGGTGGGGTTTATTTGGGGCTTACTAAAAAAGCTATAGAAAAATACATCCTTAAGTACAACACAAAAAGATTACATTCGGCTATTGATTATCAAACACCTAACGAAGTGTATTATCAAGCTGTAAATAATTTAACACCAAAAGGAGAAAAACAGTTACCAAAAGCGTCATAGTGAGGTGAAATAAGAAAAGTTGTTTTACTGGTCTGAAAAAAAGGGAGCATTATACTTGACCCTGTACCCACTTCCCAAACCAAAGATAAAACATAACTTCTATACTTTATCTCATAAAGTTGTGAGTTATATTGAAGAGCCGTATGAGGGAAATCTTCAAGTACGGTTCTGTGAGGGGCATTATGCAACTCCAAATTATAAATTTAATATAAAGGAGGGGTAGAAATGTCTACTCTACGAAAGAGATCTCTAAAGTCATCTCTCCTTTGATAGATGAAGATGTACTGTTATGCAGTGATGGCAATCGCATTTATCACAAGTTTGCCAAGAAGAAAAATATCACACACAAGATCATTAATGCCAGTGCAGGAGAACATACTACAGAAGGTGCTTACCATATTCAGAATGTAAATGCCTATGATAGTAGACTTAAAAATTGGATACGTCATTTTAATGGTGTTTCAACAAAATATTTGGAGAGTTATTTAGGTTGGATGCGTATGCTTGATCGTGAATCTGACTTAACACCCCAGAAGGTATTGGCTATGAGTGCCAGGCGGATTGATACTGTCTACACTTAATGCGAATTGAGCCTTTTCTCTTAATGCATGTAGCGTGTACACTGCGTTGGGATAGGTGACTGTCGCATTACATAGATTTTGTGCATAAAAATTTAAAAATACATCTAACGCATGTTCTACAAGTTCATTATCTAAATTTTCATTGGCATTTCGCTG
This sequence comes from Sulfurovum sp., assembly GCA_002733215.1. Classification (GTDB taxonomy): domain Bacteria; phylum Campylobacterota; class Campylobacteria; order Campylobacterales; family Sulfurovaceae; genus Sulfurovum. The sequence continues at coordinate 64,305 of NVUY01000017.1, read as the reverse complement.
TCCAGACAGGGCTCTCTTAACAAGTACCAATGCACCATTTCCTACCCATCCATGAATCACCTCTTCTGAAAATGTCTCACGCTCTAAGCTCCTTAACATATGATTGACAGCCGATGCCAAATCAGGAGCAGAATTTATCAGAGTACCGTCTAAGTCAAAAATGATGACTTTTTTGTTATTAAGTTTCAAATGTAATACCCTTATAGTTAATTATTTCGATTATACATTTTTTAGCTAAAAATATTATATGTAAAGGTTCGTTAGGGTCTTCCTGGTATTAATCGATTTTACGCTCCCGAGATTTATGGCTAATCTTCAAAATTTTGGATAATTATATTTGCCATCATAGCAGCGACAATAGTCACCTTGGTTGAATATGCTTTATATTCAGATATATCAGTTTCAAAATCTCCAATAATATGAAGTTTTTTCATCATTGTTTTGGTTTGTATGTTGGTTAAATCTGTGCCACCAATTCCTGACGCAGAAACAATCATTTTTTTAGTAGCTAAGCACTCTTCGATAAGCATCGACTTATACTCTTTTTTATCAAATGCCTCAACCATAACATCGCAATCATAAAATATCTGCTTAATATTTTCTTTTTCCAACTTTTCATTATGTATTCTTAAGTCAATATCTTTATTAATTCTTTTTAAATTGATTACCAAGGATTTAATTTTAGGTTTGCCTAGTTGATCTTCAAAATAAAACTGTCTATTAAGGTTCGATGATTCTAGATTATCAAAATCAACAATTGTAAATTTGGCAAAACCGGCTCTAGTTAACAACATAGCTACATTTGATCCAATTCCACCTGCTCCTGCAATACCTATTCTCATACAATTTGTTCCCAATCTTTGTAAATCACCTGATAGTTTTTTGATTTAACCATAGCGACTATCTCTTCCGTTGAGCGCTTATCTGATGTTTCAAACTGTTCAGTTGATTTATCCTTTTCGGCATAACCACCTACAGCTGTTTTCGATCCGGCAGAAAACTTAGTAACACCTAAATCTAAAAGATGATCCCTAAATACAGCTTTTTCTCTAGTAGATATATTGATACCTGCTTTAGGTAGGAATAATCTGTAAGCAAGCATGAATTGTACAAAAGTGACATCATCAAGTTGATATTTAGCTTCAAATCCCCCTTCAGCATTGTTGATTCTAGGAAGGGATATACCAAATTCGGTATTTAAATAATTATTCATTAGATACCGAACATGCATTCCACAAAAAAAGGCTTCTTTATGTGTATCAGATAAACCAAACAATGGTCCAATATTTACTGCCCTAAGGTCAGCAATAGCACCTCTTTCTGGAGTATTTAATCTGAAATGATAATCAGATTTTTTACCTGATAGATGCACCTCTTTATAAGTTTTCTCATCATAGGTTTCTTGATAAATAGTTAACCCATCCACACCTTTTTCCTTTAAAAATTCATATTGCTCCACTTCCATTGGATAAATTTCTATAGTTACTGATGCAAAATGTCTTTTTAGTATTTCAACCGCTTCACCTAAATATTCTAAAGAAACAAGATTTTCAGCTTCTCCGGTTAACAAAAGTATGTGCTTTATTCCTGTTTTAGCTATTTCAATTGCTTCTTTTTCAATCTCTTCAGCCTTCAGATGTTTTCTTGTAATCTTATTTTTTTTACTAAATCCACAATATACGCACTCATTTGAGCAATAGTTAGAAATATATATAGGAAGATAAAGTGATATTGTTCTTCCAAACCATTGTTCCGTTAGCTCTTTTGATTTTACTGCCATTCGCTCAAGATGCTTTTTTGCTGTATTGGACAAAAGATTTAAAAAATCATACACATCTCTTTTGTCTCTGTGAATACTGTTAATAACCATATCATCAGTTACAGAGTTAAAATATGCATCAAAATCAAAATCTTTAAACTTTTCTATTTCTTTATAATATCCCATATTTCTCCTTTCATTAAAAAATCGATTATAGAGGGAAATAATTATTAACCCTGTACGATTATTTATTCTCGAATAAAAATCCTGTTAACGGTGATGAAGCGTTTGCATATTTTGATTGTTTTGCCATCTCTGCCAAATATGCTTCTCTTCCAGCTTCTACTGCTAAAGAAAATGCTCTCCCCATTCTTATTGGATCTTGTGAACAGGCAATTGCTGTATTTACCAATACAGCATCTGCTCCCATCTCCATAGCCTCTGCTGCGTGTGATGGCTTCCCGATTCCTGCATCTACAATGATTGGAACATTTACATGCTCAATAATCATCTCTAAAATTGGTTTAGTTTGCAATCCGTTATTAGATCCAATTGGAGATCCAAGAGGCATTACTGCTGCTGCTCCAGCTTTTTCCAATTTTTTAGCAGCGATAAGGTCAGCCATCATATATGGTAATACGATGAATCCTTCATCTGCTAATACTTTTGTAGCTTTGATTGTTTCTTCATTATCAGGCATAAGATAATTCATATCATTAATTACCTCAATTTTAATAAAGTCTCCACAACCTGCTGCTCTAGCAATTTTTGCGATTTTAATTGCTTCTTCTGCTGTTCTGGCTCCTGATGTATTTGGCAAAAGAGTTATATCTTTAGGAATGAAATTTAATACATTTTCATCTGGCATAGAAAAGTCAACTCTTCTTAATGCCATTGTAATCATTTCTGATTTACTGGCCTCAAGCATCGGTGCGATTAATTTTTGATCAGAAAACTTACCTGTTCCTGTTAAAAGTCTGCTGGAAAATTCATGTCCTCCAATAATTAATTTATCCATTCTATCCTCCTGAAACAAAATTTAATACTTCTATGGCGTCATTTGCCTTTATCATAACAGTTTCCCATGTTTCTTTTTTAATAATCTCATCATTAATCATAATAACAAGACCATTTAAATCAATATTTTTACCCTTTAGCCAAGTTAGGAGAATAATTTCATTATTGATTGGCTCAGTTTTACCATTAACAACTATTTCCATGTGTGCCTCCTTAAATAATTGAATTCTCTGAAAAACCCGAAGAATCTATCCGATTTCAAATATTATAGCGTCAAAAAATTAAGTCACTCATTTTTTAACTATTTTTCTTTGAAATATCCTCCAATTTAGTGATATATTTTGGTTTTAGGTAGTTTGGGAAGGTTCGTTAGTATTTATCGAAGTCTTTGTATAGCATAAATATTTGCATATAATAAAAATATTTCAATATATATGGAGATACTCTAGTCTTAGAGATTGTGAATGAAGGTTCGGGTTATTGAAAGTTGAGATATTTGTGTAGTTTGGCTCTTGTACGTATTCCCTCAAGTTGAGACTTTGCAAGGAAGTTCTTGCAAAGTCTCACAGCATCGGATGCTGGCGTCGCCCCCATCCGTTCACCGCGTCGGAGCACATCCGTTCACTCATGTCGGAATATATCCGTTCACCTCGCCGGAGCTTATCCTTTCAGTTGAACAGTTAAACCGGCACCTAAGTTTGCATTAAGTCCACAGGTACTCTCACTAAAATATGTCCTAAAAAGGCATCCTATGAGGAGAATACCAATGCATACCATACAAGAGGCTCTGAGACTCACTTATCTCAGTAAATTATCAAGCAGACAAGTCAGTCTTCTGACGAATATTTCCCAGACAACAGTACTTGACTACTGCTCCAGGTTCACGAAAGTATCCGTACCTATTGAGGAACTTTTGGAATACGACAATGCCAAAGTGATATCACTGCTCTATCCGGAAATGATACCATCCAGAAAAATAACTACAAGACCTCACCCTGATTGGGATCAGGTACATACCGAACTCAAACAAAAAGGAATGACCCGTCTGCTGCTGTGGGAGGAGTATAAAGAGCAGCACCCCGATGGTTACGATTATACCCAGTTCAAAGAGTACTACAACCGTTTCATCAAGACCATCAACCCCTCTATGAGACAGATACACTATGCCGGAGATAAACTCTTTGTGGACTTCAGCGGCTTGACAATGCCTGTTGTCGACAGCAGTACCGGTGAAATACATAAAGCACAGATATTTGTCGCTGTACTGGGAGCATCGGGCTATACCTTTGTGCACGCAGTTATGAGTCAGAATACTGAGGATTTTATCGAATGCCACAACAAAGCCTTTTGGTTCTTTGGCGGTGTTCCCAACCAGGTCGTACCGGACAACCTCAAGGCAGCTGTAATCTCCCATAAGAGAGGAAGGGTAAAACTCAATGAGAGTTACGCTGATATGGGCAGACACTACAGTGTTGCCATAATCCCTGCAAGACCTTATAAACCACAGGATAAAAGTAAAGCAGAACTGGGTGTCAAAGGTATCCAAAGATGGATACTGATGAAACTTCGCCGTCGTACTTTCTTTGATGTTAATGAACTTAACGATGCTATCTCTTCTTTGCTGGATGACTACAACAACAAAGTGATCCGCCGTCTGGGTAAGAGCAGAAGTGAACTCTTTGTACAGCTTGACAAACCTGCCCTGCATCCACTCAGAGCCAATAGTTATCTCTTTCGCCGATACAAACAGTGCAGTGTCGGAGTTGATTATCATATTGAGTTGGAGGGTAACGGCTACAGTGTGCCTTATACCCATCTTGGCAAACGGGTTGACGTATGGTACTCACGCAATAGTGTCACTATTTCCCATCAGGGAGAAACGATAGCTACACATCCCAGACTCTCTCACGCTTATGAAGATTCTACCCTGATAGAGCATATGCCCAAAGCACACCAATACCAGTATGAGAAATGGAACCCGGGACGCATCCTCAACTGGGCGAACAGTGTCGGAACCCAGACGGTCGTATTGATGAAGGAGATAATGAAAGTACGCTCTCACCCGACAAGAGGATACAAATCCTGTATGGCGATACTGAGCTTCTCGAAGACCTATGGCAAAGAAGCACTTGAACTTGCCTGCAGTAAAGCCATGCAGATCAATACCCACTCTGTCTCTTCAATTGAGTCGATACTCAAACGAAAGACTTATCTTGTAGAGGATACAGACAAACCTGTCAACAATGATCTCTTTAATGCTCACGAGAATATCCGTGGAGCCGATACCTATCAGTAGAAAGAAAGGGAAGATAAAGCAGAAGCGGTGACAAAAAACCCAAACGCAATAAAAAAGGATAAAAACAATGACAACAGCTACTATCAATACACAACTTGACAATCTGGGACTTTCCGGATTTAAAGTGGCACTTATGCGACAAAGCGAAGATGCCAACTATACACAGCTTACTTTCGAAGAGAGGCTCTATCAGCTTCTTGAAGCAGAGAGTATAGAGAGGAACAATCGTCGTATTAAGAGATTACTTTCCCAGGCAAAATTCAAAGATGCCCAAGCCTCACTCGATCAGGTGGAATACAGTGCCAAAAGAGGAATGGAGCGATCTGTCGTTCTTTCGTTGGCAAACAATGAATATATCAGCAAAGGGCAGAACATTTTAATTACTGGCTCGACAGGGGTTGGGAAGAGTTTTTTGTCCCAGGCACTGGCTAGAGGGGCGATCTTTGAAGGCTACAGTGCCAGATACTACAGGGTAACAAGATTACTTGAAGAGATCAAACTTGCCAGACTCGATGGAAGCTATACCAAGGCAATGCAGAAACTTTCACGCTTTGATCTTCTCATCCTTGATGATTTCGGTGTGACACCGCTCAAAGCTGATGAGCTCAATGATCTCTTTGAAGTAATAGAGGAGCGAACACTTGGTGGCTCTACTATTGTTACGGCACAACTTCCCATTAAAGAGTGGCATAGTTATCTGGGGAATGAAACCATTGCTGATGCGATGATGGACAGATTGATTTACTCAGCACACAGAATTGAAATGAAAGGGGAATCGATGAGGAAGATTCTGGGACAAAAAGAGGATAATTAGAGTCAACTGCCCTTCTTATTCGTTCACCTGTGCTACAATGTTTTGAGAGTACCTGTGACTTTTACTGCTGAACGGATGTTGACCGGCGGTAGTGAACGAATAGTCCGGCGTGGTCACTATGGAAAATCAACTGTAGCAATTGATATTAAAAAGGATATGAAATATTATTTTTCTAATGAAAGAACTGCAATCACCCATCAAAAGCATATTGATTATCCTTCAAATAAAGAAAAATTCCAAAACTTTTTTTCAAGTTTTTTTATTCATTCGGATTCAATGCATAAATTTAATAAGGCATTAACATTACATACATATGCTGTAGAAAATAATGAATTAGAAAATCAATTAATTTTCTTTTGGACAGCACTAGAGACAATTGCTATAAAGAATCATAATAAAACAATAATAAATACTGTAACCACATTTATATTGCCATTTTTAAAAAAAAGATACTTTCTAGAAAATTTTCAATATATTTATGAAGAAATGTTACATAATAAAAAAACATTACTAAATGATGTATTTAAGAAATATGAGATTGAATTAAATTTACTTAATTTTGCAAAATCTTTAATACTTAAAGATGATAAAATTAGAGAAGATTTAGTAGAAGGTCTTGATGATTATCCTATTTTACGATACAAAATATTCATTATTAATAAAGAACTGGACACACTAAAAAATGTATTAAAGAAAATTGCTTCACATGAAATAACTATAACTGAACAAATCCAAAGAATATATCGTTACAGAAACTTAGTTATTCATGATGCAAAAGATATAGAGATTTCAACTACATTAATATCAAATCTACATAATTACTTTGACTATATACTTGATGAAATTATAGAACATTCATATGATAGAAAAATTCTTAATATCGAAGAATTAAAGCTATATTTAGAAATGAAACTTGATAAAACTAAAACTTTACTAAATAAAGAAACAAGTATTACAGATGAAAACTTTCGTGATATATTCTTATTTTGATGTCACATTCAACAAAAAATAAAAAATAGAGGTGATAGTAATAATACACTACTTTTTTATAACAAAGTAAAAATTATTGAAAAGTTCAACATGTAGGTGTTTAAAGTTGTGTGGGAAATTGTATGGCTGAGAGGAAGGGATTCGAACCCTCGGTGAGTTACCCCACACAGACGTTCCAGGTCTGCACCTTCGACCACTCGGACACCTCTCATTATACATATTAAGTATCTTAGCAATAAGCAAAAATAAGTTTTGGATTATTGTTTGAAGATATTAAGTAGTTTTTAACACCCCTCCCCAGATCCCTGCGGCACACAGTAAAGAAAGGTGGGCTGCTATGTTCCCATCCTGACCCATTGTCTCTCAGTACCGTTGCACAGGTCTGAAAAGAGGCGAGAGAATTATAGTGAAAGAATGCTTATATATGTTTGAATACGTAAGGTTGGTCTACCGACTAGACCCATATATTATTGTTATGTGGTCGGTAAACCGACCCTACGCGTCTTCTTCATCGTTGACAATGGTCCATTCATAGAAGGGGAGGGCTTCAAAATCAAGTTCCCCAATGCTGAAGTTGTAGTTGTTGGTCACCGTTACAACAATGACCTTTTGTATCTTTAGTTTTTTGTATAGCGTGAATTTATTTTGTGCTTTGACCCAGAAACCTTCTTCACTGTCAAAAGGAGCAGGGACTATGAGTGTATGATCCTGGGTAATGTACCCGTGAACACCCATAGATTTAAATATAATATCATGTTTAATGAGTGACAGGGCAAGCATGGTATCAAATTGGGAAATAAAAGGTTGTTTGGAGGTGAGGTATTTGGTAAAAGCAAAATCGTAGAGTACCATTTTTTTTGCACCTTTGGCAATGGCATTTTCTATGAAATGTATGATCCCCTCTTCTTCAAATCTTTTGACAGCAGCATAGACAAAGTCTTTGGAGATACGGAAATGCTCTTTGGCGTAGCTGTATATCTGATGGGTAGTGAGCAGTTGTCCGTTATGATGAGAGAGAATAAGCATAAGACTCTGTTCATTGGCTGTGAACTGACGTTGGAAAAATGCTTTGTGCTCTAAAATGCTGTCACTCCCGGGTCTTGCAACATTCGGTAGGGTACCTACCCGTAAAAAACGGTTAAAGGCAGAGGTGCTCGAGGCATTGTGCTCAAAGGCAAGAAATTCTTCATAGTCAAGAGGTTTCATGGGTAATGGTATGAATGGACTTTCATTCAAGGGGACCCGGGTGATCACAATAAGCCGTTTTGCTGCGGGGAATGAGTCGAGCATGCCGGGTTCATAATGATCCAGTATGAGGGTGTGTATCTTCTCTTCTTCTATATACTCATCCAGAGAGAGTGTTTCGAGCGCAGTAAGAATAAGATTGGGGTCTTCAAGATCTATGTAGAGCAGTGTATCGTCAGATATTTTCATGTGATCCAGGATGAGGGCACTTTTCCCGCATCCTCTTGGACCGTAGAGATTGATGTGACCTAGTTGTGGAATGTAAGTTTTTCTTTGTACAAAATAGCTGTTTTTGGGTGCATTCGCATGAAAATAGTATAAAAGTTCCATAAAATAGATCCTTATATTCCTTTTAATAAGGAAACAATTTTTTGAATTATAGCCTTTTTACTCTGAAAAGTATTGCACCTTTTAAAAACTTTGGGTATAATTCGCGTTCCTAAATTTATGTTAGAGGGGTTAGACCCTGTGTTTAGGCACCTTGGCTTTGCCTTGCTAACGAGTTCTTTAAAGGGTAAATATGGAAAAAATTAGATTAAAGCTTAAAGCTTACGATCACAGAGTGTTAGACAGATCAGTTGCTGCTATAGTAGATGCAGTTAAGCGTACAGGTGCAGAGATTAGAGGGCCAATTCCAATGCCAACTAAACTTAAGCGTTATACGGTTCTTAAATCACCACACGTAAACAAAGATGCACGTGAGCAGTTTGAGATCAGAATTCACGGAAGAATGATCGACATCGTTTCGGCGACTTCAGATACTATAGATTCACTTATGAAGTTGGACCTGGCACCTGAGATCGAAGTAGAGATCAGATCAATGGATAAGTAGGAGTAGAGAATGGAATTTATTATAGAAAAAATTGGCATGAGCAGAACTGTTGATGTACCAAGTGTTCCAGTTACCCTTCTTAAAGTCATTGAGACGAAAGTTTGTGAAGTGAAAGAAGACGGTAAAGCACTTGTTGCGTACAACTCAAGCAAAAAACTTAATAAAAGCATTGAAGGTCAGCAGACTAAATTTAATGTTTCTAAAGAGTTTAACAAATTTATGACTATTGAAGTAGCTGAAGGTACTGAAGCTGGCGATCTAAGCACAGCGATCCTTTCTGAAACTACATTGGTTAAAACATCTCTTAACACTAAGGGTAGAGGTTTTGCCGGTGGTATGAAACGTCACAACTTTGGCGGCGGACCTGGTTCACACGGTCACAGAATGGGTAGACGTATCGGTTCGATCGGTAATGCTGAGTGGCCTGGACGTGTTATGCCCGGTAAAAAAATGCCTGGTCACTACGGTAACACTCAGGTGACTGTTAAAAATGACGTATTGTCATTTGATGCTGAAAACGGCATCTTAGTATTAAAAGGTTCAATTCCTGGTCACAATGGTGCCAGAGGATTAGTAAGGATAGTTAAATAATGGAAACAACAGTAATTAAAACAACAGACCTTCCGGCATCATTTTTAGATGTTCATCCACATAACCTTTACCTTTACTGTAAAGCGTATGCGGCTGGACTTAGAGCAAATACGGCACAGACTAAAACTAGATCTGATGTACGTGGTGGTGGTAAAAAACCATGGGCTCAAAAAGGTGGCGGACGTGCAAGAGCAGGTTCATTAAGATCTCCAATATTTGTTGGTGGTGGTGTGGCATTCGGACCGAGTACAAACAGAAACTATGATCAAAAGGTAAACAAAAAGCAAAAGAAACTTGCGCTTTATCATGCACTCGCAGAGATGGCAGCTAACGGAAAACTTTTCGTTGTTGACAACATCGCTGTTGAGTCTGGTAAAACAAAAGATGCGATTGCTTTGGTTAACGGTTTTGAGCAAAGAGATGTACTTGTAGTGAAAGAGATGATTGATGATAAGACTTTCTTAGCATTCAGAAACCTCCAGAACGCATACCTTATTGAATCAAATGAGCTTAATGCTTACCTTGCTGCTGCGTATCACTCGATCGTGATCGAAAAAGCAATATTTGATAAATTGACAAAAGAGGCTTAATATGGCAGATATTACAGATATTAAAGCAATTATGTATACAGAGAAGACTTTGGCTCTTCAGGAAGATGGTGTCATCGTAGTTCAAACTACACCAAGAATGACTAAAAATGCTCTTAAAGAAGTGTTTAGAGAATTCTTTGGGATCAATCCACTTAGAGTTAACTCAATGAGAGTTAACGGAAAAGTGAAAAGATTTAAAGGTATCGAAGGTAAGAGACCGGACACTAAAAAGTTCTATGTCAAGCTTCCTGCAGATGCAAAAATCGAAAGCTTAGCGGTATAAGGATAGAAGATGGCAATTAAAACATATAAACCAACCACACCTTCCCGTCGTTATATGACTAACCTTGACAGCGGTGATATCACGGCTAAAGCAAGCGTTAGAGCACTACTTAAAAATCTTCCAAGATCTGCAGGTAGAAATAGTAACGGTAGAATCACTTCTCGTCACAGAGAAGCAGGTGCTAAAAAACTATATAGAATCATTGACTTTAAAAGAAATAAATTTAATGTTGAGGGTACTGTAGCAACAATTGAGTATGACCCATACAGAAACTGTAGAATCTGTCTTGTTAAATACACAGATGGTGACAGAAGATATGTACTTCAACCAAAAGGTCTTAATGTAGGCGATAAAATCATGTCTGCTGATGCTGGTCTTGATATCAAAACCGGTAACTGTATGAAACTAAAAAGTATTCCTGTAGGAACATTGGTTCACAACATTGAAATGAGTCCGGGACATGGCGGTCAGATCGCACGTTCAGCGGGTGGTTATGCACAGATCATGGGTAGAGATGGCAAATACGTATCTCTTAGACTTCCTTCATCAGAGATGAGATATGTTCTTGGTGAGTGTCTTGCAACGATCGGTGCTGTGGGTAACGAAGATTTTTCAAATATCGTTATCGGTAAAGCGGGTAGATCAAGACACCTCGGTATTAGACCACAAACACGTGGTTCTGCGATGAACCCTATCGATCACCCACACGGTGGTGGTGAAGGTAAAACAAACTCTGGACGTCATCCGGTATCTCCATGGGGAACGCCGGCTAAAGGGTTTAAGACTCGTAAGAAAAAAGCTAGTGATAAGTTAATTATCTCTAAAAAGAAAACAGGTAGGGGCTAAGATATGGCAAGATCGACAAAAAAAGGTCCATTTATCGATGGTCACCTAATGAAAAAAGTATTAGCAGCGAAAGAAGCTGGAGACAAAAAACCAATCAAAACTTGGTCAAGAAGATCTGTGATCTTCCCTGAGTTCATTGGTTTAACTATCAATGTTCACAACGGTAGACAATTTATACCGGTATTTATAACTGAGAACCACGTAGGTTATAAATTGGGTGAATTTGCACCCACTAGAACATTTAGGGGCCACAAAGGTTCTGTTCAGAAGAAGGTAGGTTAATATGAGTAGAGCATTATTAAAATTCGTAAGAGTTTCTCCTACGAAAGCTAGACTTATCGCTAGAGAAGTTCAGGGTATGAATGCCGAAGTTGCACTTGCGGCCTTAGAGTTTATGCCTAACAAAGCAGCGGGTATCGTTTCTAAAGTGATTGCATCTGCAGTGGCTAACGGTGACTTTGAACCTGAGGAAGTAACCATTACTTCTTGTAGAGTAGACAAAGCAGCGGTCATGAAAAGATGGAGACCAAGAGCTAGAGGTACAGCTTCTAGAATCATTAAACCAACGGCACATATTCTTGTAGAAGTTGGTGTAGCTGAAAAAACTGGGGAGGACGCATAATATGGGTCAAAAAGTAAATCCTATAGGTCTTAGACTTGGAATTAACAGAAACTGGGAATCAAGATGGTTTCCGGCAAAAGGAAGAACTGCTGATTTTATCGCTGAAGATTACAAGATCAGAAAATTCTTAAAAAAAGAACTTTTCTATGCAGGTGTTTCTAACATCATCATCGAAAGAACGGTTAAAAAATTAAGAATCAATATTGTCACTGCCAGACCTGGTATTATTATCGGGAAAAAAGGTGCGGATATTGAGAAGTTGAAAGCAACACTTATCAAAATGCTTGGTAAAGATGTAGCGATCAACATTAAAGAAGAGAAACGTCCACAAGCTTCAGGTCAACTGGCTGCTGAAAACGTTGCAACGCAACTTGAGCGTCGTACAGCATTTAGACGTGCGATGAAGAAAGTGATCCAGGGTGCACTTAAATCAGGTGCAAAAGGGATCAAAGTTTCTGTTTCAGGACGTCTTGGCGGTGCTGAGATGGCTAGAACTGAGTGGTACCTAGAGGGTAGAGTTCCTCTTCATACACTTAGAGCGAAGATCGATTACGGTTTTGCAGAAGCACATACTACTTATGGAATCATTGGTATTAAAGTATGGATCTTCAAAGGTGAAGTACTTGCAAAAGGTATCCAAGCTGAGCCTGCAGAAGAGAAAAAAGGTGGAAGAAGACCATCCAACGCTCGTAATAATAGAAATAGAGGTGAATAACAATGTTAATGCCTAAAAGAACCAAATGGAGAAAGCAGATGAAAGGCCGCAACCGCGGTAAAGCTTTCAACGGACATAAAATTGAATTTGGTGATATTGCGATCAAAGCGGTAGAGGCTGGTAGAATTGATTCTAGACAGATCGAAGCTGCGCGTATTACTATGACTAGAAAAATCAACAGAATGGGTAAAACCTGGATAAGAGTTTTCCCGGATAAACCACTTACTGCTAAGCCGCTTGAAACAAGAATGGGTAAAGGTAAAGGACCTGTTGACAGATGGGTAATGAATATTAAGCCAGGTAGAATTATCTTCGAAATGGCTGGTGTAGATGAGGCTCTTTCAAGAGAAGCATTGACACTTGCGATTCATAAAATGCCATTTAAATGTAAAATTGTTGCATTAAAGGACACTAATGAACTATATTGATTTAAAAGACAAAAGTGAAGCAGACCTTGTAGAGATGCTTAAAGAGAAAAAATTGGAGTTGTTCACCCTCAATGCAAAGCAGAAGACTATGCAATTGACAAACACTTCTGAGTTAAGAGTAGCGAAGAAAGATCTCGCAAGAATCCAGACAGCAATTACTGCTGCTAGATCGAAGTAAGGGGCCAGATATGCCAAAAAGACAAATAACAGGTACTGTGATCAAAAAGGCCGGAGACAAAACTGCAACTATGCTAGTTGAAAGAAAAGTACTTCACCCAAGATATCACAAGACAGTAAAAAGATTTAAAAAATATCTTATCCACGATGAGAAAAATGACATTAATGTTGGAGATACGGTGACTGCAGTTGAATGTAGACCACTTTCAAAAACAAAAAATTTCAGACTTCTTGAAATCGTGAAGAGAGGAGAAGCGGTATGATCCAAGGTTTTACTAGATTAAATGTAGCAGATAACTCTGGTGCAAAAGAGATCATGTGTATCAAGGTTCTTGGCGGATCTAAAAGAAGATATGCATCAGTAGGTGACGTGATCGTTGCTTCTGTTAAAAAAGCACTTCCAACTGGAAAAGTAAAAAAAGGCAAGGTTATTAAAGCCGTTGTTGTTAGAACTAGAAAAGAGATCCAGAGAGAAAATGGTTCACTTATCAGATTTGACGACAATGCTGCAGTGATCATCGACGATAAAAGAGAGCCTATTGGTACACGTATCTTTGGCCCTGTAAGTCGTGAAACAAGATATGCAGGTTTTATGAAAATTGTATCACTTGCACCGGAGGTATGGTAATGGCTAAGACATTTAAAATCAAAAAAGGTGATCAGGTAATGATCATCGCTGGTGATGATAAAGGTACAACTGGAGAAGTTCTTCAAGTACTGACTAAAAAAGAAGCAGTGATCGTTGCAGGTTGTAAAACAGCTAAAAAAGCTGTGAAGCCAAGCGAGCAAAACAAAGAGGGTGGATTTGACAACAAAGAAATGCCAATCCACATCTCAAATGTAAAAAAAGTAGAGGCATAATCTTATGAGTAGAATGAAGCAAAAGTACAATGACATCGTTCCTGCACTCAGAGAAGAGTGTGGGATTTCTAACCCGATGCAGACACCTAAGCTTGAAAAGATAGTCATTTCTGTCGGTGCTGGTGAAGAGGGTAAAGATAATAAACTCATTGCTAACATGGCAGACACTATTTCACTGATCGCCGGTCAAAAAGCGGTAGTGGTTATGGCTAGAAAGTCTGTTGCAGGTTTTAAAGCCAGAGAAGGTGCTCCCACAGGTATCAGAGTCACACTTAGAGGTGCAAATATGTATAACTTCTTTGACAAACTCGTATCTATCGCTCTTCCAAGAGTAAAAGACTTTAGAGGAACACCCCGAAAAGGTTTTGACGGACGTGGTAACTATAACTTCGGTCTTCAAGAGCAATTGATGTTCCCTGAAGTTGAGTTTGACAAAGTGATCAAAACACACGGTATGAACATTACGATCGTAACAAGCACTGAAGATGACAAACAAGGATTCTCGCTTTTAGAAAAGCTCGGAATGCCTTTTGCTAAAGGGAGAAACTAATGGCTAAGAAATCAATGATAGCTAAGCAGAAGAGAAAAGCAAAATTCTCTACTCAGGCATATACTAGATGTAACATTTGTGGTAGACCTCACTCGGTATACAGAGATTTCGGTCTTTGCCGTATATGTTTAAGAAAAATGGCCAATGAAGGTCTAATTCCTGGTATGCGTAAAGCAAGCTGGTAAGGAGAAGAAAAAGATGATGACAGATATAATTGCAGACTCTCTTACTCGTATAAGAAATGCTGCGCAAAGAAAACTAGACGTTACAACACTTCTACACTCTAAAACGATTGAAGCAACAGTATCTATTTTGGTAGATAAAGGTTACTTGGAAAGTTTTAAAGTAAAAGAAGACGGTAACAAGAAAACGATCAAAGTAGTTCTTAAATATGATGAGAATGAAAAAAGTGTGATCAATGAGATCAAAAAAATCTCTAAGCCTGGTAGACGTGTTCACCAAGGTAAAGACGATATTAGAACATTTAAAAACGGTTACGGTACTTTGGTAGTTTCTACTTCTCAAGGTGTGATCGCAAACGATGAAGCGTATAAGCGTGGTGTCGGTGGCGAAGTAATCTGTAGTATTTGGTAAGGAGACAAGATGTCAAGAATAGGAAAAAGACCAGTAACTGTGGCAAGTGGTATTGAAGTATCACTGGACGGTACGACTCTCGTGGCTAAAAAAGGCAATCTTGAAAAAAGACTTGAAACGCATGGTAGGGTAGAAATCAGCATCGATGGTTCTGAAGTCACTTTTACAAGAGTTGGTGAAGAGAAACAAGATGCAGCGTTCTGGGGAACATACAGAGCACTTTTCAATAACATTATTATTGGTTTAGATAAAGGTTACAGTAAATCTTTAGAGATCAACGGTGTGGGTTACAGAGCATCTGTTCAAGGTAAAGTACTTAAACTTCAACTTGGTTTCTCTCATGATGTCAATTTTGATATCCCTGAGGGGATTGAAATCAAAGTGGAGAAAAACATTATTACTATCAGCGGTACAGACAAACAAGTTGTAGGTCAAGCAGCTGCTGAAGTTAGAGCATTCAGACCACCAGAGCCTTACAAAGGTAAAGGTGTGAAGTATACTGATGAAGTGATCATCAGAAAAGCTGGTAAAGCAGCTGGTAAATAAGGAGCGGGTAAATGTTAAAAAGTATTCAAAAAAGAAAAAATAAACTTCGCGCTCAAAGAAAAGCTAGAGTAAGAGGCAAGATCTTCGGAACAGATACTCTTCCTAGACTATCTGTATTTAAGTCTAACAAATATTTCTACGCACAAGCGATCAATGACACTACAGGTGCAACATTGGCAGCAGTAGACGGTAGAAAACTTGGTTTAAAATCAAACCAGGAAGATGTTAAGAAAGTAGCTGCCCAAATGGCTAAAAACCTTGCTTCTCAGAACATTGAAAATGTTGTTTTCGACAGAAATGGTTATTTATACCATGGTGTTGTTGCTTCATTTGCTGATGCGCTTAGAGAAGCCGGAATTAAGTTTTAAGGAAGCATGATGCAAAATAATTTTAATGAAGAAGTTGAAAAAGAATTTGAAGAAGTAATCGTTAATATCGGTCGTGTTACTAAAGTTGTTAAGGGTGGTAGAAGATTTAGATTTACTGCACTTGTCGTGATTGGTGACAAAAAAGGTACAGTTGGATACGGATTTGGGAAAGCCAAAGAAGTACCCGATGCGATTAAAAAAGCGGTAGATGATGCACATAAAAACCTTGTGAAAGTAAATATCAAGGGAACGACAATTGCACATGACATTGAACACAAATTCAATGCAAGTAGAATTGTACTCAGACCTGCATCTCCAGGTACAGGTGTTATCGCCGGTGGTGCTGCCAGACCAGTACTTGAGCTTGCAGGCATCCAAGATGTTCTTAGCAAATCGATCGGTTCTAACAACCCAAATAACCTAGTAAGAGCAACTATTCAAGCGCTTACTAGAATTAAGTCATAGGAGGCGGGGTAAGATGGGTTTACATAATTTACAACCTGCTCCAGGTTCAACTAAAAATAGAAAAAGAGTTGGTCGTGGTCAGGGTTCAGGAACAGGTAAAACAGCCGGACGTGGTAACAAAGGTCAAAAGTCAAGATCTGGTTACAGCAAAAAAAGAGGTTTTGAGGGTGGTCAAATGCCACTTTACAAAAGATTGCCTAAAATCGGTTTCACTTCTAGAGTTGAGAA
The DNA here is from genome assembly GCA_002733215.1 of Sulfurovum sp. Lineage (GTDB taxonomy): Bacteria > Campylobacterota > Campylobacteria > Campylobacterales > Sulfurovaceae > Sulfurovum. The sequence goes on along the minus strand of NVUY01000017.1, from coordinate 47,488 downwards.
ACCCTATGTGATCAATGTTGAAAAGATCAAAGCGATCGCTGAGCTTTCTGAAATTACACTTGAGACAATCAAGTCGGTTCATAAGCTTGGCAAGTCTGTAACTAGAGTGAAGTTGATTGGTGCTAGCGCAAAAGATCTTGCTGCTAAGATCAAGGACGAAGCTGTTACAACAAGCGGAAAATAAGATGGGAAATGCTTTAACTCAAAAAATCCTGATCACATTGGGATTCCTTTTTGCATACAGAGTTTTAGCCTATGTCCCAACTCCAGGTGTTGACTTGGGCGTCATCAAAGAGTTCTTTGATGGCAACGAAAACAACGCCCTTGGGCTAATGAATATGTTCTCTGGTAATGCCGTTGAACGTATGAGTATTATCGCATTAGGTATTATGCCTTACATTACTGCTTCCATTGTTATGGAACTTCTCTCCGCAACCTTTCCAGCTTTAGGACAAATGAAAAAAGAACGTGACGGTATGCAGAAATATATGCAGATCATTCGTTATTTTACTATATTCATTACTGTTATACAGGCGATCGGTGTTTCGATGGGGCTTCAAAGTATGACTGGGCGGTCTGGGGCTTCTGCTGTCATGATAGATCCTATGATGTTCACGGTCTTGACCACCTTCTCTATGTTGGCAGGAACAATGTTGCTCATGTGGATCGGTGAACAGATCACGCAAAAAGGTATCGGTAACGGTATTTCATTGATCATCTTTGCAGGTATTGTATCTGGGTTACCAAGTGCTATTGGCAATACGGTTAGAGCAGTGAATGCAGGCGAGATGAACTTCTTGGTTATACTTGGTATCTTGGCTATTATGCTGATCACTATTTTGGCCATTATTTATGTGGAACTGGGTGAGAGAAGAGTACCTATCTCTTATTCAAGAAAAACAATTATGCAGAATCAGACAAAGAGAGTGATGAACTATATCCCGGTAAAAGTAAACCTTTCGGGTGTTATTCCTCCTATCTTTGCTTCTGCCATATTGATGTTCCCTCTGACAATGCTTCAGGCAAGTACTACCCCATGGGTGGTTGCGATCGCTGATTCACTGGCACCGGGCGGGATCACATTTAATGTGGTTACCTTTTTGCTTGTGATGTTCTTTGCATTTTTCTATGCATCGATCGCATTTAATGCCAAAGATATATCAGATAATTTGAAAAAACAAGGTGGATTCATCCCCGGTGTAAGACCAGGTGAGCACACTAAAGAATTTTTAAATGAAGTGGCGAGTAGATTGACTGGTTCGGGTGCAGTGTACCTGGCTATTGTCTCTACGGTACCATTTGCGATCATCTCCGGTATGGGCGCCTCTTTCTACTTCGGTGGGGTTGCGGTGCTTATTATTGTTCAGGTTGCTCTCGATACAATGAGAAAGATCGAAGCACAAAGAACGATGAATCAATACGATACCCTAGGTAACGTAGGTCTATAATGGCTATTGCTATTAGAAAACCTGCCGAGATCGCCAAGCTCAAAGCAGCTGGCGAGATCGTTGGTCAAACACTCGAATACCTCCAAAATCTTGTCAAACCAGGCATGACCCTCAAAGAAATCGATACTTTAGGTGAAGCATTTGTCCGTGAAAAAGGTGCAATACCGTCATTTAAAGGCTTATATGGATTTACGGGGTCTGTTTGTACCTCACTGAATGAAGTGTGTATTCATGGTGTACCCGATGATACTGTACTTAAAGATGGTGATGTCCTTGGGCTTGATATTGGGACAAAATTAGATGGTTATTTCGGGGATGCGGCTATTACAATGGCTGTAGGTACCATAAGCTCTAGGGATCAAGACTTGATAGATTGCTCTAAAGGGGCACTTTATTATGCGATTGACTCTATCAGAGCTGGTATGCGCTTTAAAGAGTTGACTAAAATCCTGGAAGACTATATTACGGAAGCGGGCTTTGTCCCTTTACGTGACTATTGCGGACATGGTATTGGAACCAAAGCGCATGATGAACCTAACATCCCTAACTATCTTGAGGGTAAACCCAATCAGGGACCCAAAATCAGGAATGGTATGGTTTTTTGCTTGGAACCGATGGTGTGTCAAAAAAGTGGACAGCCTATGGTATTGGATGACAAATGGTCTGTGGTCTCTGATGACAGACTGCGTTCAGCACACTATGAGCATCAAGTTGCAATCGTAGACGGGAAAGCTGTTATATTGACTGAAGCATAAGCTTTGGATGAGTGATAGTTTTAAGCTATAAATATAAAAATTTTCTAAAGGAATACAATGGCTAAAGATGATGTAATTGAAATAGACGGTAAAGTGGTTGAAGCATTACCCAATGCGACATTTAGAGTAGAGCTTGACAATAAGCATATAGTGCTTTGTCACATCGCAGGTAAAATGCGCATGCACTACATAAAAATCCTCCCTGGCGATACTGTAAAGGTCGAGTTGACTCCATACAGTCTTGACAAAGGACGTATCACTTTTAGATACAAATAGCATGTAGGGTGCGTACTCACGCACCTTTAATACAATGTTGTCTAATTTTGGTGGTGAGTACGTACCCTACATTTCCATAAATCCCCTATATTTTTAGAGTATAAGAAAAGACCAAGAAACATTTCGGTATAATCCCCCTCCCTATTGCTATAGGTAGTGGAAACTGCGCGAAGAATCTTTGATTAAGTCGCACCGATTACTCAAGGGTTGGAAAGACAAAACATCGTCTATCCACGCAACAATGAAGGTGCAAAATATTTACAGGAGTAACCAATGAAGGTTAGACCATCAGTTAAAAAAATGTGCGATGATTGTAAGATCATTAAGCGCAAAGGTATCGTACGCGTGATTTGTAAAAATCCAAAACATAAACAAAGACAAGGATAAACATGGCACGTATTGCAGGTGTTGATTTACCACAGAAAAAAAGAATGGAGTATGCACTTACTTACATTTTTGGTATAGGTTTGAAAACGTCAAGAGATATTTTGACCAGAACAGGTATTGACTATAATACAAGAGCTCACGAACTTACAGATGCACAAGCGGCATTGATTCGTCAAGATATTCAAGAGCATATTATGGTTGAAGGTGATCTTAGAAAAAAAGTAACTTTGGATATCAAAGCACTTATGGATCTAGGTTCTTACAGAGGTCTTAGACACAGAAGAGGTTTACCTTGTCGTGGACAAAAAACAAAGACAAACGCGCGTACTCGTAAAGGTAAGCGTAAAACTGTCGGCGCGGCATAAGGAGTAGTTTAGATGGCTAAGAAAAAAGCAAGAAAAAGTATTGCTAAAGGTGTAGTTTACGTAGCTGCAACTTTTAACAACACTGTAATTACAATAACTGACGAAATGGGAAATGTTATTGCTTGGAGTTCTGCAGGTTCTCTAGGTTTCAAGGGAAGTAAAAAATCTACTCCTTTTGCAGCCACTGAAGCAGTGCAGGATGCGATGAAAAAAGCAATGGAAAATGGTATCAAAGAAGTAGGAATTAAAGTTCAAGGTCCTGGTTCCGGTAGAGATACTGCCGTTAAAGCAATTGGTGCAACTGAAGGTATTCGTGTAACATTCTTAAAAGATATTACACCACTTCCTCACAATGGTTGTAGACCACCTAAGAAGAGAAGGGTATAAGCATGTCAAGATATAGAGGTCCAGTTGAGAGACTAGAAAGAAGACTTGGTGTTGATTTGGGATTAAAAGGTGAGAGAAGACTCGCTGGTAAATCTGCATTGGAAAAAAGACCATATGCTCCAGGGCAGCATGGTCAAAGAAGAACAAAGATTTCAGAATATGGTCTTCAACTTCAAGAGAAGCAAAAAGCTAAATTTATGTATGGTGTTTCGGAAAAACAATTTAGATCACTTTATAAAGAAGCAAACTCAAAAGATGGTAACACAGGTTCGATCCTTATCCAACTTCTTGAGCAGAGACTTGATAACGTTGTTTACAGAATGGGTTTTGCTACGACAAGAGCGTCAGCCAGACAATTCGTAAACCACGGACATGTACTTGTAGACGGAAAAAGAGTAGATATCCCTTCATTTAGAGTAAAAGCAGGTCAAAAGATCGAGATTAGAGAGAAGTCTAAGACTAATCCTCAGATCCTTAGAGCAATTGAACTCACTAATCAAACCGGTATAGTTGAATGGGTTGATACGGATAAAGAAAAGCTTTTTGGTTTGTTTACAAGAATTCCGGAAAGAGATGAAATTTCGATTCCGGTTGAAGAGCGTCTAATCGTCGAGCTATACTCTAAATAATACATAAGTAAAGGCTATTAATGAGAAAAATTAAAATTGCACCATTTATGCCAACAGAAGTAGAAGTAAATGAAGTAAGCGCTAACCGTGCTGAGATCATTGCTTACCCTTTTGAAAGCGGTTATGCTGTGACGCTCGCACACCCATTAAGAAGACTTATTTTAGGTTCTTCCATCGGGTATGCACCCATTTCGATCAAGATAGAAGGGGCTGCACACGAGTTCGATAACATCAGAGGTATGCATGAAGATGTTGCTGTATTTATTATCAATCTTAAGAACATTCGTTTTAAAATTAAAGACGAGAGTGACAGAGTTGAATTAAAATACTCTTTCTCCGGTCACAAAGAAGTCACAGCGCAAGATCTTAATACTGATCAAATTGAAGTAGTAAATGGTGATCTGCCCCTTGCTACACTCAATGAAGATGCAGAACTTAATTTTACAGTGGTGATCTCAAAAGGGATTGGTTATGTACCAAGTGAAGACCTTAGAGATGATGTTCCAGGTGAGAGTATCGCATTGGATGCTTTCTTTACTCCGGTAAGAAAAGCAAATTACAAGATCGAGCCTGTACTCGTTGAAGACAACCCCAACTTTGAGAAGATCACCTTTGACATCGAAACAGATGGTCAGATCGGTCCGGTTGAAGCATTTACAAATGCATTGGAAGTGATGAATAAGCAACTTTCTGTTTTTAATACGGTACTTGATCTGGATATCAGCGTCGCACCGATAAAAAGAAGCAATGATGACTCTGAACTCAAACCTTTTATGCAGACAGTAGATGGTCTTGGACTTAGTGCAAGATCATTCAACTCTCTTGACAGAGCCGGTATGAAGTTCCTGGGTGAATTGGTATTGATGAGTGAAAATGAGATTAAAAATATCAAAAACCTTGGTAAAAAATCTTTAGATGAGATCAATGAGTGTCTTGTAGAGAACGGATTTGGTTCTGACTATGAGCTCGCAGATGTTACAAGAGTCAATCTTGTAAAGAAAATAGAACAACTTAAAGCGTAAGCTTTAGGTTTAAATGTAAAGGACGAACATGAGACATAAGCATGGTTACCGTAAATTAAACAGAACGTCTTCTCACAGAGCGGCGCTTCTGAAGAACCTTTCTATTGCTTTGACAAAAGAAGGTAGAATTGAGACGACATTGCCAAAAGCAAAAGAGCTTAGATCTTACTATGAAAAACTTATCACAAAAGCAGCAGCTGGTGATTTGAATTCACATAGAGCGATCTTCGCAATGTTACAACACAAAGCGTGTACAAATACAATTGTAAACGAGATCGCACCAAAGTATGCAGACAGAAACGGTGGATATACAAGAATTATTAAAACACGTATGAGAAAAGGTGATTCCGCACCTATGGCGATTATCGAACTCGTATAATTACTATCTCTACTTCCGTATTTCAAGGCTTTGCCTTGGGTACTATTTCCAAAACTACGCAAAATTTTCATTCACCCATTGACAAAGAAACACTTTTAGTGTATAACTCAGAAAAGATATATAGTATAGCACTATGATCTTGTTATAATAATTTATACATTGCCCCTATAGGATATAGATGCAATATAAGGAGAACACATTGATACCATTTTCAGATGAAGAACTAGAACCGGCAGTCATGAGCGTCATAAATAAGGTCAGACCTTCTATAAAGCTTGATGGTGGAGATATAGCTTTGATCGCCATTAAGGAGGGCAAGGTGTATGTACAGCTGCAAGGTGCATGTGTTGGGTGTGGGTCTTCGGGGACAACGATCAAGTTTGGTGTAGAGAAACAGATGCAGACTTTGATACATCCTGAGATCGCGGTTATAAATGTACCTGCAGGATTTGAAGATAAATTGGATCAATTATAGTCATATGAATAAAATAAACCAAGACTTGCTACTGGAAAGAGCAGAAAATGAGTTTCTTAAGGGAGACTATGCCAATGCCCTTCGTAGTTATGGTCTGATATTAAAAGATTATCCTACCTTGGAGGAAGCCAGAGTCGGTGTCTATTTGAGTGACTTGGGCATAGAGAGTGAAGAAGATGCACAGGCACTGTTTGATTATTATCAGGTGATCAAGAGTGATAAAGATAATGCAGTCGATATCATTGACGGGCTTATCGAGACGTTAGACTCTTCGAAGCATAAACTTGAAGAACTGTTGCTGAAACCTATAGAAGAACAGATCGAATACGGAGACGGTATATGCTACAGTGACTTCAAGACACTGATTGAAAGCAGAGGATCTTTTAAAAAAACATTTGAAGATATCATGTTCTCAACAAAAGTGGTCATTACCAATAAAGATGACTTCATAGACTTTGTAAAGCAGCTCTCGAGTGAAGGTTTTGACGAAATGGCACTGGGTTATCTTGATGCTTCATCAAGCTTGTTTGGAGATGACCAGGATATCCTGGCACTTTATCATGTTGTGAGTGGTGCTAAAGAGTGAAATTAGACTTCTTAAAAGAGGGTTATCACTTTTTGAGTGATGATACCGGTAAACTTGATGCAGATACACTCTTTCTAAAAACAGTACAAAACGCTTCCTATTATGAAAAAATGGATCCTAAACCGGCGTCAATAACTCCGGAAGAACTTATCTCTTTTTGGGCACTGGAGAAGATGAAAGTAGTAGGAGTGACCGGAACCAATGGTAAAACGACTGTCACTGCGGCCATATACTCTTTTTTACTTGATCTGGATGAGAAACCTGCCCTTCAGGGTACTCGTGGCTTATTTGCCCAGGAAAAGCGCATAGAAGAGAAGAGCATGACCACCCCTTCTATCTTGGAAACTTTACATAACATGAAGCAGACGATGGATCTGGGCTGTAGCTACTTCATTATGGAAGTAAGCTCTCATGCCATAGACCAAAAGCGTATAGAAGGACTTTCCTTCGCACTTAAAGTACATACCAATGTGACTTCTGATCATTTGGATTACCATGGTACAGTGGAAGAGTATAGACGGGTGAAGAGTCTTTTCTTTGCAGATGAAACACCAAAGCTTCTTAATAAAGATGATATTAAAAATATTACCTATAATCCTGTGGGTGCACAGAGTTATGGCGTGGATGAACCGGCAACTTTCAAGGTGCAGGCTTTTTCATTGCTTCATGGGATAACAGCAGGTATCAAACACTTGAAGATTGAAGAAACTTTCCATTCGCCTATGGTGGGACTCTTTAATCTCTTTAATTTGATGGCTGCCATAGGTTCAGTGCAAATGCTTACAGGAAGACCTATCTCAGAGATCTGTGAAGTAGTAGAACACTTTGCAGGAGTGTCCGGACGTATGGAAGTGGTCTCTCGTGATCCACTTGTTATCGTAGACTTTGCACATACAGATGACGGCATGCATGCGGTGCTTGAGTCCATGAAAGACAGAGATATTTCTGTTGTCTTTGGTGCAGGAGGAAACAGAGACAAAGAAAAACGTCCCCGTATGGGCACCGTTGCAGGAAGATATGCCAATAAGATCTATGTGACTTCTGATAATCCTCGTGATGAAGTACCTGAAATGATACTTGAAGACATTCTTTTAGGGCTTCACGGCAAAGATCATGTGACTGCCACACCGAACAGAAAGCTTGCGATAAAAATGGCACTGGATGCACTTGAAGAGAATGAAGTACTTTTGATCCTTGGAAAAGGGGATGAGGATTACCAGGAGATCAAAGGGGTAAAACATCACTTTGACGACCGGGAAGTGGTAAGAGAACTCCTAAATATTCAATAAGCCGCAGGTTTGTCTTCTATTATTTTTAGGTTGAGCCAAGAGGGTGGATTGTAAAAATTAAGCTCACTTTCATTCCAGTCACCTTTTTCACTATGGCGAGTGTGCAACTTGGCATTGATCAGAGTGTATTGTAACCCTGTAATGCTACTTATGAGATATTTACCTTCATTTAACGCTTCTAGAACAGCTTCTTTACTTTTCATACGTTTCCTTTAAGCAGCTTTGAAAAAGACCTATGGGTCTCTTTTTGAAGCTGTTTAAGCCAGGACAGACTACTCTGTCCATGGCGATGGTCTTAAAGACCGGTAACGTTTTCGGCTTGTAAGCCTTTGTCACCTTCTGTTACTTCAAAAGTTACTTTTTGTCCATCATTAAGAGAAACACGATCGTAACCATTATTGTTGATATTACGGTAATGTACAAATACATCTTTCCCGCCATTTTCTTGTTCGATAAAACCGAAACCTTTTTCACTGTTGAACCATTTTACTGTTCCGTCTACTAATGTTGCCATTGTAATTCCTTTGGTTGTGTGTACACATCATTACTGAAGTGCTGAAAATATAAAGTGGAGTGTTCTTGGAGAGGATAATACTGCAAACAAAGGTTATCAATAAAAATCTAGCCAAAGATGAACTCTAAATCATCTTTCAATGCATGTATTATAGCATAATAGTTAAACTTTAGCTATCTATTACATGCTGCCATAGTGATAAACGTTATAAAATATGTTGGATCATAAGGTTTTACTGCTAAATGGCTATGGGAGTAAATGTACTTTTATTTTTAAACAAGGAACATTTAGCTATAAATACGTCAATAAAAGAGAATAATTGGTAAAATTTAAGGTTTTACACGTTTACAATCATTGGGGTAAAATTGAGAATATTAACTGTAGGGTTCAGCGATGAATACGCAAAGAGACTTTATAAAGAATTAAGTGAATATTTTATTTGCATTGTAGATGATGCCATAGATATATATGATGCAACAAATTTTACAGACTTTAGGCATTATGAGCTTGTACTTATCATGGATGAGGGCGTAAACCTTTCCATGTCACGTTATGTGAATGAAGTTAAAAAGAAAAAAAGTGACACAAAGATCATCATACTTACAGAGGATGTTAAACAACAGTCTTATTTTTATGCTTTGGGTACAGATGATGTTATCTATCAACATTGTGAGCATCCAGACCTTGTGGCTGCAAGAGTTTTAGCTAACATGAGACATCTTTTTGGTACACATATTACTTTTGATAAATTTATGATAGACATAGCAAATAAACAGATAATATTCGGTGATGACACTATTGTGATTCACGGTAAAACATTTGATATTCTGGCATACCTTGCGGTTCGTAAAGAAAGAGTTTTTTCAAAAGATGAAATTATTAATGCACTGTGGCCAGAACCAGAGTATGTAAGTGATAACACGGTTGAAGTCGCCATTAATCAAATTAGAAAAAAACTTAAAAGTACTCTTGGCTTTCAAGTGATTCATACGGTGAGAAGACGTGGGTATAAATTCGCATACGAGCAGTAAAATAAATTACTATAAAATGGCTGCCTGTTAATTAACCAATAGGCAGCAGTAATTTCTAATGGGTATTATTTAATCTCAGTAATCGCATATTTCCCTTTATGGGACTGCGCTACAACATTTTGTTTTATTTTTGTAGAAGATGTTGCAGGGTTATAACTAACTTGTACAATTTTTGCACCCTTTGATTTCAAATATTCTTCCACAGCAAGATTATGTGGTTTATCTCCCCAATCTTCTCCGATCACAAAAATATCAACATCTAATTCTTTACAGTTACTGACATATTCCAGAGTGTCATAAGAGACAACATCATCTACACATTTTAATGCTTTGATCATCCTCATTCGTTCTGCAAGAGGTATGACCGGCACATATCTTTTGTATGATCCAACGACTTCATCCGAAGCCACACCCACCACAAACTTATCACCTAAAGTTGCACAATATTCCAACAAATCTAAATGACCCACATGTAACAAATCAAAGGTACCAACAGTATATACAAGCATTTTAAAAATTCCTTTTAGTTATAAATATATTAAGCGTATAATATCATTTTAATGCTAAAATACAGACCTACTTAAAAAAAGTTTAATATTTATTTAAAGGATTTAATTTATGCGAAAAGAAAATGTGGAGAGTGTAGAAACGAAACAACCTACAATTCTCTCTTATGTAAAAGACCTTCCAAACCTATTATCACTTTCTGGACTATTGGCGACGGTTCTGGCTATCTATTTTTCTATTACCGGTCTTTATGCTGCTGCTATGATCGGTATGGTCTGGGCTGTTGCTTTTGATTGGGCTGATGGCTTGGTAGCTAGAAGGCTCAAAGGCAGGACTGCCACAGATGCTAAATTTGGTGGACAACTGGATGTGGTGATAGACATAGTAAGTTATGGTGTCACACCTGCTATTTTACTTTTAAGTTATGGAAATTTTGAACCTATCTATCTAATAGGTGCATTTATAATGATGGCTGCGGCGGCAATACGTTTAAGCTATTTTAGTACGTATGGTTTAGCAGGTGGTACAAAATATACAGGACTTGCTCTTGATAACAATAGTCTGATCTTAGTTTCTGTATTTTTATTAGAAAGTATGGTAAGTCATGGCACTTTTACAATCATTTTATATCTTAGCGGGGTAGGACTTGCTATTTTAAATGTATCAGAAATTAAAACACCTAAACTCTCTGGAAACCCTAGAAATGTTTATCTGCTTGGGGCGTATACTTTAGGCATAACAGCCATTTATGGTTTACAACTACTCTAATCATATTACCTTTTAGATATCTTTTTAGGGCTTTGGTTTAAATTGTAATTGTCCTGTAATAATTTAGTGATAGAATATACAAAAAGCAGGAAGAATAGTGAAGATAACGCCAAATGTCGTTGCGCAAAACAAAACAATTAATTATAAACTCATTCTTAGAAACAAAAATAGTATAGCATCTATAGAGATTCTATCTCGTTGTGATTATTACCATAAAGAGACGCTTGACTATAGAATAGAGAATCATATCATACGATTTGCATATAAAATGCCGTTCATTGGTGAGTTCCTTGTAAAAGTAAACTTTACGTATAAAGAATCAAAAACAGTTTGTCTCTATTGTCTCGATGAAGAGATGATAAAACTTCGACCACTAAAGGGCGATTTGCATATGCATTCTACTTATTCAGATGGTAGAACTTCACCTTTTGCAATGGTTATGGCTTCTCTTGATGCTGGTATGGATTTTTTAAGCATTACAGACCATGATTGTTACGAGGGTTCACAAAATGCCATAGAAAAAGTGAAGAAAAACAATATTGACATTTTAATGTTATCGGGTGAAGAAGTCAGTGTAGGCGGGAAAAGAGATATGTCTATTGCACAGGGAAATGGACATATCTTATCTATACATGCAAATACGTCTATAGAAAATCAAAGAAAAGACAGTGAAAAATATGAAAAAGAACTTCAAGAGATTGCAAGATCACTAAAAACTGAAGACATTGATAAGAATATAGATGTAAATCATTATGCAAAAAACATCTGGGTTATCAATAAAATAAAAGAAGCAAAAGGTATTTCCATTCTAGCCCATCCAAACTGGGTGTATAAAAATGGAAAATATCACCTTCATCAAGCTTTTTACAAAGAGATGTTAAGAAGTTCACATTTAGATGGCGTGGAAGTTTTTGGAGAAGAGAAAATAAAGGAGCATAATAACATGACCCACTTAACGGCACTCCAAACAAAAAATAAATATAAATATTTGGCACCGTTTGCTAACGCTGATGCGCATGATAGTGACCATGAGATAGGTGAGAGATTTACCATTGTATTTGTCAAAGACAAATCTACTACAGGCATCATTGCTGCCATACAAGAAGGACGCACCTGTGCCATTTTTAAGAGAGAACATGATGAGCATCAATTTATAGCAAAAGATGCCTTGGCACAATATGTTTATTTCTTAATCAAAGAATATTATCCTAGACATTCTATTTTGAAAAGTAGATTAGCCAAACTTTACATTGACCAACTCATAAATGGTGAGAGTTTTGAAAAGAAAATTCATATCATTAAGAAAAAGTTGAAAAATTATACCAATAATTTTTATGGCATCGAAAATTGATAATTTGGGTCAAGCATATTTTTATTGAAATAAGTCACCCTCTCAAATTCAATCACATTCGTTCCTATATGGGGGACTAATGGAAACATCAAAGCCAAATCTTTAACGATCGTTTTGGATAAATGTGCTTTTTGTTCCCTGTTTCTACCTTCCATAATATTTGCAAAGACATGAATAAAATCTTCTTTTTCCTCTCCTGTAGAGTATTTTTCAAAAGTATTTACTCTTACTTTTACATCACTTTTATGAAATAGTTTTGTAGAAAGTGCTGAACTGTGAACCTGTTTTATGATCTCATCTTCTGAATGTGTTTTTAAAATGTTTTCTGAACAATCTATGATAAAGTGTGGCATACTTGATCCCCTTTCATCTTTAATTCATACTTCCCATATCGAACTTTTCCCCACTCTTCTGTGTTTTTTTGTAAAGGAAGTGGGCATGTATGATCTGGTAGGAGATCCATCCGAAAGAGAGTATGGTCAATGCAGCGGCTAAAAAGATGAATGGGGAGAAAAAGAGTGAGGCTATGAATGTAATGATCGTAGCCAAATGAATGTAAAGATGTTTTTTGGCTGTTTTGGGGTGGATGATCTCATGCATCAGTGGAGCGCTGAAGTAGCCTTGAGAATTGAGGTGGAACCAGGTAAGGAAAGGGACTATTTTGTAAAACATGGCAAAGACTATGCTGAGTGCAAAGGATGTAAAGAAGATGTAACTCAAAGGCTTAAGTAAAGACAGTTCTGTAAAGTTCAGTATGAGTATCGACAACATACTCAAAATTAAAGAGCTAAGTCCCATACGCCAAAACCATACGGTAGCATCTGTCAGAGGACGTTTGCGTTGTGTCAATCTTTTAAGCGTCAACAGGGCATAAGCTGACAAGAGTAACGCCAGCAAAATTTCTGAAAGTATCCAGATATCAGGTATGAAAAATGCTGTTATCGTACTGCCAAGAAGTAAAAATAATATACCTACAGGTAAATACATAGAGACAATTTTTGGATAGGGTGGTGTCACATAAAACATTTCGATAACTTGAAACGAGATGGAGATGATCAGCAGTGCTATCCAGCCAAAAAGACCAAAAGAATAGTGGGCAGCTTTGACCGGTACGTAATAGCTGCCATCAACATAGCCGCTCAGAGAAGCAAGTAGATAAAGGGCGAGCAGCACCACAAAGACCAACGAAAGGAGTGCTGCCGCCATCCCTTTGGATGAAAAGCTGTGGTTTTGAAGTTTGAGCAGATCACTAAGCATGGGGATGATAGTGCCCAGCAGTGAAACACCCAGTAAAAATGCAGAGAGGGTATAGAGCCATGACAAAGTGGGGAAGTTAAATCCCAAAAGGAGGGTGATGCTGCCCAGGGCAAAAGGATAAATCAGCAGATTGGCTCTTCTGACGGGAGAGGTGAGTGTGATACCTGCAATGACCGGCAACATTTGAAAGAGTGCAGCGAACATAAATGAAAGCATCACTCCCAGGGTCAACAGATGCGTAAAGGTGAGGGCAGCAGTGCTGGAAGCATCAAAGATCTCTGTTTGGTAAAAAAAGAGGAGTACCCCTGCAAGTATGCCAAAGAGCGAGCCCAAAAAAAAGAAACGAAAGATGACAGAGAGGGGAGGTGCCTGATCCAGAGAGAGACCATTCTGACTAAACATCAAAAGATCCGTTTAACAATGTCTGTAGGTCTATATTCTTATTTTTTGTAATGAGAATGTGCCAATTCCCATGCGTATCTTCTTTGTTTAAACATTGAAAGCCTTGTTCGCCGGCAAAGTCCAGAAGCGGGATGGGATTTTTTCGGTGGAGTATGTAGAGATAGTTTGTTTCATTCAGCTCCCTGAGGATTTTCATCGCCAGTTCCAGAGGTTTAGGATGTTCAAGCTCTCTGACATCCAGTGGGATCTTTATCATAGGAGCATGCTCTTCATCGCTTCAAGTGTACTCTCCTTTAGTTCAGGAGGAAGTGTTCTGTCGCACATGGCATAGAGCATTTGTTCTTCTTTCATATTGTGCTGTTGTATCAGTATCATCATAGACTCTGCCAGGGAGAGTGAAGCATCCTTATCTTTTTTTCCCAAAGCTTCCGCCATCTTGCTGATGAGGTTTCTTACCTGTTCATGTTCATAACGCATGACTTGGGTAGGCCCCTGTGACATACCTGTCTGTGCTTCAAAGGCAGGGAAAAGTCCTTCTTCCTCTTTTTTAAAATGTAAAAGGGTTTCATTTGTAAAAGCTAAAAAGTGTTGATCGGCAACTTCCCATGCTCCCTCTGCGATCGCCTCTTCTGTTTTTGCAAAGAGTGTATCGCATTCTCTGTGTTCATTTTTCATATAGTTTGTAATTATCATGATCTAATCCTTTGTAATAGTGACTAATTGGCTGTGCAGCTCTCTGTTTAATAGAATCTTTTCCACTCTTGCCTGCCAGAGTGTGTGAAACATTTTTTGTTCTTCCTGTGAAGCAAGTCCTTGAAGGTTTTTGCCCATCAACGGCATCATCTTCTCGTCAGTTTTGACAGGGGAAGGATCATAAGAGAGGTTCACGCTTTGTTTGGTATCTAGGCGGGTGAGTCTTAGTTCTGTAGGGACAGGAGCAGAATAAAATACAAGATCATTTCTGGAGAAGTTTCCCTGTATACCTTTAAATCCAGTTATCCCGCTGGCACCTAAGATGAAAGAGATGATGTTGCAGGTCACTCCGGTAACGCCTTCACTTTCATTCCTTTTCATCTCTACCTTCATACTTCCTCTGACTGGACGTTCTTCTCCATAGAGTGCTCTTAATCCTTCTTGTACCATAAGATAAGCGCCTGCCACGGTAGGACAGGAGTGTCCGGCCAATTTGACGCAGTCAAGATAGGATATCTCTACTTCGCCTTTTTCAAAAGTCCCTAAAAAATCACTTAAAGGGTCATAAAGTTTAATAGGGGGTACCTGTGTATAAAAATCGGGGTAATGCATAAGTCATGTCCTTTGGAGATATCTTGAATTATAATCTAAGTGAGAGAGGAAATGATTGATATATGTCAACAATAAACTAGGATTAAGTAAATCAGAGTAAAATACTCCCAATTAAATTTCAAAGGATACTATCATAATGATACCAGGTATACCACAACCAGCGTTTTACATCTTCAAATGTCAGCAGTCAGCACCCCCGGGGATGCCAAAACCATCTTGTGTGAAAGCAGATGACAAAGAATCACAGGAACTTTTTCAGCATCTTTCAATGAGATTGATGGAAAAAGGAATTATCGGTACGGTTACGCCTATCCAAACAGGGTGTATGAACCGCTGTGCAAATGGTCCAATCATGTTAGTAGAGCCAGGGCATGTGATGTATGTTAGCTTAACAAAAGAGAAAATTAACAAAATCATTGATGATCACATTATCGGTGGAAATGTAGTTTCTGAATTTGTTATCCCTGATATGATGTGGGGAGATCCAATATCTCCGGCATCCCTAGCCAAATAGTTTCTCCCCGCTATTTTAAGCAACCCTGACCTATTTTTTAGGGTTGCTACCCCAATTTTCACACAATTTCAGTATAATAGTATTAGATAGAGGATTTTGGTATAATCCCAATAATTTATAAATAGGAACAGAATTATGAACATTACAATGCTTTATTCTAAATTACATAGAGCTACCGTAACAGATGCAAATCTGAATTATGTAGGCTCTGTTACCATTGATCAAGACCTTTTGGATGTTGCAGATATGCGTGTGGGTCAAAAGATCGATATCGTCAATGTGAACAACGGTGAGCGTTTTTCTACCTATATCATTCCTGGTGAAGCAGGAAAAAGAGATATCTGTCTTAATGGGGCAGCAGCAAGAAAAGTACATAAAGGTGACAAGATCATCATTATTGCGTATGCTACCATGACTAAAGAAGAAGCAGATGCACATTTACCTAAAATTGTCATACTTGATGATGATAACAGCATCGCTGAAGAATTTGAAGGATTAAAATAATGTTTGAAGGCTTAGACTTGGGCAATATGGCTAAAATGATGGAGCAGATGCAGGAAAAAGCCAAAGAGATACAAGAACAGGCTAAAAATGTACAGTTCACTGCCAAAGCAGGTGGCGGCCTCGTTGAACTTACAGCAAACGGTGCCGGTGAAGTGATCGACCTAACGATAGATGATGAATTGATGGAAGATAAAGAGTATCTCCAGATACTGCTCATCTCTGCGATGAATGATGTCAATAAAATGGCAGAAGAGAATAAAAAATCTCAGGCGATGGGAATGATGGGCGGTATGAACCCGTTTGGGAACAGTTAGCATCGATCTTTAGAGATCCCTTTATATTTTTGTAACATCGATGAGGTAGTTGAACTCTTTTGAATTTTTGAGTTTTATAATTTTTTTTGAAGTAAGAGAGCGTTTCCCCTCTTGTTTAACTACTTTTTGAAGCATTTTGCTTATTTTCATCATTTCCTCCTTTCATTTAGTATCTTTAGGTACCCATCAACGCCATTAAGTTAAGCACTTTTGGAGCAGCGACTTCAGTCGCTGACATGTGACGGAAGTCGCATCCCCTTACTGTATTATTCTTTTAACTTAATGGCATTGAAGGTACCCATAGCGCAATAGTAGAGTACAAAGATAACATTATGGTAACAATTGGGACAAATAAAAATGATCGGGCACTTGGCTTCAAAGACAGCCCCCAACACTATTAAGTTAAGAGTAGATCTTTTTTTGGAGTAGGGACTTTAGTCCCATAATAACGGGACTAAAGTCCCTACTCCTTGTGTAAAGCAATGGCTTAACCTAATGGCATTGCACTAGCTCTCACTACACATTTATTTCTTCTCCCCCCCCNTTCAAACCGGTAACAATTTGATAACATCAAATGTTACTGTTCTGTTATCACTCTTAGACATTATTCGACCAAACAAATAACTCTCATAGTTAAAATAAAGGACGAATAAATATGAATAAGTTAACAAAAATTGCACTCTCAACAGTAACAATAGCACTCTTAAGCGGATGTGGTGATACTACGGTGACACAATTTCCCTCTAATGTAAACATTTCAGGAGATACTATAAGCACCAATACTTCATCAGCAGGCATAGATGGTACGAGAATCAGTGATGCAACTGATGTTGCGATAAGAGATGTCAAGTCTCTTGAACGAGTCAGCTTAAGCGGTAACATTTCCAGTGACATGACACTGACTTCAGATAAATTATGGATACTTGACGGATTGGTGGTTGTGCAGTCGGGTACTATACTGACCATTGAAGCAGATACGGTGATCGCAGGACTTGACGGTACAGGTGATGCCACCTCTTATATGATCATCGATAAGGGTGCAAAGATCATGGCTGAAGGCACCTCTGACAAGCCGATTATATTTACTTCTAGCAAAGTGGTACTTGATGATGAAGCACCTAGTGTTGGACTATGGGGTGGACTGACCATCATAGGTCACGCAGGAAATCCTCAGGTACAGCCTTATGAAGTCAATACAGCATTTACAGCAGATGCTACAAACATGGCGGACTCTTCGGGTGTGTTGAAGTATGTGAATATCTTGAATTCAGGTATTACCATGGAACAGGATAAAGAGATCAACGGTCTTAGCTTAATCGGCGTGGGGTCTGGCACAGTGGTTGAAGACATTAGAGTGGATCTTTCGGATGATGACGGTGTTGAGATCTGGGGTGGTACAGTGAACCTTACGAATGTAAAGATCACAAGATGTACAGATGACTATTTTGATGTTGACGATGGTTACTCAGGGACAGTAAAAAATTTATCTGTAGTGATAACGACAGGGAATGCAGGTATCGAAATGTCAGGAGATACATCAGCGACCTTTGACGGATTCAATATTACTACAGGATCAACACAGTCAAAAGAGGGAGGTATCTACTTCAAAAAAGACGGTATCGGCGGTCACTTTAAAAATGGTACGATCATTCATAATGGCGGACAAATAGAAGCACATGGAGCCATTCACTCCAAAGGTGCATTTGCAGCAGCAAATACCTCATTTGAGAATGTAACGATCATCGCTCCTACAGCACTTCAGTTCACTGGAGATTCCGCTTCAGGTCTTTCAAGTGAATTCTTTTCCGGTACCGATAATAAAGCATTTGAAAGTATCGGTGATATTGTTGAAACACTTTCGGGAAACATCAGCTCTGATATGACACTTACCTCAGATAAATTCTGGGTACTTGATGGTTTAGTGGTTGTAGAGTCCGGAGCATCTCTTACCATCGAAGCGGGGACAGTGATCGCCGGACTGGACGGTACAGGTGATGCTACCTCTTATATGATCATCGATAAAGGGGCTAAAATTTATGCGAATGGTACGTCATCAAGACCGATCGTATTTACATCAGCTAAAGCAGCGGTAGAGGGTGAAGCACCGGCGGTGGGACAATGGGGCGGACTGACGATCATAGGTCATGCAGGAAATTCTCAGGTACAGCCTTATGAAGTCAATACAGCATTTACTGCAGATGCTACAAACATGGCGGACTCTTCGGGGGTATTCAGACATGTGCATATTTTGAATTCAGGTATCACCATGGAGCAGGATAAAGAGATCAACGGTTTGAGTTTTGTAGGTGTGGGCTCAGGGACTATTGTGGAAGATATCAGAGTGGATCGTTCTGATGATGACGGTGTTGAGATCTGGGGTGGTACAGTGAACCTTACTAATGTCACGATCACAAGATGTACAGATGATTATTTTGATATCGATGATGGTTACTCAGGAACAGTCAGAAACCTTGTGATCAATACCACAACGGGTAATGCCGGTATAGAAATGTCAGGGTCGACAGCGGCTACTTTTGACGGCTTCAGTATCACGACGGGAGCGACGCAGGCAAAAGAGGGTGCTATCTACTTCAAAAAAGACGGTATCGGCGGTCATTTTAAAAATGGTACGGTCATTCATAATGGTGGTGTAGCTGGTGAAGCACATGGGGCTATTCACTCTAAAGGGACGGCAACCATCGCAAATGTATCGTTTGAGAATGTGACACTTACTTCTCCTGATACACTCTATTTCACAGGTGATTCGGCTGTGGCACTTGAAGATAAATTCAACTCTGGTACAGGGAATACGACTAACTAAATGGCAGGGCAATGCTATTAAGCTAAGAGTTTAGGAGTAGGGACTTTAGTCCCGTTTTATGGGACTGAAGTCCCTGCTCCAAGAAGAAATTTATGCTTAACTTAATGGTAATGGAGGGTCCGGGAGTCCGGTACTTTGCCTACTTTAGATCGATAACAAATCTATTACAACAGTGTTTCCATTGTGTTATGACTATTTGGCACAATTCCACCATCAAAATCAATCTCGATAATAACAAACAAGGAAGAAAAATGGGTAATTTCAAACAGTTGGTCTTTGCGTCAACGCTTATTGCGATCACAAGTACCTCACTGTCTGCAACAAACAATGCAGAGATGATCAAGTCGATCATGAAGCTTCGTGCAGATGTAGAAGGGCTTTATACTCAAATAGATGAGAACAAAGACAATTACAAAGCACAAATGAAATCGTATGCGATGCAGGTAGCCGACAATGAAGCGCAGATAAACAGAAAAGTAACAGCACTCAAAGTGGCGAATGCAGAATCTGCCAAAATAGAAGAGCAGATCGTGAAGAGAGGTGCAAGTACCAATGACTTAAAGCCTATGATGATTGCAGCGATAGATAATTTGGAAAAGATCATTCAAGGCGGTATACCGTTTAAAACAGAAGAAAGAATCGCTGATCTGCAAAAGATCAAAACGGATCTGAAATCTGGGAATATTACTCAGGAAAAAGCACTTTCACTTGTATGGGCGAGTTATGATGATGCTTTGAGACTGACCAAAGAGATAGGAGTATTTAAACAACAGATCCAAATCGGGGAAGATCAGAAATTGGCAAAGGTTGCCAAGATCGGTACGGCAATGATGTTCTTTCTCACTCCGGATGATCAAGTAGGCTATGCCCAAAAGAATGCCGATGGCTACGAATTTGTTGTTGCAAGTGATGAGAAGAGTAAGAAGCAGATACATATACTGTTTGATGCGCTACAAAAACAGATCAGAACAGGGTACTTTTCTTTGCCAAATGCACTGATCATAGCAGGAGTGAAATAGATGACAAGAATTAAAATTCAGTACAGGGAGGCACTAAATGCCGAATCTTAAAAAATTATTATTACTGGTCACAGCTGTACTGTGTCTTTCCACATTAAATGCCAGCGAACTGAGTGATGCCTATAAGAAAGAGTATACCTTTCTCAAAGCGCAAAAGTCTGAACTTCAAAGCAGGTTTATCAAAGAAGAAACGCAGCAGAAAGAAGATATTGGAAGTGCCGGTGGCAAACTGGATGCGCTTCAGGAAAAACTGATCAAGGTTTCAGCTGAGCTGAAAACAGCACAGGAAGATCTTGAAAAACTGACTAAAAAGGCAGATGAAGTTGCTGAGAACGGAGACATAACCTCTGTGGTGACCATGCAGGCAACAGCAGCATTGCAAGAGTATGGCTTGGAGATGGATGAGAGTAAGAAGACGACAAACCTTGAGAAACTGACTTTGGCTTTTGACAAATCGGCAAAACTCTATGTTGAACTCTCTTCTATACGATCCGAGAAGGGTAAATTTTATCTTCCAAACGGTAAGCCTGTGCTTGCAGATATCATTAAAGTGGGAAATATCGCAGCATTTGGACTCTCTAAAGAAGCTAAGGGTGCCTTGGCTCCTGCAGGTGAGGGTAAATACAAGTTATGGAATTCTGCTGATTCATCTGATGATGCCAAAGCACTTTTCTCCGGAGAACAGCTTGAGGGGCTTGATATCTTTGTGTATGAGAATCTTGACAAAGAGGTAGAGTTCAAGAAAGAGAAAACCGTAGGAGATACAGTGAGCGCCGGTGGGGTGATCGGTTACATTATCCTTGCCCTTGGACTGCTTGGTTTACTTCTTATACTATTAAGAATTACTTTGCTTTCAAAATCCGGTTCAAATGTGGAGAAACTTACTAAAGAGGTTGTTGAGAACCTCACTTCAAATGGTGGTGTATCTGCTGCGCAAGAAGCGATCAAAGGGTATAAAGGCTCCACCGCAAGAGTCTTGAAAGCAACATTGAGAAACATTACCAGAGACAGAGAACATATAGAAGATATCGTCATGGAAAACATTTTAAATGAAAGTTCTGCCATCGATAAGTTCGGCTCTTTTGTACTGGTGATCGCAGCCGTTGCTCCGCTTCTTGGATTACTTGGTACGGTGACAGGGATGATTTCAACCTTCGACATTATCACAGAACACGGCACAGGGGATCCTAAGCTTCTTTCGGGGGGTATTTCTGAAGCACTTGTGACTACGATGTTGGGACTTATCGTTGCGATACCATTGTTACTACTTGGAAACCTCTTGTCAGGATGGGCACAAAATATCAAAGATTCCATGGAACAATCTGCGCTGCATATCATCAATGTCTTTGAGAAAAATAACGTAGAGAGCTAGAGATGTCTGGGATTATCGGAGATTTTATCTCCCTGATGAATACCGGAGGGACGGTCATGTGGGTGCTTTTTATACTCAACCTGGCGCTCTGGTATGGACTTGGATACAGATATCTGATGCTGCGACGGGGAACCAAAGGAAATGTAAGAAGACTTGTTTCCAAACATGAAAAAAGAGGTGAGGCACAGGTGATGAGAGGGCTGTTGGATCATGCCGCAGCCGATGCGCTTGCCGCGGCTGCGGAAGCGAGGCAAATGGGTAAACACGCCAGAAATTATGTGAGAGATGCTATCTCTCCTTATGTTCTGGTTGTTGGTACCTACTCCACACTTGTCAAGACCATCGTGATCTTGGCACCTTTGGTGGGACTTTTGGGAACTGTCATAGGGATGATAGAAACGTTTGATGCTTTGCAGTCTTCTGCGATGTTCTCTCAGGGAAACAGTATTTCCGGAGGTATTTCAAAAGCACTCTTTACGACGGAACTGGGACTTGTCGTTGCCGTGCCCGGACTGATCTTTGGGAATATACTGGATAAACAGGAAGAGCGGTATGATCTGGAATTTGAACAGATGATAGATGTAATATGTACAAAGGACGAAGATGAGATATAGACCGAAAAGACAAAGTATTGACAATATTGATGTCTCACCATTGATCGATATGGTATTTATATTGTTGATATTTTTTATGGTAACGACCACATTTGTCAAAGACATGAAGTTGGATCTGAACCGTCCTTCTGCTGCGTCAGCGAGTAAAGCCTCTTCAAAAGTGGTACGTGTTTACATTGACAATACCAATGAAATTTACATTGACAACCAGCCTGTAAAGCTATGGGCTGTACAAAGTAAACTCAGAGACATCCTCAGAGGGAACTCTGAGAAGTCGGTATTGGTCATCTCAGATACAAGCATCGCAGTGGAAAGACTGATAGATGTGGTAGATGAGTGTCGTATGAGCGGTGCTAAAGACGTGGCTGTATCTACAACAAAAGAGATGGGTTAAGTTCTATGGTTAACTCTAAGAATATGAAGCGTAAAAGAGAGTTCACTGCGCTTCTCTCTATGCTTTTTGGCGCAGCCTTAATGATGGTGCTTGTGGTCTCTTTCAACAAAGATGTAAAGAAAAAAGAGGAAGTGAAAAAAGATCCTTTACGTTATATGAAGCTGCAAAAAGTAAAAAAGGAAATTAAAAAGCCTAAGCCAAAACCAAAGAAAAAGTCTACGCCCAAAGCACCGCTGCCGGATCTCTCCTCCCTGTTGGGCGGGATAGAGATGGATATTCCTGAGTTTGAACTGGGAAATATCGCAGGTGACCCGAACGATCTTCTAGGTGACATCGCCAGATCTGCGGCCATGAGTGAAGGCACGGTCGATACAAAACCAAGAGTGCTGTCCAGATCTCCTATGAGCTATCCTGCTTCTGCGATGAAAAAGCGTATCAAGGGCTATGTGGTCATAAACCTTTTGATCGATACAGACGGAAGTATAGAAGCGGCAAAAGTATTGCAGTCCTCACCTCCAGGGGTATTTGATGCAGCGGCACTCAGCGGTATTCGATCCTGGAGATTTGCTCCGGGTAAATATAAAGGAAGACCTGTGAAAGTATGGGCAAAACAAAAAGTCAGATTTGACTTTAATTAAGGAGTAGAGATGAAAAACATTTTAAAAATATCTTTGATCCATATAAGCATTTATGTAGGCATCTCTGCTTTTGTTGAAGCGAAGCAGAACACTATCCCGGAAGTAGACCACTTGGCATTGGCAAGTATGATGGTCTATGACGGAAAATTTGCTAAAGCGAATGCGGAACTTGAAGAAGCGAGAAAAGTTGATACGGATCTTGATATGTCAAAGTATTATACGATCAAAGGTGTGATCGCCATGCGTCAGGAAAAACATACTCAGGCGATAGGATATTTGAAAAAAGCTGTTGCGGCAACCAAAGCCAAAGTATATCGCGCACCGGAATCGGCAAAAGTAAAAAGAAAACACCTCTTTTCCATTGGTTCTGAGCCGGAGAGAAGAGTAGAAACAAAGATCCCAGCGTTTGACGCGGAGAAGATCAGAAGAGAACAGTTACAAAAACTTTACAGTAATTTGAGTCAGGAATCTTACAAGGTCAAAAACTACATGGATACCATCAAATATCTTGACCTGCAGGGGGCAGCCGGAAGAGATCAGGCAGCTGAGTATATGTTAAGAGCAGACTGTTACTGGAAGAGCGGGAATAAAGATGCTGCCGTTGCCAGTTTGAGTAAAGGTGCAGGTGCCTTTCCTGAAGATCAGTCTTTGTTGAAGCAGAAGTTTTACTACTTTACGGAACTGGGCTTGTATCAGGAGGCTATTACCAGTGCAAAAGCCTATATGAAACGTGCGAAACCCAATGCCAAAGAGTATATGGCACTGGCTCAAATGTTACTCGCAGGAGGACAAAGAGTTGAAGCCCTTAAAGTGTTGGAAGAGGCAAAAATGCGTTTTCCGACCCATGCAAAAGTAGCCATGTTACTGGGGCACCTTTATATGAAAAAAGGGATGGAATATACCACTGCCAATCTTTTTGAACAAGGCTCTTATTACGAACATAAATATGTCAAAGAAGCGGCAGAATTGTATAGAAGGGTGGGTCTGATACCCCATGCACTTTATTTGAATTCACAGATATCTGACAAAACAGAAAAGCTGAAACAGAAAATTGCGATCTATGTGGACCGTCAGGAATATGAAAAGATCATAGGACTGATCGATGCGTTGAAAAGATATAAGATGCTTGATGATGACAGGATCAGATATGCGTTGGCCTATGCCTATTATATGGCAAAAGATTATGAAGAGGCAGAAGTACAGCTCAAAAAGATAACAGATAATGAATTGTTCTCCAAAGCAACGATCATTAGAAAAAATATAGAAAAATGTCAAGAGAACAATATGGAGTGTATATAAGATGAAACAAATTTTAAGGCTTGGTCTACTGCTTGCAGTCCTATCGGTTGCTAGTGCAGCAGAACAGAAAACAGGAACACTGACTGTCTTTGTCTTTAAAAACCAGACACCATTGCTTGGAAGTATCGTTACGGTTGATGGTAACAGAATGTATAAAAGTGACATTGACGGTGCATTAAAAACAACAGTGAGCGTGGGACAACATACGGTTGAGATCGTAGGGCGTGGCTTGGATAAAGAGAATCTGGGATATTTCAAAAGATCTGTCACGATCAAAGAAGACAGAGATACCCAGGTGGTGGCAACATTTAAAACAAATACTAAAGTACCTTTGGTGACGGTAGATACCCCCGTAGGTAAACTCACACAGAGCAAAAGTGCAAAAAAACTTTCTGTCACCGGCAAAGGCAGATTGAACGGACAGGTCTTGTCTGCACAGAGTAAAACACCCATATCGGGTGCCAGAGTCTTTGTCAAAGGTACGGCGGTGGATGCCAGAACCGATGCAAGCGGCAGGTTCTCTGTGGAAGTACCTTCCGGTGTTGCTTTGAGTATCTCTGTGGTACATACAGCGTACAGCGCACAGACTATTGCTGGTGTACGCGTCAAAAAAGACGGCTCTACCTCCCGCACGATCACTCTGACTCCGGCAAGTATGGAGCTTGAAGAGTATGTGGTACTTGCCCCTAAAGTGGAAGGTTCTTTGACCGATATCATCGCGGAAGAGAAAAACTCCCATGCGATCTCCAACATTCTTGGAGCAGATGAATTGTCCAAGAAAGGTGACTCTACCGCTGCTGCAGCACTCAGTAGAGTCACGGGAGTCACTTTGGTTGACGGCAGAAATATTTATGTCAGAGGACTGGGGGAACGATACTCAAATGTAGAAATGAACGGTTTGCCTCTGCCTTCCCCCAACCCTTTAAAAAGAACAGTGCCTCTGGACATCTTCCCCTCATCGATCATCGGGTCGATGAAGATCCAGAAAAGTGCTTCTGCGGACATCCCAAGCTCTTTTGGTGGAGGATACATCGATATCAGAACTAAAGAGAGATTTCTTGAAGATTTCATTAAAATATCTCTGGCAGGTGAAGTGAACAGTCATACAGGCAGCGCACAGATAGACTATGTGGGTTCTGCAACAGACTGGACAGGATATGACTCTGGTTTTAGAGATATCCCCGAACCGATACTTGCTGCTTCAGAAGTCCATGTGGGGCAGAGAACACCCACTTTCACTACACGAGATTACACACCGGAACAGTTGTCTGAATTTACTAAAATGTACCCCAATCGTGTGTATAGTACCTACAAAAGTAAACTCCAACCGGGTTTTGGAGCTTCGATCGAAGGGGCAAAGAATATTGAGTTAGATGATGACCATCATGTCACTGTCTATGGAAATTATAATTATGGACAAAAAAATGTCTATGTCCCTGAAGAATTTTTCGGATATGACTTTGATGCAAAGGGTGAACTGCTTCCTGAAGCCACTAAATTCGGTACCATAGACCAGAGGGCAATGGTGATCGCCCATGGGGGTATGTTGAACATCGGCTATAACTATATGGATGTATTCAGAGTGAAATATACCAAACTCTATACAAAAAACTCTGTCAAATCCACACGTATCACAGACGGTATTATCGGGTCCAACTATTCACACTATACCTACTATGCATTGAACTGGGAAGAGAGAGAATTGAATGTGGATCAGGTCTCCGGTGATTTTGACTACTCTGTGTTTGATTCAGAATCAAATTTCAAGTTTGGTTTTGAAGACAGTACGGCAAAGTTTTACCAGCCAAATAATTATCAGTATGTCTACCTCACCGAAGGCGGGATTACTTTTAATGACAACTCAGTGAGTAATCACCTCGCAAACAGGCTTGAATCCAATGATGATCTTAATGCCTTTTATCTCAAGAACAGACATGAAATTGAAGTGTTTGCTAAAGATGAATATATCGAGTATGGTGTGAATGTCTCTTCTAAAACAAGAGAATCAAGACAAAACAAATATTATCTTGATAAACAGGGTGATAAACTGATCACAGACCGAGACCTGGTACAGGGCATAGACAGTATTTATAACAATTATGTACTGCCTGCTTATCCTTATGAATACAGACCGTTTTTGCTCTCTACACTTTTTAAAGCAGCAGATTATTTTGACGGGAAGGTAGATGAAACATCTCCCTTTGCTTCATGGATGAGCAGACCTTTGGAAGATGTTGAAGTCGTGCTTGGTGCGAGGTATGTCAGTTTGGATCAGACCATTGACCAGTATGTAGAAGACAGGGATAACCCGGATATGGACAAAAGAAGACTGATCAAACTGGACAGATCGACACTCTCCATAGATGAACTGTTTCCTTCGATCTCCGTAAAATACAAACACAGCGAAAAACAGTACTTTGACATGGCTGCTTCAAAAACCTATATCATGCCCGATATGAGAGAGTTTACCGAAGGGGAGTATTTTCACCCTTTTGATGTGGCGACCATTGTAGGTAATCCGGAACTTGTCAATACGATCATCTATAACTTTGATCTTAAGTATTCTTATTTTTTCTCAGAGAGAGAAAACATCAAGCTTGGGTTTTTTTATAAATATATGGATGATCCCATAGAAGATGTACAGTTGCCATCTTCATCCCTCCCTATCTACTCTTTTGCCAATACCGACTCTGCAACACTGTACGGATTGGAGATAGACGGTAGAAAAAATCTTGATTTCATTCATGCGGACTGGTCGAACTATTATATATCGGGGAACTTCTCTTATAACTATTCGGAAGTGACGCTGACAGCAGAACAGAAAAGTATCTTTACCTCAGACAGCAGAGATCTGCAGGGTCTGTCTCCTTATGTCATTAACTTCACAGCGGGGTATGAAGCAGAGAAAAGATCGGTACTCTTCAATGTCAACCACATGGATGAACGGATCCGTAAAGTCGGTGTGATTGACGGAGCAGACAGAGAACCAGACCAGTATGAAGTTCCGCCTACGCTGTTAGATATCGTCTGGATAGAGAAATTCAACTATGCGTATGATTTTGAATTCAAAGTCAAAGCAGGCAATCTTCTGGATCAGGAGACGACATGGAAGCAAGGCTCACTGGTCACCAAGAAATTTAAGAAAGGAAGAACCCTGAGTATGAAAATATCAGCCAAGTTCTAAAAGTAACCGTTCAGTAATCATTTTGTAACCAAATTTATCTATACTTCCGAAAATTAAAACAGGCAAGGAAGAAGCAAAATGATAAGAAGTATATTGGCTTTATCGGTCATAACATCAAGTATCCTTATGGCTCAGGAGAATGATACTGTTGCAGAAGCGGAAAAGGTTGAAAGTACGTTTATGGACAGGTTTCACTTCAAAAGTGACCTCAGATTAAGATATGAGAGTATAGAAAGAGATGACAAAGATAATACATATAGAAATAGATATCGTTTAAGGCTAGGAGCAAAGGTTGATTTAGTAGATAATCTTCAATTTGAAGTTGGTATGAGAAGTGGTTTTGCAAACCCAACTTCAGGAAACCAAACATTCTATAAAGACCAGTCTTTGAGTGACTACTTTTGGCAGTCGCTTAGATTTAATGTTTTAGGTTTAGCATATAAGTCTGATAACTCTACTTACAAAGTAGGTAGACAACCCTATATGATGTACAGACCTATAAAATCACAACTTGTTTGGGATAATGATGTCTCAATGAACGGGGTAAATTACCAGTATAAAGATGATACAAAGATAATCACTGTAGGTGTGAACCGACCAACTTGGGAAGAAGCATCTGAGGCTAGAGACGATGTTAACCTCTTTTTAGCACAATACGTACACAAAACAAAATTAGAGTTTGCAAAACTTAATGTAGGTGCGGGTATCTATTATTATGATGGTTTAAAAGGCAACACAACTCTTTTTGGCAGTAGTAAAGGTAATACCGTAGTAAATGGAGTGTATACAAATAATTATCATGTTGTAGAAGGATTTGGTGAACTACAGTTTAAAGATGTATTTGGCAAAGCATTTAAAGTTGCAGCAGGTCTTACCTATAACTTTGCTGCAAACAAAAATAACTTTGGGTATGATTTAGCATTTCAATTAGGTAAAGCTGAAAATATCGGTGACTGGCAAGTAAAATACTCGTATACAGATCTTGAAGATGATGCAACACTTGGTGCATATTCTGACTCAGATAACTTTGGTGGCGGTACTGCTGCTAAAGGTCATGCGATTAGAGCAAAATACAAAATGGGTAAAAAACTATATCTTGCTGGCAATTTTTTCTTTAATACACTTTATGAAAGCAAAAGTAGAATAGATGGAATGAGGCCAAACTATGAACGTGTGCAATTAGACGCTATTATTAAATTCTAATTTCGTTAATACCTAATGTGTACACTCCTTGTAAAGATGGGCATTCTAGCCCATCCTTTCTCCACTTAAACTCCCTTTTTTCGCTTTAACATCATTTGGTAACATTTTGGTAACAAAATTGTAATACTTTTTTTCTATACTTCCATTTATTATTTTTACAACGAAGGAAGAGAGATGAGCAATACATTTAAAATATTAATTGGAGCAGGGTTTGCCGTTGTCGTTGCTTTTTATGCAAGTAATATCATAGGAGATACATATCACGGAGGGTTCTTAGTGCTTGCTGCGGTATTTGGTGCATATATGGCTATGAACATCGGGGCAAATGATGTTGCCAATAACGTGGGCCCTGCGGTAGGTTCAGGTGCACTAAGCATCGGTGCGGCTATTGTCATTGCCTCTATTTTTGAAGCGGCTGGAGCACTCATCGCTGGTGGTGATGTCGTTGGAACCATCAAAAAAGGGATCATTTCTCCGGATGCATTTGGCGGAGACCCAATGGTCTTTGTCTATGCGATGTCAGCAGCACTTTTGGCCGCGGCATTGTGGTTGAACCTTGCAACATGGCTGAAAGCACCGGTATCAACCACACACTCTATCGTCGGTGGAGTACTTGGCGGCGGTATCGCAGCGGGTGGTTTTGCTATCGTTTCCTGGGGAACGATGGGTAAGATCGCTGCATCGTGGGTGATCTCGCCTGTGCTTGGAGGTGTGATCGCAGCCATATTCCTTTATATCATCAAATCCCAAATTATTTATAAAGAAGACAAACTCAGTGCAGCTAAAAAAATAGTACCTATTTTGGTAGCGATTATGGTAGCTGCTTTCATCACCTACCTCACACTCAAAGGGCTTAAAAAAGTGTGGCCTGTGATCGTAGAGACTTTAACCTTTTTACCAGAGACTAAAAAACCTACCTTTTTAGTGGCGCTTATCTTTGGTGCTATTGGTGCAGGGATCACTTATGTCATCGTCAAGCCTAAAATTGCAAAAAGAATTGTGGGTATGGAAGCAACAAGAGAGTCGATCAATCTTCTTTTTACCATTCCTCTTATCTTTGCTGCGGCACTTTTGAGTTTTGCACACGGAGCAAACGATGTTGCCAATGCAGTAGGTCCTTTGGCTGCAGTCTATGACGCTCTTACTACACATGGTGTTTCTACAAAAGCAGCGATTCCTTTATGGGTGATGGTTGTCGGTGGGGTAGGTATCTCTATCGGTCTTGTCCTTTTTGGTCCAAGACTCATCAAGACAGTTGGTACAGAGATCACTGAACTTGACCAGATGAGAGCATTTTCCGTTATGATGGCAGCGTCTATCACAGTGGTCATCGCTTCTCAGCTTGGCTTGCCGGTCTCTTCTACGCACATCGCCGTGGGTGCCATCTTTGGGGTTGGTTTCCTCAGAGAATGGCTTGACTCCAAAGAGATGGGTGTCAAACAGGAAAAACTACAACGTGAAGTTGAAAAACAACATACACTTAAGACGGAACTTGCAGGCATTGAAAGATCTGGAGATTATAAAAAACAGGTAGAGATGATGGAAACACTTAAAATGCAAAAGAAAAAAGTAAAAAGCCTCAAACGTTCATTGCGTGAAAACTATGTGAAGCGCGGTATGGTCAAAAAGATCGTTGCGGCATGGGTCATCACTGTACCTGCAGCAGCAGCACTTTCAGCTATCATCTTCTTTATCCTTAAAGGTGTGGCTGTTTAAAAAATCCCAACTAGGCATATTTGGGGAAAAGATATTTCAAATATGCCCTTTTTTTAGAGTTTCATAAGTGCTATACTCTCACCAAGCAACCAAGATATATGCTTCTCCCCTTTTTGCATATAACTTTTTTATAGTAGTCTCCTTTCCCCTTTTTATTTATTACTATTCTCCTTTCTTCTTGCTTGCTGATTTTTCTTATAAAAACTTCTCATAATGATAGATGGTTTCCCCTTGGCATATCTCATCCCTCAAAGTTCACTATGGTAAAATATCTATAACATATTTTATGCTAACGAGGAAGATTTAGTGAGTTCAAAATTTTTTACAAACCGTGATAATAATACTTTAGAAAATCGTATCAAAGTATGAACATCAAAAACTACCAATCAGGCACCTATAAACAACAATACCAATACAAAAGTTTTTCTCCTGCAATGATTAATCAAACAATCACTTGGGATGATCCGCAGATAAACATCATGCTTGAAGATGCTACAAGAGCATTGGGTGAGCTGAATGCCTTTACGATGATAGTGCCTAATGTAGATATATTTATGCAGATGCACATCGCAAAAGAGGCAAATACTTCTAGTAAAATAGAAGGAACTAAAACGGAAATGGATGAAGTGCTCGTAGCAAAAGAGCAGATAGACCCTGAAAGAAGAGATGATTGGCAAGAAGTACAAAACTACATTCAAGCTATGAATTACGCTCTTGATGAATTGGAAAGATTACCATTAAGTAGCCGACTTATTAAAAATATTCATGCTATTCTTTTAGATAGTGCACGAGGTGAAACAAAACAACCTGGAGAATTTAGGATATCTCAAAATTGGATAGGTGGTGCAAGTCTTAAAACTGCATATTTCATTCCTCCACATCATAATGAAGTATCTGATCTCATGAGTGATTTGGAAAAATACCTTCATAATGATGAGGTACAAGTTCCACACCTTATAAAAATTGCTATAGCACACTATCAATTTGAAACTATACACCCATTCTTGGATGGAAATGGTAGAATAGGCAGATTAATGATTGCACTTTATCTGGTTAGCAATGGTTTGTTGAAAAAACCTTCGTTGTATTTATCCGATTATATTGAAAAAAATAAAGATTATTATTATGAATCTTTAACTCGGGTAAGAACACAAAATGACTTGGCAGGATGGATAAAGTTTTTCTTGGAAGCTGTGATAGCGACAGCACGAAGTGGTGTAAAAACATTTGAGAGCATCTTAAGTCTGAAGCAAGAGATGGATATTGTGACACAAACATTTGGTAGAAAAGCACATAATGCCTCTAAACTTATAGAATACCTCTATCAAAAGCCGATAGTTACCATTGGAGAAGTTGCACATACGCTTGATGTTACAAAAACAACAGCTGCTAATCTAGTCAAGGATCTTGAAGAAAAAGGGATATTGACTGAAGCAACAGGGCATCAAAGAAATAAACACTATGTCTTTAAGCGGTATCTTGATATCTATAGTCAAAGTTGAGTACTTAAGTTGGACTAAGGAAATCTATAGTCCAAGTTGGGAGCTTAAGTTGGACTATGGAAGTTTATAGTCTAGGTTGAGGCGCTAAGTTGTATTGAGAAGATTGGAGAAACAATTGGTTGCGAGAGACAAAATAGTGAATCAAATATTAAATTTAAAAATCGGAAAAATAGATGTTTGATATGAATATAGAACCACTAACGCCAACAACAGTAAAATCTTACAACAAAATTTTAAAAAAGATAGTCAAAAAACCTGCCCTTGAACTTTTCTTTGAAATCGGCACAGGTTTGATAGAAGTTGAGCCAAATGAACACCTTATAAATAGAATTGTTCAGGAACTTGCCGACAGGAAAAATCTGGATATAAATGACCTCAACCTCTATCTGAGACAGATAAACGAATTCTATAATGCCTCAATCGCTTCTTATGATCTGGTGGATACACAAGATCCTGTTCAGACTGATCTTGCTAAGTTGGAGAAGATCGTTCATGACCTTATGCAGCTGGAGTCTGGAGAGAAAAATCGAGAAATCATGATCTCCATTTGCGGCAAAGCCATTGACACCATAGCCCGAGAATATGGTTTTTTGAAAGAGCTTCACTCTATGGTATCTTATGATGAACTTGTGAGTCATATTGCTTCCGTATTTGGTGAAATGACAGCACTCAACACAGGATTTTTCTCACTTATGGATATTTTACAAATGCTGAAAAAAGGTGCAACAGAAGATGAATTTTATGAATTCTCCATGCTAATGACTATCGTTTTAGCCAGTTACAATGAAGTGCGAAAATATAGATATGAATTTATGGCACTTGATGGTGATCTTGAAGATGTTGAACTGGCATTTGAAATGCGAAGTGAAAGAAGCACAAAACGTGATTTGAGAGATAGCGATATTTCGGAAGAGAGTTTTAGAGCAGATGATTCAGTATCGGTACCAATAAAATCTGAAGAGAAGACAGGTCGTAATGACCCATGCCCCTGTGGAAGTGGCAAAAAATATAAAAAATGTTGTTTAAATAAAAGGTGATGAATTATTGAATCTTGACAATCAATTCTTTAAAAATTTAAAATTTTGTGATAGACTTAGTTGAACATTAACAACAAGGAGAGAGAAAATGAAAAAAACGATCTTAGCACTACTTGCCACAGGAATGATGCTATTTACAGGATGTGCCAGTACTCAAGAGAGCATGACTCAGGATATGAGAGCACAGATGGAAGAAGGCGTATCTGATGATAAAAAGAAGATGACTGATGTGGAACAACAGAGAGAAAGTGGCGAAAAATACGATGCCAAAGAGATGAATAAGCTAAATAATTAATACTTCTATCACTGTAATCAAATTGTTATCAAGATGTACTATGATTCCAATATGGAAAATAAAGAGATAGAAATCATGGAAAATAAAGAGATAGAAATCATCGTTATTGAAGACGAACCGGATATTTTAGAACTTCTTGAGTATCACCTTGTAAAAAAGGGATATTCTGTGACAGGATTCCTCTCTACCGATAATGTAGAACAATTCTTAGAAGAAGAAAATCCTGCACTTATGATCGTAGATAGAAACCTTCCCGGAGTAGAGGGGAGTGACTTTGTCGCGCAGATGAGAAACCTGGGGTATGATATCCCTGTGATGTTTCTTACCGCACGTGATAAAGAGAGTGACCTGGAAGAGGGCTTTAATTCCGGGGGAGATGACTATATGACCAAGCCTTTCAGCTCTAAAGAGTTACTCCTGAGGATAGAAGCCTTGTTGAGACGCAGCGGGGTCACATCCAACGATAAAATGAAATATAGAGATCTGATCCTGGATATTAAAAAAAGAGAACTTTCCATAGAAAATCAGTCTATCGAGTTGACTAATCTTGAATTTAGACTGCTGCACACTTTTGTGAAAAATCCGCATCAAGCCCTTGACAGAGATTACCTTCGTGATGAAGTCTGGGGTGATGACTCTGCCAGCTTTCATGATAAAACGATCAATGTAGCCATGAACAGACTGAAGAAGAAGATAGATCCTTCCGCAGAGAAGGAGTACTTTGCTCCTGTCTGGGGTGTGGGATATAAGTTGATATAGTCTCCTATCGCACGGGGTTATCTCTGCTATACTCTCACTATGCAACTGGGTATATGTGTTATTTTATATATTTTCATAACATTCTTTTTTCCCAATGTCATTAACTTAAGAGTAAATCTTTTCTTGGAGTAGGGATTTAAATCCCGTCTTTATGGGACTAAAGTCCCTGCTCCTTATGTAAAGCAATTCTTAAACTAATGGCATTGTCCACCTTTTTTATTTAGCTTGTCCAAATATAGAGATGCCCTCTATGTTATAGAATTGTTATCATTTGTATTTATACTGTCGTATCAATTAAATGGAGCATTCAAATGAAAGACAGTAAAAAAGATGAAATATATATCTCAGATAAAAAGATAGCCAAACTTGCCAAGAGGCTTTCAAAAACATTTTCCCTCAGTGAAGAAGAAGCTTTGGAAGTCATTTATGAAGAGTGGGACCTTGTAGAATCTCTTTTTCATGCACATACAAAGGTCAAAGAAGTACATGCGCATCTTGTAGACGAGATCAATTACACGTACATGATAGCATAATGCAGCACTTTGTAATCAAAATGTTTCCAAGTTGTTCTACAATTCTGAAAATCTAAATTAATGACTAAGGAAACCGTATGACATTGAGAACAATTCTTACAGCAACAGTAGCAGCTTCAGTAGCATTTACAGCAGTAAATGCAGCCGATCTTAAAGGGAGAGGGGCTTCTTTCCCCGGACCTGTATATAAAGCCTGGACTTCTGAGTATTTTGCAGCGACAGGTCACAAAGTGAATTATACACCTACAGGTTCCGGTGACGGTATCAAATCTATCAAAAAAAGAATGGTGGATTTTGCAGGTTCAGATAAACCGCTTAAAGCAGATAAACTTGTAAAAGCAAAACTTTATATGTTCCCATCAGTGATAGGGTCTATCGTACTTTCCTATAACATTGAGGGTGTAAAAGACGGAGAACTTAAACTAAGCCGTGCAGCAGTAGACGCGATCTTTACGGGAAAAGCAACACACTGGGATGATGCACTTATTACTAAAAATAATGCAGGTCTTAAACTTCCACATGAGCCTATCACTACTGTGGTAAGAGCAGACAAGTCGGGAACAACATTTAATTTTACATACTTTCTAAATAAGATCAACCCGGACTTTAAAGTAAGTAAAAAGCCAACATGGAAAGCATCTAAAGTCATTGCAGGTAAGTCAAACTCAGGTGTTTCTGCCAACATTCAACAAATTAAAAATTCTATCGGTTACATTGAGTACTCATACAAGATCAAATTGGGTCTTCCTGCAGCACAGATAGAGAATAAAGAGGGCTTATTCATCAACCCAACAGTAGCATCATTCCAGGATGCAGCAAAATATGCTACATGGACAGCTGACAATGATTTCTATGCAGTGATCGGTGATCCGGCAGGTGCAACATCTTACCCGATCGTTGCAGCAACATTTATCTTGCTTCCAACAGAGAAAACAGAGATGAACAAAAAAGTCACAGCATTCATCGACTGGGCTTACACCCATGGTGACAAAGCAGCAACAGAACTCGGATATGTACCGCTTCCTGCCTCCACCAAAGATGAGATCAGAAAATACTGGGAAGCCAAGAAGATCAAGTAAGACTTGAAGTGTGGGCATTTATCGAAGTGTATGCTTTTGTCCCTGGCCACGCTGTAGACGCAATATATGCGATCTGTAACTAAAATGTTATCAACTTTCACTATACTCTTCACTCAAATAATCACGAAGGCAAATCATGGGCGCTAATCTTTTTAGGAATCTGTCCTTCTTTTCTGCAACACTCTCGTTTTTTCTACTTGTTGGGATCTTCGCAGTACTTTTTACCTATGCACAGCAGTCGATGCAAGAATTTGGTTTTGACTTTTTATTGACGGAAGAGTGGGAAGCGGATGAAGATGATGAGGGCGGTATCTTTGGTGGGTATATACCCATTATCGGTACACTGCTCTCTACTCTGATCGCGATGACCATTGCTACACCTTTGGCGATGGGTATTGCCATCTTTTTAACAGAGATCGCACACGATAAGATCGTTAAACCATTCTCCATTGCGATTGAGCTTTTGGCGGCTATTCCAAGTATTATTTACGGTATGTGGGGACTTTTCTATTTCGCACCGATCGTGCAGCTCACAATAGGAGGGAATGGTGTAGGATTGCTCACTGCGGGTATCGTATTGGCGATCATGGTTATTCCTTATATGGCAGCCATCACACGGGACTCCATGAACACTACACCGGACGTACTTAAAGAGTCGGCCTATGCTATGGGTGCAACAAAATTTGAAGTCATTAAAGATGTGGTCATGCCTTATTCAAAAGGCGGGATCATCGGTTCTATTATTTTGTCTCTTGGGCGCGCCTTGGGAGAGACCATGGCTGTGGCTTTCCTGATAGGTTCTATCATGTCCATACCAAAAAGTATTACGGATCCGACAACATCTATACCAGTCTTGCTTGCCAATAACTTTGCAGAAGCACAGGATCTTGAAATATCAAGTATGTACTACCTAGCACTTATACTTTTCGTGGTGAGTTTTGCTATTATCTCAGTGGCTAAATTCTACTTTCTTGGGAGGAATAAATAATGAACAGACTTGTACTCAATAAAGTGGTATTGGTTCTCTCTACCTTATCGGCATTCATTGGTATAGGGTTTCTTTTTTGGATCTTGATCACGCTGGCGTACAAAGGTATGGCAGGTCTGAGCTTCTCACTCTTTACGAAAGATCTTGTAGAAGGCGGTATACGAAATCTTTTAGTGGGACAATTCACCATGGCACTTATGGCTACGGCCATTGCTGTGCCACTGGGTGTCATGGCAGGGATCTACCTTCGAGAGTATGGCGAAGAAAGTAAAATGACTTCAGTCATCAGAAACCTTTCTGATGTGATGACCTCTGCACCTTCCATCGTCATCGGTGTATTTGTTTTTGCTCTTTTAGTTGAACCTTTTGGTACGTTTAACGGCTGGGCAGGTGTGGTTGCTTTGGCGATCATGATGGTACCGATCATCATAGGAACCACAGACAATATGCTGGCTTTGGTTCCCAAAGAACTAAGGGAGGCAGGTATTGCACTGGGGGGAAGTAAAAAACAGGTGATACTGCAAATCGTACTGAAAGCTGCCAAAGTAGGGGTAACTACGGGTATCTTGCTCTCGTTTGCACGTATCATCGGCGAGACGGCACCTTTGCTTTTTACTTCAGCAAACAACCAGTTTTTCAGCATGGATCTGACAGATCAGTTCCCGTCACTCACAGTGAGTATTTACAATCTGGCAACCTATCCGGATGAAGCCAGCCGACAGCTTGCATGGTCTGCAGCATTTGTATTGACCGCGATCGTCCTCTTCATCAATTTGGTAGGCCGATATGTTACAAGACATAAACAATAAGGAAAAAAACAGTATGGAAAAACAAGATTTTAAAGCAGTGATGGAAGTAAAAGACCTTTTCTTTACTTATCCTGGAGTATCTGAGCCTACGCTCAAAAAGAACAATTTAACCATTTATAAAAACAAGATCACTGCGTTGATCGGTCCTAGCGGATGTGGTAAGTCCACACTGCTTAGAGCGATGAATCGTATACACGATCTTTATCCTGGGTGTGAATATAAAGGGAAGATAGATTTCCTTAACCCCCAGAGTGGTAAAATGGAGAATCTTCTTGAACTCAGAAAAGAGAATGAATTGATTGGATTAAGACAACGTGTGGGGATGATCTTTCAAAGACCAACACCTTTTCCAATGAGTATTTATGATAATGTTGCTTATGGTCTGAAACTTTCTGGTCTTAAGAACAAATCTGAACTGGACGGTCGTGTTGAAAAAGCACTTAAAGATGCAGCCATCTGGAAAGAAGCAAAAGATCGTTTAAAAGACTCTGCATTGGGTTTGAGTGGGGGTCAACAGCAACGTCTTTGTATCGCACGTTCGGTAGCTTTAAAGCCAGAAGTGTTACTTTTTGATGAACCAACATCAGCACTTGACCCCATCTCAACGAGTGCTATTGAAGAGTTGATCACAGAACTGAAAAAAGATATTACCGTGGTCATCGTGACACACAATATGCAGCAGGCGAGCCGTTTGAGTGACTATACGACTTTTATGTATCTGGGCGATATCATAGAGTTTAATAAAACAGAGAAGATTTTTGTGAACCCTTCTGTGAAGTTGACAGAAGAGTATATCACCGGTAGATTTGGATAAGGGAATAATATGTTAAGTAAAAATGAAGAAAAATTGGCAGAAGTCAGAGCAAAAACAGCAGATATACTGGAAAACCTTACGATTTCTCAAAAGTTGGCATTACAGGCACTTGAAGAGTGTGATACAAAAAGTTTTGAACAGGTCAAAGTACCGCTTAAGTCGATCAATAATGATGTGGAAGAGATAGATAACCTTATCCTGACGATATTTGCTTTGTATACACCAGAAGCGAGTGATTTGAGAGAGATGGTTGCTTTTTTGAAAATCACATCATCCTTACAGCGTATTGCAACCAATGAAAAAAATTATATTAAAAATATGAGGATATGCAATCCAGAGAGCAGTGAAGATGTAAAACGTATTATCAAAGATTCTCTTTCAATCAACCGGTGTACAATCAGTGCACTCGAATATACTATAGAGATGATCAATGAAATAGAAGATAGAGATAAAATAAAAGACCTTTCTGCGAAGATTGCGGTGGAATACTCCAAGACTGATGATATTTATACAATGATAGAAAAAGATGTTTTAAAAATGATGCATCAAAATCATGAGCTGAATGAAGAGTATATCAATTTGTTGAAATACATTAGAAAGAACCTGAAGATCATTGATCGTCTGGAAGATATCGTTTCACGATTGATGTTCGCACGTATAGGCGGAAAACTCTAAAGGGTACCTCTAATGCCATTAAGTTAAGCATTAATTTCTTCTTGGAGCAGGGACTTTAGTCCCATAAAACGGGACTAAAGTCCCTACTCCTAAATTGCCTGTGCTATAATGCACAGATGCAAAATGAAAATATAGAAATAGTTGTCATCGAAGATGAAGAAGATATTTTAGAACTGATAGAGTATCATTTAGAAAAAGAAGGCTACTGCGTGACAGGTTTCCTCTCTACGGACAATGTAGAGCAGTTCCTGGAAGAAGAGACACCTTCACTTATGTTGGTTGACCGTAACCTTCCGGGGATGGAAGGAAGTGAATTTATCACTTACCTACGTGATATAGGATATGAAATACCCGTTATTTTCCTTACCGGAAAAGACAAAGAGTCTGACCTTGAAGAGGGCTTTGAACGCGGGGGTGATGACTATATCTGTAAACCTTTTTCTCCCAAAGAGCTGACCCTCAGGGTCAAAGCACTGCTTAAGCGTACGGGGGCTTTACAAAAACAGGAACGTATCAAGTATAAACTGCTCACGATGGATCTGGTAAAAAAAGATCTTATCATCAACGGAGGGATTATCTCTCTGACCAACCTTGAATTTAAACTGCTGTATACCTTTATGAAACATATCGATAAAGCACTTGCAAGAGATTTCCTTCGCGATGAGGTATGGGGAGTGGAAGGTGACGGGGTCAATGACAATGCGATCAATGTGGCGATCAACCGGCTTAAAAATAAGATAGACCCCGGAAATACACAAAATTATTTTCATCCTGTCTGGGGTGTAGGATACAAATTTTCATAAAAATATGTCAATATGACATATTTTTAAAAGATTTTCTTTTAAAGACGATACACTACACTTATGAATAAATTAGAAACCCTTGAACACTATTTTGGACACAGCTCTTTTCGACCTTTACAGGAAGAAGTGGTGGATGCGATCGTCAACAAAGAAGATGTCTTGATGATACTCCCGACAGGTGGAGGTAAATCACTTTGTTACCAACTCCCGACACTGCTTATGGATGGTATTACTGTCGTGGTCTCTCCTTTGTTGGCACTCATGCATGATCAGGTGGTGGCATTAAGGGCAAATGACATTCCTGCTGTGATGCTCTCTTCCATGCAAAATCTCGAGGAGAGTCAGCAGATAGAGGCACAGTTGCGTGCAGGGGAGATAAAACTTCTGTATGTTGCCCCTGAACGTCTTACCAATGCGTATTTTCTGAATATGTTACACCAACTCACCATCAACTTTTTTGTTATAGATGAAGCACACTGTGTTTCTGAGTGGGGGCATGAGTTTAGAGAAAACTACAGACGGTTATCGTTACTCAAAGAGCAGTTTTCGACCACGCCTATAGCAGCGTTTACCGCTACAGCCACCTATGCTGTCGAGAGTGATATCGCTTCAAACCTGGGTCTGGTAGAGCCAAAACGTGTTAGAGGATCTCTTTTCCGGGATAATCTGATGATCAACGCCCAACATCGCATCAAAGACGGACGTGCACAGTTGATGGAGTTCTTGAAATCGCACAGGGATGAGTCGGGTATCATCTATACGCTTTCCCGTAAATCCACAGAGGCAGTCGCAGGCTTTTTACAAACCAAGGGTATCGAAGCCAAAGCCTACCATGCAGGATTGCCTACAGAAGAAAAAAACAGAACTTATGCAGACTTTGTGGCTGACAGGGTGCAGATCGTGGTGGCAACCATCGCTTTTGGAATGGGGATAGACAAGTCCAACATCCGTTTTGTCGTACATATGACCATGCCAAAGACTTTGGAAAACTTCTATCAGGAGATAGGACGTGCAGGAAGAGACGGTGTGGCATCTGAAACACTTCTGCTTTTTTCTGCACAGGACATCGTGCAGCAGAAAATGTTCATTGAAGATCTTCCGGAAACACCCTACAAACAACATGCATTTAACAAGCTTGACAGTATGGTACGTTTTGCCAATTCAGAGAACTGTAGACATCAGTCTGTGGCTGCATATTTTGATGATCGTATGGAGGGTTGTACAGACAAGTGTGACAACTGTACCGCACCGGCAAGTGAAAAGATAGACATTACCACAGCAGCACGTATGCTTCTCTCCGCCATCCTGCGTACCGAACAGAACTTTGGGCTTCACTATGTGATCGATGTACTCAAAGGGAGTAAAGAACAACGTCTGCTTCAAAACGGACATGACAGTCTTTCTGTGTATGGCATAGGAGACGAGTACAGTAAAGCCCAATGGCTGACGATAGGAGACAAACTTTTAGAGTTGAATGCCGTGGAGATAGGTGAGTTTAAAGTCTATAAGTTAACGGCATTTGGTGTCGAAGTCATTAAAGGTGCCCACAGCATAGAACTCAAAAAAGAGAGACTGACCGTACAAAAAGCAGAGACGAAAAAGAAAGTGACTTATTTTGATGACTATGATGTGGATGTCTACGATAAACTTCGTACCTTACGTACGCAGATAGCTTCAGAAAAAGGAATCCCACCTTATATCGTCTTTTCAGATAAAACCTTGAAAGATCTGTCGGTGAAGCAGCCGCAGAGTAAAGAGGATATGCTTGATGTACACGGGATTGGGGAAGTGAAGTTTGAGAGGTATGGTAAAGCATTTCTTGCTCTTTTAAATTAATCACACGAAGTGTGCATTGTCGTGGCGAACGCCCTTGAAAGCAGAGCGATTCGAGAGCCACGACGCTTTTTTACTTCGTTTTTTCTAAAAAAATGAAGGGAAGAACAACGCCTCGGTTTGGGCTAAGCGGAAATATGTAAAAATCATTTTAGCGTTTATGTGTTCATTTTTTTTCTTTGTCGATGCAACAAAGAAAGAAAACGAACCAAAAAAAAGAAAATGCAAACTGCTAGCGTGTTTAACAGACATTGTTTTTTCTTGGATTTTTATAGGCTTCAGTGATTGCCTTGTAGCTTGGAAAGGTTTAATATGAATAAAAAACTATTGTGTGGTATAGACGAAGCAGGAAGAGGACCATTGGCAGGTTCTCTTGTGATGGCCGGTGTGGTGTTGAAAAACCCTGTTGACGGTTTGATGGATTCTAAGAAGTTGACGGAGAAAAAACGTGAAGCGCTTTATCCACTTGTTATAGAAAACTCTGAGTATCATATCGTCTCTTTTTCTGCTCAGGAGGTGGATGAAATGGGTATTTCCAAGTGTTTACATCTGGGTTTACAAAGTATACAAAAGCATCTGCCTGAGAAGGAGTACCTGTTTGACGGGAACTGTACTTTCGGGGTGGATAACATTACAACTATGGTCAAAGCGGATGATAAGATCCAAGAGGTATCTGCAGCAAGCATCTTGGCAAAAGTGACACGTGACAGAGAGATGATAGAGATGGCGAAAGTCTTTCCTGAATACGGGTTTGAAAAACATAAAGGCTATGGGACCAAAGCCCATTTTGAGGCTTTAGTCAAATATAACCGCTGTGAAGTGCATCGTAAAACCTTTAGAGTGAAAGGGTTGGATCTCTAAAGGACAGATTTTCCGTTTACTTTTAGAGAACCGTCTTTGAGTTCTACACTGTATACTTGTTTGCCATTTACGTCTTTAGGCGTGAAGATCATTAAGGCGATCATGGCTTTGGGGTCTCTTGAGATCAGGTCAAGGAGTGCTTTGGAGAGTGACACTTTTAATTTTGCATCGATCTTATCAAGAGCATACATAGGATTTGCTTCCAGGCGGGAAATGTTGAGAGATTTATCTATATCAAGCGTACTGTGAAGTGTAAATCCGTCCACTTTTTTACCCTGAAGAGTCACTTTGTCTGCGGAGAGAGTGCTGATCTCTAAATGTACATTGTTTGAGATGAGTTTTTGTAAGGCGGCATTGAATTCTTGTTCATTTTCCGGATCTACCGTCTGTAATTTTTCAAAAGCGCTCACATCAAGGTTGTCTACTTTCATATCGAGTATGGAAGTCTCTAATGCAAGTCTGTCTCCTTCTACGATCATTTCTATATTTTTGATCTTACTTTTAAGTGTTTCGGAAACCAACCCGTCTTTGACTGTGGAGGTAGAGTGCATTGTTATCTCATCAGCTGTGAGATCAAGCTCATCGTTAGCGTCTATTTTTATCTGCGCGATACTATACTCCGTGATATAGTCATACACAGAATCCCCGGTAAGTCTGTAGCTACTTTGTAGACCGGAGAGATACATATTGATCTCATCACTTACGTAGAGTCGCATCACGTTAAGTGTTTGGTCGACTTGAGATACTCTGTCACCTTTGATCTTTCCTGAAAAGTGGAGTCCCTGAAGTCTGAATTTAACTTCCTGCTCCCCTTGCAGTGTTTCATTGATGTCTTTGAGATATCCTTTAAAACTGGTCGTACTGTAGTCTGCGTTAACATGAAGAAGAAATGTTTTTTTCTCCAGCATTTTTTCGATCTGTGCCAGGATCTTTTTATCATTTTCATCTGTAATCGAAGTGCTTAGTTTTGTCGGTAGTGCGACAGGATAAAGTTCTAAAGCGACAGCATGACTCAAGTACTCTACATCAACCCCCAGTTTTATGCCTTTGAGCTCTTCTGCATCTTGTACACTGAATTCCAGCCCTTGTTGTGTTAAAAATGCAGAAGCCTTCTTTGGATCATCCAGAGAGATGACAAAATGTTCTTCTCTTTTTTTGATCTCTCTTTCACTTATACCAAAACCTTTGGTTTCAAGATCAGTGAGTTGTGCGCTTAACTCCTGTTGGAGTTTTTCCCTCACTTGATCTGCACCGAAAGTAAAGTAGTAGATTGCAGCGACAAGAATAATTCCCAGTATGCCAAGTCCTAATTT
Source organism: Sulfurovum sp. (assembly GCA_002733215.1). Taxonomy (GTDB): domain Bacteria; phylum Campylobacterota; class Campylobacteria; order Campylobacterales; family Sulfurovaceae; genus Sulfurovum. Next base: position 3,462 of record NVUY01000017.1, on the reverse strand, counting down.
TTGCATGCATTATTTCCTTTGTAAATGGATCTTAAGTGATCCATCTTTTTGCCCATATTGAGCAGTGTCATATCAGCAAGTGTCAGTGCCATCATCGCTTCACATACCACCGAACCCCTGATGGCAACACAAGGATCGTGGCGTCCTTTGAGATTACATTTTACCTCTTCATTGTCTGTCGTGACGGTTTGCTGCTCCTGAAAGATGGACGGTGTAGGTTTGAAGTGTGTTTTCACAATGATCGTATCACCATTGGAAATACCTCCCAGCATACCGCCTGAGTGATTGGAAGAAAATCCCTTCGCCGTGATCTCGTCATTATTCTGGCTGCCTTTGAGGTGGGTAGAGGCAATACCGTCACCTATCTCTACTGCTTTGGCTGCATTGATACCCATCATCGCTTCTGCAAGTATGGCATCGAGTTTATAGTAAAGCGGTTCTCCTAATCCAATGGGTACGCCTGTTGCGGTAGTCAGTACAACCCCACCTACAGAATCATGATTACCCTTAGCCGTCAATATTGCGGCTTCCTGTGCCTCTTCCATCTGAGGGTCAAGGGCATACATTTTCGAAGATTTTGCATATTCAAAATCCTGTATCTCACCCTTAATTCCGTCGACTTCACAAAGTCCGCTCTGTATGGAGACACCCAGCTCTTTAAGCATCAGTTTTGCAATGGCCCCGCCTGCTACTCTGGCTGCAGTTTCTCTGGCAGAACTTCGTCCGCCGCCACGGTAGTCTCTCAGTCCATACTTGTGGAAGTAGGTGAAATCAGCATGTCCCGGACGAAACAGATCTTTCACATTCTCATAATCTTTTGATTTCTGGTTGGTGTTAAAGATGACCATCGCGATAGGTGTCCCCGTACTCAAGCCTTCAAAGGTTCCGGAGAGTATTTCAAATTTATCATCTTCTTTACGTCCGGTCTCAAGCTTGGATTTTCCCGGCTTTCTTCTATCCAGCTCAGATTGTATGAACGCTTCATTTATCTGAAGACCTGCAGGCACACCATCGAGTATGCAGCCCAGAGCTTTACCGTGAGATTCGCCAAAGGTAGTAAGGGTCAGTTTTTTTCCAAAGGTATTCATGATTTTAATTCCTTTAATGCAAGCTGCGCTGCTTTTTGCTGGGCTTCTTTTTTACTTTTACCTTTTGCTGTTGCAATGGTTTTTTCATTCAGCAGGACTGCGATGAGAAACTCTTTTTTATGGTCTGGTCCCGAAGAGTCCAAAAGGGTATAGTCAGGCGTTACACCATGTGTTGCCTGTGTCAGTTCCTGCAAGGCTGTTTTGTAATCTTTGGAGAGAGAGTCAAGGTCTATTTTGGGATGACACTCTTCAAGTAATTTGATCGTGATCTCTTTGGCTGTATTCAATCCTGCCTCAAGATAGACCGCCCCGATGATCGCTTCAAAAGCATTCGAAAGCAGGGAAGGTTTATCTCGGCCATTGTTATTTTCCTCTGCCAGTGAAAGATAGATATAAGAACCCAGATCTATCTTTCTGGCTAAAAGCGTGAAGCCGCTTTCGTTTACAAGTGAAGCACGTATTTTTGAAAGTATGCCTTCATCTGACTTTGGGAATTTAAAAAAGAGATACTCTCCTACAATGAGGTCCAGTACTGCATCTCCTAAAAATTCAAGCCGCTCATTATTGTAAGGCTTTTTGTCACTTTTATGTGTCAAAGCCTCAATAATCAATTGCTTGTTTTCAAATGTATAGTTCAGCCGTTTTTCTAAGTGACTGTAATCGTTCATTGTTTTTTCCTTTTTTTTGGGTGTGTTGTAGGGGTGCATCTGTGTGTGTACCCTTTTTTATGTGCATCTTTGGGCAGACACATAGGTCTGCCCCTACAGTGTTGCTTTTATACGTTCTGCTTCATCGCGTGCCAGTGTGTCACAACGTTCATTTTCCGGGTGTCCGTTGTGTCCTCGTACCCATGTTCCTCTCACATTGTGGGAGGATGCGGCTTCAAGGTAAGCTTCCCACAGGTCTACATTCTTTACTTTTTTAAAGTTTTTGCGTACCCAGCCTTCCAACCATTCGTTAATAGCTTTTACGACATACGAGCTGTCTGAGATCACTTCAACATCACAGGGCTCTTTAAGCAGTTTCAACCCTTCGATCACTCCTAGTAGCTCCATACGGTTGTTGGTGGTATGTGCATCTGCACCGGAGTACTCTTTACGGTTACCCTTGAACTCCAAAATGCCGCCGTAACCACCGGGACCGGGGTTACCGAGGCTGGATCCGTCAGAGTAAAGAGTAATTTGTTTCCTGGCTTGATTTTGCAATTTTTTCCTCAACTTTAACAGAATTTATTGCCATACAATTTGGACAGCGTTTAAATGAAACAGGAAAACTCTGTTTACATTTTTGACAGAGATAAGAGAAAAGCAGATCTCCGTCTTCAAAGCCGTTTTGTTTTGCAGTGGCTAACATATCTACAGAGAAAATACCGCTATTTGTACTGGGTTTTTGAAGGTAACCTTTGACATAATAGAGTGTTTTCAGTTGTTCATTGGACGTGATTATATCTAAATCGAGTTGTGAATTCGGTAAGAACCAGAGGACATCAAGCAGTTCTTTAATGCGTTCAGGATCGATGATCTCCCAGGCACTTCGGGTATCAAGCTGTAAAAGTGCTTTCACGATCTCTCGATAGAGGCTCGGCTCTTCTTTCAGTATTTTGTTGATCTGGCTTATCTTCTCTTCTGTACTTAAAGACTTGTTGATGAGCAGTTCTGAAAGATCAAGGAATTTTTCAAGTGACCGGGTCTCTTCTCCTAGCATTTTGAGTGGCTCTAATACTTCTCTGGCTTTGTCATACTTTTGCATGATTTCATAGACGATGCCCAGTTCATACAGGACTTGGATATTGCGGGGTTTTTTACGCAAGATCTCTGTATAGATGGATTTTGAACGTTCCAAAAATCCTGCATGAAGATAAGTGTTCCCCAATCTTTCCATCAGTTCGACCTGCCCGTTTTCCTGTGAAATATGTTTGATAAGATAAATATAAATACTAATGGATTTATGGTATTCTCCTGTATGTTCAAATGCTTTTGCAAGCAGAGCAAGGGGTTTGAACATGTTGGGCTCAAAAACCATCTCTGTGGTATTCAAGGCACATTCGGAACTGTCAAACTTCTCTAAAAAGTTAAGCAGGTTCCCTTCTTCTCTCTGTTGTCGGTATACCCCCCAACCATAGGTGACCAGGGCGATGATAAGACTCATGACAATGATGAGTAAAATACTGAAAAGCGGGTCATCATAAGCGGGTAATATATGTTCCAAAGTAGTCCTTGATTAGTTTGCGTCTTTAGGGAATTCCTTTAGATTATAGCTAATTAGATATAATGTTATTATGTGTGCCAAGACAAATCGGCACTTACTAGCAGGTGCGATACTTCAAAGTGTTTAGTCCTGCCTAAGTAGTCTTACAGATAAGAGCTTAGTATCG
>NVUY01000036.1 GCA_002733215.1 Sulfurovum sp. | reverse complement strand
AAAAGTGGAAGGATAAAAGTGAAATGACTGGAAAGATGTTTCTGAAACAGGTGGAAAGGTTAAAGTGAAATGGGTGGAAGGATGGGAGTGAAATTTACATAGAGAGCACTTGAATGTTGGACTTGATGAGATAGAATTAAAAGAAGCTCACTCAAAAGGTGCAACACTTACAAACAAAAGCCAAAGAGAAAAAACAGAGGCTAAAATATTTGAACTCTTAAAAGATGATGTTTACTTTAAACCTAACGGTAAGGTGCATAAAACTCTTTTAGCTGACGACTTAGGAATGCACAGACGTTCACTTGATCTGTACCTCAAAGACTACAAGCGTACAGAGTAATCTATCCTCCCACCATAGTACAACAGCGTAATAGCCACTTTCTCGTAAAGCACGGCTACAGCGTAAAGTTAAAAAGTGAAAAAGGACTAAAAGTACTCATAGTGTTATACAACAGCGTAATAGCCACTTTTGATGCAGAAACAAGTTAAAAGACAAAATGAAAAGAAGAATAAAAAATATCATATACATTCTTTAGCGTTTTTGAAACGTTACACTTTTGTTACACTTTATCCAAGCATTAGGTAATACATCTCAGCAGGAAAAAGATAGAATAAAATAAAAAGCAACAAGGGAAGAAAATGAAAAAAATAATATTCAGAAGTGTAATTGCTATGGTAGTACCTATGTTGGCATATTCGGGTGAAGTCTTAGTGAGTAAAGTATATTCAAATAATAACATTCACCTAATAGACTATACCATTGTAAACAATGACAATAAACTATGTGTCCTGTCTTATAATATTCACAAAGGAGCATTAGTTAAAAGCACATGTATTGAAGCCTTGGGGCGAAGAGGTGCAACACTGTATTGCATATCAAACAAAGAAGAGGTGTGTAGGTCAGAGTATGAAATGTCACTAAGAATTAAAGATGATAAGCAGTAATAAACCCCCGCTCAAGCAAGGATAGTTTATTACATTTTTTACGACTTCATAAGTTTTGCTTCTGCAAATAATTTTCTTTTTTGTTTTACGATTACATGGTCTCCCCAAAGAATTGGTAGGATATACGCAATAAATAGCATTATCATAATATTTGTAGGGTCGACAGTCCCAGTTATTTGTAATTCTTCCAGTGTTACATATGCGCCAAAAATGACTATTACCATCAAAATAAACCCTGACAAAACACTTGCATAAAAGAGTCCAAATACACCAAAGATACCAGTCAATAGCAAAGATACAAGCCTTGACTTCCCCGACTTATTGGCGTATTCTTTAGCGAGCTTGTGCACCTCTTTAGTATCTCTCTCTGTATTGTACTCTTCACCACAATGAGGACACTGTTTTGCAGTCTTTGATATTTCTTTCCGACATGTTTTACATGGGATTAGATTAGGATTAGACTGTTCTGTGGTCACAGTTTTTTCTTTTTCTACTTTTTTCATAACATACCCATCGGCTATGCATGACTCACACAATCCATTTTTTAGTTCAGCTACCCCGAATATTTCATTACACGCTTTACATGCGCCCATTATTTCCCCTTAAATTATATTGACCTAAATCATACATGAAATCCACTTTCATCACCCCAAAATAAATGAAAACCTTTTGTCTCAATACAAATTGGAGAAACCCGACACTTTAAAGACACCCATTGATGAACTTGAACGACTCTCCAAAGTAGAAAGACTCATAGGCTCATGGTACTTCAACACAGATTTTAAAAAAGAGATGGTGAAATAAACACTATCTCTTAAATGTTTACGTTTAGCACTCAAAACTATCACCATAAATCGCAAGAATATAAACAAACATAAACCCAAACACAACCTAAATATACCCCTCCAAAACCCTTGAACTTGACCCTTTATAACCGTGAAACAAAAATTCAATTAGATAGTCAGTTTTGGCTTTCTTTCAAGTTCGCACATAAGTCAGCTATCTCATTATACTTCCCATTCTCAATGTAGAGTTCGAGCCATGATTGTACCCAGTAAGGATAACCTCTATTATTCGTACCCCATCCGTTAACTGCATTGTATGAAGTTCCCAAGATTTCACTAAATGATTTTTTAGTTAACCTTGCGTCTTTCATCAATTTTTTAAAATCTTCATTAGTCACTTGTATATGCCTTTATAGTTATTTAAATACAAAAGTATATCATAAATACAATAAGAACATACAAACGTATTTATCTTTAAGTTTATATTAAAGTACATTAGTATATACTTTTATCATATAACATATACAAACGTATTTAAAAGGAGTTTAAAATGTTCCAAAAGAAACTTTACCCACACCAACAGAAAGCACTTACAGAAGCGTTAGCCTGTATGAATACACTTATAGCACAAGGTGTTGAAGTAGATACACAGGCAGTTGATACGATTAGGGCTATGTTAGGCATCAAAGGAACTATGCCCGACCATATGAATAAAGCTATTGAGTCATGTACTACAAATGAAAGGAGAGTAGCATAATGGAAATATCAAGATTTAAAGTATTGAAAGTAATCAATGATACCAATGGAAAAATATTCGCTGTGAAGTTCACTAAAAAGAATGGAGCTATCAGAGTGATGTTAGCAAGATTAGGAGTTCAGAAAGACTTGAAAGGGGGTCACAATGGAGCAAGTGAAAAGAACGGCTTAATAACCGTTTGGGATATGGTAGCAAAGGGCTATCGTATGGTCAACTTGGAAACGCTTATCACACTTAATGCAAGTGGTGAGAGATATGAGATTATATAAGGATTTACAGATGAAAAAGAAAATAGATACATGCGAAGAACTAACACAACTGGCTCACGATTTAGCACACGCGATAAGCATAGCAAAAGCAGGGAAGTATGCACTTGCTACAAACTATGCACAGGGTCTTGATGAGGTAGAAATAGCAGATATTTTTGATGGACTGGTGACGCTTATGAACCCTATTCAGGAGAAAATGTTTGATTTGGGTGAAGAATTTAAAGAAGTAAAGGGAGATAAGTAGCATAGAAACATTACAGCAGTTAAAGAAAGAGCACTATTTAGACAATTTCTCCTCAAAGGCTTTAAGTTCTTCATAGTTTGATTTACTTTTTTGTACCGCTTCTTCAAAGGCGAAGCCAAGCATGACAATCTTATAGAGATTTGGCTTATGTTTCTTCCAGTTTCTAAGTGTTACAGGCGTGATGTCTAAATAGATAGCTTTATCGCGTTGGGTCATCTGCTATGCCTTTTTGATTATAAATTATCTTATGGAAGCTGACTACTCAACAGGTTAAATATTTTCTATTTATCTCATAAAAGGGTTATTATTTAACTACTCGAAAGATACAATAGTTAAATATTTACTAAAAATTAACAAAAAGGGAAAAAATGGGAGCTTGTAAAGCATGCAATGAAATATTCGGGGCTATGGATTTAGAAAATGGTTTATGTAAAGAGTGCATATCTCAGGGGTATGTAATGAAGAAGGTTAAGCCTGTAGAGGAAAAGTCTACAGTTGAGAACGAGTCTGCTTCTAAACTTATGACATGTAGAGTATGTGACAAGGAAATATCAAGGACAGCAAAACAGTGTCCTTATTGTGGTGAAGAGTATTTGACCAATAAAAATGACAAAGAGATAGGAAAACTTGCTAAAGAATACGCAAACAGTGGTAGCAAGTCAAGGTTTACATCGTTTATACTTACTGCATTACTTGGAAACCTTGGGCTATTTTACGCAAGTATTTTTGCAGGACTTGGATTGCTAATATTTAATTTCCTGTTGGTAGTTTCGGTTATGTCTAAAGTCGATGACCCTCAAAATGTCTCTGCAACAGGAATACTAATATTATTATTTACTTGGTACATCTTGCCTATCTTATGGGGTGATAGAGTAATAGCAAAACAGAAGAGAAAATTATTGGCAGAAGCAAAGCTAATGACATCTTAATACAATATCTCACAGAGGAAAATGAAAATGAAAAAAATATTATTCCAAATACTAATATTAGTTCCTATACTAAGTTATGCATCTGATATTGAACAAAATATGTCTTATCAAATAGCAGGAATCACATACACTGAATACGGCATTCATGGTAATGGAGAAAAGTGTAGTGTGACCTATGATGAGGATAATAGCTTTGCAAGTACTACTTGTCTATCTATCACGAATAGCAAGGGAATTAAAATACTTTGTACCCAAAAGAAGAAAATGTGTAAAACGGAACAAGAATTGCTTGATTTTGTAAGCCCATCAAAGATTGATAACAAATCAAATAATAATATTGGAGTACTTGAACACTGGGTAAATGCACATAATACACAAGACATGAATGAACTCAAAAATCTTTATTCCACCGAAATAACATATTATGGCAAAAAACTTTTACGTACCAAATGCATAAAAGATAAAAAAAGAGTTTTTCGTAAGTATCCGCAATTCAAAATTCGTACAAACAATATTCAATACATATCTATCACACCTACAATTACCAAAATTACATTTGATAAATATGTTAAGTTCTCTCCCGATAAAAAAGAAAAGATGTACCCAAGTTATCTACTGGTTGACCTTTCGTCCAGTTCAATTTTAGTAGAAGGGGATACGGTTACAGATACAATAAAAAACGAAAAAACTTATATAACTAAAAAAAGTGATAATACAATTAAAGAACAAGAACAAGCTTGTAATGTTGGTTATGCTAAAGAATGTTCTAATCTTGGAATGATTTATGGTAAAGGAATAGGTGTCAAGAAAAATTATTTAAAGGCTTTAGAGTTTTTTAATAAGGCTTGTGATGGGGGTGATACCGATGGGTGTTTTTATCTTGGAGTTTTTCATACAAGCGGTCGAGGAGTAAAGATAAGTTATTTTAATGGGGCAAAGTTCTATAAAAAAGCTTGTCAGGAAGGTCATGCTATGGCGTGTTCTAATCTTGCAGTTCTCTATGAGGGAGGGCTTGGTGTAAGACAAAGTTATTTTAATGCAAAAAAATTCTATGGAAAAGCTTGTGATGGCGGTAATGAGATGGGATGTAATGCCTATTCAACATTAAATAGGAGATAAGCCCAAGCTTTGTGTCTGAAAACGGCTTCCTCGCATATTGATAGTTTAGCATAGGGTTTGCAAAGAGTCCACCTGAAGATTATCAGACGGATACTTCTTTCTGTAGCCTCTCCTTCCATACTATTTGCATTGTTTTTTGCATTTGTGTGGTATTCTTTGGTAGAATTAAGAATGGTGAGATTGTAGGGATATAACCAATTATTGCTACCATCTTAAGGTCAATAAGCCTATTAATATCATTGCTGAAATTACTTTTAAAATAGTTCTTCATGTAAATACTGCCCATTTCTTCTCTGCTCTTGTGGATTTGATTCCATTCATCTCTTGCTTCAACCAAAATCCAAAACAGTTTTTGAGGATGGCTTGGCAATTGTAATAGTAACGGGATAAGCTCATCTGTATATACCCCAGTAGAACCTTTTTTTGGAAAGTCTTTCTCGTTAGGAGATACTTCTTTTTTCAGAGTAGCTTTAATTGTATTCTGTAGCTCTAATGCAAATTTTATTTTATTTTTTATATTCATGTCTACTCCTCTAAAAGTTCATCTGCTTTTTAGTGTATAAGAACTGTTTCTCACATATTAGTAGTATATCAAGAATTGCAAATAACACACTGGAACTTTTAAAAATAGGCACACACTCACAACTTTTTAAATTAAAGGTAGCAAAAGATTTTAGGGGGTTATTTGGGGGGCTTTCACGGTGTAGGCGTTATTGGGTGAAAATAGGCATATATGCACTTTTTTAACTCAAAACGGACACCTAAACGGACACCTAACTCAACCTTAAAGTGCTTTATAGCCCGTATATGCGCACTTTAGTACATTTTGGCTTAGAGGTTCGAGTCCTCTAATCCGCACCATCTACTTTACAATTAACTTCAAAATTCAAAACTTTATCAACATATTATTTTAAAATTTATTGTATACTCTCTTTATACAAATTATAATGAGGACTTTTAAATGGATAAAAGTTTAATGATTTTTATTGCCGTTGGCATTGGATTTCTTTATTTTATTACAAGTTTTATTGGTGATATCCAGGAAGATGATAATCTTCAAAACAGTGAATATAAAGAAAAGCATAAATATGATGCGTATCAGACTGTAGACAGTATAGGCCAAGAGATCCTTGATGTGACGGGTGCAGATGTCTCTGTGCAAGTCGCAGCCTGGAATGCCTCTATACTCAAAACAGATTTTTTAATGCTTTTCCCTGATTTTTCAGAGATGAAGGTTTTTGTTAATGAACGTGTGAGAGGAAAAGCTCTGCAGAAGAGGCTTAGCAACTCCGTGAATGATGCGGAAGATAAGTATTTCTCCGGCGTGATGAATGCGGAACAGGCCAAGCGGGCGCTTGGCACGTTGAAGTAGATCCTTGAACCCGAACCATGCAATAGAAATCACAAAACTAGCATAAGTCATTATACCGTGGGCATTTACAAATAATCATCGATTAACCTAAGGGTTAAACTCAAATTCTTTGCAAACACCCACAGCATAAGCACTTTACGCTATTTTCGTAATCCTATTGCATGGTTAGGGTTTAACGGCAAGGATCCGACATATTGTTTCTATCGGCATAGAGATAGACTTCTACACGTCTGTTAAGGGCTTTGTTTTTCGCTGAATTATTCGGTGCGATGGCTTTATCGTATGAACAGCCTTTCATGTAAGGTCTTCCATTGACTGCAAGAAGATTACCCACGGTGTTTGCACGTCTTTGTGACAGTCCCTGGTTATAATTGTAGCTTCCTGTATTGTCTGTAAATCCTGCAACACCTACAACCGTTTGCGGGTAGTTGGCTAAGAGTTGTCCCACTTTTTTCACTTTTGATTTTGCTCTTGATTGAAGATTGGATGACCCTGAAGCAAACATCATACGATCTCTGAACATGATCTTGACATAGCTATTGGTCTTTGATACGATAATATCATTATTCGGATCAAGTGCTGCGAGAGGGTCATTGTTGACCCCTGTACCCAATGCTCGGGCAACATCATTTGCCTGCTGATCCATATTGTATCCTATGGCACCACCCAGTGCTGCACCCAGGAGTCCTCCGATGATGGCACTTTTGGCATCACGGCTTCCTGTGTTGTAGGCAAGCATTGCACCGGCAGCTGCGCCTGTGGCGGCACCTGTTTTGGTGCGGTTATAACTCTCATCCTGTACCAGGCCGGGTTGATTGTAACATCCTCCCAGCATGAGTGCAGCAGCCCCGGAGAGTAGTATGGTTTTGTGTAATTTCATTTTTTATCCTTTATTTGTTGTTTTTATTGCCATCCACCCGAAGGTTGTTGTGATTGATTGTTATTGTCAACGGCATTTCCTATGCCTCCGCCTACCGCAGCACCTAAAAGACCGCCGATCACTGCATTTCTTCCGCTGTGACTGCCGGTATTGTATCCTATGACAGATCCGGCTAAAGCACCGGTTACTGCACCCGTTTGTGTGGCATTATTGGGTGCCACTTCAGAGCCTGTACATCCACTGAATACGAGTAGCCCGATACTTGAGACTGCAAGTAAGTGTAGAAATTTATTTTTCATGTTTTACCTTTTTTAATTTATGGCATTATAGCACAGGAATGTATCAAAACTGTGTTAGGAACTGTTGGGAGTATTACCTATTTATTAGAGGTTCCCTTTATTTTCTCATGCCAGGTCCAGAGAGTCTTCTTAAACCCTATCTGTTTGCTATCGTAGTATTTCCTGGGCACTGTAAGGTAAGACTGTGCTACCCAGCCATTAAAATCATGGGGATAGAGATAGGCTTTTGCATGGGTTTTGATATGTGAGGGAACGGGGTGTATCTCTCCTGCCTGTATATCCTTGAGTGCCGTATTGATCGCCATATAGGCAGCGTTTGATTTGGGTGAAGAGGCAAGATAGATAACAAGCTGGGAAAGGGATATCCTGGCTTCAGGATAGCCGATATGTTTGACGATGTTCAGTGTGGAGCTTGCAAGATTGAGAGCAGGGGGGTTGGCATTTCCTATGTCTTCAGAGGCCAGGATCGCCAAACGTCTTGCGATGAATTCTGCGGGTTCCCCGCCGTCTACCAGTCTGGCCAGATAATAGATAGAAGCATCGATGTCAGAGCCTCGAATACTTTTGATCATCGCAGAGGTGAGTTCATAATGGCTTTCACATTCTGAACTGCCTGCCTGCATCGCGTGGGGGCGTATTTTTTTGAGTGTAGGGAGTCTGACAGGCTCTTCTACGGCTTTAGCACTTTCAAGTAGGTTCAGCATGGCCCTTACATCTCCGCCGGAAGAAAAAACAAGATACTCTTTGGCCTCTTCTTCTGCCGCTAGATTTTCTTCTTCCAGCACTTTATCAAGATAGTCACGCATCTCTGTCTGGGAGATCGCTTCAAGTTCAAAAAGATGGGAACGTGAACGCATGGCGGCAGTCAGGGAATAATAAGGGTTTTCTGTAGATGCCCCGATGATGAGTGCTGAAGCGTTTTCCATAAAAGGCAAAAGCACTTCCTGCTGGTTTTTGCTGAGTCTGTGTACTTCATCTATAAAAATAAGAGGTTTCTGCAGAGCATTGCGGTACTCTTTGAAGATCTTGCGCAGATCTTCTATCTTGAGGGTGGTGGCATTCATCTCATAAAAGGGTCTCTCAAGCAGGGAAGCGATGATCCTTGCAAGGGTTGTTTTCCCGCAACCGGGCGGACCATAAAAGAAGGTATGGGGCAGGGTGTCTGTGCTGATGAGTTTTTGAAGGATCGCACCTTCACCCAGGAGGTGTGTTTGTCCTATCATTTCATTAAGTGTTTTAGGGCGATACTTCAGTGCAAGTGTGAGCAAGATCTAATCTTTTTTATTAAACTTTTTTGATTTAGAAGCATGGCTATTTTTTTCTGCTTTTCCATCTTTTTCTGTTTTTTTGGCTTCCCACTCTTTTTCGCGTCTGTTTTTTGCTTCCTGTTTGAGTGCATTGGCTCTGTTTTTTACATCTGCCTCGGCATTGGCTCTTCTTCGTTTCATGAACTTGTGTACATCATCATATTCTCTTCGTGTAAAGTAACGTGTTTTATTGCTGGGGAGGTTGTTGAGCTCTATGCCTCCAAATGCGACACGTTTTAAGTCAAGTACTTTGGCTTCAAAGTGTGCAAAGAAGCGTCTGAGTTCTCTGTTCTTACCTTCTGTAATAGTGACACGGAGTTTGGAAAAGTTTTTGCCTTCTGCTCTGACTTCAAAATGTGCAAAAGGGGCAAATTCCATACTGTAGATCTTCGATTTTTCATGTGCACCGGCACGCGCATCATCCAAGACAAGACCCTCCTTCATCGCTGTGATCATCTCGGGAGAGATAGCTTTATCTATTTTAAGGTTATAGGTACGATCCAAAGCACTCTCCATGAGGGCTGTTGCAACCTCTGGAGAGTCTGTTAAGAGCAAAAGTCCTTCTGAGGCATAGTCCAGCCTACCTACGGGTACAAAGTGTCTGTATTTCCCTGAAAGCTTATGGTAGATGGTTGCACGTCCTCTGTCATCTTTTTTGGTGACAAGGACACCTTTGGGTTTATTGTAGACAATGATGGTGAGTTCGCTGCTTTCTTTGACCAGTTGTCCTTTGACATAGATACGATCCTCGTCTTCTACTTCATATCCAAAATCACGTAAGGTTTTTTTGTCAAGCGTGACTTCCCCCTCTTCGATGAGTCTGTCTGCTTCTCTTCTTGAGTATTTTGAATTATGTGATATATATTTGTTTAGTCTCATGCTATTCCATTTCTTCTTTACTTTTAATTCCGGCATTGATCAGGTCATGGATGTGTAATACCCCGATGATCGCTCCGCTTTCATTTGTGATGGGGAGAAGTTGTATTCGCCCCTCTTCTATAATTTCCAGTGCATCACTTGCCAATAGTTCTGTATTCGTATAGCTCTTAGGCTCTTTACTGGCATATTCTATGGCCAGGTGCTCCAAACTGAATCCTTTTTGCATCAAGGCACGTCTAAGGTCTCCATCGCTTAAAATAGCGATGAACAGACCGGATTTATCTACGATTAGTACCGTACCCAGTTTACCTTCGCTCATTACCACGATCGCCTCTTTGAGTGTACTAGTATCATTGATGACAGGCAGGTCATCTGTTCTCATCAGGTCTTTGATGCGGACAAACAGTTTTTTACCCAGTGCACCGCCAGGATGAAAAGAAGCAAAGTCCTCTTGCTTAAAACCCCGTTTTTCCATCAGTGCAACAGCCAGAGCATCACCCAGTGCCATGGTCACTGTGGTTGATGTTGTGGGGGCGATGCCTAAAGGACAGGCCTCTTTTTCCACTGAAATGTCAAGAAATACATCTGCATAAGACCCTAAAGAAGAGTTTTTGTTTCCCGTGAGCCCGATAAGCGGGATATCAAAACGTTTGATATGGGGAAGGATCTTGGTCAGCTCTTCGCTTTCTCCGCTGCTGCTTATGGCAAGCAGCGTATCTTCTTTGCCTATCATACCCAGGTCACCGTGAAGTGCTTCGGTGGGATGGAGAAAGAAAGAAGAGGTGCCCGTACTTGCAAAAGTTGCAGCCATTTTTGCACCTACCAGACCGGATTTACCTACGCCTGTAATGATAAGTTTACCTTTGGTATCAAGTATCAGAGAAATGGCATCGAGAAAATTTTGGTCTAAGCGTTCAGCTGCTTTGTAAAGGGCATCTGCTTCCGTATGAAATGTTTCTTGTGCGATTTTGATTAGATTCATGCTGCTACTTTAGGTTTTGATGGAAGATTATAGCATAGTGTTAATTAGTGGGATATATTGCAAGAGAGATATCTCAAATGAGGTCCAAAATTTAAATCTGAAGTGCAATTTTTGAAAATTTGAAAATTAAAAGTTGTAAATTTAGATTTGAAGAGGTTAAATGCTAGAATCTTACTTCAAAT
>NVUY01000016.1 GCA_002733215.1 Sulfurovum sp. | reverse complement strand
GACATTGAAAAGCCGTATGCGGGAAATCCGCACGTACGGATTTGTGAGGGTCCTACCTACAACTGAAACTTTGGTTGAGGGGTAGTTCTACTCGATGAAGAATAGAAATAATTTAGTAGAGAAAATCATCCAGAAACTCAGTAAAGAAAAGCAAACCATTTCTTTTGCAGAATCTTGTACCGGAGGACGCATTGCAGCTGCATTTACAGCTATATCCGGTGCTTCGGAAGTATTGCATGGTTCCTGTGTCACCTATTCTAATGAGATCAAGCATCTTTGGCTGGGTGTAGAAAGAGAAGTCTTGGAACAACATGGTGCAGTCAGTTCTCAATGTGTCTCCCAAATGTTAGAAGGTATACAAAGATTTGCAAGATCTGACTATGCCATAGCCGTTTCAGGTATAGCCGGACCTACTGGAGGCACTGAACTCAAACCTGTGGGAACTGTCTATATCGGTTTGCAGACACCTTTTTCTCAAGAAGTATTTCATTGTAACTTTTCTGGTCCAAGAGAGGCAGTTCAAGAACAATCTACAGACTTTGCCATCGAGAAATTAGCAGAAATATTAAATATCTGAAATATTTCCCAAAAATCTCTTGACAATCAAAGGTTTCTGAGCTATAATTCCGTCCACTTATTCAAGTAATAAGTAGAAAATGTGTGACCCGTTAGCTCAGTTGGTAGAGCAATTCCCTTTTAAGGAATGGGCCCTAGGTTCGAATCCTAGACGGGTCACCACTAATATACGTCTTCAGCAGGCGGCTCATGAAACTTGTTTCATAAGTGAAAGCTGTTTCGGTCGCTTAGCTCAGTTGGTAGAGCGCTACCCTTACAAGGTAGATGTCATAAGTTCGAGTCTTATAGCGACCACCATGACAATGTCAATATGCGGTGGTAGTTCAGTTGGTTAGAATACCTGCCTGTCACGCAGGGGGTCGCGAGTTCGAGTCTCGTCCACCGCGCCATTACATTGTGTGACCCGTTAGCTCAGTTGGTAGAGCAATTCCCTTTTAAGGAATGGGCCCTAGGTTCGAATCCTAGACGGGTCACCACTTTTCACAATATGTTTAATTCTTGATGACCCTTTCATCTAGTGGCCAAGGATATTACGTTTTCAACGTAAAAACAGAGGTTCAAATCCTTTAGGGGTCGCCAAACTGTTAAAACATAATTCCGGTCGCTTAGCTCAGTTGGTAGAGCGCTACCCTTACAAGGTAGATGTCATAAGTTCGAGTCTTATAGCGACCACCATTAGAAGAACGAGAAATGAACAAAGTTCATCTTCTGCTACGCTAACGCTGTGTTTTCCGATTCGGCATTTAGTGCCTCACTTGGACTGCATTTTAATGCTTGTCTTCAGCAGTAGGCTCACGAAACTAGTTTCGTTTGTTTCAAAGTAATAATTTTTCAGCCATTAAATTGGTTTAGGTGCGGTGGTAGTTCAGTTGGTTAGAATACCTGCCTGTCACGCAGGGGGTCGCGAGTTCGAGTCTCGTCCACCGCGCCATTTATTTTTAAAAATCATTTACTTTTAATTATTAAGTCATCTTTGACAGGGGTAACTCTATCTCATCATTTAGATATATTTTTTGCTAGGAGTCTGTCGGATTAATCTGATCGAAGCGAGAATTTCAGCTTTTTAGTCAGGTTTTTCATACTTTTGAGGCGAATAGCCGTGGCTATTTAACGAAAAAGTATGGAGAAGATGGCAAAAAGATGTAATTTGTAGCCGATTGAGCATTAGTCCGACAGACTCCTAGAATCATGGAAAAACTTCTTCCTTGGAAAAAATCTTGGTTTTTAGGATTTTTTAGATGTGGGGACTGTGTTTTTGCAGCGTCTCAGAGTATGAGAAACAAAAAGTAGATACTATTTGTCTGTCAAACTGTTGACCGCCTTAATAATCCTGTCATAGTCAGGTTCCTCACTGATGTCACGCACAACCTCTCTATAGGTAATTTTACCATCTGTATCAACAACATACACAACCCTGCCAAAGAAACCTTCTAAAAATGGTGGTGAAGAGATAGTCGTACCATATCTCAGTGCATAATTTGCATCTTTATAATCAGAGACAGTATTGATATTTTGAATGTTGTTATCATGACAAAATCTGCTTATGGCAAAAGGTAAATCTTTAGATACCACTATAACCTCAACATTTTTCATTTGAGATATCTTTTTATTAAAAGCGATGGTTTCTAATTTACATGTCCCTGAATCAAAGGAAGGGACAAATGCAATAACCTGTACCTTATCTTTTGCTCCTCCAACACGTACTTCCATAAAATCTTTATTTATAGCTATAAAAGCCGGTGCCATTGCTCCGACTTTTAAACCTTTACTATTAAGAATAACTTCCTCACCCTTGAAAGAAACTGCTGTTCCCCACGTTCCCCATGCCAAGGAGCTTAATAAGAGCAATGCTAAGATTTTTTTCATACTGATCCCTTTAGATAAATGATATGATATAAGTATATCTAAAACTGACTACATATTGAAGAGAATACATAGCAGGTATAGACATCCCCATCAGGACGAAGGAAAAAAGAAGTTAATCTCTAAGTCTAATACGCACAGACTCCTCGTGTGCAGTCAAGCCTTCAGTATTGGCAATCAATGCGCACTGTTCACCTATCTCTTGCATTCCCTGTTTAGACATAGAGATGATAGAAGATTTCTTCAAGAAGTTGTCTACACTAAGAGGAGAATAGAACTTTGCCGTTCCACCTGTAGGGAGTGTATGGTTAGGTCCTGCGACATAGTCACCTATAGGTTCAGGGGTATTTTCACCTAAGAAAATGGCACCTGCATGCCTGATATCATCTAAAAGGCTCATAGGGTCTTCAGTCATGACTTCCAGGTGTTCTGGAGCTATTTCATTCATAAGAGCTATGGCTTCATCCATATCTGAAGCAACAATAATAGCACCTCTCTCCTCGATAGACTTTCTTGCTATCGTTTCACGTGAAAGTGCAGTAAGGAATTCTTCTACTTTGTCACTGACTTTATTTGCCAACTCTTCATCTGTAGTGATGAGTATAGAAGATGCCATTTCATCATGTTCTGCCTGTGAAAGCAGATCTATCGCAATGTAATCTTCTCTACCGGTCTCATCTGCCAAAATACCTATCTCTGAAGGTCCGGCGATCATATCGATGTTGACCTCACCATAAACTAACTTTTTAGCCGTCGCAACAAATATATTTCCAGGGCCGGTGATCACATCTACCTTGGGAATAGTTTCAGTTCCATATGCCATTGCGCCAATTGCCGAGGCACCTCCGACTCTAAAGACTTGTGTCACTTTGCAAAGGTGGCAGGCAGCAAGAAGAAGCTCATTGAGTTCATTGTCCGGTGCCGGAGTACATACAACTATCTCTTCCACCCCTGCAACCTGTGCAGGAATGACATTCATAAGCAGTGAAGAGGGATACGCTGCCTTTCCACCAGGAATGTAAAGCCCTGCTCTGTCTACAGCAGTCACTTTTTGTCCAAGTATGCTTCCGTTTGCTTCTTTGTCCATCCATGTTTTTGGCATAAGTTTTTGGTGGTAAGACTCTATACGATCATACGCCAAGTGTAAGGCATCACGAAGTACAGGGTCTATGTTCTCATAAGCTTTAGCCATATCATCTGTTGACACCAAAAGTGCTTCATCAGATTCAGGTTCCCATCTGTCAAACTTGGCTATCTGAGATTTCACTGCTTTGTTTCCCTCAGTTTGTATCTCTTTTAACAGTCCGGACACGATACTGGTTACACCTTCTATATCCATCTTGCCACGTTCTAAAAGCTCAGCAAAGTTTGCTTCAAAAGTGTCATCACCACTGTAATATATTTTCATTTTTTATCCTTTTGGTACGTGAGTACGCACCCTACAATTCTAAATTTATTGACGGATATTTCCGTTCGTATCTTGCGAGCATACTTTCATTACCTAACACCCCACCCTGATGGATGTAGAGTGTCGGGTTAGAAAAAACTTCCGGATGTGCAAGCAGCACTCGCCATCCCAATGGGTCATAAAGAAGATCAAACTCTACACCCGTTTGTTGTTGTAATTTTAGCCAAATTTTGTAGTTTTCTTTATAAAGTTTTCCAAAATGGTGTTTATTCTCCAAGGTCAAGATAGTCGGATGATATTTTTCATCGCTTTCCAACTCTAAAAACTGCTTTTGTAAATACGCTTTATCTCCTACACAGGGGGTTGTAAAAACAAGCGTTAAGCGTTCAGCGTTAAGCATTAAGAGATTTTTTTGAAGAAATAATGCTGTCGTGCCTGTACCAGATGGGAGGAAAATATTTAATTCTTTGATATCCTGATCTTTTTGCCAGTCAATGATCTCTTGCGCTAAAAGTTTAATACCGTATTCAGCCTCTTTTTGTCGACCACCCTCTTCTATGAACAGGATATCATTTTTCCCTTCGACAAGCTCAAGGAACGGTGGCTGAGCCTGTCGAAGCCTCATCCCATTTTCAATGGCAGCTCTATAATTCCCATGAGGATTCTCTTTCAAATACTCAGCAATATGATCCACAAAATATTCAAACCCCCACCCTCTCATTTTTGCCAATACAGAGAGTGAATACATCGCATTTGACTGTGCAGAACCATAAGAAACTATCTTAGTGATATTTGGAAAATCATTTTGAAGAAAATAATAAAATTTACGGGCTTTATTTCCAGAAAAGTCCGGATGAATAAGGTCATCTCGTTTTAAAAAGAACTGTTGATTTTGAAACGTGATGGATTGTATGGGGGAAGGGAGATTCAGATTTTTCATTTTTTCTGCAAGGTGGTGCGATGGCAATCGCCCCCTACGAATTAATTACGCCCAACACAATTCAGATCATCAAACGCCTGTTCAAGACGAGCAATCATAGAAACTTCCCCGGCTCTAAGCCATTTACGAGGATCATAATGACTTTTGTTCGGTTTATCTTCCCCTTCAGGATTACCTATCTGACCTTGAAGATAATCTTTATGCTCACTCACATACCCTCTTACACCATCCCAATATGCCCATTGTGTATCTGTATCTATGTTCATCTTGATAGCACCATAGGAGATAGCCTCACGAATATCTTCAAGTTCTGAACCCGAACCGCCATGAAAGACAAAATCAACCGGCTTTGGACCTGTACTGTATTTTACTTCTATATGTTTTTGTGAGTTATCTAATATTTTGGGCGTAAGACTGACGTTACCCGGCTTATAGACACCATGTACATTACCAAATGATGCCGCTATCGTAAACTTATCAGAAATTTTTGAAAGCTCTTCATAGGCATAAGCTACTTCTTCAGGCTGAGTATAAAGTAAGGCATTGTCTATTTCTGTATTATCCACACCATCTTCTTCTCCCCCTGTCACACCAAGTTCTATTTCGAGTGTCATGCCCATTTTTGCCATACGCTCAAGGTAAACCTTACATGTAGCGATATTTTCTTCTATAGGTTCTTCAGAGAGATCGATCATGTGTGAAGAGTAAAGAGGCACACCATGTGTTTTAAAATGTGCTTCACCGGCATCAAGAAGTGCATCTATCCAGGGAAGAAGCTTTCTTGCTGCATGGTCTGTATGAAGCACTACCGGTACACCATAGGCTTCAGCCACAGTATGCACATGCTGCGCACCAGCAATACTCCCTAAAACAGCAGCTTTATCGGAAGGTAACCCTTTACCCCCATAGAAAGCGCCGCCACCATTGGAAAATTGAACGATAACAGGCGAATTTACATTTTTAGCTGATTCAAGTACAGCATTGATAGAAGTTGTACTTACGACATTGACTGCAGGTAAAGCGAAACCTTCATCTTTTGCTATTTTAAACAATTTTTGAAGGTCATCACCGGTCACTACACCGGCTTGAACTACATCTAATACTTTTGTGGACATTTACAATTTCCTCTTGTATAGAATTATTTTACTTTGATCTTTGCGCTTTTCATCAATACACCTACTACTTTTTCCTGTGCAAGTTGCATCTTGATACTGTTTTTTACAGCTTCAAATTCTGGTATTTTTTGTGTACTTTTCGCTTCTGTTGCCTGTTTTTTCATTTTATCGTATGCCGCTTGTGCATCTTTGTCTGAAATTTCAGTTGCTTCCATTTTTTTCTGCATCCAAAAACCTGCAAGTGCCGCTTCTTTTTCTTTATCAGTCAAAGATTTTTTTGATTCTGCCGCAACCAATTTAGAAGGTGCCATCATTTGGATCAATTGTTTCTTACCGTCATCCGGAAGATCTTTCCAAGTCTTTTCACCTTTTGAAAGTACTTTAAGTGCTTTATTCGCTTCGTCTACAGTAATTTCCATACCATTGACTGTTCCGGCAGTTGCTGCCACTGCATAATTTGTTGTAAGTACTAATGCCAATCCGATTATTACCAACGTTTTTTTCATTCTATATTTCCTTTTTATTTATGTTGTATTTTACCCGTTCTTTTCCAAGTACTGAATAAGAAGGATGATTACATTACTTTTATTTCGACATTTTCCATCAGTTTACCTATCATTTTCTTTTCGAGCATTTGCGATTTGAGTCTCTCTTTAATGCTGTCAAATGGAGGAATAGCTGTGGTACTGTTATTCTCTTCGGATTGTTTTTTCAACTGACCATAGACTGCCAAAGCCTGTTCATCCGTAATAGTGATCTTTGAAGCTTCTTTTTGCATCCACGTACGGTTATACACCATTTGTTTCTCTTCTTCAGATAACTCTTTTTTGGCAGCATCCATTACCAAAATAGGAAGAGCTAATTCCTGTATCAGTCTTTGTCTTTGCTGAGGAGGAATTTTATCAGAATTTGTTACCTTACCCTGTGTACGTTGCTTAAGGTACTCATCTGCATCTTTTTTAATGAGTTTATGCCCATTTACAATAGCAATGACCGCTGTAGAAGATCTTGTCTTTTCTACCTTCTGTACAGGCTTTGGTTTTCCATTAAGATTAATACGGCCAAGATCAACCATGGAAGATGTCTCTTTCTCGTTTAGCATATTGCTTAAGCTGTTTTTTAATGCATCCGCATATATTGGACTTTGCACTAAAGCAAGAGACATCCCTGCAAGAATCAAAAATTTCTTCATACTGTTTTCCCTATTTTCTTAGTAAAAAATTACTTTTTTGTTGCATTTATCTCTGCTGATGTATAAACGATCTTAGCTTTACTTTTAAGCTCATTTGCCACTTCTGTAATTTTCACAGAAAATTGTTTTTGCTTCAGTGTTGCAATAATTCTTTCTTTAACGCTTTCATATGCTGCAGGTTTTTCTACTGTTTTTGTCTCAAGATAAATAATATGATAACCAAACTGTGTCTTCACCGGTTTTAACGTTATTTGATCCGTTTCAAGTGCCCATGCTGCTTTTGAAAACTCCGGTACCATCTGACCTTTGGCAAATGTACCAAGGTCTCCGCCTTTTTGACCCGAAGGACCGGTAGATTTTGTTTTAGCCAATTCTATAAACTTTATTTTTAACTCTTTACCTTTAAGTAGTTTTAATGTATCAATAATATCCTGTGCTTCTTTTTCGCTTACTACCAGAATATGTCTTGCATGCATAGAAGCTTTTTCCATGAATTTATCAGCATTTTTCTTATAGAATTCTTTTGCTTCACTGTCACTTACAACAGTATTATCCATCTGTGCTTTCATCCACATATTTACTAAAAGCTCTTCTTTTATTTTTGCCATATTTCTCTGAAATTCAGGTTTTTTATCGATACCCTCTTTTGCTGCAAGTTCTGTAAAAAGCTCTTTTTCTACAAGTCTGCTTGTCACCATTTTTTGCTCTTCAGGAGTCAGTTGCATAAAATTTGCTTTAGGCGAAGAGGCAGTCACAAATGCCTGTGCATCTTGTTTCGTGATATTTTTCCCATTTACTGTCGCAAGTATATCTGATGCTACTATCGATGTAGCCATCACAGCCACAGCAAGTAGTGAAGTTTTTGCTAGTTTCAACATGTTGAAGAATCCTTTAGTGTTTAAGTTTAAGAAGAATTATATCCCTCTTGGGTAAATCATTCATTAATGTGTTAGTATTCTAAATTATAATTTCATTAGAATAAGGCATATAAGTATGGCAAAAGTCAAAAAAGCGACTAAAAAAGAGATAGAAGAGATCAAAAGTGTCTTTTTGGAAAATTATCCGGACTCTGTCACAGAGTTGGAATATCGTAATCTTTATGAATTACTCATCTCCGTCATGCTTTCTGCCCAGTGCACAGATAAACGTGTGAACATCATTTCCCCTGCTCTCTTTGAAGCTTATCCTGATCCAATCTCACTTGCCAATGCTGACCTGGATGAAGTCAAATCTTATCTCAATACCTGTTCCTTCTTTAACAACAAGGCCAAAAACCTCATTAAAATGGCACAGTCTGTGGTAGAAAACTATGATAATGAAATCCCGCTGGAGCGTGATGAACTTGTTAAACTTGCAGGTGTGGGACAAAAGACCGCCAATGTCGTGATGATAGAATATACAGGAGCGAACCTCATGGCTGTTGATACCCATGTCTACAGGGTCGCACATCGTTTGGGACTTTCTGATGCAAAAACGGCCATAAAATGTGAAGAAGAACTCAGTCGCAAGTTCAAGACCGATCTGCATTTACTTCATCAGGCCATGGTACTTTTTGGGCGTTATAAATGTAAAGCGATCAAACCCGAATGTGAAGAGTGCTTTATGACTGCACACTGCAAGACAACGCAAACCTTTAAAGTCTAAAAAGCATTCTTTACTTACTTTTCGTCATGTGTTCGTCTATGATAACGCTCAACTATCTCCGGATCATGATGAAGATTGATCTTTGCATCTTTTTTACCCTCATAAGGAATTTGTGCAAGGGCATAACGTATAGACTCTAATCTGGCTCTTTTTTTTCATTTACTATATTCTACTCCTAATAGTAATTAAAAAAAATGATTCATGTCATAAATTAAATAACTTTAATTATATTTTCCAAAACTTCAAATGTTCTCTCCACGGAAGCGAGGTCCACCATCTCTCGGGTAGAGTGTGGGTAGCGTATGGTCGGGCCGATAGAAGCGAACTTTATAGCAGGATATTTCTCTGCTATCACACCACATTCAAGTCCTGCATGTATGGCCATCATCTTTGTTTTTCCAAACACAGCTTTCATCTCCCGACTCACTACGTTGGTAAAGTCAGAAATATCCGGTTTCCAGGCAGGATATTTGTCTTCCAGTTTTGTTTCAAAACCATACTGGGAAAAGAAGTCTAAAGTTTCTTTTGAAAGCACTTCCAACTTTTCTGCACCCATTGCCCGTGCACTTGTTTCTACAAGAAGACCGCCTTTTTCATCTGCTGTAATGATAGCAAGATTGATACTTACATCAGGGATACCAAGTTCCTCATTTTGAGCACGTACGCCATGTCTAAATGCATGTATCATTTTGATGGTTGTTTCACCTTCACTCAATACTTTGGGTGCTTCTGCCAGTTCACGTACTGTCACCTCTTCCGCATTCTCCAGTTTCGCTTCACTCCACACGATAGCCACGGCATTGGCAGGGATAGAGTTACGACGTTCACCGGCATAGATACTTGCTAACTGTGTCACCTCATTTTCATACAGATACGCACCCAAAACTTTGATCGCAGAAGGAATTCCTTTATCAATGTCCACACCCGAGTGTCCGCCGACAAGTCCCTTCACTGCGACTTCATAACAGGTACCTTTACCTTCTACGTAGCTGTCTTGTTTACTCGCGGTAATATCTACACCACCTGCACACCCGATGTAAACTTCTGCTTCATCCTCAGAGTCAAGATTAAGCATATACATACTTTTTAGATCAAACGCTACTTCATTTGCGCCGATGAGTCCTATCTCTTCATCTGAAGTGAGTAAAAACTCCAGATCTCTCTCTTCATCCATAAGTTGCATCATCATGGCAATGGCCATACCGTTATCTGCCCCTAAAGAGCTCTCTTTGGCTTTCATCCACCCCTCTTCCTCATACGTTTCCAGGACAGGCGCTTTACCCATACAGACCATGTCATAGTGTGCCTGAAGACAAAGTGTAGGCACACCTTTTGATATCAAAATATTTTTTACTGCATCTACTTCTACTGTGTAGTCTCTCTCTTTTGCAAAAGAGACTAAAAATTCTAAAAGCTTATCAGCTTCTTTACTACAATGTGGGATTTGCGTGAGGGTTTGGAAATGGTCGATAATAGATGACATAGAGAAGTCCTGTTTTTTATATGATTGTACTATAATTTGAAAAAAATAGGATTTACCATGTGCCTCATAGTCACAATAGTGATGCTCGGACTGGCTATTCAAAGTTTTCTGCAACACCAATGGATGGCAGGAGCAGTACAACTCATCATAGCCCTTGGATTTTTTGCCCTGCTCATGCGTAACATCATCGCAGTGAGAAATGAAAAACAGGGATGCAGTACCACCGGCTGTAGTATGACAGACTGGTTTACAAATTTATTTAAAAAGAAAGAGAAGTAATGGAACACTTTTTTATCTGTCCCTACTGTTGGGAACGTATCTCTATGATACTAGACAACACAGAAGAAGTTTCAGACTACATCGAAGACTGCGAAGTATGTTGTCGTCCTATAGAACTTTTCTTCAGATTTTCAGGAGAGAATTTAGTGAGTTTTGAAGCCAGAGCTATGGAAGGTATCTAAAAAAGCGTGCGCAGCACATCTGTCAATCACACATAGTGTGCCTTGTCTCTATGAACGCCCTTGAAAGCGAAGCGATTCGAGAATAGAGACGACTTTTGTTTTACTTTTCTAGAAAAGTAAAGAGAGAAACAACGCCACAGTCTAGACAAAAGGAAGTTATAAAAAACTCACCTCTCTACAAATTCAAATCGTGGAATTTTCACACCATCCACTTCAACCTTAGAAACAAACATATCATAAGGTCGCACCCACATCCCCTCCTCACCATACAAAGCCTTATACACCACCATCCACTCTTCAGTCTCAGAATGTTGAGCCGTCATAAAAACTTCATACAAATTTCCCTTATAATGTTTATAAATACCTTTTTTCAATTCCATACTACACTCTTTTCCTATGTTTTTTTAAATTTTAGCATAATTACAATTTCAGTCATTAAAAAAGAATTTTTTTGTACAATAATTAAACATCATAAAGGAATTTTCATGCCACAAAATATTTTTGACAGCCCATTACCCGATGAAAAAGGTTACTTTGGAGAGTATGGAGGGGCTTTCCTCCCTCCTGAACTTTTAACGATCATGGATGAGATCAGCAGATCTTACGATGAGATCCGTAAAGATCCTGAATTTCTAGAAGAACTTGCCTCTCTTTATCAGCATTATGTGGGTCGCCCAAGCCCCATTTTCCATGCGAAGAATCTTTCTGAGAAATACGGTGCAGAGATCTACCTAAAAAGAGAAGACCTTAACCATACCGGTGCCCATAAGATAAACCATTGTCTGGGTGAAGCCCTGCTGGCCAAGAAAATGGGCAAAAAGAAACTCATCGCTGAAACAGGCGCCGGACAACATGGTGTAGCACTTGCTACTGCTGCTGCTTTGGTAGGACTGGAATGTGATATCTATATGGGTGAGGTCGACATGGAAAAAGAACATCCAAATGTAGTGCGTATGCATATACTCGGAGCCAAAGTGATCCCGGCAACACATGGTCTCCGTACACTCAAAGAAGCTGTGGACACTGCCTTTGAAAACTACATGAAAGACCCTGTCACACAGTTTTATGCCATCGGTTCGGTGGTAGGACCTCATCCTTTCCCTAAAATGGTAAGAGATTTCCAATCTATCGTAGGCGTAGAAGCCAAAGAACAGTTTGCACAAATGACAGGAAAACTACCGGACAACCTCGTTGCCTGTGTAGGCGGAGGGTCCAATGCCTTGGGACTCTTTACTGCATTTATGGATGATGAAAGTGTCACTATGCATGGTGTAGAACCGGCAGGAAGAAGTCTTGAAACTCCTGGAGAACATGCTGCCACTATGACAAAAGGGAAGCCTGGGGTCATGCATGGTTTCAAATCCTACATGCTTCAGGATGATCAGGGTGAACCACAAGAAGTGTATTCTGTGGCATCCGGTCTTGACTACCCCTCTGTTGGACCACAACACGCTTACCTCAAAGATATAGGACGTGTAAACTACGCTTCCATCAATGACAAAGAAGCCATAGATGCATTTTTTGAACTCTCCCGAGAAGAAGGCATCATTCCCGCTGTCGAGTCAGCACATGCGGTAGCCTATGCATTCAAATTAGCCAAAGAACCAAACATCGGTACCATTCTCATCAACCTCTCCGGTCGTGGAGACAAAGATATAGATTTTGTTGTTGAGAATTATGGGAAAGAGTACGGTATTGGTTAACCAAGCATCCCATCAATCACACGCAAGTGTGCTCTGTCGTGGCGAACGCCATTGAAAGCAAAGCGATTCGAGAGCCACGACGATTTTTTGTACCCCAAGGGCACTTCCTTTGGGCGTAAATTTTTTCTAAAAAAATGAAGAGAGAAACAACGCCACAAGCAATATAAATAGAAAATATATAAAATTGAAGTACACATTCCCACGCACAGCATGGGAACGAGTTTAACATTTTATATCAAGGAGTATCTCATGAAAACATGGAGTTTAAATTTCAGACTTTGGCACTGGATAAATGCCACAATAATTCTAGGACTATTAGGAACAGTATTTCTAAGGAAAACATTTTTAAGTTGGAGAACAAACTCCGAACTGCTCACACAAAAACTCTCAGAGATCAACCTGGAAGTGACAGAAGCTCAAGCAAAAGTACTCGCTAAAGCCATACGTGCTCCTATGTGGGAGTGGCATATACTTTTAGGATATGCCTTGGTGGCATTACTACTTTGGAGGAGCATACTCTTCTTTACCCAAAGTGGAAAACAAAATTACCAAAACTGCAAAGCAGAAAGTTTTCATAAGAAAATAGTAAAGGTAGGTTACATCGCTCTCTATGCCATATTGGCATTCATGGCCATCTCTGGTCTTGTCATTCACTTTTATGAAGAACTGGGTCTTTTAAAAGATACTGCTCATGACATCAAAGAAATACATGAACTTGTTTTCAATGCCGTACTCATTTTTGTACCTCTACATATTATGGGTGTCATAATCTCCGAAAACAGAGGTGAAAAAGATATTATCTCCGATATGATAAACGGCGGACGCAAAGAGTGATGTGATTTTTCTTATATATACAGCATATATAAATAAGGGTACACACTAAATACTCTAAAGTTTGCTACAGTGTCATTAAAGGAGCGGACTTGAAACTATTATTACTTCTATTTATCGTATTTCACATCTCTGCTTGCACAACAGAGGTCAAAAGTAATCAAACTTCCCTCATAAAAAATCATACACGCACTCCTATAAAAAAATCTACCCAAAATAGTTTTTATGATGTATGGCATCAAATTACATCAGACCCATATACTACCCTTCCCCAACACACAGTAGCTTATGGAAAATTGTTTACATGGAAAAGAAATATTATCTTAGAAGACTCCAAGCGAACATTGGAAGAACATTCAGATATCTTGGCACCCTTTGATAAATTGGCTCATCCAAATGGTATATGCCTCAAAGGGTTTTGGAACATCCATACAGAAAACCCATACAGTGGATACTTTAAACAAGGCAGTAAAGCCCTCATCATCGTACGGGCATCCTCTGCTATGTCAAACACCCATCGTGGAGAAATACGCTCCTTTGGCTTTGCAGGGAAACTATTCCCAAGTCTAAACCCGAAAAAAATAAACAAAGAAAATACAGCAAACTTCTTTCTCATAGATGATTTAGGAGGTACAGATGCACCACATTACACAGATGTCACACTCACCAATGAACCATCCACCACCATCACATCTACACTACTCAAAAATTCACTCTATGGTTTAAAGATAGCTTCTGCTTTTTCTGAGTCAGATAAACACCCCGGCATCAGACAACTCTATGAGATATCTGAGCTGGGAGAGAAAAAAGGTGCCCATATCATCACAGCAAAATGGATGAAAGTAGAAGCCAAAGAAGGACAGACAGTTGATGCCAGCGATTTTCGTGATGAGTTAGAGATAAAAAATAACAAAAAATTAGTTTTCATTATCTCTGTAGCGAGTAAAGAAGATACCCAAGGGATAAAAGAATGGCAAAGCATAGGAACCATCACACTTGACGCTTCAACAGTATCCACTTCCTGTGACCACAGACTACACTTCCATCACCCAAAATGGAGATCTGATTTAGATTATGGGGAGTTGTAAGATAACCGTAGGTCGGGTGTCCTCTCTCCGACATAAACCTAAACATATAGTCAAACTTCATATTTCATAAACAATATATTCATACCTATTTAATATTTATTGTATGCACATTAATGTCGGGGACGAGGGTAAACAAAAAAAGTATTACAATTTGACATGTTCTTAGAGTAATTTGAAAAAATGGGTTATAGTTTGAATGCAGTTTAACTTGTTGTTTTCAAACAACAGCGACAACTGCTGTTTGATATTCGCTAGTTAAATCTTAACTGCAGAAGGGTGCGAGCATCATGGATATACTCATCCTAATACTTACGATTATTGTAGCTATCTTACGATATTACAGTAATTAAACACTCAGAGGGAGCAAATGCTCTCTCTTCAACCATTATTCTACCATAATATTTTATTTTTGTAAATATCAAACCGCATAATAAGTAGCCTTCCGATGATGCACCACCAAAGCCGTAGTACTCTGCTCAGGGTGTATCTGGAAGGTTTCAGAGAGTTCTATGCCAAACTCTTCAGGTTTGAGTAGATCAAATATCAACCTACTCTGTTCCAAATCTGGACAAGCAGGATACCCAAAAGAATACCTTGCACCTTGATAGCGGTTCATACGTACATCACGTAACGAGCCACCTTCTTTGTCTGCTATGTTTAAGTCTAGCCTTATCTGCTTATGGACGACTTCTGCTAGGGCTTCGGCAAGTTCTACTGAGAACCCGTGTACCATGTTGTACTCTAGGTATTTTCCTGCATCATAAAGCTCTTTTTCATAAGCAGAAAACTTTGACCCTGCACTTACACAAGTAAGAGGGAGGACATCATGTCTGTCATGGTGGAAAAAGTCAGAGAGTGCTCGGTAAGGTTTTCTTCCTTGTCTTGGGAAAGAGAAAGTACCTATGGCATTTCCTATGACTTTGTTTAAAGGTTCACGGTTGGCATTGGCATCTACATTCCAACCTTGACTTTCATCAAAAAGATACAATTCTTGATCCTCTGCCCTACAGGGGTAATAGCCATAGATGATGGTAGGTTCAAAAAGGTCTTTTTCTATAAACTCTCGTTTTAAACGTTCATAAGCAGGGTAAACAGTTTTGTCTAGGAGTTTTTGATACTCTTCTTTTGTCAACCCTTTTGACTTATAACCCCAGTGAAACTTGATGACCGTTCTTTGGTTCACCCAAGAAAATATCATGTCTAAATCTAAATCTTTCTTTTGTAAGACACGTCTTCCCCAAAATGGTGGTGTAGGTACAGGCTCACGTTCTGGTAGTTTTATCTCTGCATATGGAGGAATGATTATCTTCTTTTTGACCTTTTCTTCACGCTCTTTCATATCTCCCGCCATGCGTGTATCCAATCCTACAGAGTGGTCTTCATTATATTTTTCTATGCGCGACATGGAGATGACCCCGTCAAAGGCATCTCTACAATAAAAAATAGGCCCTTTATAAATAGGTCTACAGAAGTCATCGACAAAGGCTCTTGTGAGTGCCGCACCTCCAAGTAGTACAGGTATCTCCAACCCCATCTCTGCCATGGCTTCTAAGTTGTCTTTCATTACAGCAGTTGACTTTACCAGTAAACCAGACATACCTATGGCTTGAATGGACTGTTGTTCTAGCACATCTAGGTACTCTTGTAGGTCTGTTTTTATGCCTACATTGACTACTTTAAAGCCGTTATTGGAAAGTATAATATCTACAAGGTTTTTACCCACATCATGCACATCCCCACGCACAGTACCGATGACTAAGGTTGTATCTGTCTCTTTGACTTGTTTGGTAAGAAATGGATTGAGATAGTCAACCGTAGTCTTCATAGTCTCTGCAGACTGTAGTACAAATGGCAACTGCATTTGCCCAGAACCAAAGAGTTCACCCACCACTTTCATGGCATCTATGAGTATTTCATTGACAATGCGGTCTGGTTCAATGTTGTGTCGCGCCTCTTCAACAAGTGGTATCATACGTTCTTTGTCGCCATCGAGTAAAAGTCTTGCTATTTTTTCTTCTTCGTTCATAGCTTCGTACTCTTCGTCATTGGCCTCTTCGTCAATATTGACATCGGAGAAATGGTCTATGAACTTAAACAAAGACTGCTCATCTGGCGCAAAAAGCAACTCTTCACAAATGGCTTTGTCTTCATCAGACATTTTAGCCAGTGGTATAATATGTTTTACGTTGATGATGACTGTGGTAAGTCCTGCTTGTAAACAGTGATGTA
Source organism: Sulfurovum sp. (assembly GCA_002733215.1). Taxonomy (GTDB): domain Bacteria; phylum Campylobacterota; class Campylobacteria; order Campylobacterales; family Sulfurovaceae; genus Sulfurovum. The sequence goes on along the minus strand of NVUY01000016.1, from coordinate 58,691 downwards.
AAAATACTGAATTTAGGTAACGTCTAGCGTTGATATCTAGCCCAAAAGAGATGTTGGAAAGCCCTAGTGTAGAGCCAACTTCAGGGTGACTAATATGCAAGGCTCGTATGGCTTCAAGTGTCTGTATAGCTGCATCACGGTACTCCACATCTCCTGAACCCACCGTAAAAGTCAGCATATCAAAAATGAGGTTTCGTGGGTCTATACCGTGACCATTGACTGCCATGTCATACATACGTTCTGCTTGGGCTACTTTGTCTTCTTTGGTCTTTGCCATACCGATTTCATCGATGGTCAAACAAACAAGAGCCGTACCAAACTTCTTGGCTAACTTACAAATGGCATGAAACTTTTCTTCTCCATCTTCAAGGTTCACAGAGTTGATGATAGGTTTCCCACCAATGCACTTCAATCCTTCTTCCATCGTATTTACACGTGTGGCATCTGGCATGAGAGGCAAAGGGATTTTTTGGTTATACAGTTCCATAATGGCTTGCATATCTACCGCACCATCACGCCCTGCAAACTCCACGTTAACATCCAAACAATGAGCTCCATCACGTACCTGTGCTTGTCCAACAGTGAGTGTACCTTCATAATTAGAAGCGATGATAAGTTCTCTAAATGCCTTAGACCCTGTAGAGTTTGAACGCTCTCCTATGAGTAGCGGTGCTGGTTCTTGAAAAAGTTCTGTGGTGTTAAAAAGTGAAGCGATAGATGGCTCAATGAATCCAGAAGGTTTTTTAGGTTTTAACGCACCTACTGCCTTCTTTAATGCATGGATATGCTGAGGTGTTGTACCACAACAGCCCCCTAAAAAGCTCACACCATCAAAAGCTGCAAATTCAAGTTGTTTACTGGTAAATTCATCTGGTCCCATAGGATAATAGGTATACCCTCCTCTATTTTGAGGTAGTCCCGCATTGGCATGAACAGATATGGGTATGGCGCAGAGTTCTGAAAGTGTTTTTAAGTGTTTTTTTACTTGATCGGGACCCGTACCACAGTTAAATCCTAAAGACAAAATATCAAAGGGTTCTAAAATAGTCACGATTGTACTAGCATCTGTACCTATGAGCATAGACCCACTTAACTCTATAGTTACAGAGATCATAATAGGCAGTTTGATACCCCTCTCTTCATTGGCAGCTTCACAGCCATGCAGGGCAGCTTTTATCTGTAAAGGGTCTTGACAAGTCTCTAACATAAAGATGTCACATCCACCGTCTATCAGTCCCAATGCTGTCAGTTTATAGCCTTCAAACATTTCATCATAGTGAATATGCCCCAAAGAAGGCAGTTTTGTCCCCGGACCTATGGAACCTAAAACAAAACGTGGTTGTTCAGGAGTAGAAAATTCATCACACACACTTTTAACAAGCTCTGCACCCTTTTTGGAGAGTTCATAACAGCGTTCAGCCATCTGATACTCATCAAGTACCCATGGCATGGTTCCAAAAGTATTGGTTTTGATGATGTCTGCACCTGCTTTGGCATAGCCATAATGCACTTTTCTCATGAGGTCAGGTGCTGTGTCATTCAAGAGTTCATTACACCCTTCCTGATCTACACCCTTATCATCAAGCCAAGCTTCAGGAGGGATTTCTAAATTTTGTATCTGCGTACCGGTTGCACCGTCTATGACAAGTATACGCTCTTCTATAAGTGATTTAATCGTTTCTGTAATAGCCACAGATACCCCTTTATCATAATTCTGTTATTGTAGCAAACTCTGTCCAAAATATGATTAAATAACTACTATAACCTAAAGTATTATGTCCATATAAGCAATACACTGATACTATATTGGATAGTTATCAAACAGGCTAAACTCACTGTGAAGTGAGGACAGAAAGTTATGGGTCTCTAGTAGATTGCCAAGCTGCAGAAGATATTACTACCTTTTCTGTCCATAAACTTTACTATAATTTACAATCTTGTGGAGAAGAAATGGGCAAAACAATTAAAAACATCATCACCGGTAAAGAAATCACTAAACCTGATCCTGTAGATATAGAGGTTCCCTTTGATGGGGGAGTGATGATCACAGAAACAGATACTGCGGGTATCATCACCTATGCCAACCGTAAATTTAGAAACTTGACAGGGTACAGTAAAGAAGAACTCATCGGAGCACCACACAGTATTAACAGACACCCAGACATGCCCAAGGCTGCTTTTAAAGGTTTATGGGAGACGGTCAAAGGTGGTAATTATTGGGAAGGGTATGTTAAAAATATGACAAATGAAGGGAAATACTATCTTGTTGTGGTATGGATAAAACCTAAATTTGATGAAGAGAGAAATATCACCGGATATATTGCAGGAAGAAAGATCCCTGATCCGGACTTAATGAAAAGAGCATTAGACCAGTATAAAGTGATGATACATGATGAGAACTAATTAATGGGCTATGCGCCCATTAACACTCACCGTTAAAACTTATAAACTTTTTTAACTATAAACTTTTCTAATTATAAACTTTTTTTTGCTTCTGTCAAAGCTGCTATCACAGCATCTATATTTGCTTTAGGAATATGTACTTTCCAATCCGGCTCCTCGGCACCTGCCTGAAGAGAGATACCAATACTCGCTACACTCTCACTCTTTGAACCATAAGGTTGTGTGACTGTCGTAATAGATATCTTTCCGTCTTTTGTACCACTTAGTGTCATTTCGTCTATCTTCGTTACTGTTCCGCTCATAATAATTCCTTTAAAATTTTTAATACAAATGATTATATCACAATAATTTAACTATTGCTTACGTTTTAACAATCCAGAAATTTTTGCTTGCAGACGCAGCCACTTTTTATGCTCTATGGCAGGGAAACCTGCATAGGTTTTACCACCTTCAAGAGACTTGGTCACACCACTTTTCCCTGCGATGGTGGCAAAGGCACCGACCTCTAAATGTCCTGCTGTCGCACTCTGCCCACCCATCACCACATTTCTACCCAATGTTGTGGACCCTGCAAGCCCTGACTGGGCGGCAAAGAGACTATGTTCACCTACGTCACAGTTATGTGCTATCTGTATAAGGTTGTCGAGTTTTACACCTTTACGTATGTAAGTCGTACCGAATACCGCTCTGTCTATGGTACAGTTTGCCCCTATCTCTACATCCTCTTCTATCACAGCTATACCATTTTGATAGATCTTAATGTGTTCACCAAGCTTTGTATGAGCAAAGCCATATCCGTCACATCCGATCACGGTACCACTGTGGATGATACAATTTGCACCAATTTGTGTATGATGATACAGGGTCACATTGGGATAAAGCAGCGTTCCTGACCCGACAGTCACATTGTCACCCACATAACAACCCGCCATCACAGTCACATTATCACCTAGTCTAACATTATTACCAAAACGTACACGTTTATCTATGTCACAGCCTTCACCCATTGCCGGATGTCCGCCTTTAGTGATGATCTTATATGCAAAAAATTTAGAAGCGAGTGCTAGTTTTAAATATGCTTCATCGGTAATAAGAGCAATCGTAGTAGACGGCAATAATGCAGCATATTTTTCATCTATCAGTACTGCTCCCGCATTTGTATCTTTTAATTGTGAGGCATATTTACTGTCTGTAAAAAAACTGAGTTGGGTGGGTGTTGCTTCACTCAGTGTATGGATACCATCAATTTCTATATCAGTACCTGTAAAATCTAAGTCAATATTCTCTGAGATATGGGAAAGTCTGTAAGTCATAAGGAAAACCCTTCATATTAAAATAACTCTCGTATGCATTCCCACGTACAACGTGGGAACGAGTTTAATCGTAGGGGCAATCCCTTGTGGTTGCCCTTAAATTATTACCGTTCTATGGCCACAACACCGCCACGTACAATCTCACTTGGATTATAACGCTGTGATGCTTCAATAAAATGTTTAATACGCTGAGGTTCATCTGCAACCATCGCAATGATCATCTCTCTACCTACATTGACGATACCACCATTATAAGCAGCACACAAAGCACCAATATCTGAAAGATGTTCAGCAATTGGGAATTTTGCCAGAACCATCTCTTTTTCAACCATCTCTTCGTGTTCTATGACCTTATAGACAGGGATCAACTTATGCAACTGTTTGGTGATCTGTTCCATCACTTTAGCCGATCCATTGGTTGCGATAGTAATATGTGACATATCACTCTCCGGTATAGGTGCAACAGTCAAAGACTCAATGTTATATCCACGGCCTGCAAAAAGTGCTGTTATACGTGCAAGAACTGAACTTTCATTGAGAACAATCACAGAAATAACACGTCTTTCATTACTTGAATTTTTCATTATTTCGTCTCCTTGGTCTTGTCCACTTTTTGAGGCAACATCATATTAAACAGTGCTCCACCCGATGGAACCATCGGGAGTACATCTTCAAAACGATTTATAATCACATTCATAAAACATACTTTATCTTGTGCAATAGCATCTTTGATGGCTGCATCAAATTCTTCTTTTGTTGTCACGTCATAACCAATACCACCACAGGCTTCAGCCAAGGCTTTCCAATTTGGCTGGAAAGACAAATCAGTTTCAGCATAACGTTTTTCATAAAAGAATGTTTGCCACTGTCTTACCATACCAAGGAAATGGTTATTCAATATCATATTGATAACTGGTATTTTATACTCTGCTGCAGTCACAAGCTCTTGCATGTTCATCAAAATGGATCCATCACCCGTAATGTTAATAACCGTTTTTTCAGGAAATGCTTTTTTAACACCCAATGCGGCAGGAAAACCAAAGCCCATTGTTCCAAGTCCACCAGAGTTTATCCATTGGCGTGGTCTGTCAAACGGAAAATGTTGGGCAGCCCACATTTGGTGCTGTCCAACATCTGATGTAATGATCGCATTTTCACCTACAAGCTCACCGATACGCTCAATAGCCCATTGCGGCTTGATCACCTCATCAGAATCAACAAATGACTGAGGATGAAGCTCATCATAACGTTTTAAGATACTTCTCCACGCTTCATATCTGTCTGTATCTATGCCATCAAGCTGTGGCATCATCGCTTCAACCACCTCTGTAATGTCCCCAACAATAGGGTAATCAACATCTACAATCTTACCGATATTGGAAGCATCGATGTCTACATGGATGATATCAGCATACTTGGCAAACTCTGAAAGCTTACCTGTTACCCTGTCATCAAACCTTGCACCCAGTGAGATGACCAGGTCTGTTTCAGACATTGCCATATTTGAAGCATAATTACCATGCATACCCAACATACCCAGAAGCAATGGATTCTTCGCACCCAATACACCTCTGGCCATCAAAGTTTCAACGGCAGGTATCTGTGTTTTCTTAGCCAGTTCACGTACTAAGTCACTTGCATTTGAAAGTACAACACCCCCACCGATATAAAGCAATGGTTTTTTGGCTTTTTTGATCGCTTCTACCGCTTTTTCTATCTGTCTTTTATTTCCGACATAGGTTGGTTTATAGCTTGGTATATTGACAGTATCAGGATAAACAAATTCACCGATATCCACGGTAATATCTTTAGGAATATCTATCAGTACCGGTCCGGGTCTTCCGCTTCTGGCAATGTAAAATGCTTCTTTCAGCAAACGCGGAAGTTCTTCCAGTGAACGAACCAGGAAGTTATGTTTAGTACATGGTCTGGAAATACCCACTGCATCGATCTCCTGGAAACCGTCTGTCCCTATCAGTTGAGAAGGAACCTGTCCGGAGATGACGACAATAGGGATAGAATCCATATAGGCTGTTGCCAATCCTGTGACTGCATTCGTGAACCCGGGCCCTGATGTAACCATTGCCACACCTACTTCACCTGTAGCTCTTGCATACCCATCTGCTGCGTGAACAGAAGCTTGTTCGTGACGGTTCAAAATATGTTCGAACCCATTTTGTTTGTATACTTCATCGTAAACGTGCATGATCGCGCCGCCGGGGTAACCAAATACGGTCGTAACACCCTCAGCAATAATCGCTTCACATACCATTTGTGCACCACTCATTTGCATGGTTTACACTCCATTATTATAGATTTTTCTGATTATAGCTAAAAAAGATTAGAGTTTAAAGAGTTTTATGAGAACAAGCCTCTAAAGCAACACCCTCACGTAATCCGTCATCTATCACGATACAGGAATCAAACTCTAATAAAGTGTAGAGTTGTTTATAAATAAGTATACCCGCAGCTATCAGGTCTGAACGTCCTGTACCTACTGCGACCTCTCTCTCTTCAAAAGGCAGGGAGAGTAGTTTTTTTAAGTAGAAATCCAATTCATACACTTCAAGGGATGTACCATTGATCTTAGAGGCATCATAAGTTTCGTAATTTTGTCCTAATTTCATAGCTGCAACTGTCGTTGGGGTACCTGCTGTAGCTACAAATGAATTTACTTTACCTTTGCCAGCATACATTTCAGCAGCAAACATTTGCATCTCAAACATCTCTTTGGAAAGCGCATTCTGGATATTTTCTAACGTTTCATAGCTTTGTGCAATGGTGACTATGCCTACGGGAAAACTTTTGGAGATCGTTTCATTTTCATAATGGAAAATAAGTTCGGTTGAGCCTCCGCCTATATCTATAAGTACAAAGGTACTGGAAGCATGTTTTAATTTCAAGAGTCTGTTTTGTACCGCAAGCAATGTCAGTCTTGCTTCTTCATCTCCGGAGATGATCTCAAAGATCACACCCGTTTCTTCTTTGATCCTGGAGAGTACATTATCGGAATTAGAAGCTCTGCGCAGAGCTTCTGTAGTCACCGCTTTTACACCATGTGCAGAAAAGTCTATCTTCTCTTGTGCTTCCTTGACAGCTCCGATAATTCTAGCGACAGCTTCATCATTTATGCACCCGTATTCCACCAGACCGTCTGCCGTCTTAACTACTTTCTCATACTCAGATATCTGTTTTTTTGTACTGCAGTCATACGCCAACACTCGTAATGTATTTGAACCTAGATCTATGGCTATCATCAATGCTCTTCTTTAAAAGAAAATCCACCCTTTTTGAGTTGTTCTCTTATTTGTGCTTGATGTTCTACACCCTTTGTTTCCAACGATACAGAAACATGTGCATCACCAAACTCCAAGTCTATGGAAGTCCTGTCATATCCTATCTGTACAATGTTTGCACTGATACTTTTCAGTATGCCTGTAAGGGTTTGCAATGCACCTGGTCTGTCCATAAGTGTGACCAGAAGCTTCATCTTGCGTGCAGACTTCATGAGCCCTTTTTCGATGATGAGGGAGAGCATCGTGACATCGATGTTTCCTCCACTCAGTACTATACCTACTTTTGACCCTTTGGGTAAGTCTATCTTGCCGTGCATAAGTGCTGCAACACCTACCGCACCAGCACCTTCTACCAATACTTTTTGATTTTCAAGCAAAAAAAGTATGGCAGCAGCGATCTCATCTTCACGCACTGTCTCAAAAACATCTACATTTTTTAAAATATAGAGTAAGGTGAGCGGAGAAGTATCACGTACAGCGATTCCGTCTGCGATGGTTCTTACACTTACCGTATCGAGGGCCTGTTGTGCATCATAAGAATTTTTCATAGCCGGTGCACCGGCAGAAGATACCCCTATGATCTTTGTCTTTGGATTGAGGGATTTACTTGCTACAGACATACCTGAGATCAGCCCTCCCCCGCCTACAGGTACCACAAGCGCATCAAGATCATTATGTTCTTCAAACATTTCAAGTGTCACAGTTCCCTGTCCTGACATCACTTCATCATCTGTAAAAGGATGTACGAAGGTATAGTTATTTTCTTCCCCGAACGTCACAGCATAAGCATAGGCTTCATCATAGTTAGATCCATGAAGTATGACATTTGCGCCAAACTCTTTCACCCCCTGTACTTTGGTAAGCGGTGTTGATTCGGGCATAATGATAGTAGCCTCTATGTCAAAGTATTTTGCTGAAAAAGCCACACCTTGTGCATGATTACCTGCAGATGCAGCGACCACCCCGCCTCTGTCTCCTGCTTCTATCAGTGTAGCGATCTTATTGAAAGCCCCTCTGAGTTTAAATGCTCCGGTACGCTGAAGATTCTCTTTTTTCAAATACACTTCATAGCCACTCATTTGGCTCAACATAGGTGCATAAGAGAAAGGGGTGCGATGTACCACACCCGATACTCTTTCATAAGCTTTTTGTATATTCTTTAAGTCTAACATTATCTTTCCTAGATATTATATTGGTTGAATTATAACAAAATTTCAATATAAGGATACATAAGATGGAATGTGAATTACCAAGAGTGAACTCTGATCAAGAAGAGATGAAAAAATATTTTGAAGAAGCAAAGACCATTGCAGTGTTAGGTGCCTCTCCTGATACAACAAAAGCAAGCAATCATGTGGCACACTACTTAAAAGAAGTAGGCTACAAAATGATACCTGTTTACCCAAAATACGATGAGATCCTCGGAGAAAAGGTGTATAGAAGTCTTGCTGAGATAGATGTACCTGTAGACATGGTAGTGGTTTTCAGAAAACCCGCAGCTCTGGATGCCATCGCTGATGCTGTCATCGCCCGAGGTGATGTCAAAACTTACTGGACCCAGCTTAAACTCATAAACAATGATGCGGCACAAAAGGTCAAAGATGCCGGTATCAATGTGGTACAGAACTACTGTGCGATGATAGAACATAAATTGCTTTTTAACTAAAGGGTACTTCTAAAGACAAATGCTGGGATGATTGCTTACAGTTTTTTTCAGAAAAACACCTGACTCAACATGCTCGGTATGTGGGAATTGATCATACATGGCTGCTTCTACTACAGTATGTGTATCTGTTAATGTCTCTAGATCTCTGGCTAGAGTATCTGGATTACATGAGATATATATAATGTTTTCAATATTTGAAATGAGTTCTATAGTGCCTTTGTCAAGTCCTGCTCTAGGTGGGTCAACTAATACCGTGGAAAAGTTGTATGATTTAAGGTCTATGCCTTTAAGCCGTGTAAATTCTCTGACTCCGTTAAGTGCTTCTGTCATTTCTTCCGATGCCAGTCTTGCAAAAGTAATATTACTCACTACATTCAATCCACAGTTTTCCAATGCTGCATAGATGGAATTTTTACTTATCTCAGTCGCCAAAACTTTGTTAAAATAATGAGAGAGAGGAAGGGTAAAATTACCTAGTCCACAGTAGGACTCTAAAAAATCTCCATATCCTACTGTTTTAGCCTGTGTAATAGCCCACTCTATCATCTTAACATTCACCACAGGATTGGGTTGGGTAAAACCGCTTTCATACTGTACATAAGTAAATACTTTATCATCTATAGCTAACTTTTCTGTCACAAATTCATCGGAGAGTATCACTTTTTGTTTACGGCTTCTTCCCATGATCTTACAATTGAGTGCTTCTTCCAATACTTTGGCTTCAGAAGACCAGACATCATCGAGTTTTCTATGGTATAACATCGTGATAAGGCACTCATCTGTTGTCGTTGCCAAAAATTCTACGGCAAAAAGTTTCTTTTTAAGTACCTCTTGTGAGGCATTTATCTTTTCAAGTAATGCCCACATTCGTTTTTCTATGGGTTCTATAACTTTCGGACACTCTTCTATATTGATAGCACCTTTTTTTTCAATACTTCCCATGGCATAATCACATCTGTCACCCTCGTGCCAGATACGAAATTCTGAGCGTGCACGATAATGCTCTGTAGGGGAATCAAACACTTCCAAAGACCCCTCATAAAATGGTGCTAAAAGTTTGGAAACCCTTAGCTCTTTCTGTTTTAGCTGTGCTTCGTAGCCTAGATCATAAAGCCCGCAAGAGCCACAAGATCCAAAATGTTTACAGTTCAAATTTCACACCTTTAAATTCAATTGGATATAATCACAATAATTAAATAATTTTCGTATTTTATCGTAAAGGTGTAAAAAATGTCTATAAGTGTTGTCATACTCGCAGCAGGTCAAGGTACAAGAATGAAATCTTCTACTCCTAAAGTACTGCATGAAATTTCTGGAAAATCTATGCTTTTTCATGCTATCGATGCTGCCCAAAAAATATCTGATGATATCACGATAGTTCTCTACCATCAAGCAGAACGCATCCAAAAAGAGATAGAAGCACACTACAATGGTGTACATTTTCATATGCAGGATGCCGTACAGTTCCCGGGTACAGGCGGTGCGATGAAAGGTGTGAGTGTAAAACACACTAAAGCTCTGATACTCAATGGCGATATGCCGCTTGTGACCATGCAGGCACTCGAATCACTTATGCAGGGAGATGCTGATATCAACATGTCTGTGATCAAAATGGACGATCCTTCAGGTTATGGTCGTGTTGTGATTATTGAAGGTAATGTACATGAGATCGTAGAAGAAAAAGACTGTATCCCCGCACAAAAAGAGATACAGACAGTTAATGCAGGGGTCTATTGTGTTAAAAAAGAGTTGCTCGACAGTTATATCCCTGCACTCAATAATGATAATGCCCAAGCTGAGTATTATCTTACAGATATTGTGAAGATGGCTGTGGATGAAGGTAAAACTGTACATCCTGTCATTGTGAAGGAAGAAGAGTTTAAAGGTGTCAATTCAAAACTGGACCTTGCGCATGCAGAAGAGATCATGCAGAGACGTATCAAGACCAAGTGGATGAAAGCAGGCGTGAGCATGCGTCTGCCTGAAACCATCTACATTGATTCCAAAGCTACTTTTGAAGGTGAATGTATATTGGAGAACGGTGTAAGCATTCAAGGTATTTCTCATATCATTGCTTCGCATATCAAAACAAATTCCGTGATAGAAGACTCTCACATTCAAAACTCTCATGTGGGTCCAATGGGAAGAATAAGACCAGATACTAAACTCATTGATACACATATAGGAAACTTTGTGGAAGTAAAAAAATCTACTCTCACCGGTGTGAAAGCCGGTCACCTTGCTTACATAGGTGATGCGAGTATTGATGAAGGTACTAATATCGGTGCAGGTATGATCACCTGCAACTATGACGGTAAAAATAAATACCAAACTGTGATCGGAAAAAATGTATTTATCGGGTCTGACACTCAAATAGTTGCACCTGTCACCATAGCAGATGATGTCATTATTGCTGCGGGTACAACAGTGAACAAAGATGTAGCAAAAGGCAGTCTCGTCATTTCCAGGACGGAAATGAAAACAGTCAAAAACTTCTTTTATAAATTTTTCGGAACCAAATAACATGCAAATTGATTTAAGTGGAAAATCTGTTCTTTTAGGTGTAACAGGCAGTATCTCTGTGTACAAAGCCTGTGATCTGGCACGTCTTTTTATAAAAGCCGGGGCAGAGGTACATGTAGTGATGACTCCTTCAGCGGAACGTTTTGTTTCAGCCCTTACCTTTGAAGCACTCACGCGTAATCCTGTACTGACAGAAAGGTCTGAGAGTTGGAGTTCTGAGCTTACCCATATTGACATTGGTAAGAAATGTGATGTGTTCATCGTCGCTCCGGCTACAGCAAATACATTAAACAAACTGTCTAGAGGGATAGCTGACAACATCTTGACACAAACAGTTCTTGCTTTTAAAGGTGGAATGCTTGTAGCCCCTGCTGCCAATACACAAATGCTTACAAACCACTACACGGCAGAAAGCCTTAAGATGCTTTCTGTAAATGACTATACGATCATCAAATCTCAAGAAAAAGTATTGGCCTGTGGTGACTTGGGTAATGGTGCCTTGGCTGAACTTTCTGAAATATTTTTTGAAGTTTCAAGAGCACTTTTAAGAGAAGATTTTTGGGCAGACAGACGCATCGTAGTGACAGGCGGGGGAAGTAGAGAAAAGATCGATGAAGTACGTTACATCTCTAACTTTTCATCAGGAAAGATGGCAAAATCACTTTGTCTTGCTCTCTTCCTTAAAGGTGCAAAAGTGCATTACATTACTTCTATGGGAACAGAGGGGTTACCCCAAGCCATTACATCTGAAAACTTTGAAGATGCAGAAGCACTCTTGATATGCACTCAAAAAATGCTTGACATAACTATAAACAGTAAAAAATTACCCTATTTATTTATGGTAGCTGCCGTAGCAGACTTCAAAATAAAATCACCACAAAAAGGCAAAGTGAAAAAATCTTCCCTTGGTGAAACATGGCACATTGAACTTATACAAAATCCGGACATACTCTCTACGCTCAAAAGAGATCATGTCAAAACCATAGCCTTCAAAGCAGAGATGGACAGCAAAGAAGGCTTAAACCACGCAGTCAATCTTTTAACACAAAAACACGTAGACGCAGTGTGTTATAATTTGCTTCAGGATGCCGGCAGCTTTGGCGGAGAGGAGAATGAAATTACTTTTATCACCAAAGAAGCACAAGTCTTTTTAGGACGTGCCGACAAATTAACACTCTCACATAAAATACTTGATGCTGCAAAAAAGTTAAGCAATGACTGATACCACGCTTAAACATCTGGCGATCATTATGGATGGCAATGGCAGATGGGCAAAAGAACGTGGACTGAAGCGTACGAAGGGTCACGAAGCAGGTGCAGAAACCATTCGTGACATCACTACCTATTGTGCTGATCACAGCAGCATAGAGACCGTCACTTTCTATGCCTTCAGTACAGAGAACTGGAAACGGCCAAAGTTTGAAGTAGAGTTTCTGATGAAGCTGCTTGACCAATATCTTAAAAATGAACTGCCCACCTATCAAAAACATAACATTCGTTTTCAAGCCATAGGATGCATAGATCACTTTTCCAAGGCTTTGCAGAAACGTATTAAAGAGTCAGAAGAACGTACTAAAACAAACAGCAGTCTCACTCAAGTGCTTGCCCTCAACTACGGAGGACGCGCAGAGATCACCCAGGCAGTCAACAAACTGATCGCAGAAGGCAAAAAAAGTGTATCTCAGGAAGATATTTCTGCTGCACTTCAAACCCCTTATAGTGATATCGATCTACTAATTCGCACAAGTGGTGAAGTGCGTCTGTCAAACTTTCTTTTATGGCAGGTAAGCTATTCTGAGCTTTACTTTACCCCTACACTCTGGCCTGATTTCACAACAGAGGAATTAGATAAAATACTCAAAGATTTTGAGAAAAGACACAGACGCTTTGGAGGTGCAGTATGATAGAAAGTATGTTTATGCAAATAACGATCCTCATTTTTATTTTTGGTGCGATGATCGGCTCTTTTTTAAATGTAGTGATCTACCGTATACCCAAAGGGGAAAGTATTGTTTTTCCTTCATCAAAATGCCAAAGCTGTCAAAATTCTTTGAAGTGGTGGCATAACATCCCTATCTTCTCATGGCTGTTCTTGAGAGGTAAATGTTATTTTTGCAAAGAGAAGATATCTGCCCAGTATCCTATTGTTGAATTTCTTACAGGCATCATCTTTGTAGCACTCTATTTCAAATTGGGACTGGTCTGGTATCTGCCTTTCATCGCTGCTTCTTTTGCTGCACTGTTTGCACTGGTGATGATAGACTTTAAATACATGGCTGTACCGGACAATGTAAACTTTACCGCACTCATTTTTGCACTCATTCAACCTGAATTTCTCTCAGCACTTATGTATGCCGTTATCGCTGCGGGCGGACTCTATCTTATAGGTCTTCTCTCTTCCCTTCTCGCAAGGAAAGAAGCTATGGGAGGAGCAGATGTTATCGTAGCAGGAACCATGGGTGCCCTCCTTGGCTTTCCAAACTTTTTTGTAGCGCTCTTTCTCTCCGCACTGCTGGCAATGATACCTGCATTGGTGAATCGTAAGACGGGTGTACCTTTTGTTCCGTTTTTGGCCTTGGCCACTTTCATTGTCTACCTTTATGACACAGAGGCAACAAAACTTTTGGAAACTATCATTTATGGTTAATGTCAAAGGGTATATATCATTAAACTTCACGAAAGCTTTTTTGACCATATTTCTACCCTTTTTCTTGATCATTTCACTCATATATTTTGTTAGGATCGCCGCGTTTACAGCAAAGATACAGATCTCTTTTGGAGAACTGCTTTTACTTTATTCTTACTCTATACCGGATATTATCTTCTATACTTTACCCCTCTCTTTTATCACTGCTTCCGCCAATGTACTCATAAGACTTTCTCAGGATAATGAACTTATTGCACTCTATGCACTCGGGCTCAAAGCAAAAACTGTACTGCGCAGTCTCGTACTGCTGAGTTTACTTTTTTCCATTCTGCTCATGACCATCTCTCTTTTGGCAATGCCGCTTAGCAAACAACTCTATAAATCTTTCAAGAATGAGAAAAGAGCTGAAGCAAAACTCAACATTGTCCCAGGAAGACTGGGTCAAAAATTTGGAGACTTTTACATTTATGTGGAAGATAAACAAGGAGAGATATTTCAAAATATCGTCATCTACAACCGTACCGATAAAACAAATGAACAGTTTTTTGCAGCCCAGACAGGACAACTTAATAACAGGTATAGTGCCGTATCCCTGCTACTCCACGAAGGGTACGGATATACCTATTCAGAAAAAAAATTACAACAGGTAGAATATAAAAGTCTCGAAGTCTTTGATCGTGTTTACAGGTTGGACTTTAAGTTTGAAACCATCATAAACTATTGGAGCAATGTAGCAAGTGATATTAAAATCATGCAAAAATTGTTATTTTCGATTTTTATCAGTCTCATACCTTTTCTCTCTATTTATATTGTGGCTTCTTTTACGATGATCAACCCTCGTTATCAGCAAAATCGTTCATTTATCGTTATTTTTCTGACCACCATGTTACTCTATGCCCTTGCATCTTCTTTAGAGAAATGGGGAAATGCATTTACCTTGATCCTCTCTGTTATACTTATCAGTATTCTGGGTCAATGGCTTTTTGCCAAACGTGTATCCAGATACTTCTAAGGGATCTCCATGCGTGTAAAGGCAATCATAGCATATGATGGAAGTCATTATCTGGGTTTTCAAAAACAAAAGTCCAGCAAGAGAACCATTACTTCTGCCGTAGAAAACGCACTCATCTCTCTGCACATACCTTCACCCATTGTCGGAAGCGGAAGAACCGATGCCGGAGTACATGCTTCAGGTCAGGTCATACACTTTGACCTGCCGGACTATTGGGATGATATGGCAAAACTAAAACTCAATTTAAATCGTAAACTCACAGATATCTCTTTTAAACATATTACAAAAGTATCTGATGATTTTCACGCCCGCTTCTCTGCAAAAAAAAGACTTTACCGTTATGTATTTAAAACACAGAAACCTTCTGTATTTGAACAAAAATACATTTCTCACTATTCAGATTTCGACCCTCTCCTTCTTAGACAGGCACTCAAATGCTTTGAAGGAAAACATGACTTTACTCTCTTTCATAAAACAGGCACCGAAACACATACGAACATTCGGGAGATCTACCATAGTACGTATGTGAAACGTCAGGGCTATCATTTTATCTATTTTCAAGCCAACGGATTTTTACGTGCACAGGTACGTATGATGGTGGACGCTTCTATGCAGTGTGCCAGAGAAGAAATGACTTTGACGCAGCTCGCAGAGCAGATAGAGTGCCAGAAAAAATACTCCACAAAGCTGGCTCCTCATGAAGGGCTTTATTTGGCTAAGATCTACTATTGATCTATTTGAAATTTTTTTCTTATTTCAGCAATACTCGCTTTTTCTGCTAATGTAGCACAACATGATTTATCCTTCCCTAATAAATTATGTATCAATGCAAAAGGTTTAGCCCCACTGTCTTTAATAAGGTCAACGATCATACATGGCATCTCTGCAAACGATACTGCCTCATATAACACAAATGTATATTCTGTATCATCCAGTCTATCTAAAAATACTTCTTCATCAGTAACAATATCCTTATCATAGTCCAAGTTTTTCAATATACTTCCATAAAGATTTGCTATTAATGGTATAGAGTGATAGACTAAGACATCAGATCTTCTTTTTTGCTCTACAACTTTTTTAACTTCGGTCGTTTTTACTGCTTCTACTTTTTTCACTCTGATGGTGTTATCACTGTTTTGAGTATTGACATTTTCTATTGTTTCTTTTTCATCTTTGACAATTTTATGAGAAACATACTCTTCTATCAGTAATTTTATCTGATCAAGTTCTATAGGTTTTGAAAGATAATTATCCATACCTTCACTGATGTATTTTTCTCTGTCACCTTCTAAGGCATTTGCAGTAACAGCAACAATAGGAACATGATGTTTACGATGTGTTGTTTCATATTCCATAATCTTCCCCGTTGCTTCAATACCACCCATCACAGGCATTTGAATATCCATAAATATGATATCATACTCATTTCTTTGACGAAGTTCCAAAGCCTCTTTCCCATTATCGACAAGTGTCACATCTACACCAAGTCCATTTAATACATTTTGAATTAATTTTTGATTGATACTATTATCTTCTGCCACCAAAGCATGTATATCTTCAAATTTCTCATTACTTTTATTTATTTCAACTTGAGGAGTTTTACTCTTATTTGTATTTTCATTTACAATTTTAAGAGATTTTAGTGTTTTACTAAGGTTGATAGGCTTATAAAAAACTCTATCAATTTGATCTTCCAATGCTTCTATTTTTCCTTTTAGCTCACCCGTTGTTACCACTACGATCTTTGTATCTAGCTTCAAATATTTTTCAAGTTCATTTTCTCTTTTACAATATCTATGATTGATAAATAAGATATCCGGTAAAGAAGATTTTTTCATACTCAGGAGATCATCTCCCTCGTAAACTGTGAATTCTGCACCCACATACTCAACATACGCTTGAAGGTTTGGATTCTTCGCCCGCTCAATACTCATATCAGGAACCATATATCCCACATGCGTACCACTCATATTTACCTTCTCTCTTAGCAAACTCTGTTCTGCTTTATTCAGATTTAATGTAAAGAAGAAAGTTGAACCGTTATCTTCTTCACTCTCTATATCCAGATTGCCTCCCATAAATGCAACGAGTTTTTCAGAAATAGCCAATCCTAATCCTGTTCCTCCGAATTTTCTACTTGTACTGACATCAGCCTGAGAGAAGGCATCAAATATTTTAGATTTCTGCTCCTCTGAAATACCAATACCTGTATCGGCTACTGCAAACTTAAGTGTGACATCCTCATTGGTTTCAGAAAGCTTTTCTATGGAAACGTCTATATTTCCTGCCATAGGTGTAAATTTAATTGCATTGGATATAAGATTCACGATAATCTGAGATATTTTAGTAGGATCACCCATAAGTGTAGCAGGCAGATCAGGATCAATATAGACACCCAGTTCAATATCTTTCTCTGCTGCCCTCGCACCATAAGATTCTATAGCTGACTCAAACTTCTCAATAGGATCAAATGGTATATTCTCCAATTCAATTTTATCGGCTTTGATCTTAGAGAGATCCAGTATATCATTCACAATAGTTAACAAATTATCAGAACTATTCTCTATAATCGTAATAAACTCTTCCTGCTCAGCTGTAACCTCAGTAGTTTTAAGCAGTTGTGTAAAACCAACGATACCATTCAGAGGTGTACGTATCTCATGAGACATATTTGCGAGAAAGAGGTCTTTTGCCTGATTAGCCTCTTTGATCGTTGCAGTCAGAAATCTATAGATCTGATTTATTTCCCTGTTATCGATCAAAATTTTCAACTCTTTTTGCTGTTCGGAGTTAAGTACGGCTTCAATATCTTTTAACGTATCTTCAAACAGTTGTTTGTCTTTATTGATATTATAATAGATCACAAATAAAACAAGAAGCAGCAGTAATGCAAAGAGTGTACCTATCCCATATTCCGTCATAACTTCTTTACTATGTGAGACTTTACTCTCTGTGTGTTTATCCATAGTTGACTTAAGTACACTCTGTGCCAAGGCAATATAGTTCATCTTTTTTTCAATCTGTCTGAGCCATTCTTTGGTTGAAACTGCGTATTCTCCTGCCTGCGCACCATACAGAATTTGCACACGTTCATTCGCACCGATCTTGCTAAACTCTTCCGGTGTAAGCAGTGCATTGAGTTTCGATATAATAGCTTGATTGCCCAAGGCAGTAAACTCAGGAAGTGTATCATTCACTAAAAGAGCATCCCATTGCATCAGGTCTTCATTAGTCATTTTTCGTGAACCGCTTAAGACAAAGAATATCCCTGTATTCTCAAGCTCAGTATTCTCTTTAAGCTTCGTAAAACTAGTATAAGTGGATAAATAACTCTTCATATCTGCAGATGCATCTTGCAATGATACTATTCTCATGGCTCCCGCAAGTGATTCAAAAATTTGATCATGATAAATCTCAAAGAAAATATTCTTATAGTCCGAACTTAAAGTATCAACTTTTGTTCTTGCATGCTTCAAATTTTTCGAAACAGCAGTTAGCCTTTTACTGTATGTTTTAAATTTATGATTGGCATTTATATAAGTATTTAATTCAATAATAGCGCTATCAACAGCCATTCTTGCTTCTTTTACTTTGTCAAATCCCGTCTTTCCTTCTCTTCCCATATAAATAGCACTGTAAAGTCTCTCTTTTGCTATCCTATCAAGAACATTATCTATCTCTTCAACAAAATATGTACTTTGTGTACTGTTTCGTGAAGAATCATACTCCACATAAGACATATAAGTATAATAAGAAAAGAATGCCAACACAGCCATAACCACAACGATAAGAAGGTTAAAGATATTTTTATTATTTATAATTTTCATTTTCGATCCTTCTTATTGGTTTTTACTGTGATAAAGTGCTATCTGGAGAACAACGTCTTCCAGATAATCAACTGAAATAAATATAAGTTTTGGGATAAACAGAGTTTCTGACTGATCAAAAAAACGCTTGTTTGCCTTCCAGGACTCATTCATTTTTACCTGTGCCTTCTGGAGTTCAGCAGGATACGTATATCTATTTATCTCTGCAATATTTTTTTCAAGATCAGATATTGACTCTAGCATCTGATCTTTATTTGTAGTACTGTCAAACCCTACATTTATTGCCATATAATATTTTGTAACTCTTTCCAAAAGATATTCCATCTCTTTTGTCACCATCAGCATTTTTTCTTCATCGGAAAAATCATACTTGTGTGCATTTGAAATAGAGTCGGCTCCTTCAAGAAGTGTTTCACTGTAATCAAGCATTAAGGCTACTCTTTCTTCATCTGCTTTTTCATTGAATATTTGTTCGATCTGGTCTTTACTGTACGCAAGAAATTCGAGGACATCTTTTGTATCCGTATCTTTTGTCGTCGTAGCAATGATCCTAAAGTTATCATTCAACTTAAGCAGTGCTCTCTCCAGTCCCCGCTTTACTTCCACTTTATTTTGATGCTTATAGAAAAAAAGGTAATCTTTAACCATCTTTTGACTGAGGTATCTAATATTTTCGGAAGCCTCTATAACCTTAATATCCCCTCTCGTTGCGGCGATAGCCTTTTTTACTTCTACTTCTACCTTCTCGACTACAGGTATTGTTGCATTTGTCTCTTTTTTCTCAACTTTGGTCTCAGCACAAAGTACTACTCCCCATAAGAGGAAAAACATATAAAATATTTTCTTCATCATTGATCCTTATTTATATAGCTCCACATAAAGCCCTGTGATCTGATTCATCTTTTTAGTAATATTGTCCGTAGTATTGAAAACAATTAATGGCAATCCACCCTTTTCAATATTGAGATAAAATTTATATACGATTTTCCAAAGTCTGTCTATTTCATTAAGTTTCCTGTTGATCTCCGGTGTATTTGCTGCGTTCGACATAAGTGCTGCGTGAGATTCACTAAATGTTGCTACTGCTGCTTTCATCTGATCAATAGTATTTTTATCTTTAATCCCGGCTTGGTATGCAATATAATATTTAGCGATACGCTGTGCAAGCATACGCTGCTTACCGGCTTTTCCTACGATTTTAGACTCTTGTATCTCAACCGTCTCTTTTAATGAATCAACTACATATTGACTACCTTCCAGCATAGACTCACTTAAATCTATAACCAATTGAGCATTGTCAAGTGTAAACGCTTCATTTGCTGTTGATTCAAAATCTTCCGTACTCATCTCGACAAAAGCAAGAAGATTTTTAATATCAGGATCATTAATAGACTTCACAAGTACTTTATGAGATTCCATAAGTTCAGCAAGAGAATTTTTCAGCTGTTTATTCGCTTTTGCTGCTGCGATCTTTTTACCGGCATAAAGATAATCTTTAGCGATACGTTGAGAAAGCATTCTTTGCTTACCTGCCATATCTATCAATTTTACGGTATCAGATATCACGACCGGATCAGATGAAGCAGCAGCTGCTGTATTTACTTCTTCTGCTATAGAAACCTCTGACAATACAAATACTGTCACTACTGCCATACTTATCTTCTTAATCATTTTATTTCTCATCCTGTCTTCCTTTTATTTGCTTTCTAAAGCAACATATTTCTGTGTTGCACTATTCATATTTACAAGAATATCATTCGATTTCTTGTATATCAGTGTTGGAACAAATTTTGATTTGGATTTACTCATCATCTCAAAAAACATAAACGATCTCTTGACTTTTGCTAAAAGTATTTTGATCTCTTCTGTATTTAAATTTGACTTTTCCAATTCATCCAATGAAGTTTTAAAAAGCTTCATTGCATCTTCTAACTTCGTTTTAAACTGAGGGTCTTCTACTTCCCAAACTTTCAACATATACAGGCTGGCCATTCTCTGGGAAAGCATTCTCTGTCGTCCTGCTTTATTTACTGTTTCTCCAGACGCCGTTCCTGACTCTTTGGCAAAAAGTTTTGTAGTCTCATCTGTCGCTTTTAAAAGGTCATCCAGATCTACTTGAAGTTTTCCAACCTTCTCTTTACTTGGTGTTTCTAAGAGTATCTGCTTGAGTGGAGTCCAAAGAGCTTCAATTTTTTCTATACTCTTTTTAACCTCATCACTCCTGGTGTAGGCTGCAAGAGATTCCATATGGTCTTGAAAGTCAGCAGATATTTTTTTGAGATCTTCTCCAGGCTTCCCAAAAGTATTCCCCATTCCCACCATTGCATAATCTTTTAACATACGCTGCGTAAACATTCTTTGTTTTCCGGCTATGTCAACTGCTTGCGTAGGGCTGGTTATTTCTATTGCTGAGGCCGAAGTGGCAAGTATCAAAATTGTAGCCAAACTCATTTTTATTTTTTTTACTATCAATCTGTCTTCCTACTTTTCTTGTGCGGCATAGAGTCCTGTTGCCGTGTTCATATCTTTTAACATATCATTTGATTTTTTGTAAATAAGTGTAGGGATAAATTTCGAACTTGATTTATTCATGACTTCAAAGAATCTGAATGCTTTTCCTGATTTATTTAAGAGTATTGTAATTTCAGGTGTGCTCATATCTGACTTCTTAAGCTTGTCGAGAGATGTTCTATACAAGTCCATCGCCTTAGTCATCTTTATTGTAAATTGAGGATCATTTATCCCCCAGACTTTTAACATATAGAGACTTGCCATTCTTTGAGAGAGCATTCTCTGTCTTCCGGATATGTTAATGATTTCCCCGGAAGCTTTTCCTGTCTGCTTGGCGAAGAGAGCAACTGCTTCATTGGACTGTTTAAGCAGTGCCTCCAGATCTTCTTGCATTTTTCCTGCTTTTTCTTTACTTGGCGGTTCATTCAGTGCCAACTGAATAGGATCCCAAAGTACTCTGACTTTTGCCAAACTCTCTTCGGTTGCAGGGTCAGTATTGAACTTTCTAAGTGATGCCAAATGCTTATCAAATGATCCCATGATTTTCTTAAGATCTTCTCCCGGATTTCCAAAATTATTTTCCAACCCCACCATTGCATAATCTTTTAACATGCGCTGTGTAAACATTCTTTGTTTCCCCGCTACATCTACTGCTACTGAAAGATTTTTTATTTCAATTGCAAATGCAAAACTGGAAATAAGAGAGGGGAGAAGTACAATTTTTATTGCTTTTTTCATAAAACGAGACACTATAAACTCCTTTATACTTAGTGTATAGTAAACACACTAAAATCCATAAAAAAGTCAAAATAAACAGAATCAGAGAGTACATAAACTCTACTGGCAGTTTGGCGATCTCCATACAAGAGACCCATAACTTTCCGTCCTTGCTTCACAACAAGTTTGGCTTTTTCAAATAAACTATAGTATACATTACTTATTCTATTTTATTATACTGCTTTAGTACTTTGTTTCTTATAAAACAGTATTTCTAAAATCTGGTTAACTTATCAAATCAACCACTATTGACAGTATAAACTAAAATTGTCAAAAAAATGTCAAAAAAGAGGTTTTTTTAATGTGTAGCAATCTGAGGCTGCACCATTTCTTCAGGCATACTCTGTAGTGTTTCTACTTTTTCCTGGACAGCCGGGGGTACTACTTCCGGCACTTCAGTTTTTATATTTTCAGTCACTATATCAGGCACTGTTGTTTCTGAAGGTACTTGTGTTGGGACTTCTTTCGCTGCAGGTGCTACAGGTACGTCAACAACTTCAACAGTTTCACTCTTCACTGTTTCTGTTGACACCTTTGTTATCACCGTAGCCTCTTCAAGTTCTTCTTTGGCCTCTTCAAGTTCTTCTTTTACATCAAAGAGTTCATCGTCCAACACTTTCACCTGTTCCACATTCATTCCATGCTTATAGACAAGTTCACCACCCTCTGTGCCCTGCTTGAAAATACCTGCAACAAAGACAATGAGCACTAAGAGATAAAGTGTTTTCATAAAACCTCCCGCAAGCATCGAGAGCAGTTTAAAGAACAACAGCACTGCCGATGTCAACATCAGGTAAGTACCCAGAAGTTTATGTTCAGCCAATGCGGATTTGGCAGCTTCACCCAGTGCAGGGTAAGCTTCTTTTCCATCTACAAGACCTGTCAGGTATGCGCCTGCTGAAACGAGCACTGTTAAAATGATCAAAAAGAAAGAAAAACCGCTTAATGCTTTTTTCTTCATCATAAGATTGAGAAGTTCCAACACAAAGATCACTACAGGCAGTGCAATCATAAAGTGTACCACTGAAGGGTGCAGTAGTACCGAAATATCAAAGGGGAGTTCAACTTTTGGTAGGGTAATAGCCGGTAATGTCACAATAAGTATCCTTTTTTTATATTAAATATTATATCACAAATCAGTTAAAATGGTTTAACCACAACCATAATAACAATAACAATCATGAGTAAGGTAGGCACCTCATTATAGAATCTAAAATATTTTCCACTTTTATACTCTGGATTCTCTATAAGTATTTTACGAATGCGATTAAGTGAATAGTGATAAGCAATTAAGAAGACTAAAAAAAGTAATTTTGCATGTAGCCATCCTCCACTTTGAAAAAGATATGGGTTCAAATATATCATTGCAGCACCTGTAAGTATGGTTGCCCACATTGCAGGTTCACCTATATACTTATAAAGTTTATACTCTTGTATTTCTACTACTTTTCCAAAAGCTACATTGTCAGAATGTTCACGATGATAAATAAAAAGACGCGGCAGATAAAAAAGTACTGCCATCCATGAGGTGAAAGCCATCACATGAAATGCCAAAATCCAAGTATAATATTCCATTTATTTCTCCAGTACAGTAAAATCGTTAGGGCTGGAAACTACCAACTGTAACTTCTTATAATACCCTAGGAGTGCATTGTGTATCTTGATGTCTGTCATGTTTTCAGGTCTATACTTCTTCTTTTTGAAATAGATGGGAATTTTTCGACCCTCCAGATGAAAATATTTATTTTTATAGGTGCCTACAAGATCACGTATCACTTCATTTTGTCTCTGTGCTATTTTTTTAGAAAAATCAGAAGCTTTCAAAATATACTTTTCTATATCTGCTTTTCCTTTTTCTTTCAATACATAAGCATGTGTGACTTCTTTTAATCCTTTATAACTGGTAATAGCCCTTACAAGTAAATCATATTTGTGACCCTCTTCCAGTGCATTGGCACAGCCAAAAAGAAACATGCCTCTACCCTCCTTGCTTTGTTTTATAATCGCATTTCCCCATTTTTTCCAGATAACTATGATATTCTCCAGTATAACTTCGTTCTCTAGTTTTTCATGCAGGTAAAGATACTCTATCTTTTGTATCTCCCGTTTAGTCTTAGACTTTTTTATATCTTTACCTGCTCTATAAGGTTTGTTATCAAAATAGGCATACACAGGCAAATGGTCTGAATACCCTTTTCCTCTATGTTTTCCTTTTTTATATTGCCATCTATAGATGTACTCACGTTTGGTAAAGAGGTAGTCACGCCTAAAAACCTTAAAAGAATTATTGACATAGTCTAAACCCCTGGAGTCAAACAATGCTGAAGAGATGACAATATGATCAGCTGTACCTTTTTTGCCATAAAACTTTGTATTCCATCGCTGATCAAGTGCTAATTCTTTCCATAAAGTGTAGTGACCTTGCGTACCTTTTAACATTTGTGCTTCGCCCATGAGCCTGTTGCTGTCATCAAGCAGCCCAAGTACATGATGAAGTCCCGTTCTCCCTTTTGTATCATCTATCTTTTTTTCTAAGCTCAAATGAGCATCATAATCTGTATTGAAATCTCCCAAAAGTATGTATGCTTTTGATTTGGGCAAAGCATCTAACCTTGTTTTCAATGTCTTGGCATACTTCATGCGTTTACTCTCATAGCCACGATATGCTCGGGATTTCCAATGGTTTATAAAAAGCACTAAAGGCTCTCCTCTAATGTCTACCTCAACTTCAAGTATGTTACGCACCCTAGGTGAATAACTTACCTGTAACTCTTTTTGTTTTTTTATAGGAAAGCGTGAAAGTACTGCCACTTGGATCGTTGCACCTTTTTTAGAGCTAATAGCCGCATGCCTGTACCCACACCCTACACGAGAGAGTCGTTTTTTAAGTTGTTCAAAAATATTGGTATTTTCAATCTCTTGAAGCCCCAAAATATCTGCATCCAAATCACAAATAACTTCAGCCACATTGTTTAACTTTACCTCAACCATACGTTTTGTCCAGTTACGTTTGACTCTATAGTTATCATATTCAGTACCTACATATTCTGCATCAAAAAGATTTTCTACATTATAGGTAGCTACTTTGAAGGGTTTTGAAAAAAGGAAGAAAGGGAGTAAAAATAAAAGTAAGTATCGCAAAGCATATCCCATAGTTTTTCTAGTATTCTATCAAAGTATCAACAAAAATACTAAAAGTATGTCATATTGCCATAAAATTGTCTTTAAGTAAATATATGTGCGTTTCAGGAACCGATGCTTTAGCTTCGGCAAGTGTTTGGTGAAGCTAAAGCATCACTTCCAACATAAAAAGAGGTGATTATGATAACTCATTTACTACCCCTCTTCACCACCCCATGCACCGCAGGTTGTGATATACCCAATACTTTGGCAATCCTATGCTGAGAATAGCCTTTTTTTATGGCTTTGAGTATTTGATTGTTTCGCTCTTTTATATCTGCAATATTTTTAAAAAGCTTTTTGAGGTCTTCTTCTTTTGGTTTGCAGTCAATATTTGGAGCTTCTACAAGGGATGAAGCTCTCCTTAATTCTTGCAGCTGTGTGCTATCTACAGGGTTTGTTAAAAATGCCTCTATGGCTGCTTTGTCATCATGATAGTTTTGGGTTATCCACGAGTTCTTTAAGCACTCAGGTATCTCTTTATAGTTAAGGAAGTAGTGGTAAGAACTGTAAGGGTACTCTTCTATATTTTTAACCATATTGGCTTTAAGTGGGTTTTGTTCTATGTAGCACATAAGTGTATAGAGGTATGCCTCATCTGTGACATACCATGATTTAAAGCGTCCCTGCCACAGATGCCCTACTCTTTTATATTTTTTGTTAAAGTATATGGAGTAGTTCATATTTACTTGTCTCATGAATTTTGAGAGGTTAGGAGATTGTATCTCTATGAGTAGATGGTAGTGGTTATCCATCAGACAATAGTTATGTATAGTGATACCAAAGCTTTTAGCATAAAAGCACATGAGTTCTTCAAAGTACTCATAATCAGAGGGTTCCTTGAAGATGTGCATCTGTGCTACACCTCTATTGATGAGGTGATAGGTTCCTGCTAGTTCTATGCGTGGTCTTCTTGCCATGGGGTACTCCTTAGAAGAAGTATATCAGAAAAATATTTAATTATCATTATTACCTGACCCCTTAATTTCTATATTTTGGTATCCATACAATATGATATTTACATTCCCATTTTGTATGACTTGATTTTTGTTGTATACTTTTCATCTTGATATCCCTTTCTCTTTGAACTTTGAGCGGTTCAAGGATAGAATATCACATTGTCTCCCGGAATTATCAAATTGTGGGAGTCCTCCGGCATAGCCGGAGGTTTACTTTGGGTTAATTAACGAAACATCTTTCCAAGCATCTCCATGGCACCTTGCGGACCGCCTACCTGAGCAAGCATTTCATCCATGATGCTGCCTTCTCCTGCTGTTGCCTGGTCTACTACTTGAGGTAAGGAGTCGGCTAAAGCACCTTTTGCACTCTCTTCGGAGATATTAAGTTCGGAAGCGAATTCAGATACTTTATCTGTCCCCAACAGGTCTGTGATCTGATCCATAGAGATAGATTTGTTTTCACCATTCCCCAACCATGACCCCACTATCTCGCCTAAACCATTTTGTGACAGACCACCTACAAGTGCGCCCAGATCAAGACTGCCCTGATCATTTCCTATAAGTTTTCCAAGTGCAGAAGTAATGTCGTCTAGATTTAGACCTGTTGTTGTGTCATCACTGTTGCCTTGTATTAACGAAGCGCCTATTTTCAATAAATCCATGAGTTCCATATCTGATCCTTATATATTTAGATAACTTAATTATATCACAATAATACAATTGCATCATCTGTCAATTGTATCTGTTTACTCTCGATCAGTTCTGTCAATGTACGTTTAAAGTTCTTTTTGCTCATCTCAAATGTTTTTTTGATCTCATCTGCATCATTTTTGTAAGTAAAAGGTAGTGTACCACCTGCCTCTTTGAGTAATTGAATGATGATACCTTCTGCTTCACCTATCTTCGCTTTTTTTCCTATGGGCTGCAAAGAGAAGTCCAGTTTAAAATCTTTTCTTACATTTTTGATATAGACTTTTTTACGGTCACCTATGCGGATCTCTTCAAAGATCTCATTGCTAAAGAGCATACCCTCATACTGATTGTCTGCTACCACTTTAAACCCTAAAGGTGTTTTGGCCAGCACGATGGCATCCAGGACTTTGTTTTGATGCAGACCCTTCATATCACGGTTCAGATATTTACCTATTTTCTGTGTGGCATAAAGTCTGTCTGTCTGCTCATCCAGACAAACACGTAAAAGATACTTTTTGCCTATCGTAAAATGCTCTTTCTGTTGTGATAACGGCACAAACAGGTCTTTGGGAAGTCCCCAGTTCATAAAAGCCCCATACGCTTTGTAATCCACCACAGTAAAATACCCGTATTCGCCAAGCTTGGCATAGGGCATTTTAGTCGTTGCTACCGGTCTGTCTTCGGAATCTGTATAGACAAATACATCGATGAGTGAGCCCATAGGCATTTCATCTTCCATGACATAAACATTGGGAAGGAGTACTTCCGCTTCATCTTTTGCTTCAAGGAAATAGCCGTAGTCTGTGTCACGCATGACTTCCAGTGTATTGATCTCACCAATTTTAATACTTAAATTTTTTGATTTTGTTTCCATATGTGTTATTCCGTTTCACTATAAAATTATGTGATACACTCACATTCATAATGACATTATAGCTAAAAAATATTTGGATATAATTCATTAAACAATCGTTAACAGGATTATGAATGCTTCCAAATGTCTTAACCAAAACATCCACAACAAAAGGTGCTGATCTCAATGCTTCGATCATCTGTAAAAAACTTACAGGTGTATACACTACAGATATGAGCGAAGAGGGTTAACATTAAACGACGATATAAAGCACTCATCGCTATTATCGTCCCCACTATACTTGTCACTATCCTCAAGTTCACACATGAATCTTATTATCGGGATCTAACTGCATATATGTTTGCTGTGGCATTGGTATTTAAAACCAGTGTACTCTCTTTATGGTTGGCTGCAAAACTGCATTTTGTTGCATTTATAGCAGGACTCACGTTTTTTCAAGGTCTTATTCTTCTTATCAAGCGCTGGTTACTCGACTCGGTACTTGCTACATGGATCCAAACACATATTATAGAAAACATTGCAGAGGCACTGGGAGAGGCTAAAGACTTCTATTTAAGACAAGATCTAAAAAGCAAATTTAAAAATATATTTTTCTTTATTTTTGGGATTACCCTCTCAGGATGGCTGTTATACTTCATAGGGTTACTCGATAACATCGTACTTTTTGCAGAACTTCGACTGTTTATTGCAGGTGTATTTACAGCCATTGTTACCTTTATAACAAAAATAGCATCATGGACACTTTCCATACTTGCTATCTCTTGGCTTGGACCCATTCTTAAAGTCTTTGCATTCAGCTATATTTTAACACGTCTGGATACCTGGTTGGGTCCAAACAACTTTATAGCAAGATTCTTTGGCTTTATCGGAGACCAGATAAATCTGATCTTGTACCACTTGGGGATACTCAAAGAAAAACACATTGATCCTCTCATTTTAAATCCTGTGATCAGCAAATCAAAACAAATGGGGCTACAACTCTCAAGCAGCATACGCAAGAAAAAAATACGTGAAGAGTACCGGCACTCAGAAAACTTTGAAAATATCATTATGAAAGGTCACATCGATGCATACCGTTCTTTTAGCGGCTTAAATAAAGTCACTGATAAAACAGATCTTTATACCCGTATTAATCAAAAAACCGGTAATAACATGGATATTGTCGCCTATGTTTCACGCTCTGCTTCAGGTGAACTCAGAAGGGAAGATTCGCCACATACACACTATCATGATGTTTTATTATTGGAAAGCTTTGCCTCTCACAAAGAACATGGTGTGAAAGTATATGATGAGCCTAAAGATGAAAAACATATCAATCAGAAAGACTTTTGGGTGTTAAATTGCAACAATTCCCCTGTCACCATCCGGAGTAATACTTATAATTTCGAAAATATGGAAATCCCCCCACATGGGTTAAAGCTCATCAAGGTTAAGAACCCTTTCTGTTATAAGTTTGGGGATGTTTTTTGTGAATATAATGATAAAAGGGTAGCGGTAACTGCCATACCAAGAGTGTAAGTGCCCCTCCAATACCATTAAGTTAAGCCATTGTTTCACGCAAGGAGCAGGGACTTTAGTCCCGTTATTATGGGACTAAAGTCCCTACTCCAAAAAAAGATTTACTCATAAGTTACTTCACGACACCCTCTAAATGTTTCGCAAAAGATTTCGGAGGGATGAAACCTGTCAAACTTTTTTCAGGTAAGAAGTTATTCTCCTTGTCAAAGAAGATGATATTCGGTGTTCCAAAAAGTTCAAACTTTTTGAGTAACGCTTTGTCATCATCAGTGTTGGCAGTCAGGTCTATTTTGATGAAGGTAAAGTTTTTAAGCTGTTCTTGCACCAAAGGATGAGGGAAGGTGATCTCTTCGAGTTCTGTACAAGCTGTACAAGAGTCTTTTCCAAAGTCTACAACCACTGTTTTCTCTGAAGCTTTTACCTCTTCCATCAGTCTTTTCACGCTGTAACCAAGATGACTTGAAGTGTCTATTTCTGTCACTGTTGACGCAACTGACGTCACTGCAGTAAATTTCACAAAGGGACGCAGAACAGAAGTTGAACCGGAAAGTGCTCCTATGAATAACGATGCACCATACAGCAAGAAGGTCAACGCAAGTAATCTAAAGAGCTTCATCGCACCTTCACCCTCTTTGTTTCCAAAGACACCCATGTAAATGGCTGTTCCCATAAACAAAAGAGCCCAAAGTGTCATCGTAAAGCCTGCAGGAAGTATGCGTGAAAGCATGAAGATGGCAAGGGCAAGCATCATCACACCAAAGACCTGGGAAATACGTGTCATCCAACCGCCAGGTTTTGGCATAAATTTACCTGCACCCAACCCTACAAGAAGCAGCGGCATACCCATACCCAGACTCATGATAAAGAGTGCAGCACCACCAAGCAAAGCATCTCCCGTATGGGAAATGAAGATCACAGCACCAGAGATGGGCGCAGCCGTACAAGGCCCGACGATAAGTGCAGACAAGGCACCCATTACCGCTGTACCCAGCATGCCTTTTCCCTGGGCATCATCACTCGCTTTAGATAATTTTGACTGTATGGAAGCAGGAAGACCTATCTCATAATATCCGAACATGGAGAGTGCCAAACCTACGAACATAGCAGAGAAAATGGTCAATACCCAAGGGTTTTGCATCGCTGCCTGTAGGTCAGCGCCAAGAAGGCCGGCCACCAGTCCTACAATTGTATAGGTAAATGCCATCGCCAGCACATAGACCAGTGAAGTAAAAAATGCCTGTGCCATATTCGGTTTTCCATCGCCGGACTGTTGTGAGATAATAATAGAAGATAAGATCGGGATCATAGGGAAGATACAAGGGGTAAGAGATAAAAGCAAACCAAAAATAAAGAATAGGAATAAAACAAAAAGAGAACTTTCATTGATCAGTACATCCATGATCTTTGATGCATTACCCTCTTTGACCAATTTTGAGATCTTATCAAATACGCCGAGTTCTACACCTTTGAAATTGAATGATTTTTTAATAGGTTGGTAACAGATACCTGCATCAGAACATCCTAAAAACTCTATCTCGAGAATATAATCACCCTTCACTTTAGATTCAATGTCTTTTACGGGGATAGACACAATTAACTCTTTTTCAAACACCATGTCACCATCAAAATCATGTGATTTTGGCTTGTTGACAGCAAGTTCTAGGGGTTCAGGAGAAATAATTCTGTAATGTAAAGTATCATCGTCGTAAACATGTATTCTTCCTCCAATGGTGATCTTTGTTTCGATCACACCCTCTTTGAGAACAGCCGAGACTTGAAATGCTTCATCCGGCGATAAGAACTTCTGTTTTTTTAAGGCACTCTCAAATCCCGCAGTTAAAAATGTACTAAAAAGCAGTACAAGTATGAGTAACTTTTTGATCAAATTATTCATTTTCTCTCTTTATATCTTTAAATTTATACAATTCTATAGTACTATACGTGTATAAGCTGTGTAATAATAACCAAAGTTAAATAATAAAAGTTAAACAAGTATTACATTAAAGGTCTAAAATGGCAAATCGTCTCAAAAATGAACACTCACCTTACCTACAACAACATGCTGACAATCCTGTGGACTGGTATCCCTGGGGAGAAGAAGCATTTGAGAAAGCACGCAAAGAGAACAAAGCCATCTTCCTCTCCATAGGTTACAGTTCCTGTCACTGGTGTCATGTGATGGAACATGAATCTTTTGAAGATGAAGCTACGGCAAAAATACTCAATGAACATTTTATCGCGATCAAAGTCGATAGAGAAGAGCGTCCCGATATAGACAAGCACTTTCAGGAAGTATATCAGCTCATGAACCAGCGTCCAGGCGGCTGGCCGACTTCCATTTTCCTGACCCAGGAGCAGAAACCTTTCTACTCCGCAACCTACATACCCGATGAACCGCGTTACGGAATGATGAGTTTCTCCAGCCTGCTTGAAGTCATCTCTGATAAATATGCAAAAGAGAAAGACCTTCTTACAGAAAAAGCTGATGAAATACTGCGTTTTCTCAACCCCAAAGAGGACAAGATCCAGGCCACCAAACTTGACCTGAGTATCATCGAAAGAGTTTCAGATCAGGCCAAACAGCTTTTTGACAACAAAAACGGCGGATTCAACAAAGCACCAAAATTTCCCCAGGCTTCAACATTGGACCTGCTTTTGGATGTTTACCGGATCACGGGAGATAAAGAGACATTGAACATGGCACTGTTCTCACTCTCCTCCATGGCAAAAGGTGGTTTGAGAGACCTTGTAGAAGGTGGCTTCTGTCGTTACTCTACAGACAATGAATGGCTCGTACCCCACTTTGAAAAAATGACTTACGACAATGCCCTGCTCTCAGAAGTCTATCTCAAGGCGTATGCTGTCACAGGTCATGACTTTTACAAGTCTGTCGCTTTTGAAACCATAGATTTCATGCTTGACAGCATGAGTGAAGATCACCTCTTCTACTCTGCATCTGATGCCGACACAGAGGGAGAAGAAGGAAAATATTTCGTTTACACTTATGAGAAAGCACTCAAGTCTTTTGAAAAATCAGATATTCCTTCCAAGGAACATGCTGCACTTGCCGAAGCCTTACACATTACAGAGGAGGGGAACTTTGAAGGGAAGAACATTGTACGTGTCGATGACCCTAGCCATTCTGACATCCCTTACTATGATGAAGCGATAGCTGCACTCAAAAAACGAAGAGAAAAACGTGTCTATCCTTTTATCGACAAAAAAGTACTCGTTTCATGGAATGCCATGATGATCACAAGCCTTTTTAAAGCAAGCAGAGTAGATAAAACCTACCTCAAACCGGCGATCAAGTCACTAGATGCCTTACTGGAAAGCATGTACATCAATTCTGAACTTTTTCACTCTACACTTCTGGGTAAAAAACCAAAGATCAAAGCATTTTTAGAAGATTATGCCTATCTTTCTGAAGCACTTATAGAGGCCTATGAAAGTACGCTTGATGAAACCTATCTCATTACGGCCACAAAACTGCTCAATGCTGCCATAGAAAAATACTTCGATAAAGGAAAATGGAAATTCTCTCGTGGTGAATTTGAAACCAATGCTGACATTTATGACTCTTCTTACCCGTCTTCGGTCGCAACGATGCTTTCAGTACTGTACAGCATATCATCCCTGGTAGATATTGTCTATAAAAAATTTGTCTTTAAAACCCTGGAAATCTACTCTTATGATGTCATGCGTCAACCCATCTCTACACCACGAATGACTCGTATGGTGATACGTTACCTCAAAGATGACATTATCATCAAAGCAAAAGAAGATGTGCTCAAGAAATATATCAAAGATTTAGACAGTCTGCCTCACCCTTTTACACTTCTGAAAAACGATAGCAATGAAGGATTTATGCTTTGTAATTCCAACAGCTGTTTTGGGCATGAGAAAGACTTTAAAGGCGTACTGGAAGTTTTAGAGAAGAGATAATGCGACTTCTCTTTCTTCTCCTTTCTCCTCTCCTTCTGTTTGCACAGGAGCCTATGCAAACACGTACGCAAGTACTCATGGGGACTTTTGTCAGTATCACACTGCCGCATACAGACAGGCACAAGATCTCAAGATCATTTGAACTCATCAAACGCATAGAAGATTCTCTCTCTACTTATGACAGTGATGCCACGCTGGCAAAACTCAACAAAAACCATCAAGTGAAGATTGATCCCTACCTCGCTGAAGCAATCACACTTTCAAGAGCTTATTATACGAAAACCAATGGTTATTTTGATGTTACGATAGGATCGATATCAAAAGATCTTTACCATTGGGGAGAAGAAAGAACCTACTCCCCTTCAAAACAGGATTTACAAAGTGCCACACTCAATATAAATGGCATCACGATAGATGACCTTCACATAAAAAGTGATAAAAATATCACTATAGACTTAGGGGGTATGGGTAAAGGCTATGGTGTAGATAAAGTTGCAGCCTATTTAAAAGATCAAAATGTCACGAAGGGCATAGTAGCATTAAGTGGGGACATCAGATGTCTCCACCACTGTGAAATAGTTTTACAGTCACCCTACACAGAAGAGACATTTGCAAACATAACAAGTAAACACAGAGATCTCTCCATCTCTACAAGCGGTACCTACAGAAGATTTGCTAGCACAAAAGAGGAACACCACCTCATCAATCCAAAAACTGCATCACAAGGTAAAGCATTTGTCTCCGTATCTCTCTTCACCAGAGCCGATAATACAAAAATAGATGCTTATGCTACGGCACTCTCTGTCATGCCTAGAGAGGAAGCTTTGACATTTCTAAAAGCACATAAAGAGATAGCATTTGTGCTTGTAGATGCTAAGGGGAAGATACTCTATGGAAACTTGACAGGTCTTATTGACATAGAATGGCTAGACTATAGTGAAAAAGCTACCAACCCAAGCAGAAACAAGAAGAGTAACACAAAAAGTAGCAGTGAAACAAGTTTGATCCACCCGGACACAAACAATCCAAAACTGATCGCCAGATAAGAGAAGATATTGAACAAAGCCAACGCAAAAAGAAGCATCGCCACAACAAGTGAGACTTTTTGTGAGACTTTAGTGCTGAACAACATAAAATGTGCTACCACAAAGATAAGTGTACCTATGGCAAATAGATGTGGAGCAGCCACTTCTATAAAACTATGCAGACTCTTTGGCTTTGGCGTATGCATAATAGTTTGAATGGTATGTAACACGCCCTCAGAACTATCTAGACCCTGTGACAGTAAAAAAAGCCACAGACCACTTGCCAAGATCAAAACAACATAGATCAGCATATAGCCTATAGGAATCTTATAAAGTGCTAAGTTTTTCATTTGAAGAGAAGTTTCTTTAAGATCATGATGCTGACAACTACTGCCAGAAGGTGCCAAATAACAAAAATTATGAGCCAAACCATAGCAAGTGACGGAGCTGCGAGATATGCTAGTAATAGCACTACAGGAGCCAACAGTCCAAAGATAAACAGGAGATGCACGATCCATTTTGTGAGCGCTTTTTTTGAATAAAGACGGATATAAACAGAAGAGAGTATTAACATGGCAAACAGTGTCATGAACAGATCGATGTGCACTTGAAGCAGCAGCGAATCCAGTAGTATGGGTTCTACAAAATTCGCTTCATCTCCAAAAAGTGTTGCTTTTATACTGTCCATATCCAGACCAATAACATAAGCATGAAGTACTACATCAAGAGCAATATAAAGTAGTATCGCGAAGACTACAGCTGACATAAGAGTTGTCAGAAGAGTTGAGTGTGCCAGATCTTTTGTTACTAGAAACTTCATCTACTTTCTACTTTAAAACAATTTCATAAATGGCTCGGGCAACTCTTGCACCCGTCGTTAGGGTATTCGCAGAGAGTGTAGAGCCACTGATCGTAGGGATATCTTTTCCTACAGTGAGTTTCGCTGTACTCTTTTGGTTTTGAAGCTGCCCCATCCATGTTTTACCCGGTATAAATTCCGGAGGCTCGGCAAATGCCATGATCTCCGTAAATTTTAGTTTGCCAGAGTGATCAAATACATACAATACTGTCGCCTTTTTTGTTCTTACTTTTTTTGAGATCAGTACTCCATAGCCTAGATTTTTTGAGCCACTTTTGATAGTATAATAACGATATATTTTCGTTGTGACTGCTGCTTTTGCTCTTTTTTGTATTTGAGCAAACTGCTTTTTTGTAAGAATGAGTTGTTTAGCCTCGATCTTGCTTACATTTGTAAACGAGGACTTTATTACAGAGTCCACAGTGACATTAGATTTAGCAACAGCACTTTGAAAAAGCACTGCCACAAAACCCAGAGTTAAAAACAAAATTTTCATATTTTATCCATTTATTAAAAGACAAATCCTATTCCAAAAGAAAAGATATCTTCCTGACTCTTATTATGTACTTTTTTCATCGCATAATCAACCTTGATAACCGCTTGATCTACAGGAAAAAAGTTCATTCCTATTGTAGTAATTTGTGTCTGATACTTTTTATCACCCAAACCACTCACTGTTTTATCTACAGGATTGAAGTCTTCATATTGTGCAAAAATAGGCAGCGCGTAGTCTATCCCTACTAGACCCCCAAGGTCATAAGAAGCATTGGCATAATATCCGCTTGCTTTTTTAGCCGCTTTGGGTCCTAACTTTGACGCACCACTAAGTGTAGTCTGAGTATACAGTCCGTAAGCTGAAAATGGCCCATTATCATACATCGCATGGATATCGAAGATCGTGGTGTTCAGTCCTGATACATTCTGTATAGGATCAAGTATGGAAGGATCTTTTAAGTTTGACCCTCCCCCGTAATACACAGAAGCACCCAACATCAGACCATTCACACCCGTATAATCTGCACGACCTACAAAAGCAGGATCAAATGGTGCATTTTTACTGGCTCCCAGTCTTCCTTCTCTGATCCACTTATCTTTTCCTTCTATCGTATATGCATTATTGACATTCAATGCGTTGATCATACCGGCAGTGTATTCCAGGTCAAGATTTTCAAATTTACCATAAACCAAAGCACCGTTTTCATGCCAAGTACTTGGGAGAAGTAACTTCTCCACTGCCGGACGCTGTACTGTGTTGAAGAGTATAGGCTCATGTCTAAGGTTTATAAGTCCCATAGGTACAAGTACATGCCCCAATCTAATATTGGCTTCCTGACTCAGTAAAAAGTCCAAATACATAAACTCAATAACAACTTTACCGCCAGATCCGGCATTGGCTCCATGTTCAAATTCAATCTCTGTATTTAAGATGACCCAATCGTTGAATCTATATCCAAAATAGGCAATAAATCTGTAGACATCCGCAAAATCATCTTTCCCCTCAGGATTTGCATAAAACATTTCACCATATCCGCCAATAGAGAGCGGGTTTTTAGAAAAGTATACTTTGGATGCTGCCGCACCCATACCATGATAGGACTTTTCTGTATCCACCAATGTAAATCCGCCAGACTGTGATGCAAGTGCCTCTTCTGTAAGTACTTCATTTTTCTCTTCGAGTACCTTAACTCTCTCTTCAAGTGTTGCCGCCTGAACTCCTAATGCCAATATTGCTGTAAGGCTTAACGCCGTTGTTAATTTTTTCACTATTTTTCCTTGTTATTTGTTTCAATTAACTTGATAGTTATTATCGAAATCGTAATTTATCCAAAGTTTTCTTAACTCTTTATTAAAATAATGATAATAATAATAATTAAGATAATAACTTAACTAATACTGCAACTTTACAGTGGCTCATACTGGCTCTATACATGGGGTTACAGACATTTTAACAATTCATAATAAATACTTTGATCCCATAAGTACTATGCAACTTGCAGCTGACCTTTTTTAAGACAACAGGAACATGGATCACTACAATTTACAGCACCCTCTGATTCACTTAAGGTACGCAGAGGGTACTGTATCTTATAATCACTATATGTATATAAGATTTTTATAAACAACATTAAAGGACACACACATGTTAAAACAAAATATATTAGACAAGCTCAACCAACAGATTAACCTAGAACACTACTCTTCAAACCTATACTTTGCCATGTCATCATGGTGTCAGGCACAAGGACTTAACGGTGCTGCCAGATTTTTGGCTGCCCATTCGGCAGAAGAGTTGCAGCATATGCATAAACTTTTTGGATATGTCAACAAAACCGGAGCACAGGCTATCGTTTCTGAAATAGCTGCTCCGGATAATACATTTAAAGATATCAAAGATGTCTTTGAAAGAACTTATAAGCATGAGCAGTTCATTACTACACAGATCAATGAACTTGTATCATTAACAATGGAAGAGAAAGATTACGCTTCATTTAACTTCTTGCAATGGTATGTTGCAGAACAGCATGAAGAGGAGGATCTTTTCAAAGGTATTCTTGACAAAATGGATATCATTGGTCTTGACGGAAGAGGTCTCTTTATGGTAGACAGAGAGATCGGTGCAATGGGTGCAAAACACTAAACCTTTGTGTTGCGATCTAATATAGATCGCAACCTGTAAATTTCTTATATATCTAAAACTCCACGTACAATTCTTGCAGCCTGTACCGTATCCAGATCAGAGTGCCGCATTTGAAGCACTTTCACTATAGGACACAGAAGGCTGTCACTTTTTTCTCTGACACTGAACTGCCTGAGGATCTCTTTCGATTCTTTCATTATTCTAAAATCTGCCATACACTATTCCTTTATTTGTTGCAAGGCATCACTGCCTATACGCTACTTTTTCTGAGTTAGAACTATTATTTTCTTACAACACAATACTACACTTTTTTACCTTAATCTAATTTAAAATGATAATGATTTTCAATTTAAATTAGATTAAGGCTATTTTTCTTTATAGTGATAAAAATAATTAATCAAATGAGTGCTTTCTATCAAAACTATCCTTTCTCTTTATAGCAATAACGCTTTAAAGCGCTCACATCACTCCTCGTCGTAATAAGCCGCATTCTCAAAGAGTTGGAGCAAAAGGGTACAATCAGACTTCATAGAGGAAAAATCGAAAGACTATAGGCATATAATAATCTTATAAGAGATATAATCTTTTCCATGTGTGCCAAGACAAATCGGCACTTACTAGCAGGTGCGATACTTCAAAGTGTTTAGTCCTGCCTAAGTAGTCTTACAGATAAGAGCTTAGTATCGAACTTATCATCCAGTCTGTGCCTGACAACCTTATGTCTATAGTCATAGGTCTGACGATCGTTGCCATTGGACTTGCACTGTTCATTCGCGGACTTGAACTGGGTATCTTTCCCATAGGGGAAGGTCTTGCGGTAGACTTTGCCAAAAAAGGTTCTGTCTTTTGGCTCCTTCTCTTTGCATTTACCATAGGCTTCTCCACCACCGTAGCAGAACCGGCTCTGATCGCCATCGCAGATAAAGCTGCTGTGATCTCCCATGGTTTGATTGATGCATTTTGGCTGCGTATGACCGTTGCACTCTCTGTTGGGTTTGCCATCGCTTTGGGAACACTTCGGATCTTACTTGGTCATCCCATCGCTTATTACATCATAGGCGGATACATCCTCGTCGTTATCATTACCTTTTTTGCACCCAAAGAGATCATTGGTCTCGCCTATGACTCTGGTGGAGTGACCACTTCCACGGTGACCGTACCTCTTGTTGCAGCACTTGGCATCGGACTCGCGTCAAGTATTAAAGGGCGAAACCCTGCCATCGACGGCTTTGGTCTCATTGCTTTTGCTTCCCTTCTCCCTATGATATTTGTACAGATCTATGGCATTATCGTGTATAACTTTATGGAAGTCACTTCTGTCGAACTCGCTGTCATTGAAATAGTAGAAACCGGCAAATCCGTTGCAAGTACTTATATTTTTTCCGCCTGGGATATATTCATGGCACTGATAGATACCATCAAAGATGTTGCTCCTATTATCATAGTGATCTTTTTCTTTCAGTATGTCATCATCAAAAAGCCGGTGGCACACCTGCAGAAGATCATCACCGGCATCATCATGGTTATTCTGGGACTTTATGCCTTTATAGTAGGTCTTGAGATGGGGCTTTTTCCTATCGGTGAGACGATCGCCTTTCAACTCACAGATATGGGAAACAACCTGTTTATCTATCTTTTTGCCTTCCTTATAGGTTTTTCCACAACTATGGCAGAACCTGCCCTTCTGGCCATCGCCATCAAAGCAGAAGAGATCTCGGAAGGAAACATTAAACAAAATGTACTGAGAATTGTAGTAGCATTTGGTGTAGCTATTGGCATAGGCCTGGGTTCATTCCGAATCGTTGCGGGGGATCCCATACATTACTATATTATTGTCGGATATATCTTGGTGATCATTTTTACCTATTTCGCACCAAAATACATCGTACCTATCGCCTATGACAGTGGTGGGGTCACAACTTCCACGGTCACCGTGCCTCTGGTTGCAGCACTGGGACTGGGTTTGGCAGAAAATATAGAAGGTCGTAATCCGCTCATAGACGGGTTTGGTCTCATCGCTTTTGCATCATTATTTCCAATGCTTACAGTGATGGGATATGGGATACATGCAGAGTATTATAGAAATAAAGAAAAAAGAAAAACAAGCCAGACATAAAGGAGAAGTATCATGAAATTTACAGCACTTATCACCATCATACGGGATGAAGATGAAGAAGCTGCCATAGAAGCTGCCAAAGAAGCAGGTGCAGGTTCGGTGACCATCATACATGGAAAAAATATCGGACTGGAGGAGAAAAAAGTTTTCTTTGGTCTTACCCTTGAAGAAAATGTTTCTATTTTACTCTTTGTACTACCGAGAAAAATTTCCATGCATGTCATGAAAGTCCTGCGTAAAAAATTTGATCTTGATAACCCGGAGAACAGTGGCTTGGCCTTTACTTTACCACTCAGTCATGTAGCAGGTCTTGACATAAAAGAGTTACACAAATTTGAAGATGATATCAAATCAATGATATAAAAAAGGAAGAGGAAAAATGTTAGTAGAAAAGATAATGACCCCGAAAGGGAACGTCGTAACCATATCACCTATGGCAACGGTAAGAGAAGCAATTAGTTTAATGAAAGAGCATAAAGTACGTTCTATTGTTGTGGACAAACGTACAGAAGATGGCGCATATGGACTTGTAACCTTTAAAAATATCTTACAAAGTATCGTGGCGGAAGATGGTGATATAGATCTTCTCAATGTCTATGACATTGCTGTAGCACCTGCTTTCGCTGTCTCTTCAAAACTAAATGTAAAGTATGCTGCAAGAATGATGGTACACAACAGTATCAAGCGCTTGCTGGTTTTAGATAACAATGAACTACAGGGTATACTGACCATGACAGACATCATCGGTATACTTATGGAGAGCGTAGAATAATCTTAAGGGGGTTCTTCAATGCCATTAAGTTAAGAGTAAATCTTTTCTTGGAGTATGGATTTAAATCCCGTCTTTACGGGACTGAAGTCCCTGCTCCTTATGTAAAATAATCCTTAACTTAATGGCATTGAGGGGGGGGGAACCTTATTTCTTGATAACAGGAAAGGTAAGTATAAAAGTACTTCCCTCTCCTTTTTTAGACTCTAACCCCAGTTTGATCTTATATTTTTTACAAATAGCAAGTACGATATTGAGCCCTATCCCAAAACCGCCACGCTCTTCATTTTCCCGTTGATAGCGTTTAAAGATATCACTTTGTACTTT
This sequence comes from Sulfurovum sp., assembly GCA_002733215.1. Lineage (GTDB taxonomy): Bacteria > Campylobacterota > Campylobacteria > Campylobacterales > Sulfurovaceae > Sulfurovum. The sequence goes on along the minus strand of NVUY01000016.1, from coordinate 17,813 downwards.
TTCATCTATCCCTATACCTGTATCTTGCACTTTCAAAACATTATCCTTGAGCGTGATCAAAATACTGTCGCCAACATCAGAATACTTGATCGCATTTGAAAGCAGATTATCTATGAGTCTGTAAGCACTGATCTTAGACATAAACACTTCTGTCGGAGTAAGCAGAAGTTCGATATCTAAGTGTTTTGCATCTATCAGTTCCTTCACATACGAAGCTCTCTCCTCAACAATTTGGGCAAAACAAAGTATTTCAGAAGCTTCTTCATGTCCTTCGAGTCTATAAGTCAACGTACTATACATCGTACTTAATCTTTTAGCACTTGCTTCCAGGCGGCTCATCTTTTTGGGTTCAACACCTTTGAGGGATTGTATGGTCATAAGTATGGCAGAGATAGGGGTATTGAGTTCATGTGTTGTATCTGTAATAAACTTATCCAATGACTCTATCTGTTCTCTTACAGGTCTTAAAAAGAGTCGTCCTAAAAAATACCCCACAATCCCCATAAGTATAAAGGAAAATATCAAATACCCTATGATACGTATGCGTAACTGCTGTAAAGTTTTAGTAAGTTCATTTTCCCTAAGTACGATATAGTGTACCCCCAGATGGTCACTTTTGTCTACTGTGACCGTATAGCAACTCTTGTCTTTGATGAAAAAATCTTTATCAATAACTTCAAAATCATCTATTTCCGTATAGAGTGGTTTTTTATTTTTGTCATAGTAGCCTGCTTCAAAACGACAATGCTTCAAATTTTTTAAGAACATATTGCGACGGTAGGTATCCATTGCATCTTTTGTATCATTTTTCATAGCCCGCATCACAATAGCTGACGAAAGCATCCTTGCCCGGTACATCATTTCAAACTTCATCGCAGATATCATCGAAGCCCTGTTGTTCTCAAAGAAAAGATATCCGATGATGACCAAAAGTACAAATACTGAACTCAGGTACAAGGCTAAAAAACGAAAAAGCGACCTACGCTCATACGATGTTAAAACGATAACCTTCTCCTTTGATATTGTCAAAATACTCTTTTTCAAACATCTTTCTTAAATTTTTAATATAAGTACGTATCGTTGCATGCGTAGGAATATGTTCGTCATCCCATATATTTTCTATGATCTCATCACAAGAGATGATCTTTCCTGTATTACGAATAAAATACTCTAAAACCTGTGCCTCTTTTTGCCTCATCTCAATAATCTTGTCTTCCATAAAGATCTGGTGCGATTTAGGAATGAACTTCATACCGTCAAACTCTATCTCTTCTTGCAGACGATACAGTCTGACGATATGTTCGATACGTGCCTTCAATTCTTCAAGTTCAAAAGGTTTTTTCAAATAATCATCTGCACCAAGGTCAAATCCTTTTTTCAGGTCTGATATACCGGCAAGAGACGTAATATATATGGCTGGTGTGGTATTTCCTATTTCACGTAAATAGCTAAGTATTTCAAAGCCGTCAATATTAGGTACATTCACATCAAGTAACAGCATATCATAAGAACCGGAACCTATAGCATCCAATGCTTTTTCACCATCAAAAAAGCTCTCTACATCATAAGCATTTTCTATAAGAAATTCTTCAATAATTTCCTGCAGGATCACATCATCTTCAAGTAGTAATATCTTCATTTAAAACCTTAGTTATAATCAATTGAATAAGATATTTTAACATACTCTTTGTGTACTGCTCTACACAAAGAGTTTATGGTATACTCTTTTTATGACAAAATTAACACTAACTATAAGCATAACCTTGATCTTATTATCGGGATGTACACAAATTGTTACAGCCCCAATCTCAGTAGCCGGCAGCGTTGCAGGTGCAACCATTGATGTCGCAGGGTCTGCAGTGGGTGCAGTGACTCCGGGATAACTAGAAGATTTTAAAATCTCTGTGCATTCTTAAACTCAGATATTTCACTCTCTACCATTTCATCTATCATTCTAACGTAAAGATCATTGATGAGATTTGGGGAGAGATCCAGAGAAATAGCTTGTGCTCTTACATTTGAGATCACATCTGAAATTCTTTCTTCTGCTTTTACCTCTTCCACAGATGTTTTGAAATGTGCTATCTGTTTAATATAATTATTACGTTTTGCGATCAACTCTACGATCTCTTTATCTACCATATCTATATTATCTCTCGCTTCTTCAAGCGTGTTACATTTTTTAATTTCCATATTTTATCCTTAAATGCTATCTCTAAAATTGACACTATTATAGCCTAAAAAGATCTGAATTAATATAGAATAGTTTGAATAATCACAGAGATACAGTACGGCTTTACTCTTTATAGTATTTGGCTATAATTATTGGATGAAATATAAAAAAAACTTATATCTATCTATGTTAATCATTTTTTTTCTCTTCGGCAATACCTTACATGGTGCAGCAAATACCACTCAGAAAAAATACACAGAGTGGACAGTCCGTCCTTTTGTATTTGCCTCTGATTTAAATGTAACAGAAGAGCAGGAATGGACCATTCTGCCTTTTGCTTTTTCTACAGAAGCAACTGATTTTTTTGCCGGCATTGGCGTCATTAAGGAAGGTTTTCTGCAACCTCAGACAACCTTTACAGCCGCAGTATTTCGTGGAATAAAAAAAGAAGTGATCATCAATTTACAGAAAAAAAATAAAAGCCTCTCCGGTGGGTTCATCTCTTTTTCAAACCTGAAACTTCCCTATAGCGAAAGACTCTTTTTTTCATTTATGGGTCTCAAAAGTTATTTTCCAAGATTGAAACACTACATAGACGGTTCAAATGATTCCAAAAAAAAGAATGTCGTTGTCACACCCGGTGATGCAAACTTTTTCAATACAACCTTCAGATATGTGCTTCCTATTGGTGCCGGGTTGACAAATCCCGGAGGAGTGTGTTCACTTCAGGATGGATTTGCTCTGGGTAGACATGCCTGTGGATATGGTGCTCCGGTGCTTACAGGTCGTACATCTATAGGTCTGAAAACATTTTACCAATATGAAAATTCAGACAATACCCTGCTGTGGAGCGATCCCATTTGGTGGGAACACGGTACTTCAAAGCCTACATGGAGCAGCAACGGTTTAAGGGTTTTTCTCAAACACGACAATACTGACTTTAATCTGAATCCCTCAAGAGGATACCAGTTTGACTTACAATACTCCAGAGATTTTGGTTGGGAAGACTCTTTGCAAAGTTGGGACGCTTTGACATTCAAATACAACCAGTACTTTGATCTTGACACCTTCTCTTTTACCCAGCAGAATGTACTTGCACTGAGTCTTTGGACAACATACTCTTTCTCCTGGGATAACGACAAAGAGATCGCTCCAGATATCAATGCACATCGGCCACCCACATGGGAAGGTGCAAGACTGGGTGGGCACAGTCGCATGAGGGCCTATGATCATAACCGATTTTCAGACAAAGCTGCATTTTATGCAACAGCAGAGTACAGAACGATCATCAACTATAATCCTTTAAAAGGGAATACATCAGCTGATGTAAAATGGTTTCAAGTGGTCGGTTTTGTGGAAGCAGGAAGGGTGCATGATACCTATAATTTTGATCTTTTAAGTGACATGAAATTTGATGCCGGCATCAGTTTACGCGCGATGTTGGGGAAATTACCTATACGTTTTGATGTTGCTCACGGTTCTGAAGGTACAAATATGTGGCTAATGGTCAATCAACCTTTTGATTTTTAAACCCTAGAGCCTGACTCCCATTTCTGGGAGCCAGGCTTTTTTATTTTATGCAACATCGCTTCGCTCAGATTGCCACTCTTCGGCAGAGAGCCCATGAAGCTAGCTTCATTTGAAGTAGAGTATACTACTCTACTTCCGCATCGATAACATCGTCATCATCAGCTTTTTTAGCTTCCGGATTTGCTCCGCCCTTTTCTTTGGCGTACATCGCTTCAGCTAACTTGTGACTTTTTTCAGTCAATACTTTTACTTTCTCATCTATCTGCTCTTTGCTTGCAGAATCATCTTTAAGTGTCTCTTCAAGATCAGTAATAGCAGCTTCGATACCTTCTTTTTCTGCAGTATCAAAGTTCTCACCAAGGTCAGTCAATGACTTTTTTGTTTGGTGGATCAGTGCATCTGCCTGGTTTCTAACTTCAACTACTTCTTTTCTTTTTTCATCTTCCGCTTTATGTGCTTCAGCATCCTGAACCATTTTCTCGATCTCGTCATCAGAAAGTCCGGACGAACCGGTGATCTTGATCTCTTGCGATTTTCCTGTACCTTTGTCTGACGCAGTTACAGTTAAGATACCGTTGGCATCAATGTCAAATGTTACTTCGATCTGAGGTACACCACGTGGCGCTGCGGGAACATCTCTGAGCTCGAACATACCGAGTGACTTGTTATCTTTTGAGAACTCTCTTTCACCTTGAAGTACATGGATGCTCACTGCCGGCTGATTATCTTCTGCCGTTGAGAACACTTGTGACTTCTTCGCAGGGATCGTAGTTCCTTTTTCGATGACTTTAGTCGTCACACCACCCAATGTTTCGATACCAAGACTCAATGGTGTCACATCAAGAAGTAATACATCTTTTACATCACCTGCAAGTACACCACCCTGAATAGCAGCACCAAGTGCAACCACTTCATCCGGGTTCACAGACTTGTTAAGCTCTTTACCGAAGAACTTTTTCATCTCTTCTTGTACCAATGGTATTCTTGTTGATCCACCGACCATTACGATCTCGTTAATTTCTGAAGTGCTTAGTCCTGCATCTTTAAGTACACCCTGTACTGTTTTGATCGTAGAAGCAACAAGATCACCGATAAGTGATTCAAACTTCGCACGAGTAATTTTTGTTACCAAGTGTTTTGGTCCAGAAGCATCTGCTGTAATAAACGGAAGGTTTATCTCAGTTTCAGTTGCTGAAGAGAGCTCTTTTTTTGCTGTCTCAGCTGCATCTTTCACTCTTTGAAGTGCCATTACGTCTGCTTTTACATCGATACCGGTCTCTGCCTTAAACTCATCCGCTACAAAGTCAATGATTCTGTTGTCAAAGTCGTCACCACCAAGGAACGCATCCCCTCCTGTAGCCATAACTTCAACCACACCGTCACCCGTTTCAAGTGCCGTGACGTCAAATGTACCACCACCCAGATCGTATACAACGATCTGCTCTGATTCTTTTTTATCAAGACCATAGGCAAGTGCTGCGGCTGTCGGCTCATTGATGATTCTTAGTACATTAAGCCCGGCGATCGTTCCTGCTTCTTTTGTTGCTTTTCTTTGTGCATCATTGAAGTATGCCGGTACGGTAATAACTGCATCAGTCACTGTCTCGCCAAGGTATGCTTCTGCATCTTCTTTCATTTTCATGAGTACTTTTGCAGAAATTTCCTGAGGTGTATATGTTTTACCTGCTACTTCGATCGCACATGCACCAGAACGGTCAATGATGTGGTAAGGAAGCTTCTCTTGTGCTTCTTTTGCCTTCTCTTCATTCATCATAAGACCCATAATTCTCTTAATAGAGTAGATCGTCTTCTCCGGGTTTGTGATCGCTTGTCTTTTTGCCGCTTCACCTACAAGTACTTCACCCTTGTCTGTGAATGCCACGATAGAAGGTGTGGTATTTTTACCCTCTTTGTTTGCGATGATCTTTGCTTCGCCATTTTCAAACACTGACATTGCAGAGTTTGTTGTTCCTAGATCTATTCCTAATACTTTTGCCATATTATTTCCTTTAAAATTCTTTATTTCTTAATTTGTAGGGTCGATTTATCGACCGCTTACATATGTTGGTCGGTAAACCGACCCTACGTGTTTATTTACAGGTTGAAACCATTGCAGGTCTAAGGATCCTGTCTTTAATAGTGTATCCCTTCTGCATGACCTGAACCACATCACCTACTTCATGATCATCACTTTCGACCTGCATGATGGCTTGATGTACTTCCGGATCAAATTCACCTTCACATGAAACTTCTTTGATACTGTTTTTTTCAAGTATCTTTTTGAGTTGTTCAAAGGTAAGAGTCACACCTTCTTTCATATTTGCCAATACATCTGAAGAATTTTCTACCTCTGCACCTTCTATAGAAGCCAATGCATTCTCAAAAGAATCCATCACTGCTAAGATATCTTTTGCAAAACTTTCGTTTGCATAAGACACTGCATTCATTTTATCTTTTTCTAAACGTCTTTTAGAATTTTCAAAATCAGCATGTGCTCTAAGATATTTATCTTTATAGTCAGCAGCTTCTGCAAGCGCAACTTCAAGAGGATCGGCTTCTACCACTTCTTCTTGTGTTTCCACTGCTTCTTCAGCCTGTGACTCTTCAAGATCTTCATTCTCTTGACTCATAAACAGACCTCCTTTTTGTTATAAATATTGCATTTATTTATCAATGCTTAAAGGTAGTATACAACATTGAGTGCATGTTTGTCAAGTCATAGTTGAGTCTTTTTGACTAAACTATGTAAAGAGTACATTAAAATGGGATAAAAATACTGCCTATTATGTTAAACTAAGATAGATTTTTGTTGAGTTGTAGATGTATACTTAATGTAATTTTTAAGGATTTTTCTTGAGTTGTATGTAGATTTGTGGGTTTGTGTAAGAGAGGCTACATCAAGTAGCTGACCGCACACATCCCACAAAGATGCATGCAAATCAATAACAAATACTAAAAATTTAGTTTCTGATTCCTAGATCTGTTTTAATAGTATTCCATCTCGTAAGATCTGTATTTTTAAGATATCTCATAAGTCTTCTTCTTTGACCTACCAGTTTAAGTAGTCCAAGTCTTGAAGAGTGATCTTTTTTATTTGTTTTAAGGTGCTCAGTAAGGTAAGTAATTCTATCTGTGATAAGAGCTACCTGCACTTCTGTTGAACCTGTATCGTTTTCGCTTCTTGCGTATTTAGCAATAATTGCTGCTTTTTTCGCCTGATCTAAAGCCATAATGACCTCCTGATTGGTATTTGATTTTCTAAAAATTTTAGAGACGCAATAATATCATAATAAACTTAGGGGCATATGAAGATTCCTTAAGATAAATCATGGGTGATTAATCTTAATTAGAGTAAAATACTCCTAATTAAAGAATGAAGGTAATCATAATGTTATTAACACGTGCTAGTGAATACGCATTACTCTCTTTAGATGTCATACGTAAATCAGACACTCCTATCGGTGCTGAACAGTTGGCTACAGAACTTTGTATCCCTAAAAGTTTTCTTGCAAAGATCTTACAGAGTCTGGCAAAACAAGGTATACTCGAGTCAAGAAAAGGTGCACATGGCGGGTTTACCCTTGCAAAAACAGTAGATGAAATTTCTGTCAATGAGATCATATTTGCTGCAGAAGGTAAATCACCTGCCATATTTGACTGTACATCTTACGCCCATACCTGTCCAAACGGAACCATAGGTACTTGCGCAATCTCTCCTTTTCTGATGAACTTTCAAACGAAAATAGATGACTTTTTAAATGGTCTCACCTTAGACGACATACTTTAACCCACAGCATATCTCCTCTTCAACGTCCATACTATCGACCCTACAAGTACTTCATTGTATAATGCAAATATATTGGGCATATCTAATAACCCTATTTTAAATTCCAAAAGGCATATTTTTATGAAACAACACATTTACCACCTCTCTCACATTGACCTCGACGGCTATGGATGCCAATACCTCTCACAACAGTGTTTCGAAACCATCGACTGCTATAATGCGAACTATGGTCCCGAAGTCCCTGCAAGACTGGGTGAAATAGTCAAAAAGATAGAGCAAGACAAGTTTTTACATGGGGATGCCATAGAAGCTCTCATCCTCATCACAGATCTCAACCTGACAACAAAAGAAGGCAACTGGATAGAAAAAGAAGCTGTACGTATCGGTGCGAAACTGCAACTGCTTGACCACCATGGCACCGGTGCCTCTGCTGCAGAACGTTTTGCATGGTATACGCTTGACACAACGCGTTGTGCAACGCTTATCACCTATGGCTGGTTGCAGCAACATTATGCTTTTGACAAAGAGAAGACTCTGGCTCCTATCGTAAAAGCCATCAATGCCATAGACATCTGGGTGAATGATGATGCACTGTTTGAGTATGGCAAAGTGATGCTGGGGATGATCTCCGGTGCGAGAGAAGTCAACCGTATTTTATTTCCWGNAYAKKMCASRGMTNKWTRAWMWMYMTANWGMTRSAWKRAKYRWAMMWSASKKWGSANGWGSWAGRKGCTCCCATTAAACTTGATGATGACCTGCACCAGATCAAAAAATCTTTTTTCAAGCAGGAAAAAAACAACACGAAAGATAATCTTGTAGCCTACTTTGTGACAGACCTGCTCACACAAGACAAACAACGTCTGACCATAGACTATAAAGGGCATAAAGGTATCCTGGGGTACAACGTAGGAAATGCTTCTATCATAGGCAATGCCTGTATGGTAGAGAACGATGACTATGACTTCTACATGGATGTGAATTTCAGAGGAAACTTCTCTTTACGCAGTAACAATAANCTGGATGTCTCRGCGATGGCAGCCCAGATCGGAAACGGTGGGGGTCACCCCAATGCTTCCGGGGGTAAAATAGACGGATATAAAGACTCTTTTGTCTATGCAGATGTACGGAAATTCGTGCAAAATTATATTGATGAAAGATCAGCTTAAGTAGAGATGGTTCAAATATTTGCAAGGATGGTCTCTACACTCTCCTTCGCATCCCCAAATAACATGCCTGTATTCTCTTTATAAAAAAGCGGATTATCCACTCCGGCATATCCCGCCGCCATAGAGCGCTTCATCACGATCACTTTTTTTGCCTTCCAAACCTCCAAAACCGGCATACCGGCAATAGGGCTGCTTGGGTCATCCTGGGCACCGGGATTGACAATATCATTGGCACCGATCACCAGCACCACATCAGTTTCCGGAAAATCATCATTGAGCTCATCCATTTCATACACAATGTCATAAGGCACTTTCGCCTCAGCCAGCAGTACGTTCATATGCCCCGGCAGACGTCCGGCAACAGGATGTATGCCAAAGCGTACGGTGATATTTTTATCTCTGAGTTTTTTAGTGATCTCTGAAACAAGATGTTGGGCCTGAGCCACTGCCATGCCGTAACCGGGAACAATGATCACACTTTTGGCATCTTGGAACTCTTGCGCTGTTTCTTCCGCCGTAATGCGTATGACTTCCCCCTGCACTTCCTCATTCCCGGAAGTCACAGACACAGCTACGGTTCCAAACCCTCCGGCGATCACAGAGATGAAACTGCGATTCATAGCACGACACATAATATAAGAGAGTATGGCACCGCTACTTCCCACCAGTGCACCCGTGATAATAAGCAGATCATTTGAAAGCATAAAACCTGTTGCTACTGCTGCCCATCCTGAGTAACTGTTGAGCATCGAGACCACTACAGGCATATCTGCACCTCCGATAGACATCACCATATGTATACCAAAAAGCAAAGCAATAATCATCATTATTACCAATGGGATCATGCCCGATGCAACACTGTCTGCATGAATGAATTCAAAAACAAGCCAAATGGAGACCAGACCCAAAGTGAGATTCAACCAGTGACGTGCAGGCAAAAGCAGAGGTTTACTGCCGATAATACCCTGCAATTTTCCAAAAGCGATCACAGAACCGGTAAATGTCACAGCACCGATCAGAATACCCAGGTAGATCTCCACATTATGGATCGTTTTTTCAACACCATCAAAGTGAGAGGCAGGGTCAAGATAAGATGAAAAGCCGACCAGCATTGCCGCCAAGCCTACAAAACTGTGCAGCATCGCGATCAGCTGCGGCATGCCTGTCATCTCCACCTTCATTGCCACGACAGTACCGATGATCGCACCTATAACGATGGCAACGGAAAGCACCCCGTAACTGCTCACCTGAGCACTAAGAACCGTAGCCGCCACAGCGATTAGCATACCTATCATCCCATAGACATTGCCACGGCGGGCACTCTCTTGATTGCTGAGCCCTCCCAAACTTAAAATGAACAAAATAGCAGCAATAATATACGCTGCGCTGAGTAAACCTTCAGTCATAATTCAACCCTCCCATTCATTTTCGAAACATTTTGAGCATACGATGGGTCACAAGGAAACCACCGGTAATGTTTATGGTAGCCACCAGGATCGCCACTGCAGCCAAAAGAGTCACAGTACTCGATAACTCGCCTGATACCTGAAGCAAAGCACCCAGAACAATAATTCCGCTAATGGCATTAGTCACACTCATAAGCGGTGTATGCAGTGCCGGTTTGACATTCCAAACGACATGATACCCCACAAAACAAGCCAAGATAAAGACGGTAAAATGCCCCATAAAATCAGCTGGTGCTACCCTGCCGAGTAACAAAAGCAAAAGGGCAGCAATGAGCATGAACACTACGCTTCCCCACCCTCTGGACTTCTCCTTTTTCTCTTCTATGGGTTCTGGAGCCTTTACGGAAACTTGAGCGGGCTTGGCGATGGCCTGAACCTTTGGCACAGGCGGCGCCCAGGTGATCTCTCCCTCTTTAATCACGGTGGCTCCCCGGATCACGTCATCTTCCATATTGACATCGATCTGACCATCTTTCTCCTTGCACAGATCAGAGAGAAGGTGGCGAAGATTTGTACTATAAAGCTGGCTGGACTGCGTGGGCAGACGGCTCGGCAGGTCAGTGTACCCGACCAGTGTCACGCCATGCTTCACCACTACTTTTCCAGGTTCTGTCTCTGTACAGTTCCCTCCCTGCTCCGCTGCCAGATCCACGATCACGGAGCCATCACGCATCGATCTTACCATACTCTCAGTGATCAGTTCAGGAGCCCTTTTACCGGGGATCAAAGCGGTGGTAATGATGATATCCACCTCCATCGCCTGGCGTGCAAAGAGATCCATCTCTGCCTTGATGAACTCCGGACTCATCACCTTGGCATAACCGCCCTCTCCACTGCTTTCTTCTTCAAACTTGAGTTCCAAAAATTCAGCACCCATGCTTTCGACCTGCTCTTTAACCTCGGGACGGGTATCAAAAGCACGTACAATTGCCCCCATACTGTTCGCCGTACCTAAAGCAGAGAGACCTGCCACACCGGCACCGATCACCATCACTTTTGCAGGTGGTACTTTACCTGCTGCGGTGATCTGACCGGTAAAGAAGCGTCCAAAATGATTTGCAGCTTCTATCACCGCTCGGTACCCGGCGATATTTGCCATGGAACTCAGAGCGTCAAGTTTTTGCGCCCTTGAGATCCTGGGTACAGAGTCCATAGCAATCACTGTTGCTTTTCGTGCCGCAAGCATCTTCATCAGTTCAGGATTTTGTGCAGGCCAGATGAAAGAGATCAGACAAGCACCCTCTTTCAGAAGTTCACCTTCGTGACTGCCAAGAGAGGGATGCACTTCAGGGGCACGTACTTTCAAAATAATATCTGAATCTCTCCATAACATTTTGGTATCATCGATGATCTCAACCCCTTCTTCACGATAAAGGTCATCAGAAAAATGCGCATGCTCTCCCGCCCCGGACTCAAGCGCCACCTCAAAGCCAAGCTTCTTCAGCCATACAACCGTCTCAGGCGTTGCTGCCACACGCTTCTCTCCAGAATGTATCTCTTTGGGAATTCCTATTTTTAAACCCATATGCTCTCCTTTTCTAAATGTTTACTTTTCATTTGCTTAGCGTTGTATTTTAATCGTAAATTGTTTTACCGCATAGCCTTGCTGATCATAAAGATAACTTGACAAAGGAATCTTACGTGTATCGTTTTTATTTCTTATCCATAGTATACCTCTAAGATTAACTTTTAGTTGACTTAATCCATTTGGTGCTGTAAGTTCTACTGAAAAAGATTTTGTTCTTCCATATGGCCACAGCTGACTTTGCCATCCTTCAAGCATAAAATATCTTGCGGTTAAAGCTTTTCCAGCTTGTTCATTCCATATTTTTTGTGGATAACTGTATCCATCTACTCTGCTAAAATTATTATATACTGAACGTCCTGGTATGGATTTCATATCGGGGAAAGAAAGAGTTAACCCACCCTGTTTTGCCCTACTGTTATTATTGGTCATTTTTGCGGTAACTTTAAACTTCTGTCCTGCGCTTACATGACTTGGATATGTCACATGTATATCTATACCATTTTCACTAAATGAAATAACTTTTTCTCTTGGTATATTAGCTAGTCTTTTCCTTTCAGCTTCCTCTTGTCTAAGTCGTATTAGTTCTTCTCTTTGAGCCTGAGCTTTTTCTTGACGTAATCTTTCAATCGCTTCCTCTTGTTTTCTCAAACGTTCTGCTTTAGCTTCTTCTGCTTTTTCATGTCTTAAACGCGCTAACTCTTCACTCTGCTCACGTATTTTTTCTTTACGCAGTTTTTCTATTTCCTCACGTTCACTTCTTAAGCGTTCCTCTTTAGCTTTCACTTCAGCAGCAGCCTTTTCAACTTCCTCTTTTTGTTTTTCTTCAATAGCGATTTTTTCCGCCTCAGCTTTTTTTGCTTTAGTCTCTTGTTTTCTGCGTTCCTCTTCCCTGGTTCTTTGTTTTTCCGCTTCAGCCTGCTTCTTATGCTTAAATTCTTCCAATTTCTTCTTAGCCCTCTCTAGTTCACCACTATTGTCACTAACAGAAAGTGATTGCACTTTATCAGCTTGGTGGTTCTGTCCAAAATAAAAATATGTAACTCCAGCAGCAATACTAAGTAATACAATCACAAATATAATTATCTTCCCATGATTTCCACTATTTTGACCTATATCCTGTTTTTGGTCTTTCTTCTCAGTTACTGAAAGGATTTCTTCATTTTTATTTGGATCAACTATTATATCTTGTGCTACATCTTCAAGCAACTCGTCAATCTCCCTGGCGATATTCTCTAAAAGGTCTTGCCGTTTTCTTAACTTTTTAAGTAATGTTCGTGTATCTGTTGTAGTTTCAGGATCATGCAACCCTCTTTTAAGATCAAGCAGCAAAGTACTTTGTTCTTCATAACTTAGTTTAGATGTATCCCCAATTTGTTTACCCAGTTTACCAAGATAAGAGATAGGTACTTCAGGGGGGAGAGGCAAAGGATCAGGCAGGGGTTGGGAAGGAGGCGCAGAAGTAAGGGCTTTAGCTAAGTGAAGGAGAGCATCACGATCTGGGTTCTGGTAATCTACAAATTGAATTTGTGACAGCACAGGGGGTAAAAGGTTTATGGATACACCTTCACCCACAAGTACAGGTAAGATCGTTTTGCCAAGTTTAGAAGCATAATCATACTCAAGACCACAAGCCGAGGAATTAAGACTCTCAATACTCAATGCAAAGACAAGTACGTCACAGTCACGAATAGATTCGAGTATAGTATCCCACCACTTCTGTCCACCGCTCAACTCATGATCAAACCATACCGTATGCCCTAACTCTTCTATATCCTTAACCAAGGCTTTAGTTTTATCTTCATCTTGCCGATTGTAACTGATAAAAATATTTGCCATCTCTTTTCCTTTTTCAGTTTTTAGAGATTTTTCAAAGCGAAAAGTAAATCTACTCTACTCATATATTGATGCTATTAAGTTATCATATCAAAAGTAATGTGTAATGATTATGAATTATTATTTAATAATTTTATGTTTATCATTTTTATGTAGTTATAAACTAGTCAAATATCTGCTTATCTATGTTACAATATGTTAGGTTTTAAATAGGTATTTTCTATCTCTACTATTCTATATGTTTTATTTTTATTATTTACTGTTATATTAGCTATGTATAAACTTTTAGGTTCACTTTTAGGGTGATACCATCTATTTATTTTCAAATTAGTTTGCGCTACATTAGAATCATCTTTTTTACGTTGAAGTTTTTCAGCTTTTAATTTTTCAGATTGTATTTTTTCACCTTCATTCTTATTCTGTTGTATGACAGTTTTTTCCTGTATTTGGTTCAAGTAAATAGGTTAATTGACTAATTTTTTAAAATCTTTGTCCTTCCAATAGTTTTTAAAATCTTTATTTTCTTTTGCCATATTTTTATATTTATAACTTCCTTTAATGGCTTTTTTTAGATTTTTAAGAAGCATTTTTTTATTACTTTGCAACGCGTATAGATATGCTTTATTATAATATACTTCAAAATCATTAGGATTGATAGCAATGACTTTATCGTAAGCGAGTATCGCTTTATCATATTGCTTTAGTGCAGATAATGCAAGCCCTTTATTATAAAAGGCCACAGCATAGTTAGGGTCAATAGCAATGGCTTTAGTATAAGCAGCAATAGCTTCATCATAACGTTTTAAATTATATAGAGCTAGTCCTTTATTATTTATTGCTAAAACATGGTTAGGGTCAATAGCAATGGCTTTAGTGTAAGCAGCAATAGCCGCATCATAACGTTTTAAATTATTTAGAGCTACTCCTTGATTATTTATCGCTGAAACATGGTTAGGGTGAATAGCAATGGCTTTAGCATAAGCAGCGATAGCCTCATCATAGAGTTTTATCTTAGTCAGAACAATACCTTTATTATAAAAAGCATAAAAATAATTAGGGTCAATAGCAATGGCTTTATTATAAGCAGCAATAGCTTCATCATAACGTTTTAAATTTTCTAGAGCTAGTCCTTTATTATTTATCGCTGAAACATAATTAGGGTTAATAGCAATGGCTTTAGCATAAGCAGCAATAGCTTTATCATAACGTTTTAAATTTGCTAGCGCTAGTCCTTTATTATTTATCGCTGAAACATAGTTAGGGTCAATAGCAATGGCTTTATTATAAGTAGCAATAGCTTCATCATAACGTTTTAAATTTGCTAGAGCTAGTCCTTTATTATTTATCGCTGAAACATAATTAGGGTTAATAGCAATGGCTTTAGTATAAGTAGCAATAGCTTTATCATAACGTTTTAAATTTGCTAGAGCTAGTCCTTTATTACTTATTGCTAAAACATAGTTAGGGTCAATAGCAATGGCTTTATTATAAGTAGCAATAGCTTCATCATAACGTTTTAAATTATATAGAACTAGTCCTTTATTATTTATCGCTGAAACATAGTTAGGGTCAATAGCAATGGCTTTAGTATAAGCAGCAATAGCTTCATCATAACGTTTTAAATTATATAGAGCTAGTCCTTTATTATAAAAGGCCACAGCATCGTTAGGGTCAATAGCAATGACTTTAGTATAAGCAGCAATAGCTTCATCATAACGTTTTAAGCTAGACAAACCAAAACCCTTATTGAACCATGCGTCAGCATCTTTGATGTCATCATTAGTGTTAGTATCTTCAGGTATCGTCGTGTTGATAATGGTTTTTGTATTCTTTGTTATGTTCGGTTGCTGAAAGGCAACAACAGGTTTGTTATCGAGGTTATCCTCTTCATCTACATCAGGTATCGTCGTATTAATAACGGTTTTTGTATTCTTTGTTATGTTCGGTTGCTGAAAGGCAGTAAAAGATTTGTTATCGAGGTTTTCCTCTTCATAGAGGCTGGATAATCCTATAATTACAGCCACGATAATACCGTAAATAGCAAACTGTGATTTCCAGAAAGGTTTATTTTTTGAGCCTTGCTCATTATTTTTATTTACTTTTGCATCATCTGATCCAAGGGTATGCTTATTGCTAGCATTTTTAAGTAATTCATCAATTTCTTCAGCAATATTAGCAAGAATATCTCTTCTTTTTCTTAGGCTCTTTAGAAGTTTTTGTGCATCATGGGTACTTTCAGGGTCTCGTAGACTTTGTTTAAGTTTGGCTACCAAAACTATCTGTTCATCATGATTTAGTTTGGATGTTGTGTTAATCTGATTAACAAACCCACCAAGATAAGAGAGTGGCATTTCAGGTGCTTGGGGCAAAGGATCAGGTAGTGATGAAGAAGGTGCTGCGGTAAAAGCTTTTGCCAAATGAAGTACTGCGTTACGATCTCGTTCTCTGTAATCTATAAATTGGATTTGTGATAATGCTGGGGGTAAAAGGTTTGGTGATACTTCTTCACCGACCAGTACAGGGATGATTGTTTTACCAAGTGCATTAGCGTATTTGTACTCAAGCCTACAGGCTGTTGAGTTTAATGAGTTGTTGCTTAGCGCAAAGACAAGTATATCACAGTTACGGATGGATTCAAGTATGGTATCCCACCACTTCTGTCCACCACTCAATTCATGATCAAACCATGCCGTATGCCCTAACTCTTCTATGTCATTAACCAAAGCTTTGGTCTTATCTTCATCTTGACGATTATAACTGATAAAAATATTTGCCATCTCTTTTCCTTTTTCAGTTTTTAAAAATTTTTCAAAGCGAAAAGTAAATCTAGCCTACTCATATATTGGATACTATTAAGTTATCATATCAAAAGTAATGTGTAATGATTATGAATTGTCATTTAAAAACTTTATGCTTATCATTTTTATGTAGTTATATAATAGTCAAATATCTGCTTATCTATGTTACAATATGTCAGGTTTAAAATAGGTATTTCTATCTCTATAAAGGATAATCATGAATGAAAAACAATACTTCTCAGAGAGACTTGATGATCAGATAAAATGGTATAGTGGTAAAAGCAGATACAATCAAAAAATGTATAAGCGCTTAGGACTTTTACAGATCATCTCTGCGAGTCTCATACCCTTGTTAAGCGGTTTGTCTTCTATCATCTCTTATTCTCAATGGATCACCGGCATTTTGGGTGTCATTATAGCCATATCGGTTAGTGCTAGTGCTCTGTATAAATTTCATGAAAATTGGCTCGCCTATCGTACTACCTCTGAAGCCCTTCAACATGAAAAGCTTCTCTATTTTACCCAAACTGCTCCATATGACAATGATGAACGGTTTCAAACTTTGGTTTCTCGGGCTGAGAGTATCATGGTGAATGAAAATCAGAATTGGCTGGCGTATACGCAAAAGAGTAAAAAGAGTGACGATCACCCTCCACAAAAGCCAAAAGATTGATAACTGTTTTTATACGCTTTTTTAAGGGTGGCTTTAAGAGTCATCCTCTATTTATGGCAAATTCTTGTGCCCAGTACTCTCCCCGCCCATCTCATCTTCTTTTTTATTGCTCTGCATCCACTTATGCAAAAACGCTACTCTCTCTTTCGCCGCTTTGTGACCAGCTGACGCAGACTTTTTATACCACTCAAGGGCTTTTAGATTTTTGTTATCTCTGTCGTAGATCAGAGCTAACTGGTACATCGCTTCGCTATCACCATTTTTAGCTTTGTTTAGCCAATGGTTTGGGTGTTGTTTTGACCAGATAACTTTGTTGTATGGGATTTCTGTGGGAACCAAGGTTATACCCTCTAGTCTGACTTGCAACTGTTGTTCTAAGTTCTTTAAATTTTCCTCTGTATTTTTTTGACTTATGTCCCATATTTTGATGGTATTATCCCCTGAACCGGAAATGATGGTTTTTCCGTCTTTTGATATCGCTACACTGTTAACAGAAGATGTATGACCCTCGAGCGTCTTTAAAATTTTGCCGCTCTCCCTGTCCCATATCTTGATGGTCTTATATGAACCGGAAATGATGGTTTTTCCGTCTTTTGATATCGCTACACTCTTAACTCTGTCTTCATGACCCTTGAGCGTATTTAAAAGTGTGCCGCTGGCGCTGTCCCATATTTTGATGGTCTGATCCCATGAACCGGAGATAATGGTTTTTCCATCTTCTGATATCGCTACACTGCTAACAGGGTCTTCATGCCCCTTAAGCGTCTTTAAAAGTGTGCCGTTGGCGCTGTCCCATATTTTGATGGTATTATCCCCTGAACCGGAGATAATGATTTTCCCATCTTCTGATATCGCTACA
>NVUY01000015.1 GCA_002733215.1 Sulfurovum sp. | reverse complement strand
AAGTGGAAGGATAAAAGTGAAATGACTGGAAAGATGTTTCTGAAACAGGTGGAAAGGTTAAAGTGAAATGGGTGGAAGGATGGGAGTGAAATTTACAGATCAGGGCTGCTTCTGCACAGAAGTAGATGGAAGCACTCTTCATTAATAGTACAAGGTGATGGCTTGGTAGATGTTGGATATGATAAACACTTTAAAGTGCATCATGGTAAAAATAAATTCGTGAGAAGAAGTTCTCATAGCAATGGAATTGAATCGTTCTGGAGTTATGCTACAATAAGATTAGTGAAATTTCACGGAATCGACAAAAGAACCTTTAACCTGCATCTCAAAGAATCTGAGTTTAGATTCAATAATAGAGGTGAAGATTTAATACAGATTATTGTTATAAATCTTCAGAAAATCACTTCTAAACTAGTCTGTCCCGTAAAATTTTCAAAGGTAAAAAATGAAAAAATTATTACTTATGATAATATTGATTACTTTGGATGTACATGCAATCTGTACAATGATCCCTCACACAGATGGTTCCACAAGTGTTGAGATTGATGGTAAGCATTATGGCTGGACTAGCCTAAGTATTGAGGAAAAATATTCCTGTCTAAACAATAAAATTGTAAGAGAAAATAGAGAAATAAAAAATAAGCAGCAAAAGAACATTAAACTAGAAAAATCTGATGCACATTACAGATGTATAATAACCACTAATTCAGATGGTTCCAGATCTGCCGAAATTGATGATCTTTATAAAGATTGGTCCATCTTAACTGATCATGAAAAAGCTTCCTGTCTAAAAGATAAAATTGCAAGAGAAAAAGAAATAAAAAATAAGCACCAAAAGAACATTAAACTAGAAAAACCTGATGGATATTACACATGTATAATGTTCACTCTTGATACTGACTGGGTGGCTGAGATTGATGGCAAGTATTATGACTGGTCCAGATTAACTGATCGTGAAAAAGCTTCCTGTCTAGAAGATAAAATTGCAAGAGAAAAAGAAATAAAAAATACAGTGAAGGAAGATTAACTGCTCTTGAGTACATCAGCGAACTAGCCCCTTCTCATTTGTATCGTCCCCGATGGCAACGCATATATCAACACAACAAACAAATTACATCATTTTGCCATCATCTCCATACTTTTTCGTTAAATAGCTACGGCTATTCGTCTCAAAAGTATGAAAAACCTGACTAAAAAACTGAAATTCTCGCTTCGATCAGACTAGTCCAACAGACTCCTAGCTGTTCCGTTAACAAGTGCTTCAGTTACCTCATTCATTGTTAAATGCCCTTCACAATCTCGATATGCACTGAATATGCTGGCTTTTAAATCTTCTTTAGCTTTCTTTTTTGTAATTGGGTCGCTAGCATTCTCAACTTCAATCATATTGGCTGCGGCAGTATTTATGCTTAGTTCACATAAACGCTCGCTACCTACGAGTGCTGTTATACTCATTATTATTGTTATTATGATTTTTTTCATATTTATCCTTTATTTAACTAAGTATATAAAAACTCAGCGTGAAAGGCAAGGTCATATTTATCATCAAGATCAATAGTATTATCAAATTGAAGGGAAAGTGTCTCTAAAAGTGATTTATGAACGATGAGTAGATTGTTTGTGAGTGGCGGAGAGCGAGGGATTCGAACCCTCGGTAACTGTGAAGCTACACACCCTTAGCAGGGGCGCGGATTAAACCAACTCTCCCAGCTCTCCATGTGCTTTGTGGGTGAGATTATAATGCATTTGGCTTAAATCAGAGCTTAAAAAAGAAGCATATCTATGTAAAATTATCTTTTTTCACTTTTAACTATTAATTTTTAGGGAAATTACTAAAAAACTGATTATCATTACGTAAACTATTTACTTTATAAGGTTCCAAAAATGTTTCAAAAACTAGCACCACTCATCGTTTTAGCACTATTTATGACCGGAATGTACTTTATGATACAAGGTATGGATAATGCCGTTGAAATGACAAAGACAAAAAAAGAGATTAAAAAGTAGAGATCACTTTTAGTATCTCTTCTACTTTGGCTTGAGGATCACTGTCTTTGTAGATAGGTCTTCCTACAACCGGGTAGTCAACCCCCTCTTTACTCGCAAGTTCAAGCGTTGCTACACGCTTCTGATCACCTGCATCTTCACCAAATGGACGTATACCCGGGCAGAGTGTTAAAAATGTTTCTGAGGTAGCATTTTTAATAGCCCTGCTTTCAAATGTCGAACATACTACACCGTCAAGCCCATTTTCATAAGACATTTTTGCAAACTGTTCTGCCTTTTCATCAATGCTTTTTTCATATACTTCTTGAAAGTTGGCTTCATCAAAAGAAGTTAAAGCTGTCACAGCCAGTACCAATGGACGTTTCCCATATTTCTTTTCATATATAGTCAGTCTTTCCATCACTGTTTTCATAGCAACAGACCCTGCTGAGGCGTGGATATTGAACATGTCTACCCCAAGTTTTGCTATCTCTTCTGCTGCATCTGCCATGGTATTGGGGATATCATACAATTTGAGGTCAAGAAATATTTTAAAATCAGGATCAATCGCTTTAAGATCTTCTATAAAAGATTTTCCGTCTCTAATGTATGCTCTAAACCCAACTTTCATCCATACATTGTACGATTTCAGTGATTGGGCTAATGCCAGATTTTCCTCTGCAGATGGTAAATCAAGTGCAACACACAATTCCATATATGAACTCCTAAATAAATATTGGTATAATGATACCTTAAAATCAATAAAAGGCTAAATTACATGTTTGGAAACGAATCAAAAAGATACGACATTACACAATCAGTTATGGACACATACAACTACGCTAAAATTAATACATCAAAAGGTACAGTATGGGCTAAACTTTATCCTGCTGATGCGCCTAATACTGTAGCAAACTTCGCACACCTTGCAGAACAAGGGTTCTATAATGGTCTTAAATTCCACAGAGTTATCCCAAACTTTATGGCACAAGCAGGTTGTCCACATTCAAAAGATAATCCTTCTATGGCAGGAACAGGTGGACCAGGTTGGCAAATAGACTGTGAGACAGATACAAGCACGGAAGCACACAGAAGAGGAACACTTTCTATGGCTCATGCCGGACCAAATACTGGTGGAAGCCAATTCTTTATCACTTTTGTTGCAACACCACACCTTGATGGTGTACACACAGTGTTCGGTGCGATCGAAGAAGATGATACTGACTCTTTTATAGTACTTGATAATATTGAGCAGAATGATGATATTGAGAGCATTGAGATCGTAGCTTCAAAAGATTAAACGTAAACCATAGGCAACCACAAGGGATTACCCCTACATAATTTATCGTAGGGGTGCCCCTTGTGGGTACCCAAACTAAAGGACAAATATGTTCGGATACTATCGTGTTGCAGCAGCAGTCAATAAAACCGTTGTAGCTAACCCTAGAAAAAATGCTGAAGAAATTCTCTCTCTTATAAAAGATGCCCATTCTAAAGAGGTTTCTGTCATTGTATTTCCAGAGCTTACGCTTACAGGATACACTGCCAGTGACCTTCTACTAAATCAAACTCTGATCTCTGCTCAAGATGAATCGCTTGCATATATATTAAAAAATATAGAAAATGTCAATACTATCTCGATCATCGGTATAGCAGTGCTTGAGGCAGATAGACTCTATAATTGTGCGGTAGTAGTACAAAATGGAAAAGTGCTGGGTGTTGTACCAAAATCATACCTGCCAAACAAAAAAGAGTTTTATGAAAAACGTCAGTTTGTGACTGGCCGTGACATCACCAGAACCACAACTGAACTTTTGGGTGTTGAAGTACCTTTTGGTGTGGATATACTTTTTACAGATAAAAAAGATATGACCTTTGGTGTAGAGATATGTGAAGACCTCTGGGCCGTGACACCTCCAAGTAATCATATGGCAAATAACGGTGCAAATCTCCTCTTCAATCTTTCAGCCAGTAATGAGCTCATAGGTAAGGCAGAGTACCGCGAAGAACTGGTACGTACCCAGAGTGGCCGTTGTATGGCTGCCTATGTTTATGCCTCTGCCGGTGTAGGAGAATCTACGACCGATACTGTCTTCGGAGGGCATGCCATCATTTCTGAATACGGCTCTACCCTGATCCAAAATGACCGTTTTTCTTTGGAAAGTACGCTCATTACTGCTGATGTAGACTTGGAACGGTTAAGATGGCTTAGACTCAACGAATCAAGCTACTCTGATGGAAGACGTAAAAAAACACGTACCGTCAAAGTAGAAAACCTGCCCTCTATCAGCAAACTCGAACGCGACATCAATCCTATGCCCTTCGTTCCTTCACGCTATGCAGAGAAAAAACACCGCTGCGATGAGATAGTCAATATACAGGCACACGGTCTCATCAAGCGTATGAGCCATGCACAGATCAAAAAAGCAGTCATAGGCATCTCTGGTGGGCTTGACTCAACCCTTGCCCTACTCTCTACACATAAAGCCTTTGAGATGATGCAGTGGGATGTTAAAAACATTATCGCTGTGACCATGCCGGGCTTTGGAACGACAAGCCGTACAAAATCAAATGCAGTAAAACTCTGTGAAGCATTGGGTGTGACACTGAAAACTGTAGATATCTCTGATCTTTCACTCAAAGAATTTGAAGCCATAGAACATGACAAAGAGGAACTCAGTGTGACTTATGAGAATGTTCAGGCAAGAGCAAGAACTTCTATATTAATGAATATGGCAAACAAAGAAACTGGTCTTGTCGTCGGTACAGGCGACCTTAGCGAGATAGCCCTTGGCTGGTCTACTTACAACGGTGATCATATGAGCATGTATGCCCTCAACTCCGGCATACCAAAAACCCTGATCCAATACGTCATCGAGTATTATAAATCTAACGAGTCTATTGCTGACATCATTGATGACATACTAGACACCCCTATCTCTCCGGAACTGCTCCCCCACGATAACGATGAAATAGTCCAAGAAACAGAGTCTATCGTTGGTCCGTATGAACTGCACGACTTCTTCCTTTACCACTTCATCAAATATGGTGCCAAACCAAGTAAGATACGATACCTTGCGTCTATAGCGTTTGATATTAAATACGATGAAGAAACAATAACTAAGTGGCTACGGTTATTTTTGAGACGTTTTTTTACACAGCAGTTCAAACGTTCTTGTATGCCCGATGGTCCAAAAGTCGGTACGATCTCTTTGAGTCCTAGAGCAGATTGGAAGATGGCTTCTGATGCAGATGTTGAGATCTGGTTGGAGGAGTTGAAATAGCTCTAAGTAATATTATTGACAACCGTACTAACTTACGGTACAATAGAATCAAAAAAGGATATGCATGCTATCAGTCAATCAATTTCGAGCGAATTTAAAACAGTATGTTGACCAAGCTGTAGATAACCATGAACCTCTACAAGTAAGCCGCAAGAACGGTGAAGCATTTGTAGTGATGTCTCTTGAAGACTATGAGAGGGAACAGGAAACACTTTATGTACTTGGCAACGCTTCGCTTATGAAACAGATAGAAGAGTCATTGCAAACATACGGAAAAAGTAAAGGATATGCACCTTCAGCAGATGAATTAGATTTGGATGGTTCTAAATAGTGCGTTCTATTGTCTTTGAAGGGAATACTTGGGAAATATATGAAAAGTTACGTCAAAAAGATAAGATCATGCATAAAAACCTCTGTAAAATACTCAAACAGCTTCAGAGAGGTGATCCTACACAAGGGTATGGTCACCCAGAAATGCTCAAACATACTTTAGCAGGATCATGGTCAAGAAAACTCACAAAAAAAGATAGACTTATCTATAACTTTACAGACACCTCTATACATATCTTTGCCATAGGAGGACATTATGGTGACAAATAACAAACCATTAAAACACTTTATCGGCATCATGTTCCAAGGGCTATTTTGGCTTTTACCTATTGTTGCGATCATGATCATACTTTCATGGCTCTACCGGAAGATAGAACTTTTAATAGGTGCTGCATTCAGGGTCATCGGTTTTTCTCCTGAGCACAATATGCTGCTATGGGAAGTCATCGCCATCATTATCTTTTTACTTATACTTTATCTACTGGGGTGGCTCATTCAAACAAGGCTCGCTCACTTGTTTGAACTAATTTTTTGCAAGATCCCCGGTTACAGTACTATCAAAGGACTTGTAGGGATCTTCAACTCCTCAAAAAAAGGTCAGCATCAAGTACTGGTTGTAGCCGTCAAAGGCTTTGGCAAAGAAGGATATAATATAGGACTGATGTATTCACAAAAAGAGAGCATCATCAAAGACCACTATACAGTGACGCTCTCCATGTCACCCATACCCAATGGCGGGTTCATGTTTGAAATGCATAAAGAGAAGATCTTGATCATAGAAAACGCAAGCTTTGACAACAACTTGCAGTACCTTCTCTCTATGGGTACAAAGAGTTTTGCAGATATTTTAAATACGGAACCAAAAGAGTTAAATGACTTGATGACTTTTGATCAGTGGTTGCTATCAAGCAGTCCTACGAAGGAAACACTATGAAATTAAATACAAAACTATTATCAACATTTATCGCTCTACTCTTGCTGACAGCTTGTGGCCCGACATCGAACTTGAACTACAGCAACGGACAACTTTCCATACAGTTAAGTGACCAGAACCTGCAACTTCAAGGTAAACAACTTAAACAAAACAGAGAAAACTTTTCCATACTTTTTCTCAGGCAAAGCCTTTTACGTTTAAATGACGGAAATATAGTTATGTATGAAGATGCGAGGACAGATCTTCAGTATCAGTTTGATCCTACAACTACGAGACTCATCTCTGCTGTTTTTGATGCAAAAAATATGCTTAGAGTCTATGCAAAAGACTTTCTTTATGCCTATCAGATCGTCTTACCTGATAACCGTATACTTAACCTCATAGCATCACAAAGTTATGAGCAGGAACTTCAAATGGTTTATGGTATGAGTACCAAGAAACTAAACAGCATGTTAAAAAAGTTAGATGAGAATGCACAACCCGCCTACTATCAAAATGTGATCGATCTAAGCCAGGAACCCAACCCTCTCATGAGTCGCTGGACAACAAAAAAAATAAATTTTTACCCTCTTGTCATCCCTCTTCGTCGTATTGGCGGTCGATAAAATACCTGTTCCTTCATTCTCATTTGCAATACAATGGGAATCAATTCATGCTATAATTCACAAAACTCTTCAATGGATAGCGATGTATAAAACTCTTATAGTACTTTTACTATTATCCTCAACACTGCATGCAAAAGAGATCAGCCCCATCGCAAGTATTGAAGTTTCCGGTCTGGTCAGTGACTTTGTCAAAGATGGTGATCATCTTTATGTGGCCACAGATGCCGGTTCAGTAGATATCATAGACCTTTTTACACGAGAGATAGTCAGACAGATACGACTGGATCCCCTTAAGACAGCGAGGGGAGACCTGGTGCCGACCCGCGTACACAGTGTCGATAGATTTCAAGGGAAAACCCTGCTTGTCACAAGCGGTGCATCTGCCTACAGGAATGTATGGATAGATGATGGCAAAGTGCTAAAAAAGATCATAGATGAAAAAAAGCATCTCATGCCCAAGCGCGCTTTTTTTACCCATGAAGGCGATGTTGTACTTGGGACTTTTGGTTCAAATGTCGTCCTTTACAACAATAACGAAAACTATAAACTCTACGATACACAGATCTCTGAGAGTACGATGGGCGGTATGGCATTAAGTCAAGATAAAAAGAAAATGGTCATTTCCGATGAAAGCGGTGCCGTCAGGCTGATAGATGTTGAAAGTGCCAAAGTAGAAAAGACTTTCTCTTCGGAACATGTTGACAACATTTATTCTGTAGCTTACAGCAAGGGGACCATCATTACTGCAGGACAAGACAGACGTGTAGGTGTTTATAGAGAAAATAAGGATGCCTATCATATCAAAAGTGACTTTCTGGTCTACTGTGTTGGTTTAAGTCCCAGTGCGGAAACAGGTGTCTACTCCAGCGGATACGATCATGACCTGCAACTCTTCAACACCAAAGACGGAAGTCGGACAGACCGTCTGGTTGGACACTATGCCACACCCACTAAGATCATGTTTATTTATGAAAATGCATTGATAAGTGCCGGGGATGAAAACCGAATCTTTTTTTGGAAACTTGATAAATAATAATTTATTATTTTATTATTTTATTAAATAAGCTTAAGTCTAAGAAAACAAGCTATAATTTATGCGATGAAAGATGAGTTCCGAGTTCATCTATCGTGTGTTAAGTGTTATTGCTAGACCCGAAAGACTCTCTCTGATTTGGATTCCACTTAAATTTTAAGTGAAAATTATTACCCAAAGGTACAAAAAAATGGCAACATTAGTAAACGGAACTGTTAAATGGTTCAACGATGAAAAAGGTTATGGATTTATTCAACAAGAGAATGGTGGAGACGATGTATTCGTACACTTCCGTCAAGTTAACAACGACAGCGGTGGACGTGTAACATTGGCTGAAGGTCAAGCAGTAACATTTGAAGTTGGTGAAGGTCAAAAAGGCCCACAAGCTGAGAACGTAACTCCACTCTAGTAGTGGCTTTGCAGGCTTCACGCCTGCAGATCAATCCCCTTTAATTTTTCCCTCTTTTTTAATAACTCGCCTTTAACTCTTTATCGTAAGATATCTCAAACAATACTTCTATCTTTTTATTTTTGAATTAAATAAAAATAAAATTTACCCAAATCCGCAAAGGGTATTCCGTTGAACTTTAGAAAAGCATAGAAGATCTTGTCCTTGTTCCCACGTTACACGGGGGATGCATACACTGTGTTGCAGGATACCACTCAGCAAATGCTTGGGTTTAGGTGCGAAAGTTAAGCTTCTTAATATTATTATATAAATAATGAATGAGATAAAAGGAAGTCGATATGAAAAAACATGTATCAAAAAAAGTTATTTTACTTATTTTACTAAATCTTTGTTTGGCTTTTCAGGCACAAGCTTTTGAGCTTTCAACGGCTACAAAGAGTGATCAACGTTTTTACCACCGTGCATTTGAATTGGCTTTATGGGCTATGCCTGCAACAGATAGTTTTGCAACACGCGAAGCGGTCATTCGTGATCTGAATGGTAAAGCCAATGATATTGCTATCAATACCAAGCCGATGGATTCAGATATTCACTTGGTGGCTTTGCAGACACAAACACCGTATCTGCAAGGTGCCATTGACCTAAGAAAGGGTCCCATTGTGGTTGAAGTACCTGAGGCAACCAAAGAATCCCATCTTTATGGTGTCATCTCTGATGCATGGCAGCGACCGCTTGAAGATACTGACATTGGTCTTTTGGGTTGGGATAAAGGAAAGGGCGCGAAGTATCTTGTACTGCCACCGAACTATGACAAAGTGATTCCGCAAGGTTATAAAGTGATGCAAAGTCGAACTTTTTTGCAGAATTATTTGATCCGGTCTATTTCTACTGCAGGATGGGATGCTGCTGTTGAATATGGTAAAACCCTTAAAATATACCCTTTAAGTAGTGCAAACAACCCTGCTAAAACACGATTTTTAGATATGTCTCAGCAGGTTTATCATGCCGCTCCAGCATTTGATGCAGATTATTTTAATCTAATCAACATGGTGATCCAGGAAGAACCTATCAATGACTATGACAAGAATATGTTAGGTATGGCCTCATACATTGGCATCAAAAAAGGTAAGCCTTTTATGCCCACTAAACATCAAAGAAAAATTCTTGAACAAGTCGCCAAGGATGTACAGAATTATCTGATTGAAATTTCCAACGGTATCTCCTGGGTTCCGGCAGAAGGCCAACTTGGTTGGACGCGTTTTAATTTATTCCCGGAAGATATAAAATCCGGTAAACGCTATATCTACGAAAATGAAAATGGTGCTATAGATTATCAACGTCGAGGAGCTATTACTTACTGGGCTTACTGTATGCCTGCTGTTCTGGGCAGTGGTACAATGTATAACGTAGCAATGGTTGATGCCAATGATAAGCCGATAGATTCTTCTAAAAATTATCGTATTACCATGCCGGGAGATTTTCCTGCACGAGATTTTTGGTCCGTATTTGCCTATGACTCCCATACACGAACATTTATTGCAAATGGTACAAAAGGCAGACACCTTTCATCTAACGATGATCTAGTAAAAAACAGTGATGGCTCTATTGATATTTACATTGGTCCCAAAAAACCAACAGGAAAGGAAAGCAATTGGATTGAAACCATTTCAGGTTCTGAGATATTTATAGGACTTAGAACCTATGGTCCAAAAGAAAGTGTACTCAAAGGTGAATACAAAATACCACGATTTGAAATTGTAGAGTGAAAATAACAAAACAGAAACACAAATAAAAGGAGATCGACCATGAAAAAAATAATTTTAACAATAGCAATAGCATCCCTAGTTATAACTTCAAGTTACAGCAAAAATAGTGATTTTATATCAAGTTTAGAATTTAAAAATGGATATCCAACGAATGAAACCTCAAAGAAACTCTATGATGAGTTGGATTATCAGCGTGCGGTGCAAGCATATATTTGGGGATTCCCACTTGTGAGTTCTGCATCTATCCGTAGAGGGTTATTTGAAGATATGAAAATGTCTCATTATGATATTCTCGTTTATGAAAAGTATTTGGACACTAAAAGCATCTGGTTTACAGGAAACAATACTACACCCTATGGAATTTCTATGTTTAATTTGGGTGAAGATGGTCCAGTTGTAGTTGAACTTCCAAAAGCGCCGCAAGCTGGGATGTTAAACGATTTCTGGTGGAGAACTATTGGCATTGGAAGATTGGGACCAGATAAAGCTGAAGGCGGTAAATACTTGATCGTACCACCAAACTACAAGGGTGAGTTACCAGAAGAAGGCTATTTTAAAATCCAGTCTAAAATGTATGATTATATGTTTTTCATGAGAGCATTCGTAGAAAAAGATGACCTAGAAACTACAGTAAATAATTTGTTCAACAATATTAAGATTTACCCTTATTCAAAAAGAGCAAACCCTAGAGCAAATAAAGTAGTTCCAGCTACAGGAAAGTATATCAATACTATAGAACCAGATGGAATGGAGTTCTGGAAACTGTTATCTAAAGTTTTAAACGATAACCCCATAGAAGAGAGAGATCGTGCTTTTATGGTGATGCTAAAACCTTTGGGCATTGAAAAAGGAAAAGCATTTAATCCAACTGATCGTCAGAAAAAGATCCTTGTAAAAGCTGCTAAGGTAGGAAAGATGATGTCTCAGACTATCAGTTTTAACCCAAGAATGGAAGAAGCTACTGCTTATGAAGGCACACATTGGAAACATACTTTCACTATGAATACTACCCAAGGACAATGGCAGGAAGCAGAACACTATACACAACTTGATGAAAGAATGCATTACCTTTATTTGGGAACATGGCCAGGGGAGTTTATGAATTATCCTTACCCTTCAAATGGTCAAAGATATATTGAATCTTTTAAGGATAAGGATGGGAATTGGCTCGATGGTTCAAAAAACTACATCTTGCATGTGCCTGCTGATGTACCGTCCATACGATTTTGGTCTGTCACAGTCTATGATAATAAGACCCGATCCATGACCATGAATAAGCAAAACAGAGCAGCAGTAAGCTCCCTTGATAATATGGTACTCAATAAAGATGGTTCAGCAGATCTTTACTTTGGACCTAAAGCCCCTAAAGGTCTTGAAAAGAACTGGGTAAATACAAGTGCTTCTGAGGGGTGGTTTGTATGGTTTAGATTTTATGGAACAAAAAAGCCGTTTTTTAACAAGACTTGGCAATTATCAGACTTTGAAAAATTAGATTAGCAAAGTCACCTGAGGCTGATACTAAAGGGGACAGTTTCCACCTTTATCTCCTAGTAGTGGCTTTGCGGGCTTTAGACCCGCAGATCAATCCCCTTTAATTTTCCTTCTTTTTTAATAACTCACTTTTAACTCTTTATCATAAGCCATCTCAAACAATACTTCTATCTTCTTGTTTTCATGTGGCGCTAATGTAAGTTTCATTTCTATTTGTCCGTCTTTGAGGATTTTATAGTTTACTTTCAACTCAGACTTGATACTTAAAAGTTTTACTTTGATCTCTTCTGTTGTAGAGGTAGGTATACGTTCTACAAGCGTCAATGTTTTTTCTTTATCAGATTTGTTTGTAAGTGTTAAAACAAAGCCGTCCTTTTTACGTTCTGTGCCGCCAAAGATACCCGTTTCACGCTCTCTCTTCACTATAGGCTTACGCTCTATCTTTATATCTTCTTCTACTTTTGTATAGAGAGCATAACGTTCGTCTCTATACTCTCCTGCTGCATTATCATTGATGACCTCATCTGCAGACTTTACTTTCCAGTGATTAGCATCTATCTGGTATTTCGGTGTGAAAGAACAGACATGAAATGCTTGTCGGTTTACATAGGGATAAGCACGTACTTCACAGGAAAGTGCCGCTTTCCATGTCAATACCTGTACCTCCAATGCCACACCACTCGAAGGCAGAGTAAGATTTTTTATCTTATACTCTCTGGCATCTTCATACGAAGCTGTAGGTGCAGCTGCCATCACCGGCAGTTCAACCCTTTGTTCATCCATCATCGCCATATTTATACTCATCTCTTTTCTCATGGCACTTTTTGGTTTACGCACTCTTGTTGGTCTGGGAACATACTTGCTTACTATCCATGGAGTAAAATGAGTCGGATATATATTTTGCCTGGCTGAACGATAGTAGAACATCGCCGTATCTGCTTCTATATCGATACCGCTTCGATTTGTAATAGAAAGGTATTGGCTAACAGTCACTTCTTTATCATCATTGATATTTGCTTCGTATCTTGTAGAAAAAGAGACATAGCCATAAGGAATGCTAAGTTCTACTTCTTCTTTACAACTTTTATTCATTTGAACTGCTTGCTCTGTAGGGGCTTGTTTTTGGAAGTTTCTCTGTTTCAACTCACGCTCTTCATTCAAGACTCTTCTTTGCGTTAAAAGCCTTGCCTGTTCTTCTCCTATGCGCTTGGCAGATTCTATCCATGCATTGGCATCAAATGTCGTGGGCTGAGGCAGAGAGACCAATTGTGACAACACTTTGGTATTGGCCACAACAGCTGCCACTTTTTCTTCTGTATTTTTGAGACTTGTCAATTCCTGGCACAACCTACTCTCTTCAGGACAGTGGGTCATACCTGAAAGTGGTATCGTTGTTCCTTCACAGCTAGCTTTCAGTCCTTGGGAAAAACCTATAAAATTGTTTTGAGGTGTGTAGGTGTAAAAAGTTTTATCTTGATAAACTGCTAAAGAAGAAGCGTAACTTAAACCTCCGGTTAAAAGCATCGTTGTGAGTGTTTTGTGAAGTTCCATAGATTATCCTTAAAATTGTATGGATAATTATAGCCAATTACTCTAATCAAAACTCAGTAAATACTCCTGATTTTTGATCTTAATATAATCATAGATGGCTTCCACCTCTTCATCCGTCAGATAATAACGCGGCATGACCTCATGGTAGCTGTTGACGGCATTGATCATCACAGCAAGACTGTCTCTGCGTATATCTGAACCTCGTAAAACCTGTTTACCCTGAATATCACGATATTCAACGATCATTTGACCTTCACCGTTTTTCCCGTGACACTGAGAACAACTTACCCCCCGGGGATTTGCATAAAGCATTTCACCGTATTCATAGTGCGAGATAAAGTCTTCCTGTCCCCATAACATTAGAGGTAATAACATCCATAATCGTCTCATAATAACACTACGCTTTCTCCCCTAAACTATTTTTGATATAATACCTTAAAAATTATAAGGGCATTCTATGCAACTCATCGATGGTAAATCTTTAGCCAAAAAAGTGCAGTCTACTGTAAGCACGGAAGTCGCACAGCTCAAACAGGAAAAAAATATCGTTCCGGGACTCGCTGTCATTCTCATAGGTGATGATCCTGCTTCTCATGCCTATGTAAAAATGAAAGCAAAAGCCTGTGAAAATGTAGGTTTTTACTCCATCACACACAGCATGCCTGACACCATAAGCCAGGATGAGATCATCGCGACCATAGAGATGATGAACGGTAATCCACGCATAGATGGAATATTGGTACAATTGCCTTTGCCTAAACATGTGGATACTGACAAGATTCTTGAAGTGATAGACCCTAAAAAAGATGTAGACGGTTTTCATGCCTACAATGTAGGACGTTTGGTCACAGGTCTTGAAAGTTTTGTAGCCTGTACGCCTCTTGGTGTGATGAAAATGTTTGAAGAGTATCACATAGACGTCAAAGGTAAGGATGTCTGTGTGGTAGGTGCCTCTAACATTGTGGGTAAGCCTATGGCTGCCCTGCTTCTCAATGCAGAAGCGACTGTGACCATCACACATATCTTCACTAAAGATCTTAAGGCACATACTTCCAAAGCTGACATCGTTGTGGTTGGTGTGGGTGTGCCCGGACTCATCAAGGCAGATATGGTAAAAGAAGGAGCCATCGTCATAGACATCGGTATCAACCGCACAGAGAACGGTTCACTTGTGGGTGATGTCGATTTTGAAAATGTGAGCCCTAAATGTTCATACATTACTCCCGTACCAGGCGGTGTGGGTCCCATGACCATCGCAATGCTTTTAAGCAATACACTTAAAGCCGCACAAGGAAGAATATAGTGAAAAAAATTTTACATCATACAGGTCGTTTTGCAAGCTCTTGGACAGGGACCATCATTATCGTACTTTTTCTCATTTTCTTTGTGGCACAGTCTTTTGTCATCCCCTCAGGATCCATGAAAAGAACACAGCTCATAGGTGACTTTTTATTTGCCACGAAGTTTTCCTACGGTATCCCTACGCCTCACTTGCCATGGTTGGAGATACCGCTTTTGCCGGACTTTAATAACAATGGACACCTCATAGAAGGTCCCAGACCAAAAAGAGAAGATATCGTGATCTTCCGTTACCCAAAAAACAACAAGATCCACTATGTAAAACGTTGTGTTGCTGTAGGCGGAGATGAAATTCTCTATGCAAATGAGAAACTTCTGATTCACTTTCATGAAGGTGCAGAATATATGAAAGCAAACTACCCTGCTGAAAAGATCATTTCACTCAGAGGTAAACTTTGGGTAGAAAACCCTTATATGACAAAATATCTGGGTATCCAGTATGCCCCGGAGGGTACAGATATTTTTCAGGGTCTTTTACGGTATTACAGCTATAATAAAGAGATCGATATGATACCTGTTTATGTAGACGATTTTGATGCACCAACGCATGAAATAGGGGGCAAAGGCATTAATGCTCTTTATGCAAAAGTGGAAGCAGACCACTTCTATATGATAGGTGATAACCGTGATAACTCTAATGACAGCCGTTTCTGGGGTTCTGTTCCATACAAACTTATCGTAGGAAAACCTTGGTTGATCTATATGAGTTTAGAATACCGATCTTATGAGAGTGTACTTTATGGTGATGCGCATGGTGGAGGAAAAGACAATGCCGGACTTAAACGTTTATGTGCTGACATTGAGATCGATTCAGAAGCCTGTGAAACATTATGGAACAAGCAACGCTATACTGTTCGATGGGGACGCATAGGAAGACAGATCTCGTCCATACAGTTGGAACAACCTATTGAATAAGGGAAGCAGAATGACAAGAATTATAAGTATTAAAATACAATGCAATAAATCACTAAATGATTTATGTGAAATTCAGTACAGTGAGGCACTAAATGTCGAATCTTAAGAAATTTTACATCGCAACAGACCACGCAGGATATGCCCTGAAAGCTTACGTAAAAGACTACGTCACCTCTTTGGGACATGAGATCATTGATCTTGGACCAGATTCTGCAGACAGAGTAGACTACCCGGATTTTGCCAAAAAATGTGCAAATGCGGTGATTGCAGATGAAGGAAGCTTTGGCATCCTGATCTGTGGAACAGGCATCGGCATCTCCATATCGGCCAACAAAGTACCCGGTATCCGTGCTGCCCTCTGTCACGACCACTACACAGCCAAGCTTACCAGACAACACAACGATGCAAACATTTTATGTTTCGGTGAACGTGTTGTAGGTAAAGGCGTCATAGAAGACATGATAGAAGCCTTTGCCTCTACAGAATTTGAAGGTGGCAGACATGCCGGACGTGTAGCCAAAATAGAAGGCTGTGCAGTCGGTTCAGATCTAGGATAGATATATGCATTCCCACGTTCAACGTGAGAACGAGAAGAACCCCGCGTAAGCAATTAAGCATTAATCACGCAAAGCGTGCCCTGTCACAACGAACGACCGTATAAGCGGAGCGATTCGAGAGTTGTGACGATTTTTTGCTTCGTTTTTTCTAAAAAAACGCCGTGAACGAAGTAAGGAAGTGCCCTTGGGGTAGAAGAGAGAAACACCACCACGATCAAAGTAAAAGGAAGTTAAATAAAATGAGCACCCTAACTATAGAAGAAAAAGACATCATCTTAGGAAGCATAAGAGACATCCCAGACTTCCCAAAACCCGGAATTATCTTTAAAGATATTACAACTATGTTAGGTAATCCTCAAGCATTTAATACACTTATGGATCATTTAAGCAATCGCTACTTGGGATATGAACTTGATTACATCGCAGGAATTGACGCAAGAGGCTTCATCTTTGGTGCCGCCCTTGCTGACAGACTGGGTGTAGGTTTTGTGCCTGTTCGAAAAAAAGGGAAACTGCCTTACACAACAGTTGCCGAAAAGTACAGCCTGGAGTATGGTTTTGATGAAGTAGAGATACATATAGATGCTTTTGGTGAAAATGGATGCTGCACAACAGGAAGCAGATCCAAAGTCCTACTTATAGACGATCTCATAGCCACCGGCGGCACAGCCAAAGCTGCTGCAAGCCTCATAGATAAAGTAGGTGCACACTGCGTAGAAGTATGCTTTATCATGGAACTTGGGTTCTTAAACGGTCGAGAAGGTATCTCTGCGCCTGTCTATTCAGTTTTAGAGATAGACTAAAGAGAACCTCCAACACCATTCAGTGAATCACTTTTGGAGCAGCGACTTCAGTCGCTGACATACGACTGAAGTCGCATCCCCTTGCTACATTATTCTCTTAACTTAATGGCATTGAAGGGCAACTTTAATTATTTATAAGAAATTCTTTTCCGAACTTTTCAGCCTCTTCCGGCTGTGTTCTGTCCCAGCTTACAAACTCTTTTTTCAAAACATTGGTATAGAAATTATCCAAAATCTTTCTATCTTTTTCACTTAACTTATCAATGAGCATTCTCCCACCAAAATGTCTCTGAATCTTTGGTTTGACAGTTAATGGTTCATGAAAACGTTTAAAATACCCCTCTATCCTAAGCTTACCGGCTTCATCCTCTCCCGTAGTTCCACAAACGATAAACGAAGCAATGATCTTTGGCTGAATTTTCTTTTTATGCGTGGAGAGCAGTTCCATTAGACGCTTATGTGCCCCATCGATCCAGATACCCGAACCGAT
Organism: Sulfurovum sp.; assembly: GCA_002733215.1. Lineage (GTDB taxonomy): Bacteria > Campylobacterota > Campylobacteria > Campylobacterales > Sulfurovaceae > Sulfurovum. Next base: position 58,449 of record NVUY01000015.1, on the reverse strand, counting down.
AATGATCTTATCATACTTAGAGACAGTCTCATCAAGATCAATAGTTTCAACATTAAGAACATCTACATTGCTATCCATCCCTTTGGCTATCCATTGGGCAGTATCTTCTGTTGCACCATATCTGGTACCATAGATCAATGCGACCTTTTCTGACTTAGCACCGATCAAGGGTTTCATACTCTCACCAAAACTATATGCAGATGCGGAGACTAGCATGATCCCCGATGCAAGTAAAAAGTCTCTTCTATCCATTTTTATTCCTTCTAAAATGTATGTGTCTTATTTCTTTATATACAGTATAATACCGCATTAAGGTGGTCATTATGCGAGTTTATTTGTTTTTTTCACTGTTTCTTCTTTTATTCTTTGCCTTGCACTATCTTTTTTACTCAAGGGTCATCAAGAAGCTCTTACTCACTGACAAGTCAAAAAACATCTTAACCATACTTCTTGGACTCAATTTTATTTTTAACATACTCTATGTTATAGGGAGATACACCGATATCATACCAAATACCTTCTACTATCTCTTCTCCCTTTCCATAGGGTTTACACTAGTGATATTTCTCTATTTAGTACTGCATGAAGTATTACATCTTTTCCATAAGACACTCAGGGGAATAGATCTCTCAAAAAGAAATTTTATTAAAAAAAGCGGGGATGGTGCCATGCTGGCACTCTCTACTTCCTATGTGACAGCAGGTGCCTATGAAGGGATGAAAGAACCTGTGGTAAATGTTGTAAAATTCAATACCTTTGATTTCTCCATTGTGCAAATAAGTGATCTTCATATTGGGGGTCTGATAGACAGAACATTTGTAAAAGCATCTGTAGAAAAGATCAATGCACTTAAACCTGACATAGTGTGCATTACCGGTGACATCATAGATACTGCACTTGACGGTATAAAAGAGGCAATACTAGAGCTTACAGACATTCAATCAAAGTATGGAATCTATTATATTTTAGGTAACCACGAATATTTTCACAACCCTGTGAAAATCATAAATTTCATGAAGACCACAAACATTAAACTACTACTCAATGAGAACATCATCATAAACGAGATCCAACTCAATGTAGTAGGTGTTACAGACCGTATAGGCTACAGAACCAATGTACTTGTACCTGACATCCATAAAGCCTTTAAAGGGACTAACACTGCTTATAAAACCATACTCTTAGCACACCAACCCAAGTTTATAGAAGAACTGGGGTCTTACACACCGGATCTTATACTCTCAGGTCATACCCATGGAGGACAGATCTGGCCTTTTGAATACCTCGTAAGACTACAGCAACCCTATGTCAAAGGTCTGCATAAACTGCCAAATGGCAGTCATATTTACGTGAACTCCGGTATAGGGTTTTGGGGGCCGCCTATGAGACTGGCTTCACAGGCAGAGATAGCCTATATCATTTGATGTTAAAACCTGCGATTTTAGAACCTGCGTTCTTAAAACCTGTAAGTAAGCAGTGCTCTCATATAATTGGCTCTCTCATAGGCCGCTTTGTTATCACAATGATCTAAAGAGATACTTCCTTTCATCTGTTCTATGGAAACATATTCTTTCTCTTCCATCCATTCTTCTAACTCTTTGAGTATAGTCTGCACATGTCCTGTTCCATGTTTTAGAAGCGCAGAAGCCATCTGTGTCACATCTGCACCACTCATCACAGCTTTTAAAACATCTTTTGCAGTATGTACCCCTGTTGATGCAGCAAGAGAAATATCCACCATACTGTGTAAAATAGCACACCAGCGAAGTGTCTCAGAGATACTGGAAGAAGTCGTTAAATTTGCTCTTTGTACAGGGCTTAATTCGTCCAGATCAATATCCACCTGAACCGGATTGTCAAAAACAACTAAGCCGTTTGCACCGGCATCTTTAAATCTTTTTGCCATTTGGGCAGGATTTGTAAAATAGGGATTCATCTTTACTGCGAGCGGCAAGGTGGTATTTTCTTTTATATCTTCCAAAACTTTTACATACATATTTTCTATCTCCCTTGCATCCTGCATTGGATCTGTTGGAATGTATGTGATATTTAACTCCAGAGCAGCGGCACCTGCTTCTTGTATCTTTTTAGCATACTTGACCCATCCGCCACTGCTAACTCCGTTTAAACTGGCAATGACAGGAATATCAGTCGATCTTTTAATCTCTGCCAGATCTTCCAGATAATGCTCAGATTCTGAACTTTCCAAATGATCTGACTCAGGGAAATAACTCAGAGACTCTGCAAAACTGTCACTTCCCTGAAATAAAAAGTGATCAACCGCATGCAGATCATGGTTGATCTGTTCTTCAAATAAAGAATGTAAGACCACACCGGCAATGCCGGCATCTTCAAGCTCTTTAATTTTATCACTGCTCCCAGTTAAGGGCGAAGCGCCAGCAATAAGCGGATTTTTAAACTCCAGTCCCAGGTATGTTGTCGATAAATTCATTATTTTTCCTCCCTAGCTTCATGACTATAATCAATGTTGGTCAAATTAGTGTATTTTTTATATTGTTCATCTGCATGTTTTTGTGCGGTAGAGATAAATGCTCTGGCATCATTGGCATTCATTTTCTCAACCATCTTAAACCTCGTTTCATTATACATAAACTCTTTCACAGACTTTGTAGGTTTTTTATAATCTACGATCATAGGATTTAGCCCCTCTTTCTCTAGATCAGGGTTATATCTGAAAGTCGGCCAAATCCCACTTTGGACTGCCAATTTTTGCTGACTCATTCCATATTTCAGGTCATAGCCATGAGCGATACAGTGGGAATAGGCGATGATCATAGACGGTCCGTCATATTTCTCTGCTTCAATAAAAGCCTTTAATGTTTGCGTATCATCTGCACCCATGGCAACACGGGCTACATAGACATTTCCGTAAGCTATGACCATCATTGCCAGGTCTTTGGGAAGTCCTGCTTTTCCTCCGGCTGCAAATTTAGCAACGGCGCCAGTAAATGTCGCTTTACTCTGTTGTCCGCCGGTATTGGAGTAGACTTGCGTATCCAGCACTAAAATATTTACATTTTTTCCAGAGGCTATGACATGGTCAAGCCCACCATAATCAATGTCATAAGCCCAACCGTCACCACCCATGATCCAGACAGATTTTTTAGAGAGATAGTCTGCTAAAGAGAGGAGTCTTTTGGCATGAGGATGTGTGGCGTTTTGAAGTTTCTCTTTCAAGTGCTCAACACGTTCTCTTTGACTATAAATATCACTCTCCTCAACTTGCACTGCACTTAGGATATCTTGGCTTAATTCCTCACCTATCACCTCTTTCAGTTCATTTACCAGCTCTTTTGCCTGAGCTTCATGTTTATCAATAGCCAGTCTGAAACCCAAACCAAACTCTGCATTGTCTTCAAAAAGTGAATTTGACCAGGCAGGTCCTTTACCCTCCAGGTTTTTCTTCCATGGGGTTGTCGGTAAGTTTCCTCCGTAGATGGAGGAACATCCTGTGGCATTTGCTACGATCATTCTGTCACCAAAAAGCTGACTGGTAAGTTTGACATAAGGCGTTTCTCCACAGCCCGGACATGCTCCAGAAAATTCGAAAAGCGGTTCTAGGAACTGGCTCTCTTTTACTTTGTCATGGTTGAGTTTTGAACGGTCTATGAGTGGAAGCTCTGTAAAAAACTCCCACTGTGCAGACCCGCTTTTCCTAAGCGGAAGCTGTTCCTGCATATTGATCGCTTTGAGATTTGTCTGTGATTTATTTTTAGCAGGACACACTTCCACACACAAAGCACATCCCGTACAATCCTCAACAGAGACAGAGATCATAAAGTTTTCATCTTCTTCAAAGGTTTTACCCTTGGCCTTGATAAAGCTAAACCCTTCAGGTGCATTGCTAAGGTAAGAGAGTTCGACGACATTTGAACGTATGACAGAATGTGGACAGACCATTACACATTTGTTACATTGAATACACACGTCAGCATCCCATACAGGAACCTCAAGACCCACATTTCTTTTTGCATACTGTGTTGTGCCGCTCTGCCAGGTTCCATCATTGGGAAGCATACTTACAGGCAGTTCATTTCCATGCCCCTCAATGATCTTCCTGGTAACATTTTCGACAAAATCATTATAATCACCCTTAACAGAAGCTTGCATTGCTAACTTTGAAGTTATTTCATTGGGCACTTCTACTTCATAAAGGTTCTCCAGCGCACTCTCCACTGCTTTATAGTTCATCGCAACAAGGGATTCACTTTTCTTTCCGTATGTTTTGTAGATACTCTGTTTGATCTTTTCTATGGCATCTTCTTTATCTAAAATGCCGGAAATCGCAAAAAAACATGTTTGCATGATGGTATTGATCCTTCTTCCCATACCACTCTCTTTTGCCACCTTAGCTGCATCTATAGCAAAGAATTTCAATTTTTTATCTATGATCTCTCTTTGTACCTCTTTGGGTAATTTACCCCAAAGCAACGCTCTTGGAAATGCTGTGTTCAGGAGAAAAGTTGCCCCCTCCTTTGCATGGATAAGGATCTCAAACTTCTCCAGAAAAACATTTTGATGACAGGCTACAAAATCTGCCTTTTGTATAAGATAGCTTGAGCGGATAGGCTTAGATCCAAAACGAAGATGTGAAGTAGTCACAGAGCCCGATTTGTTAGAATCATAGACAAAATACCCCTGCACATAATTTTCTGTTTCCTGTCCAATGATCTTAATAGAATTTTTGTTTGCTCCCACGGTACCGTCTGAACCAAAACCAAAAAAAATGGCTTCATAGGTATTACTGTCTTGAACCATAAAACCTGTATCATACTCCAAACTTGTATGTGTCACATCATCATTGATACCGATGGTAAAGTGATTTTTAGGTTTTTCTTTGCCCAGTTCGTCAAAGATGGATTTTATCATGGCGGGTGTAAATTCTTTGGATGAAAGCCCGTAACGGCCACCAATGACCCTTGGCATCTTAAAATTCAACCTGCCTTCAATATTTGCTTCACTCAGTGCCATAAAGACATCATGATATAGTGGTTCACCCAGAGAGCCTGACTCTTTTGTTCTGTCAAGTACTGCGATTGAGCGAGTTGTGATCGGCAACGCAGCTATAAAATGTTCTATACTGAAAGGAAGCGCCAAACGCACCTTTACAACCCCAACCTTTTCGCCCATTTCCCCCAAATACTCTGCACACTCATCCACAGCTTCAGCACCTGATCCCATAAGTACGATGATCCTTTCAGCATCTTTTTCTCCGATATATTCAAAAAGCTTGTATTTTCTGCCTGTAAGTCTTTCAAACTTATCCATCTCTTCCTGTAAAATAGAGGGAACCTTTAAATAGAAACTGTTAACACTTTCACGGCCTTGAAAATAAACATCCGGGTTTTGTGAAGTACCTCGTATAAAAGGATTGTCAGGAGTGAGTGCTCGTGAACGGTGGGCATAGACCAGCTCTTCGTCTATCATCGCCTTTAAAACATCTTCACTCAGTAAGTTTATTTTATTGACCTCATGGGAGGTACGGAAGCCATCAAAAAAATGTAAAAAAGGTATACGGGTACGAAGTGTGGCGGCTTGAGAGATAAGCGCAAAATCATGTGCTTCCTGCACAGACCCCGAGGGCATCAATGCAAAACCTGTTTGTCTTACACCCATCACATCCTGATGGTCACCAAAGATGGAAAGCGCCTGAGCAGCAAGTGAACGTGCAGCCACATGAAATACAGTCGAGGTAAGTTCACCGGCGATCCTGTACATATTTGGTATCATTAACAAAAGGCCCTGTGAAGCAGTAAACGTCGTTGTTAATGCCCCGCTTTGCAATGCTCCATGGACAGCCCCGCTTGCTCCTCCTTCGCTTTGCATCTCAGTCACATCAGGCACTGTGCCAAAAATATTTTTCTCGCCTTGGGTAGAATAGGTATCTGAAAGTTCACCCATCACCGATGAAGGCGTAATAGGATAAATGGCTATGACTTCATTTATTTTATGAGCGACCCGCGCAACTGCTTCATTTCCATCAATTGTGGCTGTATGTTTAGACATAAAACTTCCTTCTGTTAGGAGTATCCTGAAATAAGTGATCTTATTAATGGTAACATAAATAGACTATAGACTTATCTTAAACTCATATGAGATATAATCCATTCTATTACTACACGAGAGAAAATAATGAACTTACATAAAGAAATATATATCCCAAAACCCAGCCCTCATGACCCCGATGACTCAGGACATTTCGGCAATATGGAAAATGGTCAGGTAGGCTATGGCGGACGTTTTGTACCCGAAACACTTATGCCTGCACTTGAACAACTCAGACTCGACTACGAAGCCGTACGTTTTGATGAAGGGTTTTGGAAAGAAGTAGACTACTACTATAAAAACTACGTCGGTCGTCCTTCCTCGCTTTACTTTGCCGAAAACCTTTCCAAAGAGCTTGATGCAAAGATATACCTCAAGCGTGAAGACCTGAACCACACCGGCGCACACAAGATAAACCATACCGTAGCACAGGCTATACTTGCCAAAAGACTTGGCAAGAAAAAAGTCATCGCAGAGACAGGAGCAGGACAACATGGTGTAGCAACAGCAACAGTAGCAGCACTTTTTGGACTTGAATGTGATGTCTTTATGGGTGCTAAAGATGTGGCACGTCAGGAACTCAACGTTTTTCGTATGAAACTCCTTGGTGCCAAGGTACATGCCGTAGAGTCTGGAAGCCGTACGCTTAAAGATGCCATGAATGATGCCATCAGACATTGGGTGACCAATGCTCGTGACACTTACTACATCATCGGAACTGTAGCAGGACCTCACCCCTACCCTATGATGATACGTGACATCCAGTCTATCATCGGATGGGAAGCAAAAGCACAGCTTGATGCGGTGGAAGGCTGTCTGCCGGACAAGGTCATCGCCTGTATCGGCGGGGGTTCCAATGCCCTTGGTATCTTCAATCACTTTTTACAAGATGAAAGTGTAGAGTGTATCGGCATAGAAGCCGGTGGACTGGGACTTGACTCCAAACACGGTTGTTCTCTTGCAAAGGGAAGCCCCGGTGTACTACACGGCCAGCTGAGCTATCTTCTGCAAGATGAAGACGGACAGGTACAGGAAGCGCATTCCATTTCAGCAGGACTTGACTACCCGGGCATAGGTCCGGAACATTCATTTTTAAAAGATGAAGGTGTTGTGACTTATGACCACATCACTGATGATGAAGCCCTGGATGCCTTTGTATGGCTTTCACAGGCAGAAGGGATCATCCCAGCATTTGAGAGTTCTCATGCCATAGCGTATTTGAAAAAGATGAAGCCAGAAGAGATCAAAGGTAAAACCATCTTAGTGAACCTTTCGGGACGTGGTGATAAAGATATGATCCAGGCGCAGGATATACTTAAAGAACAGTTTGCTTAAACATCTTCTTTGGGTATATTCTACCTACTCGTTCAACAGCTCCAGCTGTTGAACCTCTATCAGACTATAAATCCAAAACTAAAGCACCTATAACAAAAAAGTTGATACACTCAATTTATAGGTAGAAGCAGATATTAAATATATGAACCAACACATCCACACTTTTTAACGTGTACTATATTGCATTGGTTACCACTGTTTACAAACAAAGAGAGTGTGCAAATAATTATAGATTCATTGGCTTATCTGCAAGAAAATGATAATCTTATTGTCTTTTCTTATAGCTCAAAGTGATGACATTGGAAAAAGTATGCAAAAGTTTAAATCCTATACTGCGTATGAATTACTCAAGTTACTACAAAAAAATAATGCAGCAACTCCACTGAAACAATTGGCTTATCATAAAAAGGCACATAGAACTGAAAGTACTTATCAAATATGGGAGAAGGGCTTTCATCCAAAACTGATACAATCAAACACAATGATGAAAGAAAAAATAGAATATATTCATCATAACTCTGTAAAATGCGGATATATGGAAGAAGCTACACATTGGCGTTATAGCTCCGCTAGAGATTATGTAGGGATTGATGGGTTATTGAAAGTTGAAAGAGTTTGGTGAATTATTGTGCTGATAGAGGTTCAAAAATTATAAAATAATTAAAAGGATAATATAATGACAAGAACAGCAGAACAAAATGCAGTAATTCAACAATTTGAAAGTATTGTAGGGGCAAATAAGGTTTTAACTAAAGAGAGTAAAACATCTTATTATAGAAGTGGATTTCGTTCAGGTGTAGGAATAGCTTTAGCCGTTGTTTTCCCAAGCACACTAGTGCAGCAGTGGAAATTAATTGAAGCTTGTGTCAAAGCTAATTGTATCATTATTATGCAAGCAGCAAAAACTGGACTTACAGAAGGTTCTGCACCTAGTGGTTCTGACTATGATAGAGATGTGGTGATTATTAGTACCCTTGCTATTAATAAAATTCATTTAATTAATGATGGAAAACAAGCGATTAGTTTGTCGGGTGCAACCTTGCACTCACTGGACGAAACCTTAGGTAAAATAAATCGAAGTCCTCATTCTGTTATTGGCTCTTCTCAACTAGGTGCCACAGTTATAGGTGGTATTGCTAATAATTCAGGTGGTGCCTTAGTAAAACGTGGTCCTGCTTATACAGAACTTGCTATTTATGCACAAGTAGATGAAAAAGGAGAATTACATCTTGTTAATCATCTTGGCATTGAAGGACTTGGATCTACCCCGGAAGAGATATTAACGAACTTAGAAAAAGGCAATCTTGATATTTATAAGATTAATTATGATAAAGGTATTGCTTCTGATAATGAATACGAAGAACGTGTTCGAGATGTAACATCAGATATACCCGCTCGTTATAATGCAGATGAGAGACGATTATTTGAAAGTAGTGGTTGTGCGGGAAAACTAGGTGTATTTGCCGTTAGAACGGATACCTTTGCAATACCAAAAAGAGAACAGGTGTTTTACCTAGGAACCAATGATCCTGATAAACTTGCAAAACTAAGAATTGATATTTTAAGTAATTTTAAGAACCTTCCTGAGATGGGAGAATATATGCACCGTACAATTTTTAATATTACAGAAAAATATGGAAAAGACACCTTTGTAGCCATTAGATACTTAGGAACTAAAAGAATGCCTCTTTTATATAAAATTAAATCAAAGGTTGAAAATCTTTTAAAAGGGTTTTCATTTTTACCAAAAGATATTCCAAATAAGGTGATGCAATACACGAGTCAATTATTTCCAAACCAAATCCCACAACGTTTACTTGAAATGAGAGATAAGTATGAACATCATCTTATTCTAAGTATGGGAGATGATGGTATAGAAGAAGCTTTGGCTTACCTAGAAGAGAACTGGTCTGAAGATAAAGAAGACTCAAATGGTGGATATATAGTATGCACTAAAGAAGAAGGTGAAAAAGCACTACTTCATAGATTTGCAGCGGGCGGAGCCGCTGGACGTTACACGGTTATGCATGAAAAGAATATTGCTGGTATGTTACCACTAGATATTGCGCTGCGACGTAATGATACGCAATGGGTTGAAACACTACCTCAAGAAGTGCAAGATAATATAGACGTCACCTTGCACTATGGGCATTTCATGTGTAATGTATTCCATCAAAATTACATTTTCAAAAAAGGTACCGATAAGGTTAGAATGAAAGAACTAATGCTTGAATTCTTAGATAAAAAAGGGGCTAAGTATCCTGCTGAACATAACGTTGGTCACTTATATAAGGCAGAAAGCACTCTGCAAAAGTTTTATGCTAAATTAGATCCTACAAATACATTCAATCCAGGAATTGGGAAATTGAGCAAGTATAAACAAAGTTGTAATTGTTGCTAATTTTAAGTTCTTAGGCTTGTTAGAAATAGATATAAAGATAATTTGTATTCTAGCTAACTGGATAGTTTTAGAGAAGAAATAAACTCGTATCATAGCTCGAGGTACGGGGACCTAGAAACAAAGCAGTTTATCTAAACTGTCTCTTCTAAATTCTGCATATACTTATTACTGATCACTACAGATAGTGGTATCTGCACAAGATAAGCGAACATAACGGGCAGTAACATGGAGAGACCAAAGGTACTGGCAGAGAAAGTAGAAATCACCAACGCCAAAGTAATATATCTTGTTATACTATGCCAAAATGCTGCCCTTTCCTGAGGTGAATCTAAGTTATAAATGAGTCTTGAAGCTATAAATATTAGTAAATAAAATGCTGTGACAGCCCCAAATGCAATGAAAAAAAGTTCAGGTTCAAAATCATAAATATCTTCCAAGCGCTGAGTACTCTGCAATCCAAACAAATAAAATAAAATGACAAAAATACTACCCTGACTTATATACTTACTATAGCTTTGGATCAAGGTAAGCAGTGGTTTGATAAAAAGTATCACTCTGCTTACAAAGAACGGAATAACAATTAAAAGCATGATCACAGGTTCTGCAAACCTGCTAATATGGATCTCTGCATCATACCTCACACCAAAGTACCCCGCAGAGTATGTTGCAAAGAGATGTAACATCAGTAAAGAGAGTGAAATAAAAATGAGATTGATAAAAAGAAGTAGAAATCCAAAAGAGCTATCTGCCTTAGATTTTTTGATCCAATGCATGACCATACCTCCACCACTTAAGACTGAAAGTAAAAACAACCCTCCAGTAATACCAAAATCATTTGTCATAAAACCAATGACTAGTGCAAAAACAGGCAATAGTATATAGTTGACCATAAGGCCTTTAAAAAGGACTGATTTATATTGCCATACTAATCTAATATCTTTTAATTCAAATTTAAAAAGTGATGGCATTATCATAGTTATACCAGCAAAAAGACAGATGTTTGTACTAAAAATGAAGCCATCTGTGTTATATCCATACATAAATCCAAAAATAGTCCCCAAAATAACGATAATTATTAATTGCATCTAAACCCTTTATGATTCTCTTGAATAGTATACTATAAAAAAGAGTTCGCATTGAAGGTTAACCTTCCTATGTCATACTTCTTTACTCTAACTTTTGATATACTTCAATAAATTAATAAGAACAAATAAAAGGACCTCTATGAATTTTGAATTAACTGCCCTCCCTTTGCAAGATGTAGATGCGGAGATAGAAATTGTTATCGTTGTAGCCAATAACTTAAAACACCGTTTTGTACAAGACAAAAAACTATTGAAAAAAGCAGGCTTCTCCGGGGGACAAGATGAAAGCTGTTTACTTCTTGGTGAAGGCAGACTGTATGTTGGTGCTGCTTCTGTGAAAAGTGCTGCTATACGAACCGCAGCAGCTTCTGCTATAAAAGCACTCAAAGGCACAAAGTACAAATCTATAAAAATTGCCACCTATACCAACAAAGGCTGTACCTATACACTCCGTGCTATGGTAGAAGGTTTCATTTTAGGTTCTTATAGCTTTGAGACTTACAAAAGCAAAAAGAGCAAAAATAAAATCAAAGAGATTTCTATTTCACTTGAAGAGTACAGCGCTCTTAAAATAGACATTGAAAAAGCATCTATACAAATACACAAAGCACAAATAATTGCAGATGCAACAAATTTCACCCGTGACATCGTCAATACTACACCAGATGACTGCTACCCTGAAGTCATGGCAAACATTGCGGAGGGTATGGCTGAAGATACAGGACTCAAATGTAAAATTCTCAAACCAAAAGCATTAAGAAAAGAAAAAATGGAAACCCTTTTGGCTGTTGCACGTGCAAGCCGCCATACACCTAGAGTCATTCACCTTACACATAAACCAAAAAATCCAAAATGTGTGGTAACACTGGTAGGTAAAGGATTAACTTATGATTCGGGAGGTCTTAGTTTAAAACCTGCTGACTTTATGGTGACTATGAAGTCCGATAAAAGTGGCGGGTCTGCAGTTATGGGCATTATGAAAGCAGTGGCAGAACTTGATTTACCTATAGAAGTACATGGTTTTGTGGGTGCTGTTGAGAACATGATAGGCGGAGATGCCTATAAGCCAGATGATGTACTCGTAGCCAAAAATGGAAAAACCATAGAGATACGCAATACCGATGCAGAGGGTAGACTGGTCTTAGCTGATGTATTGTGTTATGCACAACAAGAGGTAAAGTCTGACTATCTTTTCGACTTTGCAACACTCACTGGTGCTTCTGTAGTGGCCGTGGGACATTATACTTCTTCCATTATGGGGAACAACAAAAAGGTACAAGACTTAGTTGTCAAAGAAGCACATAATGCAGGTGAGCTTGCCACAGCACTTGACTTTAACCCTTACCTCAAAAAGACCATAAAGTCTGAAATAGCAGACATTTGCAACATTTCCAATACACGCTATGGTGGTGCCATTACCGCAGGTCATTTTCTTTCAGAATTTGTAGACAAAAAGCATAGCAAAAAATGGGCGCACATAGACATAGCAGGTCCTGCTTTTGTAGAACACGCTTGGGGTGAAAACCCTCATGGTGCATCTGGAGCTGGCGTTAGAATGATGGTGAAGCTTATAGAAAACCTTGCGAAAGATACAAAACATTAGGAAAATATGTTTGTACAGAAGCAGGGGACTGTACAAAGCTTTACAGGTGCTGATGTCTGCCGTGTAATCCCCTGAGTGCTCTATATGGTCCCGAACAAAGAAAAAACAAGCTTTGGCTGTCTCTACATCATTTTTACAGCCCTGTGCTAATAATTTTGCTTGAGCCATGACCTCTTTATGTTGAAAATCTACAATTTCACTTTGCTGTAAATAGTCCATAGAACTTCCTTTTATCTCAAACTATACCAACTTTAAATGACAAGTCAAGGCTTCTTCAGCCAAAGTGTCAGCGATCATATCTCTCCCATTTACAACATGGCTAATGCCAAGTGCAGATATAATCTCTTCTTCTGTATTGTTATTGACCTTTACAATACTGTTTATGCTGGGGTTAAACGATACAATATTTTCACAAATCAGCTGTCTTTGTATTTCATTTTCAATGGTTACAATAATAGCCGAGCACTCATTTACATTAAAATGGGACAAAACCATTTTTTGTGCTGCATTCGCAAAATAAATAGCCTCTTCACCTCTGGCGATCTCTGCATCTACTATCTTCATATCATGTTCAATTATAATATAGAGCAACTTCCTTTCTCTAAACGTTTTAACCAGTTTCTCTCCTACAGGTCCATAACCACAAACGATAATATGATTTTTATAGGTATCATTTTTAAGTGCTCGTTCACGTAGCGTAACAGGCTCTTGTGTGAACAAGTCAGCCAATTTCTTAATATGTTTCAAGACAAAAGGTGTAATAATCATGGATAAAACAATGGTGATGATCATAATCTGGTTTAGTTCATTGCTTATTAGGTCATGCGCACGGGCAAGAGCAAAAATAGCCAGAGAAAACTCCCCCACCTGAAAAAGTGCAAATGCCGTTTTTACCGCTGTTCTTTTTTGCACAAAAAACTGCAAAACAAGCACGATGATTAAACCTTTTAGAAGCATAATCCCCACAAGTAATAAAAGTATAATATGCCAATAAAGTACAATAGAATACCAGTCAATCAACATTCCTATGGTTACAAAAAACACTCCAAGTAAAATGTCTCTAAAAGGAATGAGGTCGGCTTCTATCCTGTAGCGGTATTTTGTTTCTGCTATCATCATACCTGCAAGAAAAGCACCTAGTGAATAGGAAAATCCAAAGACATCAGCCAAATAGGCAGCACTCATGACCCCAAGTAACACCGCTACTAAAAAGATCTCTTCTGAGCCTGAAGACATGATCCATCCAAAAAATTCTTCAAGGAAGTATTTACCTATAAGAAATAAAATTATAAAAACGACAATCGCACTTCCAAGGGTTTCGAGTAACAACATCGAAACCGAATCGGAATCTGAAGCGAAAAAAGAAACCATAAGCAACATAGGAATCACTGCTAAATCTTGAAAGAGTAATATACCCAGAGTTGCACGGCCATAGCCTGAATGAATCTGGTTATTTTCATTCAAAACTTTCAATACAATAGCGGTAGACGAAAGAGAAAGAGCAGCGCCTATGACTATGGCACTTTTCATTTCTAAACCAAACAACCATAAACCCAAAGCTGTGAACAGTACCCCTGACAACATAACCTGTAAGGAACCAAATAAAAAGACTTCTTTTTTCATACTTTTAAGATGTTTTACTGAAAACTCCAAGCCAATGGTGAACATTAAAAAGACTATGCCAAACTCTGCTAAATGTGCCAGCATTTCTTTGGAACCTTCTGCAAAATGAAAAAGAGATGAAATAGCAAAACCAGCAAGAACATACCCAATAACAGTAGGGATATCAAATCTTTTTAAAAAGACATTGAGTACGGTAGAAATACTAATGGTAATAATCAAGATTAGTAAGGTATTTTCCATCAAAGTTCCTGAATTTTATATTTATTATACTATATAACTATGATTAGAATAGAGCATAAAAATATAATTCTCAGGAATCTCTACTTTTGTAATATTATTTTCAAAAGTTTGTCGCTTATGGACACATCTAATAACCCATTATAAGTGACTATGGTTATTTGAAGTGCCCTTATTATAAAAGCGGAATCATTGCGCTTCTAAATAATATTCAAAATGTTGACCCTTACTTTTACGCCTCAACTAAAAGCAAATCTTCCAAATCTTCTTTCGCATCACCTGTGAGGTGTAGGTTAAAGTTTTCTGCTAGGAAATCCATAATGTCATCATTCACAAATTGTGGTGGTTTTGGTCCTAGGTAGATGTCTTGAATGCCTAGACTAAATAGTCCTAACAGTATAATGACTGCTTTTTGTTCCATCCAAGAAAGAACGATAGAGATAGGTAAATCATTAATTGGAACGTCAAGTGCTTCGCCTATGGCTTTTGCTATCTCTACTGCACCATTACTATCGTTACATTGACCAAGGTCTAAGTAGCGTGGAATGTCTGTTCCCTCTATGACTCCAAAGTCTATGTCATTAAATCTAAATTTACCACAACTAGAGGTGATGATCACACAATCTTCTGGTAACATCTCAGCCATCTCTCTGTAATAATTTCCTGCTTTTCCCGGTGCATCACAACCAGCAATGACGAAGAACTGTCTTATCTTTTTAGACTTTATAGCATCTAAAATTTGTGGTGCTAATGTCAATATGGTTTTATAGTGATGCCCTGTTGTAAGGGTCAAATCTTCATTCATATTTGTATCTTCACATGCTAAAGTTTTTTCTATGAGTGCAGTAAAGTCATCATTTTCTATAGCTGTTCCACCCTCGATTCCTACTATATTGTAAGTAAAAACTCTATCTACATAGTCTGCATTTTTCTTAGGAGGGATTATACAGTTTGTGTTTACCACAAAAGTACCTTTAAACTTTTTCATAAGTTGCACTTGGTCAAACCATGCTTTTCCTACGTTTCCTTTTAAATGTTTATATTTTCTTAACTCTGGATACCCATGCGCTGGCAACATCTCTGAGTGGGTATAAATATTAATCCCTTTCCCTTCTGTGGCTATTAATAGTTTTTCAAACATATCTAGGTTGTGTCCACTTACCAACATAGCTTTCCCCTCAACAACATTTTGAGGTACTACCACAGGTGTAGGGATGCCAAAGTGTCCTGTATGTGCATTAGAAAGCTTATCCATCACTTCTATACCTGCACTACCAACTTTCATTAACTGTTTGATGTGGTCATCAAAATTAAAGTTTACATTTGTAAGCGTAAAGTAAAGTGTTTCACTGATGACATCGTCTATGTTTTTAGTTTTCTCAGGGGCTAATTCATTTAAGTGTTCACGGTAAGAGCTAAGTCCTTTAAGACCAAAAACCATCAAATCTTGTAGTCTCGCTAAATTTTCATCTTTACCACAAGTTCCTACAACTGCACCATTACTTCCACATCCATTTGGGGTACTCATCTCACATTGATAACAAAACATACTCATAATCGATCCTTTAATTTTAAATTGTAGGAGATTGTAGAATATTTAAGATGCTAAGTCATTAACATTGGTTAAGAGCATAGATTATGAAGTAAGTCTTTGTTAAGAGTATAAAAATTTTTATGAAAAAGAACTGCATTTTTCTCTTTGAGTTTTTTGAGTATACGAGAAAGTGTCACAGGAGAGATGTTGAGCCTGTCTGCAATCACTGTATGTTTTTCAGTATTAAGATTAATCCTTTCTTCTAAAAGATGATAGACCACCCTTTGGGTCGCATTCATCACTATATGTGAAGAGATGAGCTTTTCAAGGTTTAGTATCTTGTCAGACATGGACTCTAATATATTACTTACAATGATTGGATTAGAAAAAAACGCCTCTTTAAAGCGTTTGAAATCTATCAACAAAACTTCACTCTCTTCTAATGCATGTGCAGTTGCAGGAAACGGTATGTTTTTATAGTTGGAGAGCTCTGCTATAGTCTGATAAGGCTTAAAGAGATTAAGGGGCATATTTTTACCTGAAGCATTGACTTTATAGACCTCTATTTTACCTTTTAATACGATGTGCAAATAGCTACTCTCATCACCTTGATAAAATAAGATATTATCTTTATGAAGCTTTTTGATGCTTGCAAGCTTAAGAACTTTTTCTTTTTGCACCTCTTCTAGTTTATCAAAAAGAGAAATGTTATTTATATGTTTTTCAATATCCATAGCTAATGAAATCCTCTCTATCTATAAAAACGACTCAGCAAATTTTGTTGCATAATTCAGGTTAAAATTATAACACAGTAGCTATTGTAAAAAAATGACTTATGTCAAGATTCGGTGAAGTGATAAACCTAATCACACTTTCACGTATATTTCGCTAAAATCACGTCTATATAAACGTAAGGAAATACCATGGGACTAGGCATCGGACTTGTTGGACTACCAAATGTAGGAAAATCTACAACTTTTAACGCACTCACCAAAGCACAAAACGCAGAAAGTGCAAACTACCCTTTTTGTACCATCGAACCCAATAAGGCAGTAGTACCTGTACCGGATAAAAGACTGGATAAATTGGCTGAGATAGTAAACCCTGAAAAAGTACAATATTCTACACTGGATTTTGTAGACATCGCAGGGCTTGTTGCGGGAGCCAGTAAAGGTGAAGGTCTGGGAAATAAATTTCTGGGGAACATCCGTGAGACAGAAGTGATCCTGCATATTGTAAGATGTTTTGAAGATGATAATATCGTTCATACTGAAGGCAGCATTGACCCTATACGTGATGTTGAGATCATCGAGCAGGAGTTACTTTTTGCAGACATTGATGCAATACTCAAGCGTGTTGAAATGCTTAAGAAAAAAGCAAAAGGTAACGACAAAGAGGCAAAAGAACAGCTCCTGGTTGCTGAAGCCCTTCTTCTACATATAGAGGACGGTGCTCCTGTTTCTACTTTTGAAGACAAAGAGAGTGACGGATTTTTAGCACTGAACAAAGACTTACGTCTTCTTACCTCCAAACCTATCATTTATGGTGCAAATGTAGATGAAGACGGACTGAATGAAGACAGTCAATATGTCAGACAGCTCAAAGCTTATGCGGAAGCAAGAGACTCAGAAGTGATCAAACTCTGTGCCAAAGTTGAAGAAGACATGGTAGACTTTGAGGATGATGAGAGAGATGAAATGCTTGCAGACCTTGGTGTCACAGAATCAGGACTGGAGCAGATCATTCACAAAGGGTTTGATAAACTGGGACTTCAATCTTACTTTACAGCAGGGGTAAAAGAAGTACGTGCCTGGACTATCCGGCAAGGTACAACAGCCCCTAAAGCTGCAGCTGTCATCCACAATGACTTTGAAAAAGGTTTCATTCGTGCAGAAGTCATCAGCTATGAAGACTTTGTAGAGTTTAACGGTGAGTCAGGTGCTAAAGACGCAGGGAGGAACAGACTGGAAGGTAAAGAGTACATCGTGCAGGATGGTGATGTCATGCACTTCAGATTTAACGTATAAAAGGATTGATATGAACAAGTTACTCTTCATTGGATTGATTGGACTTACTTTAGTGGGTTGTGATAGCAAAAAAAGTACTTTTATAAATACTGTCCAGAGTGAAAATGATCTGCCAACTGCAGTTGCAAAACTTGAAAAACTCATCAAAGAACAGGGCTTGACACACTTTTCAACTATCGACCATCAGGCGAATGCCAAAGAGGTTAACATGAACTTAAAACCTGAAACGGTAGTTGTTTTTGGTAACCCTAAAATGGGTACTGTGCTCATGAACTGTAACCCTTCTATGGGTTTGGACTTACCTCTGCGTATATTATTTACTACAGATTATGAAGGTTTGACCAGCATCATGTACACCAACCCGGAATACTGGTCTTTAAAACACAATATCATAGATAAGAACTGTTTAAATATTATTAACAAAGCAAAGATAGCATTAGCTGATCTTGTCCAAAAAGCCGGTGAGAAATAATATGCTCATCAATACCAACGAAATACTTTACCGCATACAGCAAGCGTTGAATTTAACGACAGAAGAGATGATGGAAACTTACAAGCTTGAAGCGTACCCAATGGAAGCTTCACACTTGGAGTCTCTTCTCAAACGTCGTCACGATGAAGGTTTTATGCTCTGTTCTTATGAAGAGTTAGGTGTCTTTTTAGATGGACTTGTGACTCTAAAAAGAGGACCCTCTCCTAAAAAAACCAATGAGGGAGAAGTGATAGAACTCACCAATAACCTCATACTCAAAAAGCTGCGTATCGCACTGGAACTCAAAGAAGCAGAAACCGAGATCATCTTTGGTCTTGCAGAGAGAGAACTCAGCAAGCAGCAACTCGCTTCTCTCTTCCGTAAAGAAGGTCATAAAAACTTTAAAGCCTGTTCAGATGAAATGCTCATGGCATTTTTAGAAGGTCTTGATGAATTTTATTTTGTAGACCCTGAAGAGTCATGAAACATTCAGACTTTTTAAAAGCATTAAAAACGCTAAAAAGTCACATCATAACCAACAGAAACAAACAAAAAATCCTCACTATCCCTCAAGAAGACAAACCCCATAAAACGTACTGTACCTGTAAAGACTCCAATGGTGAGAATAAATATCTCTATAACTCACAAAAAGAAATAAAGTATCTTCTATCAAGCAGGAACATTTCTCTTTACTCTTATCCCTGTCCCTATGAAAAAGGCTGGCATTTAACTAAAGGTTAAACTTCCAATACCAATTTCACAGGACAGTGGTCAGATCCCATTACCGTATCAAGAATATCTGCATCTACAATCTTATCTTTCAAATCATCAGAGACATAAAAATAGTCAATACGCCATCCGACATTGTTTTTTCTGGCGGCTGCCCGGTATGACCACCAGCTGTATCGCTCTTCCACATCCCCATGCACATGACGGAAGGTATCTATGAACCCTGATGACAGAAGTTTATCCTGCCATTCACGTTCCATCGGTAAAAAACCTGAAGTTTTTTCGTTTGCTTTTGGGCGGGCAAGGTCTATGGGATGGTGTGCTGTGTTTACATCTCCACATACGACAATGGACTTTCCTTCTTTTCTCAAAGTGTTAATATGTGTTAAGAAACGCTCATAAAATTCCATTTTATAGACCAGACGTTCATCATTACGCTGTCCGTTTGGAAAGTAGACATTGAAGTATGCGATGTCTCCAAAATGGTACTCATTGATACGCCCTTCATTTAAAACGTCTACATGATCACAGGAACCTGCTTCACCTTTTATGTCGGTATAGAGTGCCACCCCGGACTGCCCTTTTTTAGAAGAGGAGTTGATACTTTCAAATTTGTAATTTCTCTCAAATATACCTTCAGGTATCTGGTCTGCTTCTGCTTTGATCTCCTGTAAACCTAAAAAGTCTACCTCTGCTTCGTCTATCCATTTTAGTGCATCTTTTTTGTCTACTGCACGTATGCCATTTACATTCCATGATATAAAAGTAAGTTTTGCCATTTATTCAATCCTAAATTCATTAAGTTTTGCTAGAATAATATCAAAAAAGGCTGTAAGTATGGCACTAGAAGACAAACAACGTTGGGATGAAAAACATCAAGAGGACACGATGCCGCATGAACCTGTAAAATTTATTACCAAGTATGCATATTTATCTAAAAGGGGAAATGCTCTTGATATTGCATGTGGTAATGGTAGACATAGCAAATTCCTAACTTCACTTGGCTTTGAGGTTGACGCCTTAGACATCTCATCTGTGGCGATAGATCAACTCAAAGGCACACCTCACATCCATGCCATAGAAGTTGATTTTGATACCTATACACTTAGCAAATCAAAGTATGACCTCATAGTCTGTACTTACTTCTTAGAACGTAAACTCTTTCCTCAAATGCTAGAAGCACTTAAACCTGACGGCATCATACTCATGGAAACATTTGTGGCACATGAAGAAAATGGACGTAAATCTTCAAACCCCTCTTTTAGACTTAGAGAGGGTGAACTTAAAGCGTATTTTGAAAAGTGCTGTGAACTCATACACATTGAAGAGTGGTGGGATATAGACTACCAAGGGTTTAAAACCTTAAAAGCATCTATGGTTGCAAAAAAGAAATAATTATCAAAATTTATCATAAAATAAACGAAGAGATAAGCCCTATCAGCCCACCAAACACACCACCCCACACTACCAGCCATCCTAAATGTTCTTTGATGAGTTCCTGAACCAACTCTTTGACCATCTTGGGTGTTAGCTCATCAAGACGCTTGGTGATGAGTGTTTCAACGGAGTCTATCATGTCATCTGAGAGTGCTGAGTTTTGTATGTGATGGTCTAATTGTGCTTTAAAGGCTGAAGAAGAGACTATGGAAGAGACAGCTGATTTAAGTTTTTTTGCAAAAGGTTCACGTAGTCCTTCAAGTGCTTCTTCTCCTCCAAACATATTGATAGCACCACCAAACTTTGATTCCATTACTGTTTTAGAAAGAGCATCAAAAGCAGGAGAAAAGTCTGCACTTTCAACCAAAGGGGCTAAGTTTATTTTTTGTTCTTCTTTAGCAAAAAAATCTCCTAACTGTTCTTTGGTAAAAAACTGTTTCATTATCATGACACGGATGGACTCTTTAAAACTCTCAAAGTTTTTCTCTATCACCCCGGAACCATAAAGAAAAGGTACCTTTTCAAACAGCATATGAATGGCAAGTTGGTTCGTTACCGCACCTGAGAAGGCAAAGAGTC
Organism: Sulfurovum sp.; assembly: GCA_002733215.1. Lineage (GTDB taxonomy): Bacteria > Campylobacterota > Campylobacteria > Campylobacterales > Sulfurovaceae > Sulfurovum. Next base: position 37,321 of record NVUY01000015.1, on the reverse strand, counting down.
CAGTGAAAAGAAGCTGGTCATGGTATGGGTGAGGAACTATAAAAGAGAGTCCTATAAGTAGTATAGAAAGAAGATCAGTAATAAGCGATTTAGACATTAATATTTCTCTATGAGTATCTTATGCAGATCAGATACCGTCCGTACAGCGTCTTCATGTTCCGTAAAACCCCAGTCCACCATGATATAGTCGATCTCGGCTCTTTGACTTGCTATCTCGTCACGCGGACCGTCACCGATAAAAAGTGATTCGTGGCTGCTGTGTTCCAACTCATCTAGTAACTTATGTAACATATCAGGGTGAGGCTTGCCCTGGGCTACATCGTCATAACAGGCTATGCCGTCAAATACATCATGTATATCCAAATGAGTGAGAGACTCAATGGTAGATATTCTGTAAGCATTTGTGGCAACACCCAGTGTGTGCCCTTTGTCTTTAAGAGAGTGCAACAACTCTTTAATGCCTTCATACAATACAAGTTCACTTTCATGATTCTTGCTGTAATACTCTGAAAACCATCTTTCATGGTCTGCATCAAAGGCTTGTGCATGGTAAAACTTTTGTGCCGGGTTGATAGTATGGTCGTTTACCAGTCTCAAAATATACTCTTGTTCCATAGCGTCAAAACCAAGGTTTTTGCGTACATAATTGATGGCATTGGCTATGGTCAACGAAGAGTTGACCAAGGTACCATCCATATCGAAGATGATAAGTTTTTTTTCACTATTGGAACTTAACTGCACTATTCAATCTCGCTTGTTCTTCTTGAGGGCTTCTGATTAAACTTAACATAAATAGACAGACCTACAATCAATAAAGCAATACTAGCTATGAGATACACGGCATAGATAAGCTGACCGGGGTCTGTAAGAGCAAACTTAAAGACTAGCATTAATGCCTCAATAGAGAGTGCAATGATGATAGAACCCAAAAAGCGTATCATGGTTTGATGTCCCTCTCCTGCTCCCTCTTTTTTCTCTTTACCCAAGACCTCTTCCTCAAATATGGCTTTAACGAGGTCAAATATGGCAATTGAAAGTGTGAGAAGAATGGTTGCTTTAAATATTTCATTTGTATTTATAGCACCCAAGTCCATACCAAAATGCAAGAATGCATCTACTCCTTTTACAAAAAGTAAAAGAGATACAGCAGCAAGAGCGACAGAAAATGAAGTATATGCCAATTTAGAGAGTTTACCAAAGAAGGAATCTACTGAACTAGGATGCACCATACGCAAAATATTTGCCAACGATATGTCAACACATATAAGACAAAGAAGATTATCACTTTCATTATAGATGGGAAAAGATGCAGTCACCACCATAGTATTACTGATATCTGAGGGGTAAGGTTCAGTGAGAACACACCTATGTTCTTTAATGGTTTTATAAAAATAAGCTCTGTCAGATCTATTGGAGCCCTTACCCATACCCTTTAGCTTTTTATCTTTAGAGATATTCGCTATGATCTGAATCCCTTTTCCATCAAGAGCATAAATAGCTTCAGCTTTTTCTATGCTGTCATTTAAACCTTCAAGCTTTGCGAGTACTGTAGCAACATCTCCATTTTGGATATTATCTGATATATTTCGCCCTATGATGTAACATAAGTATGCCCTGGCCTTTGCACGTACCTCTGCATACTCTTTGATCTCTTTAATTTGCATAGTCTCTCCCTAAATTATCTATTATATTATAGTACTTTACCTAAAACATCGGCAAAACTTACTTTTTGGTTGATGGCTACTTCCGGGAAGATGCTTCCTTTTTCTGAAAAGGTCAAAATGGTTGATCCCATCTCAAACCAGCCAAAGAACTCTCCTCGTTCCGCCCACAGATCCTCATAGTCATAATGCACCGGTTCTCTTATCTCTGAATTTGTTCTTACTTTTTCTTCAAAAGTTACCACCATTTGACCTACATTAAGTGCAGCGACAAGTACCAGTACTTGTGTTCTACCCTTTTCATCTTCACACTCTATGACCACTCTTTCATTTTCTATGAAAAGATCCTGTTTATTACGCAGCAGTGGAAAGTTTACAGGATAATGTTTTCCCGGAATGTGCGTCAAAGCGTTTACTTTAAGACGCATCGGCATGTGATATCGGTGATAATCTTTAGGCGAGAGATAAAAGTTTATAAATTCCCCGCCTTCTACCTTCGCTGCTGCATCTTGGTGATACTTACCAAAAAGCTCATCTATCTGATAACTCATCCCTTTGATCTGATATGCTTTTCCATCTTTGATCGTTCCGGCATCCGTAATAAGGGCATCTACTCCGGAGATCAAGGCACTTTGGTCTTCGGGTAATGCTCTGGGCACTTCGAATGCTCTTGTAAAAAGTTTGTTCAGTGTGGGGTAAGCAGAAGGCTCCTTGAATTCAGACATATCTAAGCCCATGAGTTTGACATAAGAGCCATTGATAAAGTTTTGCACCGATGAGGGGAAGGATTTAGAAGCGAATTTTCCAAAGCCACCAGAGAGTATAGACGTAAAATGTTTAGACATGAGGATTCCTGTAACGTTAATATTATTGGCATTATATCATTTGTCATTGAGAGTTGGGAATGTCAGAGAAAATACGATACTATCTATTTACTATACATCAAGGAAGAAGCATGGCTACATACGTACTTTTCGATACAGAAACCACAGGAAACCAGGAACAAGACCGCATCATACAGGTAGGAGCTATGATCGTACACAGTAAAGACAACATCGAAGTCTTTGATGAACTTTGCTCTGCGGATGTAAACATAGGCATCGAAGCGATGGAAGTACATAATATTACACCCGATGTCATCGAAAACCAGCCTCCTTTCTCCGAAACAGGTTTTGCAAAAAAAGTAGCTGAATTAAATCAAAAAGAGAACTATCTCATCGCACATAATATCTCTTTTGATCTGGGGATGTTGAAAAAAGAAGGTTTTAAAAACCATTATACACTCATAGACACACTACGTTGTGCCAAACATCTACTCCCGGAGAGCCCTTACCACAGACTGCAGTACTTACGCTACTCCCTCGAACTCTACAAAACAGAAGGACAGGAAGCTAATAAACAAAATATCACCATCAAAGCGCATGATGCCATAGGGGATGTACTGGTCATGAAACTGCTGCTCTCACAACTGGTAAAACTTACCCAGGAGAACTATGCCGGTGTCAATCCTATGCAAAAGCTGGCAGAACTCACACAAACACCTGTACTCATGAAAACATTTAAATTTGGTAAATACAAAGACAGAGAGATTGAAGAGATCTGTAAAGCAGACAAAGGCTACATCAACTGGATGCAGAAAAATCTTGATCTTGATGAAGACATGGTTTATACCTTAAATTATTATTTAGAGTAGAATATCTTCAATTTCGAGTTAGTTTTGCTTAGTTTATTATTTTAACTTTTCGCTCACAAGCTCATTGACCACTTTAGGGTTTGCTTTTCCTCCAGTACTCTTCAACACTTGCCCGACAAAGAAACCCAATAGTTTGGTATTACCTGCTTTAAACTTAGCGACATTGTCTGGATTTTTTTCCATTATTTCATCAATAATAGGTAAAATTTTAGAGGGATCACTTATCTGTACAAGACCCTTACTCTCAACTATCTGTGTTGGGCTTTCTCCAGATTTCGCCATCTCTTCAAATACTTGTTTAGCAATTTTACTTGAAATGGTCTCATCATCAACCATCTTAACAAGATCAGCGATTTGCTTTGCAGAAAATTTAAGCTCAGATGCTTCTTTCGCTTTTAGCTCTCTAGCTACATCATTGGCAACAATATTTGCTAGACCTACGGGACTATTGAGCACAGTAAGTGCCTCTGCATAAAAATAAGATAGTTTCTCATCACGAGCTAAAGTATTGGCAACTTCACTGTTTAGACCAAGGTCAGCTCTGTACTTATTGAAGAGTTTTTCCTGCACTTCAGTCATAGGTGCAACTTCACCATCAATTTGTACTTTTTTAGCTTGAGGTTTAGGGGCAGATTCCGTTGTTGTTTTTTTCTTCTTACTCCAAGAATCTTTAAGCCCAACAATTTTATTGAACACAGGCTTTTCATCTGTATAGTCCACAGGATCAGCATAAAAATACCCCTGTCTTTCAAATTGGAATCTCTCATCAGGTTTTTCAGTGATCACAGCAGGTTCAATAAGAGCATTCTTAATCACTTTTAAAGAATCAGGGTTTATATCTTCTAAGCCTTCCGGAGCTTCATCTTTGAAGAGTCTATCATAAAGCCTTATCTCAACTTCTTTAGCCTCTGAAGCACTTACCCACTGGATGGCACTTTTCACTTTGATACCGCTAGTATCTGAGCCACTTCTGGAGTCAGGATGATACTCTGCTTTTATTTCTGTGATATTGCCATTAACATCTTTAACCACTTCTTTACAAGATATGATATAAGCATGCTTAAGTCTCACTGGTTGTTCTGGTGTAAGGCGGTAGTACCCCTTTGGAGGGTTCTCCATAAAGTCATCACGTTCAATATAGATCTCACGAGAAAAAGGTAGCTTTCTTGAGCCCTCTTTGGGCACATCATGTGGGTAGTATGTCGCTTCGATCTCTTCTGAACCCTCATAGTTCTCAATGGTTACTTTGAGTGGGTCAAGTACACACAGTACACGTGGTACTTTTGTATTTAAATCGTCTCTTATAGAAAATTCAAGTTGCGCAACATCCACCATAGAATTTGCTTTTGTTATACCTATGCCATCACAGAAGTTCAAAATAGACTCTGGCGTATACCCTCTTCTTTTGTAACCGGCGATGGTAGGCAGACGAGGGTCATCCCATCCACTTACTTGTCCACCTTTAACCAACTCTAAAAGCTTTCTTTTACTCATAACAGTATAGTTAATACCCAGTCGTGCAAATTCATGTTGGTAAGGTCTTGGCGATATTGACCCAAGCCCAAGAGTATCAAGTACCCAATTATAAATATCACGGTTGTTTTCAAACTCTAATGTACAAATAGAGTGAGTAATACCTTCAATATAATCAGCCAGACAATGAGCAAAGTCATACATGGGGTAAATAGACCATGCATCTCCTGCTCTAAAATGGTGTGCATGTCTAATACGATATAACAGTGGATCTCTCATTTTCATATTGGCAGCAGTCATGTCGATCTTAGCGCGAAGGACATGTTCACCGTCTTTAAACTCGCCATTTTTCATTCTTTCAAAAAGGTCTAAATTCTCTTCCACAGAACGTTCTGCGTATTTGCTACGTTTACCTGCCTCTGTAACAGTCCCACGATATTCACGTATCTCTTCTTCATCTAGACTATCAACGTATGCCTTACCCATTTTTATGAGTTCAATAGCGTAATCATACAGCTTAGGAAAATAATCAGAAGTAAAATGTACATTATTATCAAAGTCAAATCCAAGCCATTCAACAGCATCTTTAAGAGCTTCAACATACTTCGTGTCTTCTTTAGTTGGATTGGTATCATCCATTCTAAGGTTACAGTGACCATGATAATCACGTGCAATACCAAAATTTATAACGATAGATTTAGCGTGTCCAATATGTGGGAACCCATTAGGCTCTGGAGGAAAGCGTGTGACTACCTTATTATATTTTCCTGCTTTTAAGTCCTCTTCGACGATGGTACGTAAAAAATCTTTGTGTTCACTCATTATTATTCAACCTTTTTATATATATGTTGTATTTTATCTAATTAGAGCTTATCGCATCTTAGATAAAGCGTTTACGTTTTACTAGTACATTAGCTTTAGCTACTGTACTTACTATCAGACTTTGATTTTTTATACGTATCTTTTTTGTAGAGGTGTCATATTTATGAGGTTAAAAATTAAAGTTCCCTCTAAGGGAATAAATATTATACTCTCTCTATGAACGTTATCAGTAAAAGAACACTTGTCAAGTTTTATGAAGAACATGCACAAGCTAAAACAGCTTTAGAAGTATGGCATTCGGACACAAGAAAAGCAGTATGGAAAACACCTGATGACATCAAAAGAGTGTATGCGTCAGCTTCTTTTTTGAAAGACAATAGAGTTGTTTTTAACATCAAAGGCAATGACTATAGACTTATAGTTCACATAGACTACTTACGAAAGATAGTCAGAGTCAAGTTCATAGGCACACATGCCCAATATGATAAGGTGCCCATAATATAAACGCAGAGGAGATATAGATGAATATAAAACCCATACACAATGAAAAAGACTATGACAATGCTCTTGATAGAGTAGATGTACTGATGGACTTAAATCCAGCACTGGGGACAGTACAAAGTGATGAGCTTGAAGTGTTGGCTCTTCTTATAGAAAAATACGAAGAAAAAGCATGGGCTATAAGCGAGCCAGATCCCATAGAAGCCATCAAGGTTCGTATGGAGCAAATGCACCTAAAGCAGAAAGACCTTGTGCCCTACATAGGAAACAAAAGTAAGGTCTCAGAAGTGCTTAACCGTAAAGTTGGGCTTTCTTTGAGTATGATTTATAATCTATCTCAAGGATTACATTTACCTTTAGAGGTTTTGATTCAGCCTAGTGGCATGTCATTATCTTCGAAACATTAGTGTGACCATAATCTTTCTCAAAAGAAGGGATTGTTTCTATATTATAGCTCATCAAGTAAATCTTCAACAGGTCTAGAAGTGATATTTCCTTTCTTTATAGACTTTAGCTCTTTAACACTTTTTGTGAAATTGTCGAATATGGTTCTTTCATTTACATTGCTTAATTTCTTTACTTCTACACCATCACTTTTAAAATGCTCAAGTAACCACAACACTTTGTTGGCTATCTTTTCATTGGGTATATTTATATTTAATTGCATTATTTATCCTAATTTAGATTGTTTTATTATAGCGTAGTATGAAGTTTTAGTCAGAATGAAGTAAAAGTGCAGAAGTATAGGTGTACCAAGGAGTATACGCATTTTTTTTGTAGAGGTATTATATTTAGTGCGGTATTTTTATACTATGAGTTTGATTTTGTTATTTGTAGTCTGATAGAGGTTCAACAGCTAGAGCTGTTGAACTAGTAAAATATCCTCTCGTTCCCATCCGTCCTCGGTGGGAATGCATATGAAAGATATAATCACCCAAACCTCTCTATTTCAATAAACCCCTCCATACCCTCATAGCTTCAACACTAGAGAGTACCTACCATCTCTATCATTATAGTATCGGTATGTCTTAGTTTAAGTTGATAAGTCCTATTTGTTTTATAGGTTTGGTGTAGAGTTAAAACGATTTGAGTAAAGGGTTAGCTTATCTATCTGTCTCTCGTATGCATTCCCACCGAGGACGGATGGGAACGAGCGAACCCTTTTGATTATTAGCTTGTATTTTATCTAATTAGAGCTTATCGCATCTTAGATATAACTGTTGTTCTGGGAATTTATACGAGAGTTAAATGTGAATGTGAATTTTGTTTGTTGTTTAACTTGAGGTATGCATTCCCACGTACAACGTGGGAACGAGAAAAAATTTTGTTATCATGGTCATGTTATCCATCCATAAAATTCATGTAGTCTTTCTATTACTTCCTCCATTGCTACTTTATCTCTAATTTTTGTTGATATATTTTGTAGCCAACTTTTTACATTTTTACCAAATTCTTTTTTTTCATGATTAATTATTGTCTTGTCTTCTTTGATTGACTCTTTTAAATCATTTAAATCTTCAGAGTTTAAGTCATATTTTTTTAATTTTTTTAATAAATTTTCAAAATTATTTTTTATTTGAATACTTTTATTTTTATTATTATCTCCAATATTGATAGTAATATTTCCATCAAAAATTGCATTATTAAAAATCTCTTTTGTATCAATTTCTTTTGATTTAGATTTAATATCTTTGTCGCTTATATCTTCTGGAATTTTTTCTGAAATATCTAAAATAAAATCTAATAATCGACTTCTTATTTGTGTTAAAATTCCTAAAATTTGAGATTTTGCAACTTGTCTTTTAAGACTTGTTACATTAAGAGAAGAAACTAAAGTTTTTGTTAACAATGGAGCAAATTCAAGTTCAAGAGAAAAATATAGTGTATCGTCACTTTTAGAAAGATGCTCAATCGTAGAAATACTATCAGAGAATTTCATAATTGTAAAAAAATCTAATTCTTTATCTTTTAAATGCATTATAGGGATAGGGTGGTTTGTATATCTTGTTGTATAGTTTTGAAAAGAACCGACAACAATATTTTGAATTTTTCTATAATCAGGAACGGATTCAGTGTCGTCGTATCCATTAAGCTCTTGATTGACCCATGTAAGTAATGATTTTTCACCCATCTTATGAAGAAGAATTTTAGTTTTAATAAGTGCATTTTCTAAATTACAATTTTCACTACTTAATATTTCAATGATTTCATCAATTAGTTTCATTTTAATCCTCAGGGTACTATTTATTTAACGAACACTTTATCCTGCTATTACGATATTTCAGTATTAAGAGTATATCAAATATGTCTTGATATTGATACCAATAGCTGAATTGAGCTTATTTATAAACAGTTACACTAAATAACCCCACCCCCCATCCTATTCAAAATCTCCAAGGTCTTAGTCACATCATAAATAGCACTATGATACTGTTCATCATCAAAATCTATATGGTAATATTTACAAGTCTCTATAAGTTTTGGATTTTTTATATTACCATTGATATTGGTCGCTTTAACTATCTTTTTATTTTCTTTCATCGTACAAAAATGATTTTCAAATGAAAGCAACTCACCTATATGTCTTAACTCAAACGATATGTTATGTGCTACCAATGTTGTGGTATTTTTACAAAACGCTACAAAGTCCGCATCGTCCTCAAAATACTCTTCATAGCTTACGCCTTTTCTGAGTCTTTCAAGTCTATCGGGGGAGAGTTTATGTACCGCTAGAGCATGAGGGTTTACTTCATATAACGAGAAATAATAGCGATGAAAAGTATCTAGAACTTTATATTCATTGTTGACTAGAGCAACACGAAAGGCTGCTACTTCTATAACATCATGTATGTTTGTTGAGTTTGTTTCAAAGTCTAAGATTATCATTTGCTATCATACCTAGATTGTATTTAACCCATAGTAGTTTAAGGGGATGTTGTGGGTATTACCTATTATTTGATGTCCCCTTAAGTATAGATTGTATAGACTATATGATACATAAATCAAAACGAAGGGGATAAGATGGCAAAAGGTCAAGATAAACAAAAAGCAGTTAAGAAAAAATCAGAAAAAACTTTAAAAGAAAAACGTGCAGAAAAAAAAGCAAAAAAATCTTAATATTTATCTCATAAAAGGTAAGCATGTACAATCCCATATCATCGGAATTCTTTGATCAGCTAACCGTTGCCGTGCAAAGAAAAATTCCATCTACCATAGAATATTATCAAAATGAGGAACTAGAAAAAAGGAAAGAGACACAACAAACAAAAGCTTTAGTAACAACGATGCAACTTATCGATGGTTTTGAGTTTTTAGTGTTAGATACGCAAGAGAAGATTAGATTGTCTTTGGTGGTGAGATTTAATGGTAAGAGACATAGAGTGAATTAGCGTTGTTCTCTAGTCAATGGCGTATCAACTCAAACACTTTTTCCAAATCTTCCCGAATTTAAATGAAAGGGGAATCTATGCGTAAATTGATGTCTGAGAATTAAACATTTGGACACTTGTGCTATAATCGCTATGAGAATATCTGCAATGAATCACTGTCCACATATAAACCGGCGGCGCTGTCCAAGTAGTCCGGCGTGAACAATAATTATAAACCAAAGAAAGTATAGGTAAAAATATGTCATATGATGAAGATCTTTTATATATTGAAGATGCCAATAATCGAAAACTATATTATCGTTTCACTCCTGCACCTTTTTTTTCAAATTTTGCACCATTACTTGTTGTCTTACATGATGAAGGAAAAGCTGAAGCAAATCATTTCGAGTACAAGATGTGGAATATACTGACACCCCTAGACAACTTTGAATATGCGAACAATGGTACATGCTGGCTCGGTGAGGAGGATGATTTTTTTGTCAAAGATCTTTTGCAAAAGCTCATAAAACAATTCGCCGAAAAGCTTGAATGTGAAGATCATATCTATCTGTATGGAAACTCTATGGGAGGCTATGGGGCTATTTTACATGGTATTTTGTGCAAGGCAAATGCAGTCTATGCAGAATCACCCTGCATAATACTACAAGAAAAGCACGATACAATATCTAAAGAATATGATCTAAGTCATTTTTTAAACCTTATAGATTCTTTTCCTATATTTTATCTGTGTAGTCATGATAATCATTTAGAAGATGAAATAGTGTATTTTGTAGAAACCTGTAAAAAATTTGACATAAAAGTGCATCCTGATTTTTGTCCAAAGTCAGGGGATGATGAAAATCATACCTTAAAAAAGGTTTTAGATATGTTTGAACATGTCACCTCTTAATATATGAATGTGATCTTTGGATTTAAATTCGGGTATTAATTTAAACCCACTATAATTACACTCTAATAACCAAAACCTTTGGAGTAAGATATAAATGCTAAGATTTGCCACCTCTCCTACTGGAGATATGCACGTAGGTACCCTACGTGTTGCCATACTAAACTACCTTGTCGCACAGCAGCGTAAAGAGAGCTTCATCGTCCGCATTGAAGATACAGACAAAGAGCGTAATATAGAAGGTAAAGATACTGAGATCATGCAGATCTTAGAAAAATTTGCTTTGAAACACGAGAGTGTTTTTCATCAAAGTGAACATTTACACATGCATCAGACACTTGCTATACGTTTGCTCGAGGAAGGGAAGGCTTTTGTTTGTGCCTGTACAGCAGAAGAACGTGAAGCCGCTCACACTTACTCTGGACAATGTTTTGATGTAGATAAATCAGAACATGCAAAGTTAAAAGAGAGTGGTACCCCTTTTGTTCTCCGTATCAAAAAACCTAGTGAAGCCATAGTGTATCATGACCTTATAAAAGGAGATATCACTAGCACTCCTGATGAAGTAGACTCTTTTGTGATCTTAGGTACTGACGGTACACCAACCCACAACTTTGCTTCTGCCTGTGATGACATGATAAGCGGTGTAGACTTCATCTTTCAAGGAGAAGATCAACTCCTTAATACCGCAAAGCAGATGCATATAAGAACCAAACTAGGGTATGAAGCAGAGACAAACTATGCACACCTGCCTATGATTCTGAATACTGAAGATGATGATAGCACTACGGTCAAATGGCTGTTTGCAAAAGGATTTCTGCCAGATGCTATTATCAACTACTTGATATTGCTTACGAACCCCAAGGCACCTAAAGAGATCTTTACACTGCCTGAAGCTATAGAATGGTTTAAACTAGAGAACATCTCAAAGTCTGCTGTGAACTTTGAGATAGATAAACTGCGTTTCATTAACAGAGCGCATCTTAAACGTATGGATGATAGAGAACTCTCTACGCTCTTTGGATTTGCAGATGCAGACATCGGGAAACTGGCTAAGCTCTACCTTGAGGAAAGCAGTACAATTAAAGAACTTATTGCCAAGATAAAGCCTATCTTTGCAGCAAAAGATTTTGAAAATGAATGGGGTAATCAGATGCGTAAAATGGAAATTCTTATACAAAATGCACCGATGATAAACGACTTTGATGAATTTAAATCCCATATGATGAAAGAGAGTGGGCTGGAAGGTAAAAACTTCGATAAGCCACTTAGACTACTTTTAACAGGTGCCCAACATGGGCCTGAACTCTCGGATATCTATCCGCTAATTAAACCATACCTACTGGAGGTAGCCTCATGATAGCTGAAATTTACGGACTTATAAGAAGTATAGGAACACTCTATATTTGGATTATTATTATTGCTGCATTTTTAAGTTTTATACGTCCTGATCCGCAGAACCCTGTGGTGCAGATTTTATATCGATTGACAGAACCGGTATTTGCTTTCATACGTAAAAAACTGCCTTTTGTAGTGATGGGGGGAATTGATCTGTCTCCATTGGTTATTATATTTGGTTTGCAGTTTATTGACATCATTATAAGAAACGTACTCTTTGGATAATAAAGTATGAAATTTTACTTACGTTTAGCCATCCTACTTTCTCTTTTACTTAGTCCGTCCGTACTGTTGGGTAAAACATTTACCTACCGGCAAGTACACAGTATGCCGATGAGCGTAGAAAAAGATTATTATATCTGGCGTTTTCTTACCCAAAGAACCACCACAAAGAAAGAAGCCAAAAGCATCATTTATGGAGCAAGCAGGCTCAATAAAAAACTCCGTACGGCATACAGAAAAAAAACAGGCTTAAATGTAAAACTGCCGAAAATAAAGGCAACAGGAGCGGCAAATAAAAACTGGCGTAACAGAAGTCACGCACATAAAAGTTTTAAACACGGTCTTGCCCTCATGCAGCAAAATAAAGCTCAAGCAGCAGTAAGACACTTCGATGTTGCACGTAAAATGTATGTCAAACAGTATGATATCGACAGATCGACCTTCTGGCTCTATCTGAGTACAAAAAGCAGTAAATATATCGATATGCTGCGCAACAGTCACCATGTAAATATCTATACTTTAATGGCAGCAGATACTGCCCATGCCAAATACCCAAAAACGATCACAGAATCCATTTGGAAAAGCAGTACCTTTGGATTTGATATAGAAGATCCGATCGCATGGGCAAAGATAAAAAAGAAAATGTATTCAGGGGTAGACCTGGATGATCTGGCAGATGATTATAAATCTCAGGAGTGTATCGGTATCTATACTTACCTGAAAGCCAAAGCCTGTAATTATACAGAGTCATACTTTCCTATGCCATACCGTAAGGCGATGAAACATATGCCTCCGGAACGTCAAGCACTTATATATGCCATAGCCAGACAGGAGAGCCGTTTTGTGCCAGCTTCTGTGTCACGCTCTTTTGCTTTGGGAATGATGCAGTTCATGCCCTTTCTTATCAAGCATATCGCTAAGGAAAAAGGGCAGAAAATGGATCTCGATGAGATGTTCAGCCCTTACAAGGCCATAGAGTATGCAGACTGGCATCTTGACTATCTTACAAAGTATCTTCATCATCCTCTTTTTATCGCTTATGCCTATAATGGCGGTATAGGCTTTACAAGAAGACATATTAGAAATTCCCGTCACTTCAGAAAAGGTCCGTATGAGCCGTATATGAGTATGGAAACGATGAAAAACGTTGAAGCCAGGGAATATGGGAAAAAAGTTTTGGCAAACTATGTCATTTACCTCAATAAACTGGGTGTACCCACACGTCTCTTTCCACTTTTAAGAACACTCGCAACTCCTTCGGCAACGGATAAGTTCAGAAAGTAAGCATTAGCAGATCTTTAGAGGTGCTCTAAATTAAAAAGTTTCTTTGCTCAATACATATTTAGCCACTTTGGCGAAATGAAGTATACCCTTCCCATACTCTTCACTGTCAAGAACCAGAGTCAGTTTTTTACTACTTACATGGGGAAAAGTGACAAGATAATAACTACCCCACTCCGAAACAAAAGAGACATCTTTCAATCTCACATCATCTAAAGCAAGACTTTTAATTTCTTTTACTGATTTGTTATTCAGTGTTAAATTATACTCTTGCGTATCAGTATAAACAGACTCTTCATCTTCCAGGTGTATACCTACGATAAAAACTTCATCACGGGTATCATTCTTTTCATAATTTGGCGTATAAAGGTATGTCGCGGTCAACATGACTTTAGTCACATTATTTTCATACAGTTGTGTTTTTTCTGTTTTTTGCAAAAGTTTATGATAGTTGATCTTGTCATGGTATGCCTGCATCAATTCCTGTTCTTTTTTTGATGTACAGCCAAGAAGAAGGACAATGCCGATAAATAAAATACTTGATCTAAGCATATGTCCTCCTCAGGATTAATACAGATTTTAACATACATTCAATAAACATTTAAGTATAATCTCCACAATATGAATAATGGGTTTGTTAGAAGTGCCCTAAAAGGTTAACCGTGAATAAAAGAGTTGCTGTGGCATTTACCGGTCCGTCAAATAGTGGGAAGACCACCCTTGTAGAAAAGATCGCCCAAATATTGATAAAAGAACGCAAAGTCGCTATCATAAAAAATGATCCTAAAGATAAAGCACAGTTTGATGTAGAAGGCAAAGACAGCTACAAATTTTCCCAAACAGGTGCAGAAGTGGTTATCACCTCACCTACCCGTACGACGTATTTTTCTCAACGAGAAAAAACACTCGACGACATCGTAGCGATGATCAGTGACTTTGACATCTTACTGGTTGAGGGGCTTAAAACACTTCCTCTCCCTCGTATCGCTATCTTTAGAAACAAGATCGATGAGAGCTATTTTGAATGTTCCGAAGCCATTGCCATTGATGAGACGATCGACCAGACACAATACACTATCCCAAAAGGTATAGATATACTGGACTTAAATAATACTGCTCAGATCATTGAGTGGATCAACACACATGCCAAGAACATCTAAAAAGGAGATATAAATGTTAACTATATTTGATACCATCAAGAACATTGCCATCAAAATTGACCATGAAATCAAAAATGAGGATTTGGGTTACTGTGACAGTTCAAATTCATCAGGAGAAGATCAACTCAAACTTGATGTAAAAAGTGATTACATCATCGAAGAGGCATTTAAAGATATCTCTCTCGTCAAAGCATTGGTCAGTGAAGAGAAAGAAGGTGTCATGGAACTGCATGATGATGGAAAATATACGATCTGTTATGACCCCCTGGATGGTTCCAGTCTGGCAGATGTCAACCTCTCAGTAGGATCCATCTTCGGTATCTACGAAGGAGAGTTGAAAGCTGAAAACCTTGTGGCTTCTGCCTATGTTGTGTATGGTCCGCGTATTGAACTTGTACTTGCGACCAAGGGATCTAAGCCAAAACACTACAGAGCTAAAGAAGGACTTTTTAGCTTCATCTGTGAGATCACACTGGATGAAAAAGGAAAACTCAATGCACCGGGCGGTACACAGCAAAACTGGGATAAGGAGCATAAAACCTTTGTGGATGGTCTTTTTGCAGAAGGATACCGTCTCAGATACTCCGGAGGTATGGTTCCGGACCTTCACCAGATACTTCTCAAAGGGGGCGGGATCTTTTCATATCCAGGTACTTCAGACAAGCCACAGGGCAAACTCAGACAGCTTTTCGAAGTGATCCCTTTTGCCTTTATCTACGAGCAGGCAGGTGGACAGGCCATTAATGACAAGGGCATGAGACTCATGGAATTAGTACCAAGTCATCCCCACGACACAAGCCCTTGTTTCTTTGGTTCCAACTATGAGATCGAAGCACTCAGATCAGCCTACGGGATAAAGATCTAATGTCTGAAGAAGTACTTGATGAATGGAAGATAGCCCTTGTCCGAAAAAAGTCTGAACTGGAAGCCTGTCAGCTTGAGCATCAAGTCAAAAGCTGTATGAAATGTGATAAATTACTTGACTGTACCGTACGGGACGCTTACATCAAAGCTGTCTATGACAGCATGAGTAAAGGTGCCGGAGGCGGATTCGAGTTTTAACCCCTAGGAGTCCGACTGACTCCTAGCCTTTATCATAAGTAACTTTTCTCCTCTATTCATCTTCTTTTTAATCTCATATTCACGTTTTGATGCGCTACTTCTATCCGGGTGTTCTTCACTATAGACTAATGTCACAGGTCGTCGTACCCGTGTATATTTGGCACCTCTATCAGAACTATTGTGTTCCTCTATGCGACGTTCCAATCCTGTAGAGATACCTGTGTAAAGGGTATCATCGGCACACTGTACCATGTAGACATAATACATCTTTACTTTTTTTTCTCATCTTCAAGAGAGTATTGTTTAGAATAGACACGTATAGGGTTATAAGAGACAAAAAATTTAGGAGAATATAACTCTGTTTTTATCAACACATCTTTCTTTTTAAACTCCTCAAATGTTTTATAATACAGGGTAAGGATAACCGGTCTGCTTGTAAGCCTATCACACTCTTTGACCTCTATATAATATTCCCGTTCCATTTTAGTGAATTTGTAAAATTCTCTATGATTAAAGGTATATTTTTCTTTCTTCTCTATTCGTTTCTTTTTTATCTCTTCACGTTTTTGTATGCTCAGTCTCTGTTCATTGAGTAGATGTAAGACCTGTTGCTTTTCTTCTTCTGTATAGGCTTCTATCTTACGGTCTAATTTTTCCTGTACACGCTGATGAATGCGTCTTTCCTCATTCAATCTATGCATAATGAGTTTTTTTTCTGCAACACTGTAAGTTTCTTTATCCCCCACTCCCGGTATATCTAAATATGCACTGTCATCCCTATCCATATGTATCTTCTTCCTTTAAACATAGTTATATGGTTTATATTATAACTGTTACAAATTTATAATTTCATAAAATCACCGAAAACACAGCACGTTTTGGCTAAAATATCGTCTAAAATAACTCTACAAACTCATTTGTTTAAGGAACAATCATGTCTTGTGAAAAAGCTTATATCACAACCCCCATTTACTATGTTAATGACATTGCCCATATCGGTCATGCCTATACAACCATCATCGCAGATACACTTGCACGTTATTCCCGCATGTCAGGTCTTGAAACATTTTTTCTTACAGGTACAGACGAACACGGCCAGAAAATAGAAGAAGCTGCTAAATCCAGAGGTAAAACTACCCAGACTTATGCAGATGAGATATCCGCAACATTCAAAGACCTTTGGGATGATTTTGACATCTCTTACGATAAATTCATCAGAACTACCGATGCTGACCACATGAAAGGCGTTCAAAAAGCTTTTTCAACCATGCACAAGAATGGCGACATTTATAAAGATACGTACAAAGGACACTACTGTATCTCTTGTGAAACTTTTTTCCCTTCCATTCAACTGGTAGATGATGAGTTCTGTCCTGAATGTGGAAAAAGCACTACCGTAGTAGAAGAAGAGAGTTATTTCTTCAGGCTTTCAGACTATCAGGACAAACTGCTTCAATACTATGAAGACCATCCCGACTTCATTTTGCCAAGATCTAAAAGAAATGAAGTGATCCGTTTTGTGGAAGGTGGACTCACAGACCTCTCCATTACCAGAACCTCTTTTGACTGGGGTGTTAAACTTCCTGAAGAGATGAATGACCCTAAACACGTCATGTATGTCTGGCTTGACGCGCTGATGAACTATGTCACGGCTCTTGGTTACGGTACAGATGATGCCAACATGGACCTCTGGCCTGCACGTGTACAACTCATAGGAAAAGATATTTTACGTTTCCATGCAATCTACTGGCCGGCATTCCTTATAAGTCTTGATCTGCCTCTTCCCAAGCACATCGCAGCGCACGGTTGGTGGACACGTGATGGTGAAAAGATGTCCAAGTCTAAAGGTAACGTAGTGAACCCCAGAGAAGTAGCAGATGCCTATGGACTCGATAACTTCCGTTATTTCATGCTGAGAGAAGTACCTTTTGGCGGCGACGGTGACTTTAGCCAAAAAGCACTCATTGACCGCATCAACTCTGACCTGGGAAATGATCTTGGTAACTTACTGAACCGCCTCATAGGTATGTCCGGTAAATACTTCGAAGGGTCAGTAGACTCTGTCAATGTAGCTAAATATTATCAGGCTGAACTGGATGAAGTACATGCCTCACTTGACAAGCTTGAGCCGCTCCTCTTTGAGATGCAGATACACAAATACCTGGAAGAGCTTTGGAGACCACTCACAGTAGCCAACAAAGCCATCGATATGTATCAGCCATGGACATTGATGAAAGAAGGAAGAGAAGAAGAAGCCATGGCGCTTAACGGACTGATCGCTGCGATCCTGGCAAAAGTCTCTGTTATGCTTTACCCCGTCATGCCGGCAGTATGTACCAAAATTTCAAATGCCCTGCACTTCAGCATAGACAATGATTCCTGGAACGCTCTGGTTAAAGAGAGAAAACTGCTTGAACCTTTTGTATTGGAGAAGATAGATCCTCTTTTCCCGCGTATAGAAGCACCTCTGCTCGAACAAATGGAACCTGTAGATAAAAAACCTGAACCAAAAGCATCAAAAAAAGAAGAAGGGAAAAAAGAGACAAAAGAAGAAGGTATAGCCCTCATAGGCATAGACCAGTTTTTCCAAACTTCTCTTAAAGTAGGTACCGTAGTACAGGCCGAAGAAGTGCCAAAAAGCAAAAAACTTCTTTTATTGCAAGTAGATGTAGGTGAAGATGCGCCTAGACAAGTAGTTGCAGGTATCAAAGAGTGGTACTCTGCAAACGATATGATGAACACACAGGTCTGTGTGGTAGCAAACCTCAAACCGGCTAAACTGATGGGTCTTAAAAGTGAAGGTATGCTTCTTGCAGCCAAAGATGAAAACGGTCTCTGTATGATACGCCCTGAAAAGCCTAAAACAGCCGGAACGACCATAGGATAAAGAGGGTAAACATGAAAATAGAAGATATCTTAAACCTCACAGAGGGAATACTCACGAACACACCTAAAGTACAGGCTATAGGAGCGGCTACCGTTTACTACTCTAAAGTAGAGCATGGTGATCTGTTCTTCTCTTCAAATCAGGAAGAGATAGATAAAGCCATAGAAAACGGTGCCTATGCCATCGTCTATGATGATGAAAATGTCATAAAAAAAGATGATGAGATCGCATGGATAAAAGTCTCAGATATCCAGCTTGCAGCCTTTAAACTCATTCGCTATGTTGTCATCAAAAAAGAGTCAAAGTTTTATTTACTCTCTGAACATGAACTCACTTTTTTAAAAATGCTCATTCAACATAAAGGAAATGTATCTTTTATTCCTAATGACTGGAGAAAAGCATTTGAGCAGATACTTAACTCTGACGGTACACTTTTTGTCGGTACAGATAAAGAGTTGATGCAGCTCATCAAACCGGACATAGAAAAGATCAACAGAGAAGTAGACGGCTACCTTGTCTCTGATACACTCTTTAAAAGTACCTTTAAAGTAGATGGTTTTGTGTACCAGGAAAAAGAGTTGATCCCCTTCCATTTAGAATACCTCTTGCGTGCTGTAGATTTCTGTAACCTGCATGACATGCCGTATACTATGGATCGTATCAAATATACCAAACACTTTTTACCTGTCTTTATCGACTCTAAACTAAGAAGTACCCAGGCAAGCAAAAGTGATAAAGTCGTCATATTTACCGATAATCTTGCAGACATCACCAAAGCAAGAGAATATGTTATGAGATCTAACATGTGGGTAAAAAGTGTTGTGATGACACCACCCAAAACGAAAGTACCGGGCATCGATCATCCTCACTGGTTCAATACAGAAGAAGAAGTACGCGAACTACTCAAAAAGATCCATTTTAACTATGCCTTTATTTACAATGCAGATAAAAGTATTTTAAATACGATCAAAGAAGAGTATTCACTCTTTTAATACCTACAACAAATATGTAGGTATCAGATCTTTCTGATCAGTACCATATTTTTCCCATTATCACTTATATATTCACAAGCATATTCTTTACAAAGGGCTCTAAAAGTCTGAGCAGTAAAAAAAACAATATGTGTAGGATCCTGATGGTAGTACCATTTTTTAAAACGCTCTATATCATTGGGATGGAACTGTGTCTGAAGTGCAAGGTATCCACCCGTTTCCAAGCGTTCCAATAAACTTTCAAATACTTCTTTGGGCTGATGTAAATGTTCAAATACTTCTGTTGAAACAATAAGTTCATATTTTCTACTATCAATAGATGTATTCGAATGATAGATAGGATCATAATACTCACAGGAGATACCTTCTTTTTCAAGTAGTGCCGCAAGCAGAGAGCTTTTGCCACAGCCAAAATCCAAAGCAGTTTCAGGTTTACCTACCAAAGGAAGTGTAAAGTCTAAAAAACGTTGAAAGTAAGCGCGATACCCCTCATCATTTTCATCATTGGTATGCAGGTCATAACGCTCTTTTTGTACAGAAAGGTCCTGATGACACGCTGGTGATTTAAAGATGTATTCGCAGTTAGAACATTGATAGTATTTAATATTAGTTTTCTCATGCACAAACGATTCTGTTTCTTTATTGCAGAGTTGACACTTCATTTTCATCCTTATTTATTCATTGTTATGTTACTATTTATCTAATTAATACTTTCCACGCTACGAGGACAACAAATGAAAAGACGAGACTTTATCACCGGTACCAGCATAAGTGCAGCGGCATTGGCATTATCAGGATGCCATAGAGCAGAAGAGACAGCAGAAGATGGTACCGTAAGCATCAATAAAGCCAAAAAGGTCACACTCAAACTTGCTACCTCCTGGCCTGCACATTTTCCCATCATGGGTACAGGTGTAGACAGCTTTGCAAAACGCTGTTTTGAACTCTCCGGGGGAAGTCTTGAAATTAAAGTCTATCCTAAAAACATTTTAGTCCCTGCCCTGCAGGTTTTTGATGCCACTTCAGCGGCACAGATCGATGCTTTTCATTCGGGTGTCTACTACTGGAAAGGCAAAAACCCTGCTTTTTCCATCTTTGGAGGGATGCCGCTGGGTCTTACAAGCGAAGAGATGATCACCTGGATGAAATTTGGAGGTGGCTATGCACTCTGGCGTGAGATGTACGGTAAGTTTAACCTTTACCCTCTCATAGGGGGCACAACAGGTCCTCAAATGGGTGGCTGGTTCAAAAAAGAGATACGCTCTCTAGCTGACCTCAAAGGTCTTAAAATGCGTATCCCCGGACTTGGCGGAGAGGTGATGAAAAAACTTGGTGTCAACCCTGTACTACTTCCTGCCGGAGAGATCTACACTTCTCTTGAACGCGGTACCATTGATGCAACAGAATGGGTAGGACCTGCTCTGGACAGTATGATGGGTTTTGCAAAAGCAGCACCCTATTATTATACAGGATGGCATGAACCCGGTTCCATTTTGGAGATCACTTTCAACAAAACCCGATGGGAAAAGCTAAGTGCGGAACATCAGGCCATCATTACTGCGGCTTCCGAAGAGATGACATCCAATATGCTGCAGGAGTTCCGTTATAAAAATGCCAAAGCACTGCAGGTACTTCCCTTAAACGTACAGATCAAGGCTTTTCCCAAAGATATGATGGATGCAGCGAAAATAGCGCTTCGTGAAGTTCTGGAGGACGAAAGCCAAAAAAGCTCTGATTTCAAACGTGTCTTAAAAAGCTACGAAGCCTTTGTAAAGCTCAATAAACCCTGGGATGACATCAGTACCAGAAACTTTTTGGAGATCAGGAGCTGACTCGAAAAAGGAGATTAAAAATTATAAGTTACACCCACGGTAAGTGCATCTGAATCCACTTCTGCAAAAGGTACGCCATCAAAGATATCTGAATCCATATTATTTGCAACATCCACATAATCAAAAAACACGTCCGCATGTTCCGACACGGCATAACTTAGACCCAGACCCCACTGAAAACCTGTATCATGTACATGAATAAGACTTCTACTTATGCTGTTAACACGCATACCGCCATAACCAAGCAGTACATACACAGAAAACTCATCCGTTACAGGATATTGCGGTTTCGCATAGATCCCCCATGAGTTTCTATTAAGAGAATCTTCATACCACATAGAAGTCATGTAGCGACCTTCTATCGCGATGTACGGGTTAAAATCATATCCCACCATAGCGGAGACATCTCCCGTTTCCTCTTGTCCATCCTTATTGTCGAAAAACTTCAATGAGGTACGGGAATCACGGGTACTCACAGCAGAAAGACCAAGACCTATATAAAAAGGTCTCACTTCATCTATCACCACAGGTGCCACCACCGGTGCAACATCTCCACCTGCAAACGCCAAACTACTTATTGTTACTGCTGTCACTACTGATAATGCTATTTTTTTCAAAACTTTTCCCTTGTTTATTAATTATTTTACTATTATAGCATTTTTATTTTACTTAATTCTTGAAGCTAGAAATCCCCAGTCTCGAAATAGAAAACTGGGGGATAATAAGACTGCATAATTGTAAAGCACATCATAGAGACACTCCGTAATAAGCTTTATAACATTAGAGGTAACCCTTTGAGTCATTCATTTACACTTCTTTCAGTTGAAGCAAAAAAGCTGTCTATTAACTTCACAGTGAAATATATGTCATATTCTCATATATCGTTAAATATTTTAAAAAATTCTTATAGCTATTAGTCTATATTATATTTATTATTAAAAATATATACATTTAAGTATAACTTAAAGTAAAATTCACACTTAATTAACACTTGTATTATAAAATTATCTGTTTCAATTATTCGTGGTGTCTATTTTGACACTTATTGGACTGGTCTTTAAAGGTGTCGGTAGTACCGATCTTAAGAGTGATATGGGGACACTGTTGTCACTTAATATATGTAAAAAAAAGGGGAAAAGATGAAATATACAAACTTTAAAACATGGGCACTGATGCTTTCCATATCTGCCTTACTCGCTTTAAGCGGATGTGATAATGGTGGAGGAATATCGTATGTGGTAGGGGATGAGATACCACCTTCAGGTGTGACACCGCCACCTGTTGTAACACCACCACCAGGTTCAACAGATCCAAAACCAGGTGAATTAGGGTATCAAACCATATTAGCAAATGGGGACATAGAATATGTAGATTATACAGGAGGAACAAGAGTTTCACCACCTTCAGCTGCTAAAGCCGAATACCATACAGGTACAGGCTATGGAAGTACACTTTTTGACAGTCCAAAAAATAAGTGTCAAAATTGTCATAATGAACTGTATGATACATGGAAAGACTCTATGCATGGTAAGTCCTGGACAGATCCGATCTTCCAGTCTAAAATGCAGGACTTTTTAAGAACGCATATTAATAAGATTGGTGAAGATCTAAGTGCTAAGGATGATGGCTTTGGTCCTGGTATCGTTTATGAAGAAGCAACTGTTGGTGTTGGTACAAAAAGTATGTTCAAAGGTGCTGCAAAAACATGTATTAAATGTCATGCTCCTGGTGCCTTTTATGCAAATGACTTCAGTATCAGTATCACTGAACTTCCTAGTTCACCTATAGCTACTACAGATGAACTACTTGCTGCACAGAAAGCTGAGCAAACTAACTCTATATCTACGACAGGAACTTTTGATGCAACTGTTCCAGTAAGTGTTGTTGCTGTGAGTAAGGGGACAAAAAAATTATACAAAGCAACCTATCAAGTTGGTCACCAATCAAATCAAGAAGGTATTAGCTGTGCATTTTGTCACAGTGTAGAAACACCTAGATTGATGAAAAGTGGTGATACCTATACACTTAAAAAAGATATGAGATCTGGGGCACATGGACCTGTTATTAGATCATTGGCTACGATCCTTAACCAAGATAACAATGCTTCCAGTCAAGATATGAATAACTTCTTCAGACTGTGGGGACCTGAAAAGCCAGTAGCTTACAACAACACTAACAAAGATGCGGATGATGTATCTAAAAGAGCGAGTGATGGTCGCTATACAATGACAAGTGTAGATATCAATGGAACAAACGGTAAAACACACTACACCGGTGGGCCATACTACGGACCATATGGAGTTAGTGGTAAGTCAAATGAAAATGCTGATGATCAGACTGACCGTATAGCACTTATTAACCCTCACTTTGATGCAGACACCAACAATCATTTCGGTGATAAAGAGATCACTACAGGTGAAGCTGGAGACCACGGTAAGTCTTTATGTTTAACCTGTCACCAACGTTCAGCAGGTGCAAAAACTCCAGCAGTACCGGGTCAATTTATGGAACTTTGTTCCACACAAATGGCAGTGACAACAGGCGGAGATACAGCGATTAACGATAGTTTAAGTTCTCCAAAATGTCAGAAATGTCACATGGAAAGAATAGAAGGTAACCTTCTTCATCAATGGGCAAGACCAGACTTGAGTTTTGATGCACAAACATTTAAAGATGCCGTAGGATATGATCTAACCCCTCAATTGGATGAAAAAGATACAACTATTCCTGCTGGAGACAACCCTCAGCGTGATGGCTGGTTTAATTCACATGCTTTCTTAGGTGCAAGTAAAACAGGTCATAAAACATCTGCTACTGCTAAAATTCAAAGTGGATTTGCAGGGTCTATAAGCACAAGTGTTACAGGTGATACTTTAACCGTTACAACTATATTTACAAATAAAACTGCCCACATGTTCCCAGGTGCACACCCTATGCGTCGTGTGTTAAGTCGTGTGATCGTTACAGATGGCACAGGTGCTATGATCGATGTAGCAAGCAGTACAGGTACATCAACATTTACAAACATTGAGAATGATGTACAACCACTTCAAGGTAAAGTACTTCATGAAAGTGCATTAGCTCTAGTACCGGTACACAATAATGGAAGTGCAGATCTAAGTTTCCCTGGAAAAGTTCCAGATTTAAATGGTGCAGTCACTTCACAAAAGTTTGATAGTACAACAGTGAGAATCCCTGGTACAGATACAACACTTACAAATCAAACTGTTTCTACTTCTGGTACAACAACAGGAGATGTTGCAAATGCTGCTATTGCCATTGACAGTAACCTTAGTAACTTTACAAGAGTCTATGGTCACGAAACAGGGAAAATGTATGATCTTGATAGCAATACATCTACACCTTCTGTATTTGTGGTCCGTCCAGGATTTGATTCGAACAAGGTTGAAAGTGATAACCGTCTAAGTCCAAATGAGACTGAGACATATACAACCACTTACGATATTACAGGGCTAACTGGTGTATCTGCGACGTATAAAATATACTATATGCAAAAAGGTGCAAATGGTAAGTTCCTTACAGGTTCTGATGGTTGGCTAGACCAGGCGGCAAGTGATGCAAAAAAACTTCTTGTCACTGAAGTAGGAAGTTATACTGAAGCACTTTAAGTAAAACTTCTTTACTCCACCCTCTTTTGGGTGGAATATTCCTAAAATTAAATTCACACTCAGTTCACACTCAGTTCACACTCAGTTCATATTAAATTCATATAATTGATTATCAGGAAATGTAGTCATTTCCAACTAAAGCATATTTGAAAATAAAGTTTCTCAAATATGCCCTTAACTTTCGATCTGTTTTTTACTATACTACAGTTAAGAGTTAAACTTGGCACTCTAAAAAGGTAAGTCCAAACTCGAATTTGGACGAGGATAGACTCCTAGGTCAAACATGACCCAGGTGTTGAGAAACTTGTTAAAGTAACTCAAATGTACACGCTATCAAGAAGTTAAGCTTAGCAACAAGCTTGACCTCTTGATCTGATCTCCCAATCATATATTTCCTTACTCTTCTACTTTCATATAAAAGCTCATGCATATAAGAAAAAAAATACTATTTATGAGGGTTAAAGTTCTAAAAAAATATTCAATATTTAAAAGATATACTGTATAACAAAAGACAAAGGAAGATATTGATGCTAGGATTATTTAAAAATGTATTTTCCAAAAAAAAGGAAAAAGAGTACGTTCCTGATCCTCCAGGCAGAACTTTTAAGAGAATTTTAACTGGAAGATGTTTCGGATGCGAAAATGTAAATGCAAATGAAGATAATATTGCCAAAGCAAAGTGGGGGAAAATAGACCAAATACAGGAACTCAAACTCTTACCAATGTTCCTAAAGTATACCTACGAAGATAATAAAGAAGAAGGCGATGATAAAAAAATATCTTCTGTCCATGTCGCATTTCAAAAAGAAGTTCTCGATCAGAAGTGGAATATGCTCCACATTACCGAAATTTCATTTACTATAGACCCTAGTGAATTTGACGAATTCGAAAAAATGTCAGGTGTCAACCTAAATAAAGATTTTAGAGACTTGACACCTAAGAGTGATGCAGCAGTCTACCAGGGAGAGGAAAGAAGGAAAGAAAGAAGAGCCATATAGAAATCACTTTGCTTTCTATAAAAATCACTTCGCTTTCATTGCGTCATCCATGATCCTGCCGACAAGGATCATCCCCTCTATGCTCATATCCTGTTCCATCTCCTGTCTTGAAGGGAATACTCCTCTGAGTGCATCCTTAACATATTTAGCATCTTGTTTTGAGAGCTTTTTTATTTCCTGATCAACATTTAACTTCTTAATGATCTTACGTCGTCTATTTGGTGAAATAGGAAAACTTACTTTTTGAGTTAAGATCTCATCTACACGATGACATGTTCCGTAGTATTGACTGGCCAAAAGTTTACCATCTAAAAGTCTATTACTGCTATGTACTGCTTTGTGTTCGTCTTTATCTGAAGAAAGACTGGACATAGTCGTTGTAGTAATATTGTTCCGTTTACTCACTTCAACAAAAGATAGTCCTTTGTCTCCTCTAAGGATCTTCCCTCGAAATTCATCTTTACTCCCTTTGCGTATATATGTACTGTTATTGTCATTTGTCACCAGCGTAAACCTCATAACATCATCAGAAAAACTGCCTTTTTCTGTAGCATACGTAGTAAACTCACAAGTGAAAGTAGTATGTTTAACCTTAGCGGCCAACCCAAACACACTAAGCAAAACAACCAATAATATATTTTTCATCTAACACCTACCTTCTGGTTTTCATATACTATAGTTTAACATAATGGTATAATAATAAAGGACAGATAGAAGAAAATTAAAAAGTTGAGGATTTAGGTAAAATATGAAAAAGTTGTTATTAATATGTATGTTGTCGGGAAGTCTGTTTGCCCAGAATACTTATACTGAAAAAGAATTTTACGAAACTGGTAAACTTAAATCAGAAATACCTTACACACATAATAAAAAGAATGGTGTGGAGAAAGTGTATTTTGAAACGGGCAAACCAATAGCAGAAATACCCTACAAAGATGGCATTTTAAACGGTGTGTTTAAAGAGTATTACAGGTCTGGTAAACTTAAATTTGAAATACCATTTGTAGACGGTACTATAAATGGTGTGTTTAAAGAATATTACAGCACAGGTAAACTTAAATTTGAAATACCATTCAAAAATGGGGAAAAAAATGGTGTGGGTAAAGTGTATAATACAACAGGAAAAATCAAAAAAGCAGTATTCCTGCATGGTACTTTTAATGGTATTATCAGAGTATATTCTGAAACAGATAAACTTCTGATCCAAATAACCATTGAACAGGGAAAAGCTAAATAATAATAATTTTTAAGGTGTTCCATGCTCGACAATATGAATTTTTATCATTTCATGCACAAACAAATACTTATCGTGATCGCACTTTTTGTCGGTACTGGTATAGGTTATATTTATATGGGATGGCTCTATTCCTCTTTGCTTCCTGAACTTTTATGGTTTTCTCTTGTTCTGACCCTCTCTTTTTGGGGATACAGACTCCATAGATTTTACTTAGACAATGATCTTGATATACAACAAAAGGAAAAATGGCTTCATCAACTGAGATATTTTTTATTTTCTTATTTCTCAGTTTGGACGATCATGTTCCTCATGTACGTATCACGCAGTAATATAGAGTTACATTATATGGCTATCGCAACGCAATTGGGTGTCACTGTGGTCTCTACAACTATCTTGGTCTCACAGAAAAAACTGGCTGTTGCTACTTTGGTCTCCCTAATGCTCCCTTTAACCATTTATTTTATTTTAATCGGTGAGTTTTACAGCTACCTACTGGCTTTTTTTTACCGTGGTCTTAAGTGGTGTATTATTATATGCTTCACGCAATACATTTAATTATCTTATAAAAAGTCAATATCAGGCCTATCATGACTTTTTAACATCACTTGGGAACAGGCATTATTTTATTGAACTTCTCAATAACGCCATGAAAAGCCAAAAACAGACCAATACACATATCTATTTGTTACTGATCGATCTGGACTATTTTAAGACCATTAATGATACCCTGGGACATGATATCGGGGATGTATTGCTTCGGCAGGTCGCAAAGCGTATGTTATCTCTTTCGAAAGAGTATAATAACAATGTATCACGTCTCGGAGGAGATGAGTTTTGCATCCTTAGTTCTGATTATGCTACAAAGAAAGAATGTATAGAACAGGCGTCACACTTTTCACAAAAACTACTGGAAGTTATCAGAGAAAGTTACCGTATTGGAGAACATCATTTGTATATTAGTGCCAGTATCGGTGTGAGTATTATCTCTAATCCAAAAATAGATGCCAGTACCTTTGTAAAAGAAGCAGATATCGCCATGTACGAAGCTAAAGTACAGGGTAGGAACGGCATCATATTTTTCAATGATAAACTTGCAAAACGAGTTGAACGGAAACTTGAAATAGAACGTTTATTACATTTTTCTCTTGATAATAACGAGATATCATTGGCTTATCAGCCACAATACAATCCTGAAAATGAGATCATTGGCTGTGAAGTGCTTGCACGCTGGGATAATGAAAAGCTTGGAGAAGTCGGTCCTGCAGAGTTTATCCCTATTTCTGAAAAAACAGGTTTCATCATAGAGTTGGGGTATGAGATTTTAAAAGAGTCATTTTATACATTTAAAAAGTGGGAAGACAAAGGTATTTCTTTACAACAGATGTCCATTAACATTAGTATGAGACAACTCTTTCATCATACTTTTCTAGATGATATCAAAGAGCTCTGTGACAAATATCTTACAAAAGAACAATGTTCAAAAATCGTTTTTGAAATCACAGAGACTACTGTCGCAGAAGATGTAAAACAGCTAATTACCAATATGAAAATACTTCAAAGCTATGGTATTCGTTTTTCAATGGATGATTTTGGGACAGGGTATTCCTCTTTAAGTTATCTTCGTCAATTACCCGTCGATGAGATCAAGATAGACAAATCGTTCATATCGGAATTGAATACTCTTGAAAATGAAGAAGACAGGTACTTTATTAAAACCATCTTTGCTATTGCTAAAAATCTCAGATTAAACATTGTTGCAGAAGGCATTGAAAATGAGGAACAGCGAAAGTTTCTTGTAGATCAAAAATGTGATGTATTACAAGGCTATTACTTTTCAAAACCTATGAAAGCGGATGCGTTTGAAAAACTCTTTTTAGATGCTAAAGCACACAGTTCCTAAATTCTTTCAAGAACTTCCGGCGGCAATCCTTCTGTAGAGAAATCAATAACCCGACTCATCATCATGTGTTTCCACCAATAAGTCGTTCGTATAGCTCCCACGATATCATCTCTTAACTCTGCAGAAATTCCCAACTCTTCTCTTCTGCTTTCAAAATGCAAAATTGCTGCTTTGCACTTTACAACAACAGCAGCAACATAATACAGCATCCAATCTTCTGAGTCTTTCAGTTCAATCTTTGGAATAGTATATCCCGGTAGAGCAAGATCATTGATCTCTATCTCTTTTACTTCCTGGAGGATCTGGAATAACCGCAACATCTCTTTTTTTGTAAATCCGAAATATAAACTAGCGTGAATATGAAGGTTCAATCCACCGATCCAACCAACGTCTCCATAAGGATCATCCGGATCACCGGGCAGGTTATCACCAGGTAAAGTATACCAACTTTCGGCAGCACAGATCAAAGCACACAGTTCTTCAACATATTTGTAATCAGAAAAATTTACAGCAAAAACCTGATGATCTTTATAAAACTTTGTGAAATACTCTTTATCTAAGCTCATAACGGATTGCATGCTGGCGAGGATCCCCTTACGTGCATTGGCACAATGCTGGTTTTCCTCCAGACACTCATGCTCTTTTTTCATATCATGTCTTAAGTTTTTCATTGCCTCTTTTCTGTCTACACCTTGGTTACTGTCACTTTTTCGAATATCTGACATTTATACTTCCTTTGTACTTTTATGTATCAAAGGTATTGTACTATAACAATTAAGTAAAAAGAAATTTTTCAACAATAACCCAAGAGATCAGAGAGACAAGATAGTCAATGACATTGGAAGTCTATGTCGAATATAAGCATAGAGGGTCATTGGAGGTACCCTTATACTTTTTATAGATGAAAATAATGCTATATTCCCTCAGCGATCATCACATCAGCAACTTTCTTGAATCCGGTAATATTTGCACCATCCACATAGTTTCCTTCAACACCATACTCTTTAGCCGTAGTGGCAATATCTTTACAAATATTCTGCATTGTCGTTTTTAGTCTGGCATCCACCTCTTCAAAACTCCATTTGATCATAGAGGCATTTTGGCTCATTTCAAAACTACTTACAGCAACACCGCCTGCATTGGCCGCTTTAGCCGGGCCAAAACAGATCTTATTTTCCAGGAAGGTTGCCATGGCTTCCGGAGTAGATGGCATATTGGCCCCTTCCGTCACAGAGACACAACCATTTGCAAGGAGAGTATCAGCATCGATCTTAGTCAACTCATTTTGTGTAGAACAAGGAAAAGCAGCATAACATTCTATGTGCCATACGGCATGCCCTCCTTCAGGATATTCTGACACAGGGATGTAAATAGCTTCAGGATGTTTTACAACATACTCTTCCAAAGAGCCCCTACGGTTGAATTTCAAGTCTTTTAAAAATTCCAGATCTACACCTCTGGCATCATAGATCGTTCCTTTTGAGTCTGTACAAGTCACAGGAATAGCTCCTATCTGAAGAAGCTTTTCTATCGTGTGAAGTGCGACATTTCCTGCACCGCTCACGTTACAGATCTTACCTTCGAGGCTCTCTTTATTTTCTGTTTCCAACATAGCTTCAGTAAAATAAACCACTCCGTAACCTGTAGCTTCTGTACGAGCGAGAGAACCTCCTGAAAATAACGGTTTTCCGGTTAAAATACCATCAAAAGTTGAAGTGATCTTTTTGTATTCACCAAAAAGGTATGATATTTCTCTTGACCCCACTCCGATATCTCCCGCAGGAACATCCATACGCGGACCGATGTATTTATGCAGTTCTCTCATGAAAGCCGTACAGAATTTCATCACTTCAAAGTCACTTTTCCCTTTTGGGTCAAAGTCACTTCCACCTTTTGCACCGCCTATCGGCAGTCCGGTCAGCGCATTTTTAAGGATCTGTTCAAACCCTAAAAACTTCAAAACGCCTTCATTTACTGATGGATGAAAACGAAGACCCCCTTTGTACGGGCCAAGTGAATTATTGAACTGGATCCTGTAGCCGGTATTGACCCGAATTTCATTCTTGTCATTCATCCATTCAACCTTAAACTTTATAATTCTGTCAGGATTCGCCAATCTTCTGATAATATTATGTTTTGCATATCTTTCATCCGCAAGATAAAGTGGTGCAATAGAGAATAACACCTCTTCAAGTGCCTGATAAAAAACATCATGCTCAATACGATGACTCTCTACTAGCTTATGTACCTCTTCTTTTATCTTCTTGTGTGCGTCTTCAATTGTTATATTTTCATTCAACACTATTACAACTCCATATACTTTTTGTCAATTATAACACTATATATCTACTTTTTCACTTCATAGAAACCAATATTGCATTACCCAAAAATGCGATGAAGGAGGATGCAAATTGAACATAGAACCTGATTGTTTATCCTGTTGATTTGATCAAGCTCTCAAAGTCACCAATCGTTTAGATTAGAGAAATGCCAACAAAGAAGCAGTGACAGCCACATTAAGAGACTCTACCCCTCTTTGCATAGGGATAGCAATACTTTCATCACACAGAGACTCTACTGCTTTGCTCACCCCTTCACTTTCATTACCAAGCACAAAGATAGTTTTGTCTGTATAAGTTTGGTTTTTATAGCTGAGGGAGGCAAGAGAAGAGAGAGTATAGACAGATGCCCCTTCATGTTGAAAACTTCTTAGTGTGTTTGCCAGATTGGTAGTTTTGATAATAGGCATTTTAAACAGAGTACCCACTGAAGCTTTTATCACAAGGGGGCTAATCTGTGCGGCACCTTTTGTTGGAAGCAGTATGGCATCTACATTCCCCGCTGCACAGGAACGGATGATCATACCAAGATTTTGAGGGTTTGTCACGCCGTCAAGCGCGATGATACGATAGCGATGATGTTTCGATCTAAAACTCTCTTCATCTCCAAAATGTTCAAGCACAATGTCCAGTGCCACACCCTGGTCCTGTTTTGCATTTTTTGAAATGCGTGAAAGAGACTGTTTGTCATGGTAAGCGACTTCTATCTCTCGTCTTTTAGCAATGCCTTTCATCTCTTCAAGTACAGAGGCATCTTTGTTTGACTTGGAAAGATGCAGTTTATGTAGGGTCACAGCCTCATTTTCCAGTGCTTCCATCACAGCATTACGTCCGTAAATAGTCAGTACCTTATCGAAAAATGCTTTTTTAGCCAGGTACTCTTTTGAGTCTTGCATGCAGAATAAACCTTTATTTTCTTGTATTTTATCATCTTTACTTGATACAATGACATATGTATAAACTTTTTTACAAGATTTCACTCATCAGTATCATTGTATTATCTGCTGTTTTACTGTACCAAAAACATACCTATGCCTACCATACACTCGTAAGGGTAGATCCGCTTCCACATACAAAAGTACTCATCTCTCAAGAAAAATATGCAGATGCACAGGAATACCTTGAGTATTTTATGCAGTTTGATTATGTATCACAGGTAGCTGAAGCCCAAGACCTGCTCAGAAACATACAAACAAAAAGAGAAAGTTTTGAGTACCGAAGCAACAAGATCTTTGAAGGCATATATACAGGAACAAGTGATGAAATGCTAGGTCAAGTCTCTGCCATAAGTTCTGACTTTTTTCTTATCGGTGATCTGCGGGATCTGGCCATAGAGGGATCACACTATTTTAAAGATGAAAAGGTGGACACAGTCCTTGTATCACTCTCCGGCATAGGACTTGTTGCCTCTGTCAGTACATTTTTTACATTTGGTACTTCTTCCACAGCCAAAGGTGGTATATCTGTACTGAAACTGGCACACAGGAGCAATAAAATACCCTCATGGCTCAAAAAGTATCTTCTACGTCAAAGCAGGCAGATTCGCGAAACAAAAAGTATTCAGACAGTCAAACCTTTACTGAACAACATTTCTGACATTCACGAAGAAGTAGGACTAAAAAACACACTCAAGATACTTTCAAAGAGTAAAAATACAGATGAATTAGAAACCATGTCTACACTTAGTAAACATTATGGTAAAAACACAGTACTCATGTTAGATCTCTCAAATACCAAGCTTTTAACCCATACAGATACCCTGCGCCACTACGATAAAAATACTGTAAAACTGGCCACAAGCTATGCAGACAATGGGTTTATACAGCTACTCAAAGGTGGAGAAAAACATTTTATCAAAACAACAAAACGGATGAAATCTTATGCAAAAGTGGGGTACAAAGGTGAGATCTGGAAAGTGTTTTTATCGCTTATGAAACATTTGAGTGACACGATACTCATAGCTATGCTGAGTATCGCTTCGTTATTACTTTTTCCCTTTAAAAAGTTGAAAAATTAAAGAGATCTTCTTAAGGATAAATCTTTTCGTGGAGTAGGGACTTCAGTCCCATAAAACGGGACTGAAGTCCCTGCTCCTTATGTAAAATAATCCTTAACTTAATGGCATTGGAGGTGCCCTTAATTATTTTTCACCGTTCCAGGCAATGTGAGGCTTACCTTCATCATCAAACTCAACCGCAGGCATACCCATTATATTATATCCGCCATCTACATAATGTATTTCACCGGTGACAGCGGAACTCAGATCTGAAAGCAGATACATACCGGAATTACCTACTTGGCTGATGCTGACATTTTCTTTAAGCGGTGAATGGGCTTTATTCCACTTGAGCATAAAGCCAAAGTCACCTATCCCTGCCGCAGCAAGTGTTTTGATGGGACCGGCGGAAATGGCATTGACTCTAATACCGTCTCTTCCTAAGTCTTCAGCAAGGTATTTTACTGTCATTTCCAAGGCCGCTTTTGCCACACCCATCAGATTATAATTCGGGATCCATTTTTCTCCACCATAATAGCTCAATGTCAATACAGATGAACTGGAAGAGAGGATCGGTTTAAGTTCACGTACGATCTCGATGAGTGAATAGACAGAGATATCCAGGGAAACGCCAAATGCTTCTTTCGAAATATTCACAAAACGTCCGCTTAATCCTTCTTTGGGAGCAAAAGCAATGGAGTGCACAATGAAATCTATCTGACCAAAATCTTTTTCCAATGACTCCTTAAGTGCTGTGATCTCTTCAGGTTTAGAGACATCACAAGGATAAAGTCTTGCCCCACAGTCCAGATCTTCTGCGATAGGAACCAGTTTTTGCTCAAATCTTTCATTAAGAAATGTGATCGCCATCTCCGCACCCTGCTCCTGACATGCCTTTGCAATACCGTATGCGATTGATTTTTTATTGGCGATACCTAAAATAACACCCTTTTTACCCTTCATTACCATGTGAACTCCCAAAATAAATTCCAACATTTTAACATCATTGAGGTAAAATATAAGAAACCCATCCCAGATAGAAGGAATCAAATGCGCAAAATACTCATAATCAACACAGGTGGCACATTTAACAAAGTATATGATCCTCTTAATGGTGAATTGATTGTTAGCAAAACAGCACATACTGTTGAACAAATAGCCAACAAATGGTTTTGTGAGTTTGAAGTACTCAATATCATAGGCAAAGACAGTCTTGATATGACAAATCAGGATAGACTGGAACTATTGGCAACGATAAGTCACTCAGGCTATGAATATATTATTGTCATACACGGCACAGACACTATGAATATGACAGCCGAATACCTCTTTGACGGAGACTGTGAAAAATGCATAGTATTTACAGGAGCTATGGTTCCCTACAGTATAGACCCCGTAGAAGCTACTGCAAATTTATCTTCGGCTTACGGATATATAAATGCGCTGGAAAAATCTGGAATTTATATTGCCATGAACGGCGTGATGGATACGTATGAAAAGGTGAAAAAAGACAAAAAATTAGGAAAATTTATATTTGCGTAGGGTGTTGTGAGGACACAAGCATTAAAATGCAGTGCAAGTGAAGCACTAAATGCTGAATCGTACAACACCCTACACATGATTCTCAACCGTAGAAGGAACACTTTCTCCTGAGGCCTGCATACTCAAAGCTTCTGGGTATTTTTTATAATGTTTACGGACCGCATTAGCCAATGCTTTTTTTGTCTTTTCTTCCACAGGTGTAGGTACCTGATCAGGTAAAACTTTCAGTAAGGACTTAAGTAAAATATCTTGAGGTGCAGACATTTTCTCTACCCAAGACGCTAAAATATCTCTGTTGACATGTGAGGGGATGGAACCCATGATACCCACATCATTCTGATCGTGCACAAGTAGTCCTGAGGTGGTACCTCTGTCCAGTGTAAGTACCTGGAAAAGATAAAGTGTATGGTAAGCGAGCTGTTCTTCTTTGTCTTCTTCTGTAAAGGTACTGTGTGCCGTGAGTTTAGCCGAGAGGATAGAGATGTAAGTGTCGATCACAGATTCCGCTATCTCCAAAGCAAAATTTTTATCTGTTTCAAAATTTCCGCTGTTGTACCCTTCAAGATAATAATGACTGACACCGCGATGTCTGCCTAAGGCAGGAATATTAAAATACCTGTCACCCTGGGCAGCACCCTCTTCATAGAGTATACCTGTCACCTTCTGAAGGGTGGTAGAAAAGATCTTTTTATCCAGGTCTGCTTCACTGATGATGGAAGGATTCAGGTCAGCCATCACACGCCAGTAGCCACTTCCCTCTTTCATTTGCGTCCATGAGATATGCATGTGCATCGAGGGCGCATGCGGATTACGTGGATGGATAATAGTGGAGATAGCCGTGGCAGAACCCAGTTTTTTATGTTCGGTATCATCATAATGGACTTGAGAGACATTCACTGAACCCCTGTCAAACACAACAGAATCTCTGGTTTCATACCGTACACCGCCACCGTGTTTACCGCCGTCACGACTCCATATCACTGTCTCACAGGATTTCCCTTCTCCATATGCCAGAGCAAGAGAATTCAATTTTGAAACAAAATAAGCCTGTAGACCTTCAACCAGAAGGGTTGCTTCTTTTGCCTGTGGTGATTTAGCGGGGATTCTCATAGCTTAAAGCCTTAATTTTTGCAAGATTATAGCATAGATATATAGTTAATTTTATTTGATTTCGTTAAAATAGGTTTTAGGAAAAGAATTGATCCTAACTAAAGGAAAAAAATGAAATTACGTTTAACCATCGCAGCTTGTGTTGCCCTGGGCTTCTCAGGATGTACGAATACCATCAATGCACTCACTTCCCCGGAAGTAGCATCTGCACCAAAAGCCAAACAACATCAACAACCCACTGCGGCACAATCAGAATCTTATCAGCAAACCATGAGAAAAGTAGCAGGAGGTATACAGCATGATCCAAATTACCAAAGAATTGCTCTTGATACTCCCGAGAAGAAAGCATGGTTTAAGAGCTTAACCTATAGATACTGGAACAGACAGATCTCACGACAGCAATTTATATCTGAAGGTCTTGCCCAATATCCGGATCGCAGCTATGAATTTAACTTTATTGCCAATGGCTTTCAACACCACTCATAACAGGTCATAAGAGATCGGGTCAACCAGCCCGGCTTCTTTAAAGCCTTTCAGTCTCAATCTGCAAGAGTCACACAGACCACAGGCTTTTTCTTCAGATTTATAACAGCTCCATGTATCTTCCAAAGGGACATGAAGTGCCAAAGACTTTTGAACTATCTGACTTTTTTTCAAAGCTACCAAAGGCATCTTTATCTCTAGCTGCGTTTCATCTTTGGTACCAAGGTTAATGGCATCTTGCATTTGTTCTATATAATTTTCACGACAGTCAGGGTAACCGGAACTGTCTTCTTCCACCACACCGATAAAGAGTGCCTGGGCAGCATGTTTTTCTGCCACAGCTGCAGCGATGGAGAGAAAGATACCATTTCTAAAAGGTACATAGGTGACAGGGACACCCTCTTCTATGCCTCCAGTAGGTACATCTATATGCTTGTCTGTCAATGCAGATGCCCCTATCTGTTCAAAAAAAGGCAGATCTATCTCATAGCTTTCACTTGCTTCTACTGCCAAGGCGATCTTACGAAAACATTCCAGTTCTTTCGCTTCTGTACGCTGTCCATAATTAAAATGCAAAGCAATGATCTCATAGCCTTCAAGCTGAGCCATCTTTGCGCTCAAGGCGCTATCCATACCGCCAGAAATAATACATACAGCTGTTTTATTCATCATATAAGACCTTGACTAGCGTTATTTACTGCCATTTTACCAAGATTTGGGTAAACTTCGAGCATGTGTGCCAAGACAAATCGGCACTTACTAGCAGGTGCGATACTTCAAAGTGTTTAGTCCTGCCTAAGTAGTCTTACAGATAAGAGCTTAGTATCG
>NVUY01000014.1 GCA_002733215.1 Sulfurovum sp. | reverse complement strand
ACATTGAAAAGCCGTATGCGGGAAATCCGCACGTACGGATTTGTGAGGGTCCTACCTACAACTGAAACTTTGGTTGAGGGGTAGTTCTACTCGATGAACGAAGAACTAGATCTATTAAACCCTCCATCAACAGACTTTTCTATGCTGGACTATGACTGTGCATACATCCCGGGGAATAAAGTACGTATGAACTACAAGTACGTCAGTAAAGCGAGTAAACACTTCGCTACCGCTGTGATCTCGAGAGGTTGGAGACGCTTTGGTAAATACTTTTTTCATCCTATCTGTAAGGGATGTAATGAATGCAAAAGCATCCGCATAGGTGTCAAGGACTACCATTACACCAAGTCACAAAAAAAATCCATTAAACGCAATGCAAACACCAAGATCATCGTGCAGGAGCCGTCACTCACTCAGGCACATATCAATCTTTACAACAAATACCACCATTTTAAACATGAAAAAGACCAATGGCAACACCGTAATATCTCTCAAAGAGAGTACCATGAAAATTTTGTGGAAGGTGCACATGATTTTGGAAAAGAAGTACTTTATATCATAGACGACAAACTTGTCGGTGTTGACCTCATCGATATACTGGATGACGGTATATCTTCCATCTACTTTTACTATGATCCTGACTACGCCAATCTCTCTTTAGGTACCTACTCTCTACTCTACCAGATAAAACTGGCAAAAATCCTTGAATTACCCTGGATCTATCTGGGATACTGGGTAGACGGATGTAAAGCCTTTGCCTATAAACCAAAGTTCCAACCCCAGGAGTTACTCGATGGTTTTCCTCATGTTTCACAGGAACCTGACTGGGATGTGTGGGAGAAACCTGAAAATTAAAATTTCAAGGCTGCGTTAGCAACAGCACCCTACAATTTTCTACACCACCTTAAAAATAACCTATCCGAATTTATCCTCTTATCAATTTCTGTATCATTTACGATAAACTCAGCTAGCATCTTAGCCATCAAGGGTGCAAAAACAAACCCTCGCCCTCCCAAACCATTACAAACAAACAAATGATCCACATACTTCATCTCAGGTTTAGCACCCCGAACAATGGCAGGATAATTTTCTAACATAAAAGGAACATCAATGACTCTCCCCAGCAAAGGAAAATAGTCTTTAGACCCTGCTCTCATTCCGCAATATACTTTTTGAAGTGCCAGATCGGAAGTCTCTATCAGAGAAGAAGCTTTTTCTTTAAGCTCTAAAGCCTGTTTTTCTTTACAGGAGACGATCTCCTTCACTTCTTTCTCGTGCGTCGCACCAAGTTTGATGATGCCACCTACATTGGCTCCCACAGACATAGACTGATGCATACTTACATTTAATGACAAAGAGGAAGTAAAGTCCCCTCTTGTACCCCAGGTACTTCTTATGCCCATATAACGCAGGTCTGCAAGGTCACTCTCATAGCCTGTTGCCAATATAAGGTTTTGGGCTTTATGTTCACCTATGTACCATAGTTCGTCTTTTTGTATGACATCTGCCACATCATACTCAATGACTTCTATCTCTTTCAGTAAAAGCTCACATACCTCAACCGCGTCACAATCTCCGGCTTCAGGAAAATAAAAACTCTCAAATTCAGACTTGATACCCAGTGAGTGCAGTTGTGCTTTACTGTAATTTTCATATTTGTTTTGATTAAAGGCTTCATAGTCAGAAAACTTCTTCGCATCCTCTTCATCTTTAGGTAGTCGTATCACACCGGTTTGATGAAAAAATTGAGGACAAACAGAAAGGTAAAAATCTTTAGCAAAGGAGAAAGCTTCGTTAGTAAGTGTTTGAAGAGGTGAGCCCTTCCCTATTTTAGGAGAAACAAAAGCCCCGGCAGCCCCGGATCCACCGAAAGCAATGCCTTTTTTATCTAAGACAAGTACTGTTTGACCTTTTTGCCTGAGAGCATACGCAGTGGCCGCTCCTGCAATACCTGCACCGATGATGATGCTGTCGTAACAATGCCTCTCGTTCCCATGCTCTGCGTGGGAATGCATACTGCGATTTTTATCCATCACTGCTCCAAGTCCACTGTTAAGTGCTTATCATATGTTTATTTCTCACCTAACGGTGTATTAAGTTTATTAAAATTCAAAACTAATATATGCATTCCCACGCAGAGCATGGGAACGAGTTAAAAGTCAAATCACTGTCACTGTCCTGCTCTGACACAACGGACATTATATCTCTTACTCTTATGTCCGCCGTACTTGATTCCATCGCTGAAGTAGATAAGCCATGCATCATTAGAATACCCTGCACGCACAGTAGAGGACCAGTAAAAATGAGAAGAAAACTTACCATTATCCTTATACAATCTAGATAATTCTTCCACACGAGGTAGCCGCCAATCAGCATATGTACCATAAGTATAATTTTCACAGTATGTAATTGCTTCATACCATGTCATAGAATTACCATACTCAATATCTGGGTACATGAGTGTATCAACCATTTTTATATCGGACCAATCAAATAGAGATTTTTTATTTTTATACCATAGAGATAGACGCGTAGGAGCTAAAAGCGATTTCCAGATTCGAGCATGTAACCAAAAATTTTGTCTCTTCCCCTCTAAAAAGAGCTCTTTTGCCATATCTTTAGACATTTTAAAATCAATCACTTTAAATGAATCTTTATCTATATATGCTGAAAGAGATTTAGTCCAAGTAATGTTTAGTGTTATTCTTTCATTATCTGCATCGTAACTACGCATAGACACTGTACCTGAAGTGTGACTTGACAGGATTTCATCTAAGATAGTCTGTCTTCTTATAAGGTCTTGTCCTTTTTTTCTTCTGTAGTCATCACTTGTTTCAAAAGTATCTTTCTTCATCTTTAAGTTTTGAGGATTAAGTACCTCGATTATAGCTACAATATCACTATCACTAAGTTCTTTTAAATTTTCTACTTCAAGTTTTTGCTGTTCTATTCTATTTTTCTCAACTTCAAGATTTCTTTGTTTTTTTGAATTTTCTACGTCATATTTTTGCTGTACTATTCTATTTTTTTCTACTTCAAGTACTTCAATCTTTCCTTGTTCTATTCTATTCATGTAATAATTTATTATAAATGCAGTTATCACAACCAACACAACAGATACAACTATTTCATTTTTATTTGAAGGCTTGACTTTATTTATTTTACTTCCACAGTTAGCACAGAATAGAGCCTTATCTATATTTACATGTTTGCATGTTTCGCATTTGTAGCTCATCTAAAATTCCTATACTTTTTTAATTTCTCATAAGCAAAGTTCATAGATTTCAATTTTTCATCACCAAATTCTACTATATCCGTAGGCAAATCTTTGCCTTTAAGTATATCGCTATGATATGCCCTAGCTAACTTTCTATAGCTTTTCTTTAGCTCAGCATCTGATACGTTCTTATCTATATTTAATACGACATAACACTCATCTATACTAAGGTATATAGAATACTCTTTAGATTTATTCTCCGACTTTTCCTTAGATATATGCTCATCTACTATCCTTTTATACTCCAAAAAATCCATATCTAAATTGTGTACTATTTTTACTATTAAATTTTCTTCTTCTTTACTGTAGACCATACCAATATATGCTAGTTCAACCAACATAGATACAAACGTTATATTTTGAGCTTTACTTAGATTCATAGATAAGAAATTTTCACAGAGTTTAGCTACATTACTTAAGTTACTTTTTTCTTTTGCAAGTATCTGTTTAAAGATATCTCTGCGTTTTAAATCACTCTTTACTTTGCAAAATTCATCATAGACTTTACCCATAAATTTGGCTTCATCCCTACTGATGTTCCCATCTGACTTAGCAACTTTTGCCAATAGTGCC
Source organism: Sulfurovum sp. (assembly GCA_002733215.1). Lineage (GTDB taxonomy): Bacteria > Campylobacterota > Campylobacteria > Campylobacterales > Sulfurovaceae > Sulfurovum. Next base: position 72,780 of record NVUY01000014.1, on the reverse strand, counting down.
ACCATAATGCCTTCTGCACTATTAAAAACTTCTTCATAAGCTTCATCAACCTGCTTCAGCGGCTCTAATTTAGATCCACAGAAAATGCAAAATTTATCACTAGTATTAACCTCATTTTTACAAACTCCACAAGTTCTTTTAGACATATTTACTAACTCCCTTTGTATTAAAGTAAATCCTTACAAATAACAGTTTAAACCGTAATTTCTTTAATATCTGCAATACTCTTAAAGGTCCTATAAATAGACCCTATCATATTTAGTCTATTAGCTCTCAATACATTATTATTTGTATTTACCATTACATCATCAAAATAACTATCTAGTTCTCTTTTAAGTCCAAATAACGCTTCAAGTTTCGTTTTGTAGTCTGCATAATCCTGATTGATAATTTTTTCGTAAGCATTATAAAGTGTCACTTCTGCATCTTCTTCAAAGAGTGATACATTAATGTTTAAGTCTATATTTAAGTCTATATCTTTAGAGATGTTTGCGACACGTTTGAAGGTTGAAAATTGTTCTTTAAAAGCATCTGTACTTACTATCTCATTTAGTGAAGCTACCTTTTTTGCGATTTCATTGATATCTCTTTCACCACTTACTAAAACAGCCGCGATTACTGATGGGTTAGCGTCAAGTGATTTACTGATACGCTCTATAATAAATCCAGAAAGTAAAAGAATATTTAACTCACTATTATCATCTTTTTTAATATAAGCACCTTTTAAAAGTAAAATGATGTCATCGATGTTAAATGCAAGATCATACTCTGTAACGATACGAACGATACCATTGACTGCACGTCTTAATGCAAATGGATCTTTTGAACCTGTTGGTATTTTACCTACTGAGAAGAGTCCTAGAAGTGTGTCCAGTTTTGCAGACATCGCAACGATAGATGAGAAGATAGAAGTTGGAAGTTCTGCACCCTCACCTACCGGCATATACTGCTCTTTTATGGCAGAGTAAACGATCTCATCCTCTCCAAGTGCTTTAGCATAGTAGTATCCCATAAGCCCTTGAAGTTCTGTAAATTCGTAGACCATCTCAGACATAAGATCTGCTTTGGCAAGGTTTACTGCTCTGTCCATATCTTTTTCCAGTTGGGCATTGTTCTTCCCACTCTGCGCTTCTACTTTTTCCATGTAAAGACCCAAAAGACGTACAGCAATGTTCTTTTCTCTTACTATTTTATCTGCCAGTGTGCCAAGTCCATCAATGAACTGTACTTTTTCAAGTCCATCTGTACTAAGCCCATTTTTGAGATCATTTTGATAAAAGAAAAGACCATCTGCAAGACGAGGTTTAAGTACACGCTCATTTCCTGCAAGAACTTTGGTATAGTCATTGGTATAGGCATTGGAAACTACTACAAACTTGTTTGCTATTTTCCCATTTTCAAATACCGGGAAGTAACGCTGATGTTCTTTCATGGAAGTAATGATCACTTCAGGTGGAAGATCTAAGAAAAGTTCATCAAAAGTTCCTACAAGTGCTTTAGGGTTTTCCGTAATAGCAACGACTTCTGCGATGAGTGAGCGGTCTCTTTCGATGATAATATTATGCGCTGATTCCAAAGCATCAAACTCAGCCAAAATTTTTGACTCTCTGTCTTTAGGCTCCAACATTACTGCACCCTCTGACAAGATATTCTCATAATCATTGACATTAGCTACTTCCACCGCATCATACGTCACCATCCGATGTACATAGGTTTTTGTATCTGACTTTACACCAAAAAGCTCTACAGGAACCAAACTGTCATCCATTCTGACTTGTAGCCATCTGATAGGACGAATGAATTCATCGGTTCTGCTTCCCCAGCGCATCATTTTTCCAAATGACATAGATGCTATCCATTTTTCCAGCATCTCTTCTAAAAGTGAAACGGTTTGGGCACCTTTTTCTTCTTTTTTGAAATAAAGGACTTCTTTGCCGTTCTTCTCTCCACGACCAAGCGCGTCAAAAGCTACACCACATTTACGGGCAAAACCTTCAGCCGCTTTTGTTGCTACGCCGTCTTTTAGAGCTGCTACCATTGGAGGACCAAAAAATTCCACGGTACTATCTTCTTGTTTTATAGGCATAGAAGCATGTTTGAGTACTAATCTTCTAGGCGTATAAATAAATTCAAAGTCGTTAGGAAGGGGGAGGTCTGTCATTACAGTAGAGAGCTGATATTCTTCAAGCAGTTTAGCCCATGATTTTTCTATGTTAGATACGATTTTAAGTAGTGGTATAGCGGGAAGTTCTTCCACACCGATTTCGATAAGTAGTGCTTGTGTCATTTTAGGGTTTCCTAGTAAATAATAATAGCTATTATTTTACCTAAGAGTTGGTAAAGAGGTGGTTAGTCTTTTTTTTCTTCTTCATCCTCATCGATCATATCAATACGCCTACCCTCATCATCAAATTTACTTTTAAAATATCCTCTAACAATACCAAAAGTAATATAGGCAAATAAAAAAATAGCAATGACATATAAAATATCTCCAAATGACATATTAATCCTTTAATGTGTTTTTGATGGTGATCTTTTCAAACCCATCATAATTTTGACGCAAGGCATCATACATAACGATACCCACACTGACACTCAAATTGAGGCTCCTGCCTGCTCCACCCATAGGGATGGTGATGCATCGGTCTGGATGTGCAAGCAAGACTTTTTCATCGATACCTTTTGTTTCTGAGCCAAACAAAATATAGTCATCTTTTTTAAACGGCGCATTAAAATAAAGGTTGTCTGTTTTGGTGGTTGCCATATAAGAGTTTGACCCTATAGGATGTTTCTCTAAAAAAGCATCAAAACTCTCCCATACAAGCAGATCCAGATCTTTCCAGTAGTCAAGTCCTGCACGTTTAACCGCTTTGTCGTCTATGTCAAAGCCAAGTGGCTCTATAAGGTGCAGTGTTGCCCCTAAATTGACACAAAGACGACCTATGGTACCTGTATTGGGTGGTATTTGTGGTTCTACTAAAACAATATTAAACATATTTCGAGATTCCTTTTTCCTTCTATTTGACTTGTGGCGTTGTTTCTCTTTTCATTTTTTTAAAAAAAACGAAACAAAAAAGCGTCATGTCTCTCGAATCGCTCCGCTTTCAAGGGCGTTCAACATGACAAAGACACACTACCGTGTGATTTAATGAGGGCTTTTAAAAAATCACCGTTTTGTTGCCGTTAACGAATACTCTGTCATTGAGTACAAGTGCCAATGCACGAGATAGAACTATCTTCTCTCCATCTCGTCCTGCTCTTTGCATATCTCTCCAGGTAAGACGGTGATTTACAGGGATGACATCTTGCGCGATGATCGGACCTTCATCAAGATCATCTGTCACATAGTGTGCTGTCGCCCCAATGATCTTCACACCTCTTTCAAATGCCTGTTTATAAGGATTAGCTCCTATAAATGCCGGTAAAAATGAATGATGGATATTTATGATCTGCTGAGGATAGGCTTTGACAAATGCAGGGGTTAATATACGCATATATTTGGCAAGCACAATGTTGTCAAATTCAAACTCGTCTACAAGTTTCATCATAAGGGATTCATGCTCTTCTCTGCTCATATTATCTGCCGGTACATGAAAGAAAGGGATGTCAAATCTGCGAACAAGCGTTTCGAGGGTATCATGATTTGCGATGACACATTCGATGGTAGCACCCAGTTCACCATCTGCATGTCGGATAAGTATATCTCCCAGAGCATGAGACTCTTTGGTTGCCAAGATAACGATCTTCTTATCTTTAGGCTCGATCACTCTAATGTGTGCATCTGCAGGTGTCACTGTTTTGAGTTCAGTAAGTAACTCTTCTACATCAAAAAGTCCCGAGACAACGGTACGCATGAAAAATCTTCCATGCTCTTTATCAACAAATTCACGGTTATTATCGATGTTCAGATCTCTGTCATAAAAAACTTTAGAGATCTTATATACCAACCCTTTTGCATCTTCACAGTCTATTAAGACCCTTGCTCTTTTTTCCATACTCTGCCCTGCTGATTTAAATTATCAAATTATAGCACTTTTTCTTTCAACTCATTTATCTTACTCTGTGTTCTTCTTTCAAGTTCATCCCCCAGGGCTTTACCTGAAAACCCTTCCACCATCAATTGTACAGGTGTGACACCTCTGTCAAAAAGTCTGTCCCATACATCCAACTTTTTTGCCATGGCTCGCACAGCAGGATGATAGTTTCCTACATACTCTACTATGCCCTCTTTGAGTGAAAGATTGGCTATGAATGATGCTGTGACATTCTTAGGTACTGCGGCTGTTTCTACTTTTTTACTGTAACTGTTAGGTGTGCCTAATCTCTCCAATAGATCTTTGATATCTATTTGGAAATACGCTTTACAGATAAAAAGAAAATAATAGGGTCTAAGTTTTTCCACAAAGTTTTTTTGATTCTTTTGCAGTGTTTTACTTAAAACAAGAAATGTTTTCTTTTCTATATTTTCATTAAAAAGTTTTCTTGCAATTCCCAGTGTAAAGAGATAATAAAGTCCATAGTGCAAATGTCTCCCACTAAACATCTTTTCAAACTCACTGAACAGTCGTTCTTTTGGCAGATCATCCAGAGAGATACTCTGACACAAGAGACAAGTCTTCTCTTCTACTTTAAAACCAAAACGTGCTGCAAACTGCATAGCACGAAGTACTCGTAAACTGTCTTCCACAAATGAGTTTTCATCCACAACACGCAGCTCTTTATGCTCCAGATCTTCCAAGCCATCCCAAAAATCAAATATCTGTTCATTTTGAATGTCATACATCAAAGCATTGACCGTAAAATCCCGTCTTTGGGATGCTTCTTTTTCTTCTGTGGCCAAATGGACTTCAAATCCGCGGTGCCCCGGAGAAACTTTTTGCTCAGTACGCGGCAAAGAGATATCCAAATCATGATATTTGTAAACAAAAAAACTCTTACCCACACCCTGAGCACCCAAGTGTTCCATGGCACTCTCAAAATCTTCCACTCCAATACCAAAACACTCAATATCATAGTCTTTACACTCACGCCCTAAAATACGATCACGCACCGCGCCACCTACCACATAGCATTTGGCATGATAATTTTGGGTTAAATAGTCTGTAACGGTTTGTATATCTTGCAGTATGGAAGAATCAGTTTGGGAGAAAAAGTTTGGAAAGTCTTTGATAGTGGGCATGTTATTCCCTTCTAAATCATTCTAAAATATTAGCATAGAGCTTAAGAGCAACAAGTTGCGAGAGCCAACTGCTGACAAGCATCTAAAATGCAGTGCAAGTGAGGCACTAAATGCCGAATCGTAAGTTGACTCAGCCGTCAGCGTAGTAAAACGGACTTCGTCCGTTTTACGTCCTATTTAGATGAATAGTCGGCGATAATATCACCCATCTCAGTACAGGTACAGATCTCTTTGGCATCATAGTCACCAAGGTCACCTGTACGGTAACCCTCATGCAATGCTTTTTTGATGGCAGCATCTATTTTATCCGCTGCTTCATTTTCACCTAAAGCATAACGAAGCATCATACTTGCAGATGAGATGGTCGCTAAGGGGTTGGCGATCCCTTGTCCTGCGATATCTGGCGCAGAACCGTGAATAGGTTCAAATAAGCCAACACCTTTACCGGTACTCGCAGAGGGAAGCAAACCAATAGAACCAGAAAGCATAGATGCGGCATCTGAAAGAATGTCACCAAAAATGTTTCCTGTTAAGATAACATCAAACTGTTTAGGCTCACGGATAAGTTGCATTGCAGCGTTATCTACATACATATGAGACAGCTCTACTTCAGGGTAATCTTTAGCCACTTCTTCAACGATCTCTCTCCAAAACTGGCTGACTTCAAGTACATTTGCTTTATCTACAGAACAGATACGTTTTTCACGTTTCATAGCGATGTCAAATGCCACAACAGCGATTCGTTTTACTTCTTCTCTTGTATACACCATTGTATTGAATGCTTTATCTTTATGAAGTTCTCTTGGCTGACCAAAATAGATACCGCCTGTAAGCTCACGTACAACCATGATATCTACACCCTGGATCACTTCAGGTTTCAAACTTGAAGCATTGATAAGCTCATCATAGACCATTGCCGGTCTGAGATTTGCAAATGTTCCCATCTCTTTACGAAGACCGAGCAATCCTGTCTCCGGACGTAAATGTCTTTCAAGTGTATCCCACTTTGGTCCACCGATAGCACCAAAAAGCACTGCGTCACATTTTTTAACACCCCGAATAGTCTCATCTGGTAAAGGTACACCTGTTTCATCTATGGCCGCGCCACCAAGTAAGAACTCTTCATATTTAAGATGAAATCCTTGTGTGACTGAGACTGCATCAAGTACTTTTATAGCTTCATCAATGATCTCAGGACCGATCCCATCACCTTTAATGACAGCAATTTTATAACTTTTCATCTATTTTACGCCTTTTTCTGCTATTTCTTTTTTTGCGAACGCTATCAGTCCGCCTGCATCTACCAACTCTTGCATAAACTCCGGGATAGGAGCAAATTTGTATGTTTTAGCCTGAGAAACATTGATCACTTCTCCTGCATCCATATCTATTCTTACTGTATCACCTTCATTGATCTCTGCCGCTTCTTCAAGCTCAAAGATAGGAAGTCCCATATTAAATGCATTTCTATAAAAAATACGTGCAAATGTAGGAGCGATAACAGCAGATACACCTGCTGCCTTAAGTGCTATGGGAGCGTGTTCACGACTTGAACCACAGCCAAAGTTTTCACCAGCAACGATAATGTCACCCTCSTTCATTTTAGAAACAAACGCCGGGTCTGCATCTTCCATCACATATTTAGCCAACTCAGATGGCTCAGATGTATTAAGATATCTTGCTGCGATGATCAGATCTGTATCGACATTGTCACCAAATTTCCAAACTTTACCTTGCAAAGTAAATCCTTAGTAGGTCTCTCGACCCTTTATTAAATTTTCGCGAGTATAGCTAAAAAAATAAAATTTATCAAATTTAACAGCAAAACCTAATAAATTTTCGGTATAATCCACCTTAATTATATCTGAGGTTAATCACTTCAAAAAATCAAAGGTTTTAAATGGYAGCAAAAGACAGTATGAAGAACATAGAAACGTTATTTAAGTCTAAGAAAAAAGGTGATGTGGTCATCTTTGAAAATCTTGCGAAAGAATTTACAAAAGCACCTACTGCAGCACAGGCAAAAAAGATCCAAAAATTTTCAGAAGATGCAAAAGTAAAGATCATCTCTGCTTCAGAATACGCAAAGTATCTTGCGGATAAAGAAGCCAAAAGAAGAGCAGATGCAAGAAAAAAACTTCTAGAGTCTGGAAGTGAAGATGAGTTTGATCTTCATAAAGAAAAAGAACTGCTTGAATGGAGTCGTTCAGACTCCCCTGTAAGAATGTACCTGCGTGAAATGGGGAAAATACCTCTTCTTACTAAAGAAGAAGAAGTTGATCTTTCTATGCGCATTGAAGAGGGTGAAGATATTATTATCGATGCTATCTGTTCTGTCCCTTATCTGATCGGATATATCCTCAACTATAAAGAGCCTCTGTTAAACCGCGAAAGACGTGTAAAAGAGCTTTTCAAAAGTTTTGAAGATGAAAAAACAGAATCAGATAAAGAAAATTCAGAAGAGTCTAATGAAGAAGTAACGACCAACAAGGGAAATGATAAAAGAGTTAAACAGGTTGTTGACAGTTTTAAACATCTCGAAAAAGCGAAAAAAGAGTGGATGAAGTCTCGTGATGAACTTGATATATTTATGCAGACTGAAACAGATCCTGTCAAAATCACTCATGAACGCCTTAAGATAGCCTATAAAAAAGAGCTTCTTAAAAATGCTCTACTAAACCTTGGTCCAACATCAAAACTTATCAATGAACTTGTAAAAGCGATGGAAACGGCACTTAAATCTGATGACAGTTTCGATAAAGAGTTAAAACGTTTAGAGTATAAACTCCCGCTTTTTAACGATACGCTTAAAGAAAATCACCAAAAGTTACTTGCTAATATCATTAACATGGATAAAAATGACATTATTGATATCGTGCCTGAGACGACAATGGTAAGTACCTATGTGGAGATCAAAAAACTTTTTGAAACAAGAGAAGCAAGTAAGGGTAGCTTTGATCTCTCTGAAGAGAAACTCCAAGAGATCTTAGGTCAGATCCGTCAAGGTAAAGTAAAATCTGAAATAGCAAAAACACGTATGGCAAAGTCAAACCTTAGATTGGTTGTCTCTATCGCTAAACGTTATACCAACAGAGGATTACCGTTCCTTGACCTTATCCAGGAGGGGAACATCGGTCTTATGAAAGCTGTTGACAAGTTTGAATACGAAAAAGGATACAAATTCTCTACCTATGCAACATGGTGGATTCGTCAGGCTATTTCAAGAGCTATTGCCGACCAGGCAAGAACGATCCGTATCCCTATTCACATGATAGAAACGATCAACCGTATCAACAAGATCATTAGAAAACATCTTCAAGAGACAGGAAAAGAACCAGATCTCGATACCATCGCTGAAGAAGTAGGACTCTCTGTAGATAAAGTCAAAAATGTCATTAAGATCACAAAAGAACCTGTTTCTTTAGAAACGCCGGTTGGTGATGAAGATGATGGTAGATTCGGTGACTTCATCGAAGACAAAACAACTCTTTCTCCGACGGATGCTGTTCTCAAAGATGACTTAAATAACCAGATCGATGAAGTACTTGACCAACTCAACGAAAGAGAAAAAGCAGTTATCCGTATGCGTTTTGGTCTTTTGGAAGATGAAAGTGACAGAACACTTGAAGAGATCGGTAGAGAGCTTAGCGTTACACGTGAGAGAGTAAGACAGATAGAATCTTCTGCGATCAAAAAGCTTAAGCATCCTAAAGTAGGACGTAAACTTAAAAATTATATAGAAGAGTAAATCCGTAGGGTGTGCACATTTGGTTTAGTTGTCCCAACTATGCATGATACGTTTTAAGTCTTCAAAAATAAGCGCCATCTGTGCTTGAAAGTCTTCATCGACATCCACTGAGCCGAGCATATCTTCAAACCCTATGGTAGCAAGTGTTGCATATCCATCTTCTTCATACACGGAGATGCGACAGGGTAAATATACAGAGATAGATGATAATCGAGTGAGTGCTTGTTGTGCAGCTTCGGGATTGCAGACTTCAAAGACAGTGATGTCTTTTTCTATAGGAAAACCTTTGCCTTGTAAGATTTGTTTAAAATCATAGGTATGCAGTATGCCAAAGCCTACTTCCTTTGCTTTTGTTTCTAGTTCATCTTTAACAGTATCAATTTTACTTGAGGTTTTAACGGTGTATACCATGGTCTATCCTTTAAATGTTTGTTTTACAAGTATAGTACTATTACAAATATTAAAAAGAGAAATGAAACTATTGCCAAGGCATATGCAAAAGGCTACTCACTGCAGTATGATTGCTAAAACAATTACAGTGAATGGGATAGTGAAGAGCTTGGGTAAATTTAGTACGGTTACGTTCACCAGACCCTTATGCTCCAATAAATCAACAAATTAGCTCAATTGAAACTGCATTTTAATGACAGAGATAAATATGCTATAATCTATAAAATTATAGTAGGAGAAAAGATGACAACAAAAAGAATACGTTTTGACGAGTCTTATGAAGACAAACTAACTTCTTTCATACGCGAAAACTCCGAACAGATGGAAATAATATAAAAGAACCCATATGCCAAAAACACCCTCTTTTTTTACCCTCATCATAGGCACAGAAATACTTAACAGAAGACGCACAGATGCGCACTTTGATTTTGTCAGTAAAGCCTTGCTTGAAAAAGGTCATAAACTTACCGGCTCATTCATGATTGAAGATGATCCTGCTCTCATAGTCCAAACCATCAAATTTATCGCTTCACAATCCAATCCTGTACTGTTTTCTTTTGGAGGCATAGGTTCTACTCCGGATGACTATACAAGAAAATGTGCAGCTATCGCATTAAAAGACGGGCAACTCCCCATACATGAAGCAGCAAAGAAGATCATAGAAAGTAAACTTGGTGAAGGTGCCTATCCTCATGCTATCCGTATGGCTGAACTGCCAAAAGGAGCGCAACTTCTTGCTAACCCTGTCAATAAAATGCCCGCTTTTTCTTTAGATGAGCGTTACTATTTTATGCCGGGTTTTCCTAAGATGAGCCATCCCATGGTAGCAGCCATACTGGCTAAACTCATACCCGATACAAAAAAATACTATCGTCACACGCTCACAGCACTTTGTAAAGAGAGTGCACTTATAGAAGTGATGGGGAAAATGCCCAAAGAAGTGGAGTTCTCTTCTTTACCCAAACTCTATTCTGACGGATGGAGAGTTTCCATCTCTGTTGCATCTCACAACAAAGATCTTGCACTGACAGCATTTCAAATGTACACTGATGCACTTGAAAAGAAAAATATCGTCTACGCTTTGGTTGAAGAGGCATAAATTTGACCTATTTGGATACACTGAAACACCCCGTTATCAGAAGGCTTTCTCTTATACAGTTCATCTCCTATTTTGGTACATGGTTTTCTCAAGTAGCTATCTTTTCCATGATCGTGGCTTATGGTGCAGATGAGATCACCATAGCACTCACTGCTACCATGGCTATGCTTCCTGCGGTGATACTTGCACCCGTCATAGGACTGATCATAGACCGTATAGAGTTTAAAAAGCTGATGTCTATTCTTTTACTCGTTGAGATCTCCATGACCCTTGGATTTATATTTATCAACTCACTGGAGTATGTCTGGGTACTCATGATACTGATTTTCATCCGTTCTTCTGCTGCTTCTATGCTCTTTTCAGCAGAGATGGCACTTTTTCCTAAACTGGTCTCCGGAGAAATGCTTAAAAATACCAATGAAATACACTCGGTCATCTGGTCTCTGTGTTATGCACTGGGTATGGCCGTTGGAGGTATTGTTACCTATTATGTAGGCTTTGATATGGCTTTTACCATAGATGCCATGCTTTATACTGTTGCCGTACTTTTACTCATCGGTCTTAATCTGTCTATTGAAAAGATACCCCACACTGAATCTAATTTTGAAATGCTAAAGAGCGGGTTTAACTATCTTCGATCACAAAAAAAGATACTGCATCTTATTTTACTGCATGCTGCCATTGGACTCACAAGTTTTGATGCACTTATCACACTGCTTGCAGACTTTCAGTACAAAGAGTTCATCGCAGTACCACTTGCCATAGGCTGGATGAATGCCACAAGGGCTTTAGGTCTGATGATAGGACCATTTTTTATCTCAAAGATCATTACTAAAGAAAATCTACACTATTTTTTCATACTGCAAGGACTTGCTATCATACTTTGGTCACAACTTGAATACAACTTTTACTTTGCCATGATCGGACTTTTTGTCACTGGTTTCTTCATTACCACACTCTGGTCCTATACCTATCTGCTCATACAGGAAGAAACTGACATCAAATACATGGGAAGAATCATCTCTTATAACGACATGTTCTTCATGCTCTCCAATGTAGCCACTGCCCTCTTCATAGGATATGCTGCAAAATGGGGAATGTCACTCGAAAGCATCACATTTACTTTAGGTCTTGGGTTTTTCTTTTTTGCAGGGTATTACCGTTGGTTTAAACAGAAGTTTATCAACCTGTGAAGCATCAAAACAGATCTGTCTGTTACAGCTGTTACCGGCCTGCGACTTCATGTATGTGCCAGTACATCACTCCCCTAGAGACCAAGACACGCTTTATCATCTTAATGCACCCAAAAGAGTTTAAAAAAACCAAAAACGGTACAGGTCATTTTACAAATTTGTCTTTGGATAATTGTGAGATACACGTAGCGATAGACTTTACAGCACACACTGCTATCAATGCCATCATAAACGACCCATCAAATATTTGCTACACACTGTATCCTCATGAAAATAGCATTAATCTAAATAATGAAGCCATAGGAAAAAAGAAAAAAATACTGTTATTTTCCTCATAGACTCTACCTGGCCTTGTTCAAGAGCCATTTTAAGAGCAAGCCCAAACATAGATGCTTTACAAAAGGTCAGCTTCACCCATAGTAAAGTGTCACAATTTACCTTTAAAGAGCAGCCCAAAGCCTACTGTTTAAGTACTATGGAGTCCACCTTATGTCTTTTAGTACTTTTGAATACACATAAACTTGAAGACATAGAGACACAAAAGCTAGAAAGTTTTTTACTTCCATTTAGAAAAATGGTAGACTATCAACTCTCTTGTGAATAGTATCTGCTATTTAAGTGCTTTTTCAATAATTATCATAGCGTGTGCTATCTCTTTTCCAGACATCTTTCCAAACTTTTTATAAATCAATTCTCCCTTTTGACTAAAAATGAGGATATTAGAATTATCATCTGAAAGTCCCCACTTTTTCACCAAAACTTTTTTCTTATCATTAACATATAGTGTCTGGGTGTATTTCTTTTGTTTATCTTTCAGTTTTGATTCTAAAATAATATTAGGCATCCATGTTGCTGCAAGGTTGATAATGGCCACTGAACCGGCCTTTGTTCCATCAAAGCCTTTAGCTTTAAGTGTATCAGCGAAAGCATTGTTCAAATCTCTTTCATCAGGATCGACATAAAATAAGGCATAGACTTTACCTTTAAGCATAGTCGAATGCCATGCTTTACCATCTAATGTTCCCCCTTCTTTACCCTCTATACTCACAAAAGGGGGCACTTTCCCAACTTCAAGAGCCATCACACTTCCACACAAGAGCAAAAAACCTAAAAATACATTTTTCATATAACATCCCTACTATCAAATTCTATTCTATGTCATAGTATCATTTATTTGCTAAACTCTTTAGGGACACCTCTAATAATAGGTACCCTTATGATTATTATGGTAAAATCTTCAAAATTCAATACAGGGCAGACAGAAATGCTCTCAAGGAGATATTCAAATGGATATTAGTAAAATCGGACATGGCGAAAACCCGGATGCTGTCAAAGCGATCATCGAGGTGCCACTTAACTCAGCGATCAAATACGAAATAGATAAAGACTCAGGTGCTATTGAAGTAGACAGAGTTCTTTACTCTGCGATGCACTACCCTGCAAACTACGGTTTTGTTGCAAACACACTTTCTGATGATGGTGACCCGGCTGACATTCTTGTACTTTGTGACTACCCACTTCAGGCAGGTTCATACATTAAATGTAGACTTGTTGGTGTACTTATGACTGAAGATGAGTCAGGCGGAGATGAGAAACTTATCGCTGTTCCTACAGTGAAAATAGACCCAACGTATGCAAATATAAACGATCTAGGTGATGTGCCGGAGCATACACTTAACCGTATCAAAAACTTCTTTGAAACATACAAAATACTTGAGCCTAACAAATGGGTAAAAGTATCAGGATTCAAAGACAAAGCAGCGGCAACAGCTATCCTGGAAAAAGCGATCAAGAACTATAAATAAACTATACATCTTACGAGACTAGTCTCGTGAGCCTTTCGCTGAGAAAAACTCAGCGTTCAGAAAAAAATTTAGTTTTTTTCTAAGTTATGCTTTAGCATTAAAGCGTAGTATTTGGAGCTTTGCTCCAAACACGTCCTATAAAATCAAAATCCAACCTCTTTCTTTCTATTATCTAAATATCTATTGACACCCTCAACAATACCCTCTGCAATCTCTTCCTGATAATTTGAAGTAGACAATCTTTGCCGTTCTTTTGGATTAGTGATGTACCCTACTTCTACCAGGATAGAAGGTCTACTTGCTCCTACAAGTATATAAAAAGGTGCAGGTCTTACACCCCCATCCTTCACCCCTTTATATTTACCATTCAGATTTTTCATAATATTATGCTGTACATCAATGGCAAGCTTGTGAGATTGTATGATCTTCGGTCCATTAAGTACCGCATCGATGATCACATCCTTACTGAGTTTATCGGTTCCCTGAAGTACCGATGCATTTTCTCTGGCTGCGATACGCTGAGACCTTTCATCTCTGGTTTTTTGTAAAAAGTATGTCTCTACACCTTCCACTTCATTAAACCGATTTTTATTTCCAATGGCATTGGCATGTATGGAGATAAATACTTTGGCATCCTTATGGTCAGCGATCCTCGTTCGCTGCCAGAGTTTTAAGAATTTATCAGAATTTCTGGTAAGATGTACTCTGTACCCTTCACTTTTAAACTCTTTATACAGTTTTTTAGTGATCTGAAGTACCACATCTTTTTCTTTTGACCCCTCACAGACAGCACCGGAATCATGTCCTCCATGTCCGGCGTCTATCACAATAAGGCTATCTGATCTGTCAACACCGGGACCGCCACATCCTGTTATCACAAGTAAAGCACCAAGTCCAGCTATAATTTTTGTCATCTTTTTTCCTAAAAGTCTATTTCTTTTTTTCTGTTGTCTAAATAATTATCTACACCTTCTGCTATCCCTTTTGCGATGAGCTCCTGATAACGCGGTGTAAAAAGTCTTTTACGTTCTTTAGGGTGGGAGATATACCCCACTTCTACAAGGATAGACGGTCTGCTGGCTCCCACCAATACCCAAAATGGTGCATGCCTTACCCCACCGTCCCTTACCCCTTTGTACCTGCTGCGCAGATTTGTCATGATCCTGCGCTGTACATCGATAGCCAGTTTATTTGACTGTACGATCTTGGGTCCGGAGAGTACAGAATCAAGGATCACGTTGCGGCTGAGTTTATTGGTACCTTTGAGTACCGACTTATTTTCTCTGGCTGCAATGCGTTGTGAGCGTGCATCTCTTGTCTTTTGCAGAAAAAAGGTCTCAACACCCTGTATTTTATGACGCTTTTTCTTAGGTACTGAATTGGCATGGATAGAGATAAAGACCACTGCATTTTTCTTATCAGCGATCTTGGTACGCTGATGAAGCTTCAAAAAACGATCTTTCTTTCGCGTCATATAGACAGGATAGCCTCTTTTTTTGAGTTGTTTTTCAAGCCGCTTTGCTATCTGAAGTACAAGGTCTTTCTCTCTTTTCCCCCCACCGATGGCACCACTGTCATGACCGCCATGCCCTGCATCGATCACGATGAGATCATACTTGTGTGATCTTGATGTGTATACTTTTTTTACGCGCTTTTTAAGTTTTTCTTTAAGTTTCTCTTTAGGTTTCTTATATCGCTTGGCAGGCAGTACAGAGCTGCTTTTGGGCAAAGGGATATGATACAGTGTTTTGGTGAACAGCGGTTTATACGGTGTACAGCTGTAAGGTTTGTCATGGGGTATGACTATGCGAACCGTATTGGGTTTATATTGTGCTATTCTTACTCTAGTATTAAATTTTTTACCTATGCCATTATGACTCAAACGTGTATTTTGAAGATCAAATACCCGCCTGTAAGGTTTGCTAAGCGTAAAGTGTTTGATCTGTTTTTTATCACAGGTACCTGTGAACTTTAGACGTAACTCCCCTTTTACAATGTCTACTTTTTTCAGTCTGTTAACAGAAGAAAAAAGAAATGTAGAGCCAAGGAGAAGTAAAAAAAGGATCTTAAGAAGTTTCACTCTATGTGTCTTCTCCGTTCATCAGTTTATCCATCAGTTCTTTCACTGTAATGATCTCTTGAAGACGATACCCGTTCGCTCCTGTAAAGAAAAGTCCGCTCTCTGCGATACCGTCATAAGCATCACTCAGTCTATCAGCGATACAGTAACCTACAATCTTTGCTTCTTCGCCGCGATGACATGGTGCAACACAGTTGGAGATACAGGCAACTTTAGGTGCGGTACCTGCTTCGATATCTCTGTGCAATTGCGTTTTTACCCCACGTGCAGGATAACCTACCGGAGACTTAAAGAGTTTTATATCATCTTCCTCAGCTTCAATGATAATATCTTTCATCACTTGAGAGGCATCACACTCTACGGTACCGATGAAACGTGTACCCATTTGTACCGCAACTGCACCCAGTTCCATCATTTTGATGATATCATCATGATCCCAAACACCCCCCGCAGCGATGATAGGCATAGAACCCCAGTTCTTTGCTTCTTCTACTACCGGTCCCAATATATTTTCAAGTTGATTCTCTTCCATAAAACACTCATCATATTTGAAGCCTTGGTGTCCACCGGACAAAGGTCCTTCAACAATAACTGCATCGGGTAGTCTATTGTGTGTTTTTTTCCAACGTTTGCACAAAATACGTAGTGCTTTAGCTGTAGAAACAATGGGTATAAGGGCAACATCAGGATAATTCTTTGCCGCTTCAGGCATAGTCAAAGGAAGACCTGCCCCTGTAATAATCATGTTTGCACCAGCTTTACAGGCATCTTCAACCACACGGTTGTATTCACTTTGCGCATAGAGCACATTGGCTGCAAGTGGTGCATCACCGCAGATTAATCTAGCATTGTCAAAAATTTTCTTTAACGCGGGATAGGAATAGAAATTGATTGCATCAAGAGGTCTCTCTTCTTTGCCCACTGTTTTTTCAACATACGCTCTTTTTTTATAGACACCTGTTCCTACAGCAGAGATTACCCCAAGTCCGCCTTCTTTTGAAACATTGCCTGCCAATTGATCCCATGATATACCTACACCCATTCCACCTTGGATAATGGGCTTTTCAATGGTGTATTTTCCAATTTTAAAAGATTTAAATTCCATTACTTTACCTTCACTTTTGCAAATCTTCGTTTTCCTACCTGCAAGATGTATTCACCTGCTGAAAGATTCAGTTTCTCATCACTGATCTTTTTCTGGTTTATACTCACTGCATTTTGTTTGATGTCTCTTCTTCCCTGGGAAGTAGAAGTCTCCAAACCCGCGTCAAGAAGTGCCTGACATATCCAAACACCTTCAGTCATCTCAAACTCTTCCATATCTACAGGCAGTTTGTTTGCTTTAAATACAGAGTTAAACTCTTCTTTTGCTAGTTTAGCCAACTCTTCATTATAAAACCTTGTAGTTAGCTCTAAGGCAAGGTTTTCTTTCGCAACTTTAGGGTGAACCGTACGAGTTTTCACATCTTCTTTTAACTGCGCCAGCTCAGAGAGTGACTTTTCACTTAACAATTCATAATAACGCCACATTAACTCATCTGAGATCGAAAGCACTTTCCCGTAAATATCTTTAGGTTCTTCAGTAATACCGATATAGTTATTTAAAGACTTACTCATCTTCTGCACACCGTCCAAACCTTCTAAAATAGGCATCATGAGTACAGCCTGTTCTTTACCAACATTATAAGCACGCTGAAGATGTCTACCCATAAGAAGATTGAATTTCTGATCTGTGCCGCCTATCTCTATATCTGACTTTAATTCAACAGAGTCATAACCTTGAAGCAGCGGGTAGATAAATTCAGAGATAGAAATACTTTGTTCTGCTTTATAACGCTTATCAAAGTCATCACGTTCAAGCATACGGGCCACATTAAAAGTAGTTGTCAGCGCTACCATACCTGCGGAACCCAGTGCTTCAAGCCATGTAGAGTTGAAAACAACTTCTGTCTTAGACTCATCAAGAATGTTAAACACTTGATCTTGATACGTTTTGGCATTTGCCAGGATCGTATCACGGTCAAGTACTTTTCTGGTCACACTCTTCCCTGTAGGATCACCGATCGTTGCAGTAAAATCACCAATGAGAAGTTGTACTCTTCCTCCATGGTTTTGAAACGCTCTAAGCTTTTGAAGAAGTACCGTATGTCCCAAATGCAAATCTGCGCCTGTAGGATCAAACCCTGCTTTTACGGTATAGGTACTGCCGTCATCATAATATTTTGAAACGAGCTTCTCTATGCGCTCCATATCTATGACTTCTGCAGTACCTCTACTTATCTCTTCTAATGCTTTTTGTACCATACTCTCTATCCCCTGTTTATTTGTTATATGCGTCATCTAAACTTATGATCTCTATAAGTTTAAACTGTTGTGAGATCTTCTCTGCAAGAAGTTGTTTTTTAAGCTCAGCACTTTCTACTTCTATCTGACAAAACTCTGCTTGCTCTGAATTTCTGATACCAAGTTCTATACTCAGAATATTGAGCTTAAGTTCAGAAAGTCTTGCCAGCAGATCTGCCAAAATACCTTTTTGATTCTGAAGGCTTATGGTGAGTCGGTATCGGGAGAGTTTAGAACCGCTCCAGCTGACATAGATCATCTCTTCAGCCTCCAGGATCTTGGCATAGGCTTTCTTGCACAATTTGTGGTGTATAATAGCCTTACTCCCCTTATAGAATGCAACGATCTGATCACCCACTTTAGGATGACAGCAATAATCAAATTCTACACCGTCCAAAGGTCTGTTTGTAAAGAATTTAAAGTGCTCCAACTCTTTGACCTTTGGCTTTTTATACCCTTTTTTAAGTAATTCCCAAAAACGTAGCTCTTTGGTACCCATGTAGTCTGCCACCTGGTGTATGGTCTCTTTATAATAATCAAGCTGCACAGGTAGTTTATAAACTGTATCTTCATGTCCCATATTGTGCATAAGCCCTTTCATCGCAGAACTCTCCTGAGAGAACAATGTACCCAAAATATTATAAGCACTTAGGGTATCGGATTCTTTTACTCTCGCCCTGCAGGCAGATCTTATACCGTCTTGTGCTTTGGATGTTCTCACAGTATCCATCCAGGAACAGTAAAGATGCGCTTCATCATCTTTGATAATATTGACAATATCACCATTTTTCAAAATGGTCAAAAGAGATGCTTGTTGTTTGTTCACCAGTGCCGCTGTTGCATTGGCACCCACTTGTGAGTGGATAGCATAGGCAAAATCAAGCGCCACAGAGCCTTTAGGTAAAGTAAAATAATCCCCTTTAGGTGAAAACACGGTAATGTCTTC
This sequence comes from Sulfurovum sp., assembly GCA_002733215.1. Lineage (GTDB taxonomy): Bacteria > Campylobacterota > Campylobacteria > Campylobacterales > Sulfurovaceae > Sulfurovum. The sequence continues at coordinate 53,937 of NVUY01000014.1, read as the reverse complement.
AGAAAAAAGATCCGATTTGGCCAACTCGTAGAACTCTTCTATGGATTCATTTTGGTAATGCAGACTCTCTAACCATCCCAGGCTTACGCTGTTGTCTCCACCTTTATATTTCCAGTGTGCTGCAACGCCGTACTCTGCAAGTTTATGCATCTGGGTGGTACGTATCTGCGCTTCTACAATACCCTCTTCATCAAACAGTGTTGTATGTATAGTTTTATATCCATTCTCTTTAGGTACAGCGATATAATCTTTAAACCTCGATATAAGCGGCGTGAACCTTAAGTGCATGAGTCCCAAAACCCTGTAACACTCTATGGGCTCTTTAACGATGATACGTATCGCAAGCAGATCAAGCACTTCTTCGATGCTCACACCCTTGCGGTGCATTTTGAGATAAATTGAGTAATAATGCTTGACTCTTCCAATGATCTCAAAATCTTCTTTTTTAAACCCGTCTTTATACATCGTCTCTTTGACATTTTGAATAAAAGCATTGAGTTTAAACTGCAGATTTTGTGCATTGGACTTGATATAGCTGTCTATCTCTTTATAATCTTCAGGATAGATATAATAAAAACTCAGATCTTCCAAATGGTTTTTAAGTCTGGAGATACCCAGTCTGTGAGCTATGGGAGCATACACCACAAGGGTCTCTTCTGCAATACGCTTTTGCTTCTCATCACTCAGTGCATCCAAGGTAAGCATATTATGCAGTCTGTCACAAAGTTTGATCACAAGTACACGTACATCTTTGATGGAAGCTATGAGCATTTTACGGAAGGTCAGTGCAGAGTTGATCAGTCTTTCATCGGAACCTGAAGGTGCCAGTTCTTCGTCACGGATCTCGATGATCTTGGTAAGACCTTCTACCAAATGTGCGATGTCTTCTCCAAATTCACTTTGCAGATCTTCAATGGTATAAGGGGTATCTTCTACAACATCATGAAGTAAAGCAGCCTGCACCATCGTTTCATCATTAGAGATCTTGGCGGTAATGGCAGCGACCAGTATGGGATGAACGATGTAAGGTTCACCGCTTTTGCGTGTTTGACCCTGATGTGCTTTGAGGGAAAGTGCTAGTGCCATCCTCGTTGCAGGTAGCGGAGAGGGGATCTTCTCCCAAAGAAGGGCAGTCGCCTCTTCTACAGTATGTATATTTTTAGCTTTATCTAAAAAAGCATCCAAGGGAATTTAGCTTTCTAAGCTTACGATGATCTTACCTTCAGCGATCTCCTGAAGTGCGATATCTGCATATTTCATCTCTGAGGTATCACTATCCAATAATGCAGGTGCACCATTCGCGATAGCTTCTGCTCTTTTTCCTACTGCATTTGCAAGAAGGTATTTATCAAAATCTACTTTTTCAAGTGCTATAGCTGTTAATTGTTCTGTTCTCATATTTTTCCTTTTACTGTAAATTATTTAACGATCGAACAAAGACTCATATCGCCTTTGATAATAGCAAGAAGATTCCCTTTTTCAAACATATTACAAACAACAATGGGTAATCCATTTTCTTTTGCCAATGCGATAGAAGTATCATCCATCACTTTGATATTATCTGTCAATGCCTGATCATAAGTCAGCGTATCGAGTTTCACTGCATCATCAAATTTATTTGGATCTCTGTCATAGACACCATCCACTTTTGTTGCTTTGATCAGAAGTTCTGCTTCTATCTCAGAGGCTCTCAGTGTTGCCGCTGTATCTGTGGTGAAGTAAGGGTTACCCGTACCTCCGGCAAATACGACCACACGGCCTTTTTCCAAGTGTCTTCTGGCACGACGTACGATAAAGGCTTCACCTATCTCCTTCATGTCGATAGCCGACTGAAGTCTGGCTTCAAGTCCGCAATGCTCCAATGCTTCCTGTATAGCTACACCATTGATAACCGTAGCTAGCATACCCATATAATCACCGGAAGTTCTTTTGATGATACCGTCAGCAGCAGCAGAAACACCACGAATGATGTTACCCCCACCCACAACGATACCGACTTCAACACCTGCATCTACAAGCTCTTTGATCTCACTTGCAATAAAGTTAAGAATCTGGGTATCAATACCATACCCTTCTTCACCTGCCAACGCTTCACCGGAAAATTTTACCAATACTCTTTTAATCACAGATCTGCCTTTATATAATTTCGCGATTATATCTAAAAGTGTTTTAGGAGGGGGTTAAAGCACCATTTTTTACTTTATCTTTTGTACCCGCGATAAGGTCTGGAGTACGGTGCAACGTATTCAGGTACATCAAAATCATACCCAAATGGCACAGAGGTATAGGGCAGCTGATAATAGTTAAATATCTTACTTGTTTTTATCCAACCCAGAGCTTTGAGTACTTCAGACGCATTGATACCGATACCCACATATGCAACCCTTTCTTTTTGCGTATAGTCTTCACGATCCTGATACCCTCTTGTATAATACCCTACTTGTAATTCAAAATATTTCATCGGCGTATCTTCCATACTCTCAAATCCAGAGAATTTGAGTGCCATAAGATATTTCATAGAGTTGTATTGTGTAAACACATCTTGATTACTATTGAGATCCGGAATATACTCCAATCGAAGATCCAATTTTTCTTTGACAGAAGGGTACTTTTCCCTCACGTAGTAAAATCCTGCACCTACCGTATTCATCACCATGTCTTCATAAGAAAATCCCTGTGATGAACTAAAAGAGTCTCCAACTTCCATCACACCCTGAAAGATCCAGGCAGTAAGAGGACCATAGAGAGAGGACTGATCTTCCTGCATTCCCCAATATTCAAATAGAGAAGAGAAGCCCAGTGACCAAAGGTAAGTAGAGTACATATGCCCAAGTTTATCTGCACCGCCATACTTCGTATCAGAACGAAACCAGCCTTCATTGGCAGATGTAGGTGCAGTCTCAAAATAATCCCAAAATACAGTACCCCATACAGCGATCACACCTATACCAATCAGATTTGTATAGATCACTCTATTCATGAGTTCTTCATCCGTCAATGGTTTGACAGGTTTACCCATAGCTATTTCAAAATACGTTCTTTGATCTGTTTTGACAGCATTCGACATATTGTTTTCTCTAGCCTGTATTGTGTTTGCAGTACCGCCTGCAATTAAATTGATAGAAAGTAATACGATCAAAATAAATTTTTTCATCGATACTTCTTTCTACTTTTTCATAATCTAGATCTTGATCAATTTCAAAGGGTTGATGTGTTTAGAGTTTTTTGTTGCCTGAAAAATAAGCTTTTCATTGACCTTCCCCACCACATACCCTTTTTTGATCTTGACACCCACATGTATGGTAGGTGCTATCTTGGAGAGTCCGGCGTACACTGTATGGATCTTACGACTGTGAGAAACGACTACTACCTTGCCCAGCATAGAGCTCTTCCCTGCAAACACCACTTTTCCGTTTAGAATGTTTTGTACTTTGGTATTTGAGGTAGCCTTCAAAGTGATGGACTCGTTAAAGATCTTTATCTTGTAGATTGGATCCACATAAGTACCAAATTTCTTTACCAGCTTCGAACCGGGCAAAGGAGAGATCGTTTTCCCTCCTTTGTAAGCATAGGTTTTAGATTTTTTATATGAAGAGTTGACCTGTCTGACCTTGGCACTCTTCTTATAGACTTTTTTCTTCTCTTTTTCTGCTGCTTTTGCTGCCAGACGTGCTTTCTTCCTCTCTTTCTTTGTTTTTGCATTACGTAAATCTTCTTTTGCTTTTCTTGCCTTGGTACGTGCCAGCGCTTTGGCTTTACGTATTTCTCTTTGTCTCTTTTTTTCAAGACGCATTGCTTCTTTTTTCGCTGCTGCTCTTTTTCGCGCCTCTTCTACTTCTTTTGTACGTAAAATATTCAATTTTGCTAAAGTACTGCGAAGAGAATTCTGTTTATCGACTATTTTTTCGAGTTTCACATTATATTTTTCTTCATCCCCCGAAAGGCTCTTACGAAGCTTCTCTTTTTCCAGTTTTTTTTGTGCATAAGATTTTCGTTTTTTAATGATTCTTTTTATTTCAGCCTCTGTTTTGTTACGTGAAGACAATTTGGATTTTTTACGCTTTTTAAGTGCGATAATATCTGTCTTTAACGTCGCCAGGACTTTCGCGTTATGTTTTTTGTAGGCTTTGTATACTTCCTGGGTCAAAATGGATTTACGTGTAGGTTCATGTGCCTGCTCCATCGCAAAAACGATAGAGAACTGCTCAGAAAGTAGAGAAATAAATACTTTACGTTTTTTATCTAACTCTTGACTGGTTTGTTTAAAATCCTTTTCAGACTTGAGCAATTCACCTTTCAGTACTTCATACTTTTTCTCTGATTTTTCCTGATTACGCCCAAGCTCATCGATCTTTTTTTCAAGATAAACAATGTCTTTTTCAGCAGACTTTATATCTTTTGCTATATTGTTCAAACGTCTGCTTGTCTTTTTTTTCGCAGACTTTTGAGCAGAAAGATTCTTCTTGGAATCTTTGATCTTTATACTCGTTGAAGCACCGTGAAGTAAGCTTACAGTGAGAAAACAAATGAAGATGAGAGATCTCACTCCTGCACTCCCTTAGAGCTGAATACCACTGAATAGACTGCGATAATGACTATCAGCACTGCCGAACCGAACAGTATACCTATATCACTAAGCCTGAACAGTACTTCCTGATTTTGCATCATGATATCAATCCCGCTTTGCGCAGCCCAGTAAAACTTGACATACAAGAAAATAGCAGAGACCAGTATCGTTGCAAATATGGCATCTATAAAAGCTACTTTAAACAAAACACCTGATCTCAGCATCAAAGGTGCACCAAATATCTCCATGACCTGCATACGCTCTTTGTGTGCATATTTCCAGATCTCCATCTGTTTGATGATCAGGAAAAGACTCACTATCGTCATAAAAGTGATAAAGATCTTTAAGGTGAACTTGATAAAAGAAAAAAGTCTATAGCTGGAGTTATAGCTGCCGCCAAAGGTTTCAACCCGCTTGATATTTTTATCTGTTTCAAGGTCTTTTTTGATCTCTTCGAGTCCTGAACTGTGAAGGTAGCTATCTAACCCGAGATTATAAAAATAAGGCAAGGCTTTCAATATCGCTTTAGAGGTACTTTTACTTACCCCTTCTGCCACTTCTGAGACAATGTTGTCACGTTTGATCTTTTCCAGACTGCTTATATGCGCATTGAGTGCCTGAAATTGTGACAGGTCCATAGGATCTTTAGACACTACAAGCATGGAGTAACCCTCTTTAAGCCCTTTCTCGTAAGTATTGGTCGTACGGTCAAAGACAAGGTAAAACTCAATACCCAATAAAATCGCCATAAGCGGCAATATGAACATCAAATGATTTTTAATGAACTTCATAGACGCCCTTGCTCTCTATAATAAAATGTCTGTAGGGTAACGAAAAGATCGTTGGGATCTTATGGGTTACGACCAACACTGTGGTATCAAGCTGCTGGCAGGCATTTTCCATCAAGTCCCAGATCACATTGGAAGAATAATCATCCAGGTTACCTGTAGGTTCATCTGCCAAAATGACCACCGGGTTTTTGGCCAGTGCCCTGGCAACTCCCACACGCTGCTGTTCACCCCCGCTAAGTTCCAGAGGATATCTGTCTGCATGGTCCGCGAGTTTCACATGTTTAAGCAGTCTTCGTGCCTGTGTATCCTGTATCTCGGTAGCGTATCCTGCTATCATCAAAGGCAGGACAACATTTTTTGCCACTGTCCATTCATTCACAAGTTTATAATCTTGAAAAATGATACCCATATGGGTTCTGAGTTCCTGAAGTTTACTTTTTCCTATATTGGCCAGATCAAGTCCACCCACAACAAGACTGCCTTCACTTGGTTTCAACTGCCCGTAAAGTGCTTTAAGCAGTGTTGATTTACCAGAACCGCTGGGTCCGGTAATAAAAACGAATTCACCCTTTTTAATACTGAAATTCGCATCTTTGATGATCTCTTTCTCACCTTTTTCATAGGCAAGCGTCAGATGTGAGGCATGAATGACATTAGACATCTGTTACTCCTTTAGCAAACATAAGCTGTTCTCCTAATTTTTGATGTGCATGAAAATTGACTGTTGTCTTAACAGGGGCAGAAACAAAATACCTGCAGGTATTTTCTTCCAATAAAATATATTTATGTTCTGGTCTGTCAAAACTTCCAAAAGCACATTTGATGAGCAATCTTTGTTCAGATATTTTATAAACACGTTCAAAGTGTATGAAATACCCGTCAAAAACCAATGCTTTTTTAGCTAAACGATTTTCTATTTCTTGGGTGTATTTTACATCAATAAAATTAAAGTCGATATCCACTTGTTTATCTTCCGATTTCTGCGTACATTTTACATACACATCATAGATGTCTTTCTCCTGTCTGAGCCATCTTGCCTCGTACTTGCTTGTTACTTCCAGTGCTTCATTTTTGCGTACTTCCACTTCTACCTTAGGGAGAGAGAAAAAAGTTTCCAAAGCGTACCAGAAGTATTTGTCACTGTCTGTACGCAACTCCAGTCGTCCGCCTTTTCGCAAGATCCTCATAGACTCTTCCAAAAAACTGGGACTTATCACTCTTCTTTGCGGTTTTTTATCCCAGGGGACAGGAAAATGTACAAAGATCTGTTCACAAATATTGGAAGGTAGCATTTCTAAAAACAGTCTGGCATCATAATTGACGACCCAGATATTGTCAAGTTCCTGCAGCTCTATCTGTTTAAGTACCTGTTGTGCCGAAGGTGTATGTATCTCTAACCCTATGTAAAGTGTATCCGGATTCTTTTTTGCCTGATGTAAAAGGTGCCTGCCAGACCCAAACCCTACCTCAACAGACACCTTCTCTTTAGGATAAGTAATATTTTCAAAATCTTCAATTTTTTTAAAATACTCCGAAGAGAGTGCCGGCTTGCTATTGGATGTAGCGATGTTTGAAGAGAGTATCTCTAAGTTCAACTCTTTTGACACGACATCCAAAGCCTCTTTGAGCAGATTCACTTTAAGCGGTCTGGTCACTTTGTCATACTTTAGCAAATAGGCTTTTTCATCGGGTTTGAGCTGAAGTAAAAACTCTTCGCCTGCATGCTCAATACCGATGAGACTATCATCACGTGTAAGTGCTTTGGCAACCATAGTCATCATAGTGCTTTTTTCTAATTTTTGCTCTATTATAGAGGGGTCAAAGGGTGTAACTTTTAAATGTGGCATAATTCCTGCTTATTATAATGTAACTTGTGTTGCGTGACTTGGTTTTGCCTGTATCTTGTCATAACTCTGCGCAATGATGCGATAGCTGTAAGTACGTCCTGCTCTAACGAAGGTATCAATATACTCAGCCATCAATTGTCCCTGTACCTGTGAAACGAATTTCCATTCACCACCATTCACTGAACGCTCTACAATGTAGGTATTGATACTCTGTTTGGCATGCGGTCTCCATAAGATCTTCACCACACCTGGTGCTACTTTATAGGCCTTGACAAAAGAAACAGGTGAAAATGCCCGCAGCGTTCTCACCTTTATCACTTCGGAGCGTCTGGACTCTTTTCCTAAAGCAAAAGTAGAGAAAGTATAGCTGTACGCTCTGTCTGCTTTCACATGGGTATCTACAAAATGTGTGGCATAGCGATTTCCCACCGTACCAATGCGTTTAAAGCTTGCTTTGTCACCCGAAGCATTCCCTCTGTAGACATTGACTCCGCGAATACGACGGTCGGTTATTTTCGGCCATTCAAAACCTATAGAATTCATCGTAGGTAGGGTATGTACTTGCTTAATGGTTCTGAGTGTGGGATCGGTGCCATAGGTCATCAATCCCTTGATACCGCCACAACCGTTAAAAGTGACTGAAGCCAGCACCCAGAGTAAGAGGGTTGATTTTTTCATCCACTTCACCTTGATCAAAATTTTTAGAGATATACACTTTCATATCATCAAAAAGTGGGGAGACGAACTCCATTTTTTCACCGCTTTCAGGGTGAACTAAATATAGTAAATATGCATGTAGATTAACTCGTGCTATTTTACCTCTTTTGCTCTTAAATCCATATAAATCATCCCCTAAAATATGACGGCCCAGGGTATTTAAATGCACACGTATCTGATGCGTTCTGCCTGTGAAAAGTTTTGCAGCGATGAGTTCTACCCCATGTTTGCCGGGAAGAAGTTTCACAAAAGCTGTTTTGGCATTTCTACCCTCAGGCACAACAGACATCATCAGCCTGTTCTTAGGGTTGCGCCCTATAGGTTTATCTACTGCGATATCATCTTTTAAAGGACAGTCGATCAGTGCCAGATAGTAGCGTCCCATACTCTTGTCCTGAAGCTGTGCGCTGAGTGCTTCATGTGTTTTATTGTCTTTAGCCACCACAAGGGCACCTGTCGTCTCTTTATCTATGCGGTGTACGATACCGTGGCGTTCTTCCCCGCTTATGGTGGAGAGAGAAATGCCTTTTTGGATCAGCCAGTCCACCAAAGTAGCTTCTTTCACTGAAGGTGCAGGATGCACCACAAGTCCTGAGGGTTTGTTAATAACCAACAAATAGTCGTCTTCATACAGTATCTCCACATCAAAGTCGATCTCTACGGGTTCTCGTTTTTCGGCTTCTTTAAATTCATAAGTAATGACATCATCCACTAAAACTTTATAACTCGTTTTAGTCACTACTTTATCATTCACAGATACAAGTCCGTCTTTCACAAGCTTTTCAACTTGGTTACGGCTTACATTTAATTCTGTAGCCAACAGTTTGTCTATGCGACCGGAAGTTGTGGTTTTAAAATTATTCATTTAATTCTCTTTTATTATGTCATAGCAGTAAAAATATGACAATATGGCATATTTTCAATCGTTATTTGAAAATTGGGATATTATTTTAATGCAGTTCAACTTGTTGTCTTCAAGGCAACAGCTGCAACTGTTGTTTGAAGTCTCCGGTTAATCTTAACTGCGAGAGTAGGTGAATATAATGGAGGTCATGATCCTTATACTCGCTATTGTTTTGGCTATCTTACGATACCTAAACAAATAGTAAAATCCTAGAGGGAGCTTTTGGCTCTCTCTTCAAACATATTTTAGCAGAAAATGTTCATCATGTAAATAGTTGAATGCTCCCCCCCCCTGCTCTCTAGAACTAATTATTCTCACAAGGTCCTTGCTTCAAATACTGTTGTTCCACCCAGCCCTGTTTTTTACCTACTGCTACTCTGCACCATACAGGATGTTTCCATGCAGCATAATTGCGTTTTGTTTCGTCCATACCATCGAGTTCTCGTTGAGTGATCTCTCGGATACAACCCATATTGTCTACACAGTCACCCGTAGAAAGATGTGTGAAAATTATCTTGGCTTTTCTGTCCGGTGTTTTCTTTAACATCAATACTTCACAATCTTTAGCCATCTCAAGCTTAAACTGACTCGGTGTTATACCCTCGGCAAACACAGCAAGACTCACTGCCAAAAAAACCCATATTATTCTTTTAAGATTCGGCATTTAGTGCCTCACTGTACTGAATTTTAATTCTTGTCATCCTCTATTCCTCCTCTTCTATGTCATCTCTGTTCCAGCGTTCAGGGTCCAAAAATGTATCATCATGTATATGTTTGAACGATGCTCTAAACATTTTGAAGATGTCTTTATTTTCACGCTCAAGTCCCGCTAACCACTCTTTGGTTGAGGCTCTGGCATGAGGCATCTTTACATCTTTTAGCATAGCAGGACAAGCTTCATCTCCAATAATCTGCAATTTGTTCTCTTCTGCAAAATCTCTAAGTTGTCGTTCTCTTACCTGTATCAATGGACGTATGAGGTGAAAACCTCTGCTTGTTTTGTAAATAGGCGCTAAAGCTCTCATGCTTCCATTATAAAACATGTTCATAAAGAAACTTTCTACTGTGTCATCGAAGTGGTGCCCCAATGCTACTTTAGTAAAGTTACCCTCTTCTGCAAAGCTGTACAGTGCCCCTCTTCTCATACGGGAGAAATAGGAGCAAAAAGAGGAATTTTCACGTATCGCATTCTGAGATACATCAAAGATATTGGTACCAAATACTGTATGTTTAATGCCATACTCTTCACAGTGTTTGGTCAGGAACTCATAGTGTTCATTAGGCATACCGTATTTGATGGTGCAGGCTTCAAATTCAAAATTAAAAGGTGCATGTTTTTGTACATGTTTCATGGCATGTACCAATGCCAAAGAATCTTTTCCTCCACTCAAACCCACAAGGACTTTATCACCCTCTCCTATGAGCCTGAACTCTGCGTTGGTTTTTCCTATGATCCTGAGTAATTTCTTACTCATAGGGATCCCTTTTGAAGCCAAACGTCTCTGATTATCGTTCAATGGTATCCACCATACTCAAGATAAAATCTGCAGAGATCTTTGCTGAGCTCTCCAAGAATTCATCAAAATTAAAACTTGCGTCCATATCGGCAGAGTCTGAAATAGCACGCAAGATGAAGAATGGTATATCCAAAGCATTACAAACCACTGCAACACTGGCACCTTCCATCTCTAATGCAGAAGCTTTAAAGGTCTCACCTATCCACTCTTTACGCTCAGAGTTTGCCACAAATTGATCACCTGTTGCAATGATGCCTTCCTTGAGTATCAACCCTTTGCCTTCAGCTACTTCTTTTGCAATGTTTCGCAGAGTAATATCTGTAGGAATACAGACTTCTCCTTCGGGTACATAGCCAAAAGGATGTCCAAAAGCAGTAATGTCCAGGTCATGCTGACAGAGTCCATCTGCGATGATAAGATCACCGATCTTCAAGTCATCCGATATTGCACCCGCAACACCTGAGAAAAGTAGTCTGTCACAGCCAAATTTCTCTATCAGCATAGTCGCTGTTAAGGTAGCGAACACTTTACCTATTTTAGAATAGGCAACCACCACTTCTTGTCCCTTGTAAGAGCCTTCATAGTAAGTGTTTGCTGCATAGACAGTCTCTTTTAGGTCATCTAATTTTGCAACGATCGGTGCTACTTCTTCAGGCATAGCACCCATAATGGCTATTTTAGACATCTAATTCCCTGATCGCTGCGATGGTCGCTTCCAATGATGCCATATCACTGACATTGAAATGCGGCTTTTTCGTGGCTTTTTTATTGAGTCCTTTCAGTACATTTCCCTGCCCGAACTCAATGTAACAATCCACACTCTCATCTATATTTGCCATAGATTGCTTGTATTTCACCGGCAGTACAAGTTGTTGAGGCAACAACTCCAAGGCTTCCGATTTTGTATCGTAAGGAGTCGCTGTTACGTTTGAGATAACAGGTGCGATGAAGGTATCTTTGATCATCTCTTCAAGTTTTGCAGACAATGGTGCAACAGCACTCTCCAGGAGTGGACAGTGGGACGCAACTGACATGTTAAGCAGCATCGCTCTTTTTGCTTTTGCTTCTTTCAGCACAGGTACCAAAGTTTCCAGATCTTTTTTGATCCCTGCAATGACTATCTGTCCGTCAGAGTTGTAGTTTACTGCCCAAACCTGAAGTCCCTGCGCTCTTTGTGCTTCACAGATCTCTTCCACTACTTCATCAGAAAGTCCTAAAGAGACCATCATCCCTACTTCCTGTTTTGAACAGGCTTCTGCCATCAGTTTACCACGAAGGTTTACCACTTCTACTGCATCGATAGCATCTAAGGCACCGGATGCTACCAGTGCCGTAAACTCACCCAAAGAGTGTCCCATGGTCAGTACCGGTATAATACCTGTTTTCTCTACAAAAAGCTTACGGGCTATGGCACTTACCAAAAGAATAGCCGGTTGCGTATACTCTGTTTGACCCAGAAGATCATTCTCTTCAAAAAGAAGGTTTTGAAAATCTATCCCTGTTCTACTGCTGGCATCAGACACCATCTCTTTAGCTATCTCAGAATTCTCGAAGAAGTCCAACCCCATACCTACAGCCTGAGAACCCTGACCTGGAAATAAAAATGCACATTTGATTGACATACGTGTCCTTTGAAGTATTAAAATATTTTATGTATTTTACCATTTTAAAGTTATGCTATGATAAGAGAAAGGATTTATCATGAGCCAAAAGTATATTTGTATAGTATGTGATTATATTTACGACCCTGCGTTAGGTGATCCGGATTCAGACATAGCCCCAGGCACTGCATTTGAAGATATCCCCGAGGACTGGGAGTGCCCTGTCTGCGGAGTCAGTAAAAATGATTTTAAGATCTACGAAGAGACTTGATTTCTTCTAAGCGTCAAGATACTTCCTGATCTCTTTAAGAAGTTGTTCTAATTCCAGGTGGTATTTACCCGGATAGATAGGGAGTAGATCAAGCTTGTCATAGACAAAAATAAGACTTACTGTGTCAGCAAGCTTAAACATACTTTGTGCGCCGATAAGTTTTGAGTTTTTCTCCAGGTCAATACAGAATTCTTTAATCTTCCCTGTGGCTTTTTCATTGACGATCTCTCTAAAATAGCGATCGGAACGGTCAAATGTTTCTACAAAGTTTTGTAATTCCTCACTATAGTTCAATCCTATCTTCTTTGTATTTTCTTCACCTATCACTTTATCCAAAACAGGTTCTTTTACCCTTCTTTTCTCTTCGATCACAGTACTAAGATTATCTCTTTCCAACTTATATTGAGCAAGTTTACTCAATGCTTCCGGCTTCTCTAACTTTTTTAAAACTTTTTCTATATCAAGAATATATTTTTTACCTTCGGGCTTTATCTCTCTACAGTTAAGGTTATTTCGAAACAGTGATACGATCAATTCGTAAATACTCTCTTGTGTGACAGGTTTTATCAAATGCGTAGAGACGGTATTTGTATTTTCCAAAATATGTTCATCACGAAGCAATACATATTTGAGAGGTATCTCTTGCTGGACTTTTGCAATAATATGATTAAATTCATCTGTGACATACTTATCATCAAGTAATAAAATATCATAGGCAGCAAGATCACTGCCATTATTCTTAAATTCTTCAAAACCTTCATCCACGTTATAGAGAAAATACTTGAACATTTTCTTAATACTTTTTGCGACTTTCTCACTTTTACAAAGCAGTAAAATTTTTTTGCCCATCATCGCTATATCCGGTAATCTGTAATGACGTCTAAATCCCAGTTCATTTATTTTGAAAGGTATATCGATATATATATCAAAGGTTTTATCGTCAACGATCTTTCCCTCAAGTATTTCAATTGTTTTGCTTAACCCTGTTTCCAAAAAATCCGAAACCTTGTCTTTTGAGATCTCTGTTTCATGGATCATAAATGAAATATTCTCTTCCACTAAAAAATCCTCCGGAGAAGAGAGAGACAATAAGATCTCTTTTTGATCAGAATTTTCAAAAACAAAAGTAAGTAGCTGACTCAGTACACGCTGTAATCTTTCAGGGTCACCTCTAAGTTCTCTGGGTACAGTAGGGCATATATCATAAATAAGTTCAATGTTCTTTTCATTTCTTAGCATTTCCAACGATGAAAAAACCGTCAATAATACAATATTAATATTAAAAACTTTTTCTATCTTATTCATGATTCACTTTTCCTCAAAATTATGCTGTATGATATCAAAATAAACACAAATATACGGTTTAAATCATTTAAAAGAGAGAAAGACTATTTTACTTAGCTATAAAATTTATGGATGAAAGAAGGTAGATGAAGTGAAGAAGAGCGTCACACTTCATAATAAAGATGACGCTACAGTGAAGGAAGGATTAGTGACAACCACATCCTGTACCACAGCTTTCACCCGAAGTTGCAGGTCCGCCAACTTGACCAGATGAAATCTCGTCTGCAGTTGCTTCTCTTGAAGAAAGAACTACGACTGAGAACATGAGGTCTTTACCAGCTAAGGGGTGATTAAAGTCTACATTCACTTCTTTATCATCAAATGATTTAACAGTTACTTGTGTTGTTTGACCATCTTCACCTTGACCATAAAGTGTCATACCTTCAGTAAGCTCAACACCCTCGAACTGCTCTTTTGGAAGTGTTTGCATTGCTTCTTCATTTACATCACCATATGCATCTGCAGCAGAAACCATAATGTCTCCACTCTCACCTTGAGTCATACCGACAAGTGCCTTCTCAAGACCTGGAATGACCTGACCTTTTCCGATAATAAACTCTAACGGCTCTGCGCCTTTATTACTGTCTACAACCTCTGTTGTACCTGCTTCTTTTACTTCGTATTCGATTCCGACTACAGAATTTTCATTTATAATTGTCATATTGACTCCATTTTTGTTATTTTTTATTATTCTAGCCAATCAAACTTTAGTGAGGCTTATATTACCCCAGTAACTATCTTATCTGTCCTGAACCATAAATTTTGAACTTATAGGTAGTCAGTCCTTCTATACCCATTGGTCCACGTGCATGCAGTTTGTTTGTACTGATACCCACTTCAGCTCCAAAACCAAAAGCACCGCCATCAGTAAAGCGGGTAGAAGCATTTACATAGACTGCTGCTGCATCGATACTGTTTAAAAAAACTTCTGCAGTCGTGATATTTTCAGTGATGATCGCTTCAGAATGACCCGAACCAAATCTTACGATATGATCTATGGCGCCATCAACCCCATCTACTACCCTGATATTTAAGATATTCGCCAAGTATTCTGTATCATAATCAGCTTCCGTTGCTTGAGAGACTTCAATACTTTCTTGCGTTCTCTTACATCCTTTAAGTTCCGTATGTACTTCGTCAAAAGCTGTTTTGAGTTGTGGGAGCACTTCCTCTGCAATGGCTGCATCTACAAGTAAAGTCTCCATAGAATTACAGACGCCCGGTCTTTGCACTTTGGCATTGATCGCTATAGCAATGGCATTTTCTACATTCGCATCTTCATCGATATAGGTATGACACTGTCCTTTGTCATGTTTGACCACCGGTACGCTTGCATTTTCACTCACATAACGGATAAGCCCTTCTCCCCCACGCGGTATTATAAGATCAACGTACTTATCCATCTTGATGAGTTTTCCTACACCTTCACGGGAAGCATCCGGTATCAGTGAGATCAGTGCTTGAGGCAGATCATTTACCTTCAATACCTCTTGCAAAACTTTAGCAATAGCTTCGTTAGAGTTTTGTGCCTCTTTTCCGCCTTTAAGGACACAGACATTCGAACTTTTAAAGCTCAATGCTGCTGTATCTGATGTTACATTGGGTCTGGATTCAAAAATGATCCCTATCACACCGATAGGCACAGAGACTTTTTCGATCTTCAATCCATCTTCCGTTACCCAACCGTCAAGTACACGACCCACTGGTTCTTTAAGTCCTGCTATCTCTTCTATGGCTACGGCCATCCCCTCTATGCGACTCTCATCTAAAAAGAGTCTGTCTTTGAGTGAAGGTGCAAGGTTGTTGGTTTCCGCATCTGACATATCCAATGCATTGGCTTTGAGTATCGCCTCAGTATTGGCGCGTAAGGCCTCTGCCATCTCTTTTAAAATTCTATTTTTCTCTGCCCCGCTCAAAGTAGAAAGTACTCTGCTTGATGCTTTGGCTTCTTGTAAAAATGCTTCCATAAATATTCCTAATCTCTATAATTGGATCTATTTTAACAAATAAATCCTAATAATGATATAATTCCCGTAATTAAGTACAAAAGAGTCTATTATGCAAACAATCACATTTATAGGTAACGGTAATATGGGTCTTAGCATTGCTAAAGGTCTTAAAGGGAAATACAATATTGAAGTTGTCGGAAGAAACATGAACAAACTTGATGCTTTTGAAAAAGCACTTGATGCACATGTAGACAAATATCTACTGGATGATTTTGATATGACAGACAAAACCGTACTCCTTTGTGTCAAACCAAACAACGTTGAAGAAGTCGGTAAAAAACTCTCAGGCAAAGCAAGAGTACTCTTCTCTGTTTTGGCAGGAACCACAGTAGAAAAACTAAAACAAAACATTAAAAGTAAAGCCGTAGTGAGAGCTATGCCAAACCTGGCAGCTTCCGTAGGTGCTTCTATGACCACACTTACAGGTGATCACAGATATCAAAAAGAAGCATCTGAACTTTTAGGTGCTGTAGGTCAAACTTTATGGTTAAACTCTGAAAAAGAGATAGACATAGCCACTGCACTTGCTGGTTCCGGACCTGCATACTTAGCACTTATTGCTGAGGCTTTGGCAGACGGTGCGGTAAAACAAGGATTAAAAAGAGAAGACGCTATGGCTACGATGAGAGGTTTATTTGCAGGCTTTGGCACACTCATACAAGAGGTGCATCCATCACTGCTGAAAGACGCTGTCATGAGTCCGGGAGGAACCACTGCTGCAGGTTATGGGGCACTGGAAGCAGGCAATGTAAGAGCAGCCTGTATGGATGCCGTAGAAAAAGCCTATAAAAGAGCTACAGAGTTATAAGATCACAGATAGCGATTAGGTTATTTCGTACCGTAAATTTTTTTCAGATCATATCTTGCAAAAGGCATATACGTATGTCTGGTGATCACCACTTTTGTTTTAAAGTTAGACCACTTGTAGATGACCGGTACATCTTTGGGATCAATATGTATACAGCCATGTGACATCCAGTCCACACTTCCTTCATGGAGGGCATGCCCGCTATTGGTGAACTTCATCATATAATTCATATTGTTTACACCATTATCCTCAGGATAAAGTGTTGACATGTGGTAACGCTTTTTTTGTATGATGGGGAAAATTCCTGACGGACTTCTAAATTCTGGTGCACCTGAAGTGACTGCCCCGCTCCACCATACAAGACCATCTTTGTCCACTGCATAAAAACGTCCGTCACTTCCACGCTCACGCACAGAAACAACGATAAAATTTTGACCTTTGAGATTCACTATTCTTTCGTGACCATTTTTTTTGATCAACTTAAAAGTAGTTTTAGAGATAGGTCTTGTTTCCGTACCTACGACCGGTAGATCCTGATAGGGATCTCTTCCCATAGCAAGAGTAAAAATAGTCATCAGTATGAACAAAAGCTTGAGCATCATTTATCCTAAAGTTTTTTCAATCTTTGTTTAGCAATTTCTGCAGACTTTTTACCGCTGTAATTCTCTATGATATTCTCATAAAATGCCTTCGCCTGACCTTTATCTCCACTTTTTTCCAGTGAGACAGCCGTATGAAGCAGCAGTGTATCTATATAAGATGCCTGATCATAGATCCCGGCACTCTTTTTAAAGTAAAATATCGCATCCTCATATTTTTTTGTATAGTATGCGATCTCACCCAGATAATAATTGGAAGCGGCAGGCTTATACCCTTTGGTATCTGTCACTGTAAATCTTTTGTGCGCTTCATCATAACGTTTTTTGACAAAAAGTCTTACCCCTTCACTGTAGAGTGCTGCATTACTTTTACCCTGAACTGAGTCTTTCTCTTTCTTATTACTTTTAACAGAAGTCTTTGCTGTATTTTTTTTAGGCACACTCTTTTTAGGCACAGCTTTCTTTCCCAATGCTTTTTGTAATTCTTCTTTACTCACATAATTTTCATTGATATCATCTATCATGGCCGCTAATTTTTGAAGCAAGGCATCATTAGGCTGTCCACTTTCAACCACTGTTGGAGTATATGTCTGTTTTATCTGCAGTTCGTTCAGTGATGCACTCAAACCTTCTATAATGGTAGTAAGACCATCTATTCTCTCGTCCTGTTGCGCTATTTGCTGCTTTAAAGCAGCGATGCTTCTGTTAGAGTTCACTGATCTTTGCGAACTGCGCGATGATGTACTCTCACTGCTTCCAAAGCCATACACTGAAGGTTCGGCATGTAGTAAAGAAGATCCGGTAAGCAGAATACACGCCATAAATGCTGCCAGCTTAGCTCTCTTATCCATTCTTTTTATCATTTCTGTCCTACTTGACTAAACGGATGTCAACTCTTCTGTTTCTGTCATAACAACTGTCATTAGGTTCCGTACAAACAGGACTGCTCTCACCGAAACTCACCAACACTATTCTGCTGCCATCCAAACCTTGTGCTACGATACTGTCTTTGACCGCTTTGGCTCTTTTTAATCCTAAAGCATAATTGTATTCATCTGTACCAAATTCATCACAATTACCCTCTATTTTTATTTTAGAAGAGGCGGAGGAGGCTACTTTGATGTTGACATTCATATTATTTTCCATATCTGAAGAGATCGCATAATCCCCAAAATCAAAATAAACAGATCTAAAACCATCAGCACTGCTGTTATGGTTTCCGCTGCCTTCATTTCCATAACCGCTCTCATCTATACTGACTGTATCACCGGAAATTGCATTGGCATCTGAAATATTATTACTACCGTCCAAATCCGGTGCGGGTTGTGCACAGCCTATGAAAACAAGAGAAACTATTGCTGTTGTTAGAAGTGATCTATATGTCATTTTGTATCCTTTTTATATTAAAACATTCTCTAAGAAAACGCATTACCAATCAATTGATTGAACTTTTTTATCATTATACGGGAAGAGTAAACTTTTGAAACTTGTTAGATTTATATACCCGATAGAAGTACCGTAAGCACTTTGTTTAAGATAAAGTATTATAGAACCATCTGATGAAAAACGTGGAAACTGATTTGTTCCTGTTGTAGTAAGCGGTCTTGTACTTGAACTTCTGGAAGAAGTAAGATAAAGATTAAAAGTATTGCCTCCAAAGGCATTGTTACTTTCTCTACTCGAATAGACTATCTTATCTCCATGTGCATCACAGGCATTATTATTACGCCCTTTGTGAACTACCTGTGAAGTTGCTGCAGAGTGTATGGATTTTTTAAATACATTGGCATACCCCAATCGATTGGAGATAAAGACTATACGGTTCTCATCATCCAGATATCGACCGTTTACATCTATCCCTTTAAAATTCGTCACTCTCGTTTTTGCTCCTGTGGCAAGATTCAGTTCATAAATGTCAGCCTGTCCTTCTGGTGCCATTGTCAGTAAAAGTTTTGAACCATTTTTACTGACATCAGAACAAACCATCATGCCTTCTGAGCTTGCTATTTTCTGTTTTGAACCATTGTAGATATTGAGCTTATAGAGTGTAGGAACCAGTTCTCTATACGAAGTATAATAAACAGATCTCTGTTTTGCATCTGCCCACTTAGGGAAAAGGTTCAACCCCCCTTTGATAATGGTCTTTTTATAGTTGAATGTATAATCAGCCAAACGTATTTCACTACGTCCCGGAGTAGTATACACTGCATAAACGACATAACGGTTGATCCAGGATATCGATGGGTATTTTAAAATATTATTGACATCATTGACCGCTTTATGTATTAAGAACGGCATTTTGCTTCTTCCGGGAATCGAATAACTTTTTTTGAAAAGCTGTGTGCCGTCAGAAGCTTTTAAAAGACGCACTGACAGTTTTGTACCTGATCCTTGGCTCATGTTATACTTCAGTACATACTCCTGACTTTTAAGCGCAGGTAAAATGAAGTTGCTTGTATAATCCCCTGTATTATGTGTGCTGTCAGGTAAAAAGTGTCCGGAGATCTTAAGGTCAGAGAGAAATATATTGAAGACTCTTGCATTCTGGTTAGCTGAGCCATCCATAAGTGCTATACGGGAACGCTGCTCTACATCCTTCTCTATTTTCAGTGTTGCATCTACCGCGCAAAGGGTTAAAGTAAAGAAGTTAAGTGATAATACAATGAGTAATAAGTGTCGCAATTTTAATCCTTAATTAGGGAAGCTCCAAGAAGTAGGTTCCATTTTAGTTTTTTACTAAGTATTGTATCAAGGCTGTCTTGAAATCTTCATTAATTAATATTAAATGTTTGAATTTACGCTCTCCTGACTTTTAAGGTCAAAGAACTGTTCTGGAGCTTTTTCTTTTTGAGAGAGCTTTTGATCGCCTGAACCTTTCGAGAATGCCTCCATGGTCAATTTCATATCAGAGGGGGTGGTGGCATTCTTGATAGCTTCATCTCTAGAAATTTTACCTTGACTGTAGAGTCCCAGTAAAGACTGGTCAAAGGATTGTGAGCCATAGATCTCTTTTCCGGCAATAATAGTTTCCAAAATTTCGTTATCTCTGTTTGCAGCAATGAGCTCTGCTATTCTTCCCGTTCTCCTCATCACTTCAATAGCAACGATCCTTCCTCCGTCTATTGCCTCTACCAGCCTTTGGGAAACTACCCCTTCGAGGACAAAAGAGAGCGTTGTTCTTACACGATCCTGCTCTTCTTTTGGGAACATACCTATCACCCTGCTGATAGACTCTTTTGTATCATGTGTGTGCAGTGTGGAAAAAACCAGATGCCCCGTACTTGCGGCACGCAATGCCATTTCCACTGTCTCCAGGTCACGTAATTCCCCCACATTCACCACATCAATATCTTCTCTCAATGCTGCACGAAGTGCATTTCCGAAAGAGTATGAATTGATACCGATAGCACGTTGGGAGACAAGAGATTTTTTATCTTCATGTAGAAACTCTATTGGGTCTTCTATAGTTATGATATGTTTTCTTTTATTTCTGTTGATCCTGTCGATCATCGTTGCCAGTGTGGTGGTCTTACCTGATCCTGTCACACCCGTAACAAGTACCAACCCATGCTTTAAGTCTGACAACTCTTTTAAGACATCGGGAAGATGAAGTTCTTCAAAAGAAAGTATAGTGTTGGGTATAGCACGCATCACCACACCCAAACCGTCTATCTGATAAAAAATATTAACCCTGAAACGGTTTCCATCCTCTAAAACATAAGAACAGTCAAACTCTTTCTCTTCCACAAGTTGATCATATTGTGAAGGTGTCACTATCTCTTTTACTACCTCTACCATCTCCTCAACTGTAAGCTTCTCTTTTCTTACCTGATGAAGATCTGAATAAATTCTCATATACACTCCTGAACCTGCACTCAAATGCAGATCACTTCCATTATGTTCTAAAAGTTTGATTAAGTAATGTTGCAGTTTGTCTCTCATAGAAAACTCCTTGTTGAATATTGTATCATAAAATGATATACTAGAATAAGGAGTTCCTATGAATGATATACTCATTGGCTTAGCCAAAGCAGCTATTTTAGTCGCCCTGAACCAGCCTGAAAATTTTGATTTGGAAGATGCATTAAAAACATATCCTGTCCTTAAAGATAACGGTGCTGTTTTTGTCACTATTAACACAGAACCCAACGATCAGCTTCGTGGATGCATAGGTTCACTCCAAGCTTACCGTCCACTCTACAAAGATATCATTTTTAATGCGCAGTCTGCTGCCATGCGTGACCCCAGGTTTCAACCTCTTAGTGTAGAAGAATTACAACATATCACACTGGAAGTTGCCATCCTCTCAGAACCCCAAGTGCTAGCCTATCATGATAAAAAAGATTTGGAAAGTAAAATAATCCCTTTGCAAGACGGTGTCGTACTCAAACATCAGGGTAAACAGGCAACTTATCTGCCTCATGTCTGGGAAGATCTACCCAAGTTTGATGACTTTTTCTCCTCTTTATGTCGCAAGGCGGACTTAAACGAAAACTGTCTTTCCGAACATCCTGAAATTTCCATCTATCAAGCTAAAGAGTATAAGGAGAAACGATGAACCCTCAAACTGTAAATTCTGCCACGAGAAAAGCTGCCGTACGGGGTTCATTTTATCCACAAGAGTGTTCCCAAATAAAAGCCTATTTTGAAAAATTCAATCGCTCATTTGACGAAATAACTATCTCCGAAGAGGTACAAAATATTGTGCCAAGAGCCGTCATCGTTCCGCATGCAGGATACATTTACAGTGGCTTTACTGCCAACTTTGCCTACCGCTTTTTAAAGCATATAAAAGCCAAACGCATCATCATCATAGGTCCCAGTCATCACCACTATTTCCAAGGTATTTCGGGAAGCTATTATGAAAAATATGAAACCCCTTGTGGAGAGTTGGAAATAGACAGCCCCTACCTCTTTGCCCTCGCAAAACAGTTCGACATAGGTTTTGAACCCAAAGCACATGCAAAAGAACACTCCACCGAAGTACAAATGCCTTTCATAAAACACTACTTTCCCCAAAGTAAGATCATAGAGCTCATCTACAGTGATACCACAGCAAAAACCTTGGCTCCGCTCATCACAGCACTGCTTCAAAACAAAGACAATGCCGTAGTCATAAGCTCAGATCTCAGTCATTTTCACTCTTTGGAAGAGGCAAAA
Source organism: Sulfurovum sp. (assembly GCA_002733215.1). GTDB lineage: Bacteria > Campylobacterota > Campylobacteria > Campylobacterales > Sulfurovaceae > Sulfurovum. The sequence continues at coordinate 31,802 of NVUY01000014.1, read as the reverse complement.
GCCTTTGATGAGAACTGTTTAAGAGCTGTTGCCAATCTAGATCTGGATGCACTTGCACAAGGATGTGAAGCTTGCGGACTCATCGGCATAAAAGCCATGATGCTCGCAGCCATACAACTCAAACTCAGCTCCAAACTCCTTGATTACCGTACCTCTGCCGATACCAGCGAGGACAGCAGTTCAGTTGTGGGGTATATGTCTGCGATGTTTTACTAGAAATTGTATTTGAAAGACTTTAACGAATGCAGACATTGAATAAGCAGCATAAAAAATTATCAAGCCGATACTAGAATATCTTTATGATATATAGATATACCTATTCTGTCTATATGTTCCTTTAAATCATGATGTTGTGTACCACCATAATTAACAATGTCAAATTTATAGGGCATGAGGGATTCTTCATTTAAAAGATAGCTTAAGTGTGTAAGCGTTTTAAAGTCAATATCTCCTTTGATGGCAATATCTACATCGCTTCCATGCTTGTAGTTTCCTTTGGCTCTACTTCCAAAGATAATGGCTTCACAAATATTATCAAATTGTTTAAGTGTTTTTATAATATCTTCCAAATCACTCGATCTTAAGCCAAACCTATTACTCTTCATGACTTAATACTTCCAATTCAACTGCTTCCGTCAAATGTGCCAAGGATTTTTTAAAATTTGATAATCGTTGTTTCCCTCGTATGTCAGTCATTAATTTACTTTCTTTGTTAAGAATATTATAACATAAGTGAAAAAGTTGAAGAGGACCGTAGTTCTATAGTTGGATATATGTCTGCGTTATTTTATTAAAAATTATACGTGAAAGACTCAGATTGATGCGAATATCAAAAAAACCTTTTTCCTTATAAAACCTCCTATATAGAAAGTTTTATAAGGTTTTCTCTAGGAGGGTACAGATTTATGACCCGCAAACGTTGCTACAACGGATAACCTTATAAAAGATGTTAGATTATAAGGTTTTTGTTTTGAGAGAACATAGAATCATGTAACGCTTGGGTCATGGGCAGCTGCGCGGTAGTGCCGACGTCCCTTTCAGCCTTTTATTAGGCAAACTATTGAACCCCACAAGATTCAATCGAACTTTGAATATAATTATTGTTATTATATTTTTCTCTCAACGTTTTCTCTTGTTCCTTGGTAAGACCAAGCTTGATTCCAGTTAGGTAGCTTGGAAGTTTTGTATTTTTACAAAGGATGGCTGTTGAAAGTTGCGCACTTGTAATGTTTTTGGCGCCACGCAAATCTGCCCCTTCAAAATATACACCATACAAATTGGCTCTAGCCATATCGACATTATTGAATAAGACAGAAGTCAACTCGGCATTGGAAAAGTTAGCATTTACCAGCTTTACATTCTTGAACTTTGATTCACCAAAATCGGTTTCACTAAAGTTTGCGTTAGATAAATCGACGTTAATGACGATTAGGGTTGTGAGATCCATCCCAAATAGATCTTGTTCTGCTTTGATCAAATCCTCCAGAGCCATTCCAGTAGCGGTAGAGCTACGAAAATGCGAGAGGGATAATACTTCGTGAGCTGCATACACCGCTAACCGCTTGGTAACTTCTCGCTGCTTTTTCTGTTCCGACAAATCAATACCCCAAGAAATCAAGGCAATCACAATTCCAAGTTTTGCAAGTGAATCCAGAATTCTTACGACCCAGTGCTTTTCCATCCATGCAGCAACTTTATCCATGCATCTTCCTTTTTATTGCCTAACTATTTATTAGAGGAACAAAGGGTCCTACTATTACAATATTTTTGTATTAAAAGTATAGCAAACATGTCTAAATATTCATGTAGAGAGGTAAAATTAGTATATTTTCCTAGTTATTCATATTATTATAATAATTACTAATGTCCTATAGCCTGAAAATAGCTGTTATTTGGACAACGTATTCCGTTATCTATTGATTTTTGGCAATAACAGAAAAAATGTCCTATTCTCCAAACCTTATAAAATATATAAGATTATAAGGTTTTGAAAGGGACGAATTTTACAGATCTTGACTACTTTAGCATGGCTATTGACGGGGCTTCCCGCAGGAAATACCCCTGGGTGAGAGTCTCCATTTCCTATGTTTGTTTTTCCGACTTTTAGTTAGTGCCGTAATATCTTAGATCACATACTCCACTTCATGCCCTCTATGACTTTCATATACACCAAGGATCCAACATCTTCTGCAAAAAAGATACCTCTTTTAAATACCCATTATATTTGATTGTGTGTTACGGTATCATACACTGCGTACAGTATACCGCCAAATACTATTATGGCTACAATTATTGGTAAAAATTCTATCATCACATCTCCTCAAGTTGGTCTATCTTTTTCAATATAGTCATGTTGGTGTAAATTAATGCTATAGTCACAAATACTACAACGACCAAAGGTACGATGACCTCTAAGCCATTCATTGTCTCACTATGTTTAAATATCCATGCCACTAAAGAGACATCGATTGCAATCAAGATACTAAAAATAACTTTCAAGTATCCTATAAATTCTTTTTGTTTGTCTATTTTACCTATACCCATATTATACCCAAGCCAAAATCAAATGTCAAAAATCAAACCTTCTGTCGAAGATATTCTCCTCCCAGATACTGTCATCAAGTTGATCTTTTAAATACTTAGATCACATACTCCACTTCATGCCCTCTATGACTTTCGTAGACACCAAGTATCCTGACATCTTCTGCAAAAAAAGATACTTCTTTTAAAGCTATTCTCAAGATATCAGAATCTATATGCCCGTCAATATCGACATGAAACTGACTCCCGGGAAGCATTTGTGTTCCCATATAACTTTCTATCTTTAAAAGATTAATGCCATTACTTGCAAAACCGCCAAGTACCTTATAGAGAGCAGAAGGTATATTTTGTACCTGAAATACCAGTGAAGTAATATACTTTTTTGAAGGTTCATGAGGAGGTACGGTCTTTTCAGCTGAAAGTATAAAGAAACGTGTCGTGTTACCATGTATGTCTTCAAAGTTTTCTTTCAAGATCTCCAAGCCGTAAATATCTGCTGCAAGTTTCGATGCTATCGCTGCTTTGTGTCTCTCTTTTGATGCAGCCAACTCCTTGGCAGCTCCGGCAGTATCAAGTTTTGCTTCTGCCTTTAAACCCAAAGAGAGGATATTGTTATGACACTGTGCCAGTGCCTGAGGATGGGAAGCAACAGTTTTTAACTCTTCAAATTTTACCTCTGGTAGTACAAGTAGACAATGCACGATAGGTTCAAAATGTTCAGCGATCACATGCAGTGCCATTTGAGGGATCAGTCTATAGATCTCTTCCACTCTTCCCGCCGTAGAGTTTTCCAGGGGGATCATAGCCAGATCTGCATCTCCGCGCTCCACCATCCACATCGCTTCCTGGAAAGTATCACAGGCTATGGTCTCATAGGTACCATAGGCATTTCTGCATGCCTGCTCCGAATACGCACCCTGTACACCTTGATATGCTATGGTTTTATGCATCTTGTCACCCTATTCTTTCGCTATGAATTCTGCTTCAAACTGATACGTTCTTTCACCTTTGTGCCGACCAAACCCTATCTCTTGAAGCTGCTCCAGATATTCTATCAGACCCTCATTGAAATTTTGATTGTTAGATGCGCTCTTTACCCTAAACTCAAAGAAACCTGAAGGATTGATCTGCAGTAATACTTTGACCTTTTCTCCTGCATAATCACTCTGTGCAGGCCAGCCTTCAAGCATACTTTGCACATAAGCCAAATATTCACTCTCTACACCGCTGTCAGAGCTTTTTTGCACTTTTAATGAGTCAGAGACCAGAGAACTTGCACTTACTTTAATGAGCTTATTTTCCTTTGGCTTTACAGGCTTATCCGTAATTTCCATTTTAAACTTGGTTTTTTTTACTTTCTTTTCTGAAGAGACATTGGCAAAAAGATCTTTAGGCTTGTTTACTTTTTTAGGTTTTGTAAGATTTACATCTTTTTTCTTTATCACCTTTTTTTTGACCACTTTCTCTTTGATCACCTTTTTCTTGACCTCTTTTTTTGGCTTCGGTCTCGGCTTTGGTTTCACTTTTGGCTTTTTAGGTTTGCTCTTCGGCTTGACTTTTGGCTTTGAGGGTTTAGCTTTTACAGCTTTTTTGGGTGCAGAGATCGCTACCTGAATACGATGTTCATCTTTTTTAACATAACGTACAGACTTTTTTTCATCACGTGTATTAAAATAAAAGATCAGTAAACCAATGAGTATAAAATAGATACCAAACGCCAAAACTCCGGAGATAAAGGTAGAAGACTTTTTTATCATAATGTTATGAGTGACACCTTCTCAAAACCAGCTGCCTTAACACTTTTAAGTAAATACATGACATCCTTATATTTTAACTCTTCATCTGCGTGTATATAGACTTCTGCACCTTTATCAAACATTGTATACTTATTTACAAAATCATCCGCAAAAGTATCTAATTGATATTCATCATTTTTTATTCGTATAACTTTCTTTGTATCCATGCGTATTGTAATTGTTTTCTGCTTTGTCACTTGTACCGTTTTGGAACCCTGAGGCAGTGTGATCTGTTCTTGAAAAGTCAGTGTAGGTGCAGTCACCATCAGTATCGCCATCAAGACCAACATCACATCCATCAGAGGTGTAATGTTTAAGTCTGGACTATCATCCCAAGAAAAGTCTTTAGACACTACTCTTCCTCATCTACCTGAGAAAGAATGACTTCAGACTGTGAAGAGAGAAGCGAAGAGAGCTCATATGCTTTTCTCTTTAAAATCAAATGAAAAGTATAAGCAAATACAGCTACAGCAATACCGGCTGCCGTAGCGATAAGTGCTTCAGAGATAGCTGGAGCAATCACAGACAAAGAAGCTGATGATTGCGAACCAAGCATAGAAAAAGTCTCCAGTATACCTATAACCGTACCAAAAAGACCGATGAACGGAGAAGTAGAGGCGATGATGGAAAGCCAGGTAAGCCCTTTTGTTGACACACGAATCGCATCAGAAGAGGCTGCTTCGAGTATGGCTTTATTGGGTGTATTCACACGAGAGAGATAAGTAAAAATAAGTGAGTTACGTGCCACTGATTTTGACTGACCTGTATAGAGTGCTTTAAGTGATTTTGCTTCAGAAACTATACGAGAGTTTAAAATATAAAATCTGTCTAAGAATACCCAAAATGTAGCGATAAAATAGACTGATAGCAGAAGCAGTACAAAAATAGTAATTGCACTGCTGTCTATGAAATAATCCAGGAGAGACCCCAATTTAAAGAGACTTTCCGATGTGTTCTACTTTGCTTACCGCCGCTGCGATAGCTGTATTAGAAGATTCTGTGCTCTTGAGCAACGTTTTGGCTTCTTCAAGTGCTTTAGCAAGGTCACTGTCATCACCAGAGAGAGCCACTGCACCATCTACGATACAAGTGGTTTTTTCTTCATCGACTTTTACATACCCGGAGTTAATAGCGACTGCCAGTTCACTTGAGTCTGATTTTTCGATAACGATCACACCTGTATCAAGTAACGATACCAAAGTAGCATGTTTGGCTAAAACACCAAATTCACCTTCAGACCCTGGCAGTGTCACCTGTTTTACTTCAGCGTCAAAGATCACACCGTCCGGTGTGACTATTTCTAGCTTCATAAGTTCCATAATTATCCTTTAAAATACCAAATCTTCAATACGACTATTTAGAATTGATCTTATCGTTTTTCGCAACAGCTTCACCTATGTTACCTACCATGTAGAACGCAGCTTCATTCATGTCGTCATATTTACCTTCGAGAAGACCTTTAAATCCTTCGACAGTCTCTTCAAGTGTAACATATACACCAGGAGTTCCTGTAAATACTTCAGCAACGTGGAATGGCTGAGAAAGGTATTTTTCGATCTTTCTTGCTCTTCCAACAATGAGTTTGTCATCTTCAGAAAGCTCATCCATACCAAGGATAGCAATGATATCCTGAAGGTCTTTATACTTTTGAAGAATTTGCTGAATACCACGAGCCAGGTCATAGTGCTCTTCACCAACAATTTGAGGAGAAAGCATTCTTGAAGTTGAATCCAGTGGATCAACCGCAGGGTAAATACCTTTTTCAGCAATAGATCTGTTAAGAACCGTAGTTGCATCCAAGTGAGCAAATACAGACGCAGGAGCCGGGTCAGTCAAGTCATCTGCAGGTACATATACTGCCTGTACAGAAGTAATAGAACCATTTTTAGTCGATGTAATTCTCTCTTGAAGTTTACCCATTTCAGATGATAATGTTGGCTGATAACCAACGGCTGAAGGGATACGGCCAAGAAGTGCAGACATCTCTGAACCTGATTGAGCAAATCTAAAGATATTATCGATAAACATCAATACATCCAGACCCATTTCATCTCTAAAGTACTCAGCCATTGTAAGACCAGTAAGAGCAATACGGTTACGTGCTCCCGGAGGCTCAGACATTTGACCGTAGCACAGTGCAACTTTGTCAAGTACATTTGACTCTTTCATTTCAAAATAAAGGTCATTTCCTTCACGCGTTCTTTCACCAACACCTGCAAATACTGAATATCCAGAGTGTTTAAGCGCAACGTTGTTGATCAGTTCCATAATAATAACGGTTTTACCAACACCGGCACCACCGAACAGTCCAACTTTCCCACCTTTTGAATAGGGTGCAAGAAGGTCAACTACTTTGATACCTGTTTCAAAAACTTCTGTTGATGTACTTAGATCTTCAAATTTTGGCGGATCTCTGTGGATAGACCAGTACTCTTTAGCCTCTACCGGACCTGCTTCATCAACAGCTTCACCAATAACGTTAAAGATACGTCCAAGCACTGCTTCACCTACTGGAACTTTAATAGAGTCACCGGTAGCTCTTACTTCCTGACCTCTCACCACACCATCAGTCATATCCATTGCAATTGTTCTTACTCTGTGGTCACCAAGTTGCGCTGCTACTTCTAAAACCAATCTATGCTCTTTACCATCGATAGTGATCGTTGTTTCTAACGCTTCATTGATCTCCGGTAGATAGTCTGTAAAATCCACATCTAAAACGGGACCTAAGACTTGTACTATTTTACCTGTCATTTCTTCTCCTCTAATTATTTCATTGATTCCATACCACTGATAATCTCAATGAGTTCAGTCGTAATGGCTTCTTGTCTTGCTTTGTTATACTTCACAGTAAGTTCTTTTACCATCTCTTTAGCATTTGTAGTTGCTGCGTCCATCGCTTGCATACGCGCAGAGTGCTCTGCCGCGAGTGAATCGATCAGTGAGTAATACATTGTATACTCTATATAACGCTTAACCAGTGCATCAAGAAGTGTATCATCATCATCCGGTTCCACTTCAAGTTCTGAAGTTGATGCTGAATTTAACTCTAACTTTGATGTATCCACCGGTAAGATCTGATCTACTCTTATCTCTTGAGTGATCATGTTGATATACCCATTATGGATCAATATGATCTTATCTGTCTCACCATTGACATATGATTCTGCCACTTCAGAAATAAGCTCTGCAGCTTGCTTAAATTCAGGTGCAGCAGAGAGACCAATAACTTCATTCATTAATTCAACATTGTTAAATTTGAAATAGTCAATACCTTTTCTACCTACAGCTCTAAGACGTACTTTTACATCTTGTGCCTGATACTCGGAGATCAATTGATTTGTTCTCTTGATCGTTTGAAAATTAAACCCACCACAAAGTCCTTTGTCCGCAGTGATAAAGACAATATCTACTTTTTTAGGATTTTCTACATTCCTAAAATAAATATTGTCAATACCTTCTGCATTTGACTGCTGCATCTTTTGAGCGATCTCATTTAAGAGTTCAGTCAATTTTCCAGCATAGACTCTAGATTTTTTAGCAAGCTCTTCTGTTCTTTTAAATTTAGCAGAAGAGACAAGCTTCATAGCGTTAGTGGTCTTCTGTGTATTCTTAACAGATCCTATCTTACGCTTTATCTCTTTTAAATTAGCCATGATAAGCCTTTCTTACTCAGCAAATGAAGCTTTGAAATCTTCGATAGCTTTACGTAGTTCTGCATCTGTATCATCAGATATCTTTTTTTCACTTCTGATAGCATCCAAAATATTTGAATATTTTGCTTCCATGAATGGCATAAGATCTGCTTCAAATTTTGTGACAGAAGAGACAGCAATGTCATCCAGGTATCCCTGTGCACCGGCAAAGATGATAACCACTTGTTTTTCAACAGGCACGGGAGAAAATGGTCCTTGCTTAAGCACTTCTACCATTCTTTGACCACGCTCCAGTTGACCTCTTGTATATTCATCAAGATCAGATGCAAATTGTGCAAATGCCTGAAGCTCTCTAAATGAAGCAAGGTCAAGTCTCAATGTTCCTGCAACTTGTTTCATTGCTTTAATTTGAGCAGCACCACCAACACGAGAAACAGAAAGTCCTACGTTGATCGCCGGTCTTATACCTGAGTTGAACAAGTCAGTCTCAAGGAAAATTTGACCATCTGTGATCGAAATAACGTTTGTCGGGATATATGCCGCAACATCACCTGCTTGAGTTTCAATGATAGGGAATGCAGTAATTGAACCAGCACCTAATTCATCAGAAAGCTTTGCAGCTCTTTCTAGTAATCTTGAGTGTAGATAGAAAACATCCCCTGGGTATGCTTCACGACCCGGAGGTCTTCTCAAGATAAGTGACATCTCTCTGTATGCAACCGCATGTTTAGAAAGGTCATCATAGAAGATAACTGCATGTCTGCCATTGTCTCTGAAGTACTCAGCCATTGCTACACCGGTATATGGTGAAAGATATTGAAGTGATGCAGCATCGGAAGCACCAGCAGTAACTATAATTGTATACTCCATTGCACCATGCTCTTCAAGTGTTTTCACTGTCGCCGCTACTGTGGATTGTTTTTGACCGATCGCTACATAGATACAGATAACATCCTGACCTTTTTGGTTGATGATCGTATCGATAGCCAACGTTGTTTTACCTGTTTGTCTGTCACCAATGATAAGCTCTCTTTGCCCTCTACCAACCGGTACAAGTGCATCGATCGCTTTAATACCTGTTTGGAGCGGCTCATGTACTGATTTTCTAGCCATGATCCCTGGTGCTTTTTCTTCGATAAATCTATACTCAGTTGTATCTATCGCACCTTTATCATCGATAGGCTCACCCAGTGCATTTACAACTCTCCCTATGACAGCATCACCAACCGGTGTCTGAAGAAGTTCTCCACGTCTCTTAACGCTCATACCTTCTTTGATTCCGGCACTTGACCCAAGAACAACAATACCTACACTTGCTTCTTCAAGGTTTAATACGAGTCCTTTTGTACCGTTATCAAACTCTACAACCTCACCTGCCATAACATTGTTAAGACCATATACTGTTGAAACGCTATCTGCGATACCTACTACTTTTCCTACTTCATTGATGTCAACATCAATCTCAAAGTTCTCAATTCTCTCTTTGATGATCGAACTTATCTCATCTGCTTGCAATTTTACTGCCACTGATACTCCTTTACTGTTAGATAACTACAAAGATTTCTTAATGAAATCAATTAGTTGTTCTTTAACTCTCTGCTTAGAGAAGTTAACCTCAATACCCAAATCATCAACCGAAACACGTAAGCCGTCAAGATCCGTTTTTTCCTGTTTCAATTTAATCGTAGAACCTGTATATCTTTTAAGTGTCTCTTCGAGCTTACTTAATTCTTCTTTGTCAAGTTTCTTTTTGCTCTTCAATACACCTTTGTATTTATTAGACTCTTTTCGTAAGTCCGCATTCAAGACTTTGGAAATAGCCGGAATCAGATCAAGTCTTCTGTTCTCACCTAAGATCTTGATAAAATTCACAAGTGTATTATCGTCATCAGAGATCGCAGACAAGATCATCTCTGTCTTTTTCTCAGGTGAAACGATAGGAGAAGTCAATGCTGACATGACCTCTTCCGAAGAGACAGCTTCTGTCAGTACATTGAGTTCTTCTGCAATATCTTTGATATTTTTACTCACTGATGAAAGTGCCTGTGCATATCTTTTAGCGATTAACTCTTCCATGCTATGCCACCTTCTTAGAAATAATATCAACTACTTTAGATTCACTGATCATAATGTCATCATTCGTGATATTCTCATTCAAGATCTCATCTATCGCTTCTCTTGCAGCTTTTCTTTCTTCTGACGTCATCTTCTCTGCAAATTGTTTATCCATAAGAACTAACTCATTTTTATTTTCTTCAACGATCTTTTGCGCTAAATAAGCTGCCTCTTTTTTTGCATCTTCAATGATCTCTTCAGCTTTTTTACTACTCGCATCTAAACGTGTTTGAGCCTCTTTCTTTTCATCTTTTGCCGCTTGAAGTTTCGCTTCTATCTCATTGAGCTGTGTTGCGATACCTTCACTTCTGCCTTTAAAGAAGTTTTTGATCGGGTTGGCGATCAAATAGTAAAGCAGTGATGCAAAGATAATGAAGTTCACCAATCTTGGCCAAAAATCATTTTCTCTACCCGTTTGTTCAAAGTAACGAGTTACTTCACCCTCTGGAGCCCCAGATGCTAAAAGAATAACAGGCAAAACAAGCAAAGACAATAGTACAATTTTTTTCATATTCATCCCTTCCTATAATTTGCTAAATTTAGCTTTTAGGCTCTCTTTAAAAAGAGGCATTTGAGAAAGAAGAGAATTTTTAAGGCTCTCTTTTTCTGAAGATAACTTCTCAACAAATTTTTCATACTCTTTGTCAAGTTCACTCTGTTTTGTTTCGACTTTACTTGCAGCCAATGTTTTTTCGTCATCGATCGCTTTCTGTCTTATTGAAGCGGCTTCATTTTTAGCATTGCTAATATTTTCATTCGCTTTAGCATTAAGTTCATCACTGTTGCCGCTGAAACTTTTTGCTGCTTTTAAATCTTTTGCTATAGAGTTATCTCTATCATCCATGAATTTGATCAAGGGCTGAAATAGCATATTATTTAAAAGAACAAGCAGGGACAGAAACAAAGCTAAGACGAACAACATCAATGATAAATGTATGTCAAGCATTAAAACTCCTCGTGTAATTTCGCGCTATTTTAACATTTATCTTATGAGGGGGTCATTAAAATACGTGGGTTTTTATTAAAATAGAACGATGAATTGTATTTACTGCTGTTTTATTGAAGTATACGTTCTAACAATGTACTTGACTTCTTCTCTTTTTGAATTGTTAAAAGTCCTAAAAACTTTTCTATCTCTTCTTTATTTTTAAAATGTATCTCAATACTTTTTGCTTTGATCTTATGTTCAAAAGGCAATGATTCTTTAATCACATCAGCATACGATGGAACTAGGCTTTCTGTCACTGTTTTAGGTGTAGGTGGCGTACTTTTCTCTTTATGACGCTTCACCATTTTCTCTGCATCACGTACAGAGAGCTTCTGTCCGATGACAGAGTCAATGATAATCTTTTGCTTTTTTTCATCAAGTCCCACTATGACCTTGGCATGTCCCTGAGAAATTTTTTCAGAAACAACTTGTTCCTGTGCATACTTTGAAAGCGTCAGAAGGCGCATGGTATTGGTGATCTGGGAACGGCTTTTATGTACAACGGAAGAGAGTTCATCATGGGTGATATTGTGTACTTTGATCAATTCTGAATAAGAGTTTGCCAGTTCTATTGCGTTAAGATTTTCTCTTTGGATATTTTCAATCAGGGCTAGTTCACGAAGTCTTACTTCATCTATATCCGCATCAGCGATAATCGCTTTAATTGTTTCCATATTCGCAAGTTTATGTGCTCTTAAACGACGTTCCCCTGCGATCAGAAGATAACCGTCTTCTTTTTCTATGACAACAATAGGTTGAAGCAATCCATGCTCTGTGATAGATTCACTTAACTCTTTAAGTGCCTGTTCATCAAAATGGGTACGAGGTTGAAAAGGATTGGGACTGATACTGTCAACAGAGAGTTCTTCTACTCTTGCGCCCTGTGCATTAAGTTCAAAACTGTCTATGTCACTCAGATCTTTTTCATACGCTTCTTCCACTTCCGAAAGAATCTCTCCAAGTCCTCTGCCTAATGCCATAACTTTAACCTCTAACTATCACTGTAGCAAGATCTCTATAGGCGATCGAACCTTTAGAATTGATCGCATACTGTGTCACAGGTTTACCAAAACTTGGACTCTCTGCTATCTTTACATTACGAGGTATAACAATACACCCTTTACCTTTTTTCATGTGGAAAAGTTTGTCTTTAAAGTGATGACTCAGATCTGCCAATACCTGCTTGGAAAGATTGTTCTGACCTGAGTACATCGTAGGTAAGAAACCTTTTATTTTCAGCTTGGGATTGATCGTTTTTTTCAAAAGGCTAACTGTATTTAGCAACTGTGCAAGACCTTCGAGTGCAAAAAACTCACACTGTATAGGGATGATCACAGAATCAGATGCACTCAAAGCATTGATCGTAATAGGACCCAGTGCAGGAGGTGAATCAATGATAATATAATCAAATTTTGAAGAGATCTCTTTAATTTTTGATTTGAGAACTAACTCTCTATTTTTTGCTTTAGGGTTGTAAAACTCTTTTTCTATACCTACCAAACCAATATTTGACGGGACAAGTTTAAGGTTCTTAATATCAGTTTTAAGCACCACTTCTGAAAGTTTTTTAGTGCCTATGAGTACATGATAGATATTAAATTCATAATCACCTCGACTGAAGCCTAAGCTTGTGGTTGCATTGGATTGTGGATCAATGTCCAGAAGAAGGACTTTTTTACCTTTATCAGCCAAAGAAGCTGCCAAATTTACTGCTGTTGTTGTTTTTCCTACGCCACCTTTTTGGTTGGCTATGCTAATGACTTCGCTCATCGTAAACTAAACACCCTCTTGCCTTCTATAATAATAGAACCATCCTCGCACAATATAGCGTCTGATAGGCTCTTTTGATAGCTTTCAATATGAACTGAAAACTTCCTACTTAGTTCAAATTCTATCTCATATTCACTAAAAACCTGCTTCCATTTTGGAAATTTTTCAAGTGCCGCAAGATAATTTCTAAGTAAGTTTTCAGGTGAAATATCGCAGGACAAGGCTCTATAGCCATTTTGAGATTTTTTTAAATTTATCCCAATTCCACACACTAAAGTATTTTGAATTTTTTGAGTAATAGTCCCACCCACTTTATCCTCATTTAAATAGAAATCATTGGGCCATTTCAACCAAATATTTTCACCAAATTCCAAAAGTGTTTGCTTCATGATAAATGAAAAATAGATAGACGCGGAAGAGAGTGACAGATCAGCAGGAAGCATCCCTGTATCTACTGCTATAGAGGCAAAGAAATTTCCTTCCCCTCCCGACCAGCTGTTATCACGACTGCCCACACCGGAATCTTGCCGGCTTGCGATCACTGCTACAGGAGCCTGCACTCTTTTGTTCTTTAACTCTTCGAGAAGATATTGTTGTGTAGAAGAAAGAGTATCAAAGGATAAGATCTCCAACTTTCAGCCCCCTTCCTACACAGTATGCTTTTGCTGTCATGGCTTTTTTGGAGGCAGGCTGAAGCGTAGCTATTTGTAATGCTCCCTTTCGACACCCTACTACAACACTGTCATGACTAAAAGAGAGTATTTCAAAGGCTTTATGTTCAGAGTGTGTATCAACTATAGAGAGTCCGTCAAACTTTGTACCATTGGCTGCAAATACTCCCGGCCAACCTTCAAATGCACGATATTTATTATAAATCATCTTTGCATCTTCAAAATCAATCTCACCATCACTCTTTTTTATCTTTTTACAAAGTGTTGCCTGGCTTTCATCTTGTTTTACCGCAGTGATACTTTCATAAGCTCTAATCGTACTAAGCGTTAAAATACATGCATCAGCGGTAAGCTGTTGCATGAGCGCATGCAGTCGTATCTCATCAGGTATGATAAACTCTATCTTTTCAAGTATATCACCTGTATCCAGTCCCTCCTCCATCATCATGGAAGTGACCCCTGTTTTTTCATCACCATTAAGCAAAGATTGCTGAACAGGAGAGGCACCTCTATACTGTGGCAAAAGTGATGCATGCAAGTTTATGCATGGTGCAATATCTAAAATACTCTTAGGTAATATCTGTCCAAATGCTGCCACAACGATAAAATCAGGTTTTGTACCTCTAATAGCCTCTTCCATCCCTTCATCACTAAGACGATTAGGTTGCAAAACAGTGATATCATATTCCTTAGCCAATACTTTTACAGGTGGAGCTGTCAAAACCTTCTTGCGCCCTACTGGACGATCCGGTTGTGTTAAAACCAAAGAAACTTCCATATCTTCAGCTTCTATTAGTGTATTGAGTATCTCTCTTGCATAATGGGGTGTTCCCATGTAGACTATTTTTGTTTTCATATTCATCCTCTTAGATCATAAAACATGATATTTTTCTACAAGTAACTATTTATACTGCTTTAAAAAGTGTGCCGCCCTTATGCACCTCTTCTATAAGAAAAGACTTCACATCAGATAAATCAAATCCGCTTGCCAAAAACATCTCTCTGTTATGCTTCATCAAAAAATCAGCTGATTGCAGTTTTGTCACAATACCGCCGGTTGCAAACACATCGTTGGGAGTATGTTCCGCATTTAACTCTTCAGGCAATATGCTTGTCACAACAACTCTGCGTTTCGCATCATGATATTTATTTGGATCTTTATCATAAAAGGCATCGATATCTGAAAGGATGACCAATAATTCCGCATCAAAATGATGTGCCACATGTGCAGAGAGCCTATCATTATCTCCAAAAACAAGTTCTTCAATACTGACAGTATCATTTTCATTCATAATAGGTACAACATTATTTTCTAAAAGTGTATCAACAGCTACTTTTGCATGCCCAATATGATGTGGCTCATCAAAAACGTCTGCAGTGAAAAGTACTTGTGAACAAAGTAGTCCAAATCTCGCAAACTTTTCCTGATACATTTTAAGAAGAAGTGGTTGCCCTATAGCAGCCAAGGCTTGCTTATTGGCCACAGAACTTCTGTCAAGTGGCAATTGTGTAAAACCTGCTGCAACTGCACCCGAACTTACCAGTATGACTTCATTTTTATGCGCTTTGAGTTCAGCTATAAGCCCAACAAGTGCCAACATACGCTCTTTTGCAATACTGCCACCTTCTGTTAAAACATGAGAGCCAACTTTTATAACTATACGTTTCATACTATGACTCCCTAGTTTTCTTCTTGTTCTTCTTCAACATTTTTAACGAAAGAGAAGATCGTATAACGCAAGGCTTCAGTATTTAAGTGTGCCACAGAAGAGATAGGAAGCACAAACAAAGGTTTTTCCTGTGGCAATGCCAGACCAAAATCTGTCTGAAATCCATAAGATACATAGTTTTTATCTGCTTTATACTGATGCAGAGTATCATTTGCTTCAAGTCCAATGTCATCCAAAAATGTTTGGGTCAAAGCATTAACTTCATCCGGGGAGAGTGCATCTATCTTGGTAATGGCTATGGCATGTTTTCTTGTTGCCAATGTTTCAGAATAACGCTGTAGTTCTATCAGTAGTGTCTCATACTGATACTTCATCTCTCTATAGTTTGCCGCGTCAATCAGAAGTAAAAGTGTTTTGGTTCTTTCTATATGTTTTAAAAACTCATGTCCCAAACCTCTACCGTCACTTGCACCCTCGATGATACCGGGGATATCTGCCATCATGAAAGAATCATACTCACCTATAAGTACCACGCCCAGTTTTGGTGTCAATGTCGTAAATTCATAATTTGCCACTTGTGGTCTTGCATTTGAAAGTGTAGCGATCAATGTAGACTTTCCTACGTTTGGATACCCTACAAGTCCTACATCAGCGATAAGTTTCATCTCAAGTCTTACCTGTACGGTCACTCCTGGTAAGCCAGGCTGTGCATAAGTCGGTTTTTGGTTACTTGAAGATTTAAAGTGCGTGTTACCTAAACCGCCCTTCCCGCCTTCGAGAAATAAGATAACTTCACCTTCAGTCACAAGATCCATAAGCTCTTTGCCTGTCTCCATATCGACAACGATAGTACCCGGAGGTACAGTGATGGTCATGTCTTGTCCTTTACGACCATAACATTTACGTCCCTCTCCCGGACGACCGCTTTCTGCTTTAATGTGCTTAAGTCCACGAAGCCGTGAGAGCGTATCTGTATTGTTATCTACTTTAAAAAAGACTGCCCCACCACGACCTCCATCACCACCGTCCGGACCACCTTCAGAGACAAATTTCTCTGTCCAAAACGAGATGGAACCTGCGCCACCTTTACCCGAACTTATCGTAAGTTCTACGCTGTCTACAAACATATATTAAACCTTTATTTTATGAAAAACTATTATCCATATGATAATAGTATGAATGAATTATGAAATTATATCTAAGTTAGGTATAATTTTTACATTGTATATAAAAGGATCAACTATGTTTATAAGGAAAACGATCACAGGCTTGCTTTTAAGCAGTGTCTTCATCTTTTTATCCGGATGTACACCTTCCAAAGCACCGGAGAGTAAAGGCGGATACTATTACAGTGGTCTCTATTTTGGTAAAAACTTTCCTGAAACTTTCCAACGCGGTATTAGAGACGGCTGTACCACTGCCAAAGGTGACTATAAAAAATCACATATTCGCTTTAACTACGATAAGGATTATGAGGATGGTTGGTTTTTAGGACGTAACAGATGTAAACATTTACTGGTGGTAGATGAGGAAGAGGAAGAATGGTCTTGATACATAAAGTATCAGATCAATAAGTCCGAAATGATCCGGACTTAAAATGTATTATGCAGGTACTACTGATACTTTCTTCTGACTGGTAGTTCTGTTATCAAATTTAACTACACCTTCTACAAGTGCAAATATTGTATGGTCTTTACCCATTCCAACACCATTACCCGGGTGAACTTTTGTTCCTCTTTGTCTGATGATAATGTTGCCTGGGATAACTGCTTCACCACCAAATTTTTTAACGCCTAAACGACGTCCAGCTGAATCACGATTATTCTGAGTGGATCCTTGACCTTTCTTGTGTGCCATGGTATCTCCTTTTTATTATTAATTTTTCTGAAAAATTAGCTTACGCTATTTTAGTGATTTTTACTCTTGTAAAGTCTCTTCTGAAACCTCTTTTGAGTTTTGAATCTTTTCTTCTTCTTTTCTTGTAGATGATAACTTTTTTATCTCTACCTTCATTGATCACTTCACCTTTAACTACAGCTCCTTCTACGAAAGGAGCTCCTACAGTTAATTCACCGTTGTCCAGCGCTAGAACTTCTTTGAATTCTACTGCTGCTTTTGGTTCAAGACCCATGTTGTCAAAACAGATGATATCACCCTCTTGAACCTTGAATTGTTGACCACTTGCTTTAATGATTGCGTACATTGCAAACCCTTTGTTTCTATTGTTTTTTAAAAAGTTTGTGATTATACCCAAACTTGTTTTAATCTTTTTTTAAATTTTAGACTTTATCCAAAACTAATATCAGAATTTACAAGTGCTATACAATCTATTTCAACCAATGCATTTTTTGGCAACGTTTTGACCGCCACAGTAGACCTTGCAGGCTTATGTGCACCAAAATAATGTGCATACACTTTATTGACTGCATCAAAGTCATCCATATTTGATAAATAGATCGTTGTTTTGATCACATCATTAAAATGTGCACCTGCAGCTTCAAGTACATAAAAAAGATTTTTCATCACCTGATGTGTCTGATGTGCAACATCGTTTATTTCCATCGTTCCATCAGCCATTAATGCTATCTGCCCTGAAGTATAGATCAGACCATTTGCTTCAATAGCCTGGGAATAGGATCCTATAGCTTCCGGTGCTTCTTTTGTCGATATAAATTTCATTTCGTTTTCTCCTTAATTTCTTTCATAAAATATATAAGATGTAGAATAATCAGAAAATTCAAAATAGACTTTCTTCTCTCCTTCATCCTTTTTGCCATTAAAGTTAATGTCATCCACACCATATCCATAGCGGTAAGGTCTCATTTTACCGTCATTGCTTCCATAAGCAGTGGATACTTTATCTATATGAATGAACTTATGTACAAGTTTATCTCCGGCATAGATATCAAGTACACCATTTGTTCCTGTCCAGTTTTGAAGTGAGCGGCTAAGTGAGTTTTGTGTCTCTTGTGTACACCCTGCAAAAAGCAAGATCATCGCTGATAAAAGTAGTGTTTTCAATTTCATTTGTATCTCCTAATTTTTAAAATATTGTAGCGTGATTGGGCTAAAAGGCACCTATTATTAGAGCTGCCCTAAACTTTTGGCATGCCGAATTTTTGTGTGATCAATTCACCTTCATCATCAAAGTACAGATAATAGAGTTTATCTTTTTTCACAGAAAGTCCGGCAAGGTAACGCAATGCAAGATTAGCCTGCAAAGAACCGATATGCATCACAATAGGTGCAGTGATGCCTCCGGGTTTATGGTCAGAGATATTAAAAACTTGAAAATTTGCTTCATTAAAGAAACATACCTGTCCGTTAAACTCTTCTACAGAGGCATAGATCCAAGGTGTATTTGTCTCTTTTGCATGTTTGTCTATCTCCCCTCTGACGGGAAGATTATCTGTAGCATCAAGGAGTAGGTCATATCTGTTTCCCATACCTTTAAATGCTTCAAAATCCATATCGAAAGCCACTGCTTTTACAAAAGGATTTTTAGATTCTATAAGCGCTGCTACCGCTTTAGCTTTATTTTTTCCTTCATCTTTAAGGGTAAACGCAATTTGTCTGTGAATATTATGTAAAGATACTGTATCAAAATCTACCATATGTATCTCACCGATCCCAGAGGTACCTAATGCCTGAGCCAGAGTAGAACCAAGACCCCCGGAACCGATAATGGCTATCTTTTTGTTTTGAAGTGATTTTTGTGTCGCTTCTCCCCACAACTGTATTTGTCTGTTAAAGTATTCTTCTGCTGTCATTACATACCTTCTCTTAGTTTCAATTCTTTCTCAAATCCCCAGGCTTTACGGTGTTCCAACACTTCTTTTTTGTCTATCACTTCAATGAGCATAGACTCTTTATCCTCAAGCATCATCTCCACTTCACCCTCTGGCGATACCAACATTGTGTCACCATAAAACTTCCATTTGACCTCATCATCACTGTATTCACCCAAACGGTTTGCTCTGAGTATATAACAACCATGTAAAAAAGCTTTTGTTTTAATGATCTCTCTCCAACGGTTATGTGAACCAAATGTTGAAGCTGTAGGTAGCAGTACAAGGTCTATCTTCTTCTGGGTAACATACTCCCAAAACGGATCAAAATGCAATTCAAACCCCGCCATAACCATGATCTTAAACCCTTTTAGTGTAAAGGTCATAGGGGATCTTAATGCACTGACAGGGTTTGCAAAAAATTTCTTTTCATTCCAGTGTTCATACGGAAGCAGAATTTGCTGCTCATAATAACTTGCACTCTTAGCTGTGATCTTCGCAATTGTCTTGTGATACCCGTCTTTTTTTGTCAAAATAATAGGTGTGATAAAAATAATGTCATATCTCTTCGCAAGACTCTTCAGTAATTCTATATGTTTACGACTCTGCTCTTTCACCATATTGGGTGCCATAGTGGCAAACTCTTTAAAAAAGTGATTCAGTACATACTCTCCAAGGAGCATCACTTCAGCATCTCTTTGCTTTGCCTGCTTGAGATAATACTCTAATCTTGTAGCATTCATACCTAACGTTGGGAGCTGAAGTGCCGCTACAACCAACTGTGCCATTATCGATCATCCCCCATATTTTGATTGGCCTGTTCTATGACTGTGATCTTGGTTTTCGCCTCTTCTATAAGTGTTTGTGCCTCTTTAATATTTTTAAGACCCTCCTCATAAAGATTCACAGACTCTTCAAGTGTGATTTCCGGGTTCATCAATTTTTCCAGTAATGCTTTTGAGCGCTCTAACTTTTCCTCAAAACTTTGTTCTTTCATTTTAATATATCCTTGATATTTGCTTCAAATTTATCTAACTCAACCAAAAAAGCATCATGTCCGTAATGACTTTCCACTTCCAGATAGGTATAGGACTGACCATTTCGTTTCATCATCTTAGCAATATGCTCCATCTCTGAAGGGAAAAAGAGATAATCAGATGAAAAAGAGATCATATGTACATTTGCTTTGATACGTGAAATGGCATCATATAAAGAGTCATATCCACGGCTTAGGTTAAAAGTATTGATCGATTTAACTATATATAGATAAGAAAGTGGATCAAATATACGTGAGAAGTTATTGGTATTGTACTCCATGTATCGTTCCACTTCATAGCGTCCGAAAAGTTCAAACAAGCCATCATTATTGACATAGTTGCGACCAAACTTTTCATCCATGGAATCTGGAGAAAGGTAAGAGATATGTCCGGCTATTCGTCCAATGGCGAGTCCGTCCAAACCTTCTTCTTCAAAGGCATCTTTTTCATAATAACCGTGTTTGAAACGCGGGTCTCTTCGTATCGCTTCTATGGCCACTTTATTAAAGCCTATTGTCCAGGGTCTTGTCGCATAAGTAGCCGCGAGAGAGATGATATCATCTGCAAAATTCGGGAAATCTACAGCAAATTGCAATGCCTGCATTCCCCCCATAGAACCACCAACGATGGCACGTACATGGTAGATGCCAAGCTGTGAAAGAAGATGCATTTGCGCCCGTATCATATCTTTAATGGTCACAACAGGGAATTTTAAACGGAAAGGATCTTCGGAAGGATAGTTAGGACTCATGGGACCTGTCGTACCAAAACAGGAGCCCAGCACATTGGTACAGATCACAAAATACTTCGTTGTATCGATGGCTTTACCGTCACCGATGAGTCCGTCCCACCAACCCGCTTTTCTCTCATCTTCATATATGCCAGCCGCATGGTGTGAACCAGAGAGTGCATGACAAACTAAAATAACATTGGATCTATCTTCATTCAGCTCACCGTATGTCTCATAAGTGATCTCATACGGTTCCAAAATACGCCCACTCTCAAGATATAAAGGTGAGCTGAACTGTGCTGTTTTAGTTGTGATTTTCATAGACTGCTTTTTTAGTTAATATAATTTTGTAGTATTTTATCTAATTTGGGCTTTTATTTCGTAGGGTCGGTTTACCGACCGTATTGCGCTAACCAAAAGATGAAAGCAGTTTAGAAAGCTGGTCGGTAAACCAACCCTGCGTTATTATGCGTTATCAAGTGCCTTTGCTAAATCATCTATAAGGTCTTGTGTATCTTCTATCCCGACACTCAGTCTCACAAGCTCTCCAGGAACACCTGCTTCTATCAACTCTTTATCTGAAAGTTGCTGATGCGTCGTACTTGCAGGATGTGTGATGATGGACTTAGAATCACCAATGTTTACAACCAGTGAAAAGATCTCTGTAGAGTCTGCTATCTTCTGTGCTGTCTCTTTATCAGAAACTTCAAAAGAGAGCAGCCCGGAGTGTCCGCCCTTAAAATATTTTTGTCCCAGTGCATAGTTTGCATCTGATTTCAGTCCAGGGTAATTGACCTTCCCTACTTTTGGATGCGCTTCCAAAAACTCTGCTATAGCCAAAGCAGAAGAAGAATGCTGTTTCATACGAAGTGGCAGTGTTTCAAGTCCCTGGATGTATAACCATGAGTTGAACGGAGATGGTGCTGCCCCCAGGTCACGCAGTAATGAAAGTCTTACTCTCAGTGTAAAAAGAGGCAGTGGAACATCAGAATACACAAGTCCATGATAACTCTCATCCGGCTCATTAAAGTGTGCGTAACGTGCATTACCTTTGATCTTTTCTACCAAATTATGTCGCTCGACTATCACACCACCTATGGCAAGTCCCTGTCCTGTTGTATATTTACTCGCAGAGTGTACAGTAAGGTCTATACCATATTCAAAAGGTTTACAAAGGATAGGTGTCCCCACTGTATTATCTACACAAGTTAAGATGTTATGCTTATTTGCAATAGCAACAATGGCATCGAAATCAGCCACATCGATACTTGGATTGGTGATACTCTCAAAAAGAATGATCTTTGTTTTGTCATCTACCAGTGCTTCTATTTCAGAAGGGTTTCTTACATCAAAATAACGTGTCTCAATCCCAAAACGTTTGATCGTATGCCCCGTCAGTGTCGTTGTTCCACCATAGACTTGTTTTGCCACGATGATATTATCACCGGCTTCTGCCACATTGGCTATGGCATAAAAAGTAGCCGCCATCCCGGAAGCAGTCCCTATGGCAGCCAAACCGCCTTCAAGTGCAGCAAAACGTTTTTCGAACACATCCGTCGTAGGGTTCATCAATCTCGTGTAAATATTTCCAAGCTCTTTAAGTGCAAAGAGATTTGCAGCATGTTCTGTGTCTCTAAACTCATAGGCTGTAGTCATATAGATAGGTACAGCCATAGTCCCCATAGCATCTTTTTCATATCCGGCATGGACGGCTAGTGTTTGTTCGTGCATTATTCTTCCTTATTTAGTTGTATAGGTAAATTATAGCTTGAAGCTACTTTATAGTCTATTATGATGCATGATAAAGTTCCACTTCATCATCTATCTTCTTTGCCAAGGTATCTCTTGCAGTCTCCAAGTCAAACCTATTTTGTAAATTCATCCAAAACTCCGCAGAGTTACCAAAAAACTTCGCAAGTCTTAGTGCGGTATCAGCAGTGATGGCTCTTTTTTTATTCACTATTTCATTAATGCGTCTTGGTGTCACATGTAAAGCTTTAGCCAATGCATTTTGGCTAAGTTCAAAAGGTTGCATAAACTCTTCGAGGAGTATCTCTCCTGCATGTATAGGTATTATTTTATTCATATTCGCTCCTTAATGATAATCTACTATCTCAACATCAAATGCAAAACCATTTTCCCATACGAAACAGATACGATACTGTTTATTGATCCGTATACTATACTGACCTTCTCTGTTTCCAGAAAGTTTCTCCAACCTATTCGAAGGTGGAATTTTAAGGTCATTAACATCTATAGAAGCATCTATCATCAGAAGTTTTTTATATGCTGTTCTCTGTATATCATGTGGCAGTTTTTTAGAGAACTCTCTTTTATATATATTCTGAGTCTCTTTACACTTGAATGTCTTTATCATAAAACACTATAGCACATATGTCGTTATATGTAAAGAATATTTTCTTTTATCATTCTATAGTAAAATTAATCCCTGAAGTAGCAATATCACAAACTTTTTTTGCATTTTCCCATCCCCACAAAATTCTGGACTAAGGGCAATTGTCAATACTACCTAACGGTGAATTTGAGTTTAACTTTGAGTTTGAATTGAAGTGGGCATTACACCTTGGAAAGGTGTAACGAGTTAACTAATTAAAGAAACGCAGTACTTATGAAGAATAGTTTGGAGATTCTTTAGTGATCGTCACATCATGCACATGACTCTCTCTAAGTCCCGCAGAAGTGATCTCGACAAATTCTGCCTTTTCCCAGAATACCGGGATAGACTCCGAACCACAATAGCCCATAGAGGAACGAAGTCCACCTATCATTTGATGAACGACATCCGAGATCTTGCCTCTGTAAGGTACACGTCCTTCGATTCCTTCGGGAACAAGTTTATCTGCTGCTGTTCCTTCCTGGAAGTAACGGTCTGTACTTCCTTGGGTCATCGCACCAATGCTTCCCATACCTCTGTACTCTTTAAATTGTCTTCCGTTAAAGAGTATCATTTCACCCGGTGCCTCGTAGGTTCCTGCAAGTGCAGAACCCAACATGACTGAACTCGCACCCACAGCCAAAGCTTTTGCTACATCTCCAGAGTACTTGATACCTCCGTCAGCAACCACAGGAACTCCTGCTTTGTTTGCTACTTCTGCTACTTCATCGATAGCAGAGATCTGAGGCACGCCCACACCGGCAACGATACGTGTCGTACAGATAGACCCGGGACCGATCCCTACTTTCACGGCATCAGCCCCGGCATCTATAAGGTCTTGCGCCGCAGCTGCAGAAGCGATGTTACCTGCGATGACATCTATATCCAGTGTTTTTTTGATGAGTTTAAGCGTATCGATGATACCTTGTGAGTGCCCGTGTGCAGAGTCAAGTACAATGACATCTACCCCGGCTTCAACAAGCGCCGTCGCACGATCAAGTTGACCTACACCGATGGCTGCACCCACTCTTAACCGACCGTGTTCATCTTTGTTTGCATTAGGGAACTTCTCTTTTTTCTCGATATCTTTAATGGTCACTAAACCTTGAAGGACATCATTTTCATCTACGATAGGAAGTTTTTCTATCTTGTGTTCTTGTAGTATTTTGGCTGCATCTTCCAGTGTGATACCAGGTTTTGCAGTGACTAACGGTGCTTTTGTCATAACATCTGAAATGATCAAACTCATATCAGTGATAAAACGCATATCTCGGTTCGTGATGATACCCACAAGTTTCATATCGGCATCTACTACAGGAACACCAGAGATCTTATATTCACCCATGAGGGCATCTGCATCTGCAACTTTTTTGTCCGGTGCGATGTAGATAGGGTCGATAATGATCCCGCTTTCAGACTTTTTTACTTTAGTGATCTGTTTCGCTTGGGATTCGATATCCATATTTTTATGAATGATCCCGATACCACCCAAATGTGCCATAGCAATAGCCGCTTTGTACTCAGTCACTGTGTCCATAGCCGCAGAGACAATAGGAGTGTTCAATGATACACGCTTCGTAAGCTGACTTTTTAAACAAACTTCTTTGGGAAGTACAAGTGAATGTTGTGGTACCAGTAATACATCTTCAAATGTTAATGCTCTTTTTTTAATTCTCATGTTTGTTCCTTGTGGTTATTTTCTATAATTTACAGCTTTTTCCATGCTTGCAGCACCGTCAAAAAGTGTTTTTTCATTAAATGCTTTAGCGATGAGTTGTAACCCTATAGGCAACCCCTCATCATCTTTCGCAACCGGCAGTGAGATCGCGGGGAGTCCCGCAAGGTTGATAGCGATCGTATACATATCACTCTTATACATTTCAAGTGGATCTTCTGAAGCGCCTATCTTTGGTGCCACTGTTGGTGCGACAGGAGATAAGATAAGATCAGCCTTTTCAAAAATAGCATCAAATTCATCTCTGATCAGATGTCTTACTTTCTGAGCTTTGACATAATACGCATCATAATATCCTGATGAGAGTACAAAGTTACCAAGCAAGATACGTCTTTTTACCTCTTCACCAAAACCTTCAGATCTAGTGTTGTAGAAGAGCTCTTCAGTATTCTTAGACTCTGCTCTTGTACCATAACGCACACCATCAAAACGTGCCAAATTCGTAGCTGCTTCTGCTGTAGCCAGGATGTAGTACGTCGCTATATCATACTTTGTGTTCTGCATATTTTTATGCACGATAGTATGTCCGGCCTCTTCTAATGCTTTCACCGTATCCGCATACGCTTTTTGCGTATCAGCATCTGCTTCAGAGATATAGTTGTCAATGACTGCTATAGTCAATTTTAGATCACTATTGATGTTGTTGGCAATATCTTCTATCTCAAAGTCTGCAGAGGTTGAGTCTTTATCATCATGCCCTTTGATCGCATCATACAAGATAGCTGCATCTTCTACGTTTTGAGCGATAGGCCCTATTTGGTCAAGACTTGAAGCATAGGAAGCCAAACCAAAACGACTCACTCTTCCATACGTTGGTTTCATACCAACGACACCACAGTAGGCTGCAGGTTGCCTGATAGAACCACCCGTGTCAGAACCAAGTGCAGCAATAGCGATGCCTGCAGCAACAGCTGCAGCAGAACCACCCGAAGACCCACCAGGTACTCTGTCTGTGCCATGTGGGTTTTTAGTCGGACCGTAAAAAGAACTCTCTGTCGTAGAACCCATAGCAAACTCATCCATATTCGCTCTGCCAAAAGCCATCATACCTTTAGACTTAAGGTTTTTGATCGCTGTTGCTTCATAAGGAGCTATGTACCCTTGAAGGATTTTAGAACCAGATGTCACAGACCAGTCTTTAACCTGAATGTTGTCTTTGATCAAGATAGGTACACCCTCACCCGAAGATTCAAACCCTACATAAGCATTAAGTCCGGACTCTTTTGCTTTAGCTTCAAGTTCTGCTCTTAATGTTGCCATTTCATCATTAGATTTTGTTAATGCTTCTTTTAATGTAATCAACTATTATCCTTGTCTATCTTGTTTCTTTTTATAATACGCTACTACTGCCAAACCAACACCAACCAATCCAAATATAAAAATAATCGAGCCAATGATCACTTCCATTTGAATAAGCTGGCTCATGTCAAACATTAAGCCACGACCTTGACACATCTGTCACAAGCACACTCTTCAGAAGTACTTGTAAATCTCCAGCATCTTGGACATTTTGCTGCTGTTGCTTTGTGTACTGTATATGTTTTCCCTTCTACTTCAAACGAAGCAACTTGCTCACTTTCAGAACTTGCTTTCATAGCAGATACGACAAACCAGTCTTCTAAGTCTTTACTGTCATTGATAGCAAAGATACGCATATCTCCAGCTATTTCTACTTCAAGTGTAGACTTCATGAGCTTTTCTTTTTTAAGTTTATCTACTGCTTCTGAGAACTTCTCTCTTGCTTCTAAAAGTACTGTATCATCAAATGATGCTTCTACTTCCGGTACAGGCACATAAAGAAGATCAAATACATTTTCCATGCCATCTTTGAAGAGTGCTGGTGCATATTCAAGTATCTCATCTGCCGTGTACGTAAGTACTGGAGCGACCAGTCCTAACATCGCTTTGGAGATGTGTGCCATTGCTGACTGCGTTGCACGTCTTACCGGGTCATTTTTATCTTCACAGTAAAGTCTGTCTTTTGTGATATCCATGTAGATACCTGAAAGCTCATTGGTTATGAAGTGGTTAAGTGTCGCAAATCCTCTAAGGAAATCATACTCATCAAAGCTGGCTTTTACTGAAGCAAAAACCTCAGCTGATTTAGCCAGTATCCATCTGTCTAACTCACCATACGCATCATTTGCTACGTAAGTTTCAAGATCACCAACATTTGCCAGTAAAAATCTAAAAGTATTACGTATCTTTCTATACTGCTCTGCTGTTTGCTTCAAGATACCATCTGAGATCTTCAAGTCAGACTGATAGTCAGAAAGGGCAACCCATAATCTGAGTATCTCTGAACCATACTGCTTAATGACTTTATCCGGAGCAACCACGTTACCCTTAGACTTAGACATCTTCTCACCCTTGTTATCTACAGTAAATCCGTGAGTAATGAGTGTTTTGTATGGAGAGATTCCATTGACTGCTGCTGAAAGTAACAGTGAAGACTGGAACCAACCTCTATGCTGGTCAGAACCTTCTATGTAAAGTGATGCAGGGTATTGACCTGCATCATAATTCCCGCTGCTTAATACAGAGTTCCAAGTAGATCCGGAATCAAACCATACATCCAAGATATCAGAGATTTTCTCCAGATCATCAGGGTTATATTTAGACCCTTCCGGCAATAGTTCAGCATTAGACATAGAGTACCAGGCATCTGCACCATGTACATCAAACAAGTTTGCTACATGTTCCAATACATCTGCATCAAAAATGACTGCTTTGGTACTCTTAATTCTAAAGAACGCTATAGGCACACCCCACGAACGCTGACGAGAGATACACCAGTCAGGACGGCCTTCTATCATCGGTTTCAAACGATTCTTAGAAGTTTTAGGATAAAAGTCAACACCCTCAATAGCATTAAGTGCTGTATCACGAAGTGTTTCTTTCGCACCTTCTGCCTTATCATCAATAGAGATGAACCATTGGTTCGTTGCTCTGTAGATAAGCGGTTTCTTTGTTCTCCAACAGTGCGGGTATGAGTGCCAAAACTTACTTTGTTTCAGTAGGTTGTCTCCAAGTATCTCCAATATTGGCTCATTGGCTTTAAAGATGTGCATCCCTACAAATTCTTCAGGGTTGGGTAAAAGATTCAGTCCCACTACAGACTCATCAAAACATCCACGTTCATCTACAGGCATCACTACTTCCAAACCATACTTAAGTCCTACTTTGTAATCATCCTCTCCGTGTCCTGGTGCAGTGTGTACACACCCTGTACCGCCATCCATCAGTACGTGATCACCAAGTACTACTTTAGAAGGACGACCGTTTACAGGGTTGATTGCAAGTAGGTTTTCCATTTCAGTAGCGGCGATCTTTCTTGAGGCATGTCCAGATACTACACCCTCTTCTATCATCGCATCATAGCGCGTATCTGCCACTATATGACCATCATTGGTCAATACATACATCTCTTCAGGATTAAGGGAGATTCCTGTATTTGAAGGAAGGGTCCAAGGTGTGGTTGTCCAGATCACAAGCCCGGCTTTACCTTCTAGCCCCAGCTTCTCTTTTGCTGCATCAGAAAGTTCAAAATGTACATAGAGTGAATAATCTTCTTTATCTTGATACTCCACCTCTGCATCAGCCAGTGCAGTCCTAGCTGCCCATGACCAAAATATAGGCTTATGACGTTCAACTAAAAGACCTTTTTTTGCTACTTCGCATAGTGTTCTGTAAATGTTCGCTTCAAATTTAAAGTCCATCGTCACATACGGGTTTTCCCAGTCAGCGATGATACCTAACTGTTTAAAGCCATCTCTTTGGATGTCTACAAACTTCGCAGCGTGTGCACGACAAAGTTCTCTAAATTTTTCAGTGGGCATCGCTTCTTTTTTACTTTTGCCCAGCTTCTCTTCCACTTTTTGCTCAATAGGCAAACCATGACAGTCCCAGCCTGGTGTCATACGAACGGCTTTACCCTGAAAATAGTTATATTTTAAAATAATATCTTTGAGTGTTTTATTCAGTGCATGACCAATATGAATGTCACCATTGGCATAAGGAGGTCCATCATGCAGTGTGAACATTTCAGCACCTGCACGTTTTGCTTTCATTTGCTCATAAATGTCGGCATCATACCAGGCATTATATTTTTTAGGTTCATTAGTTGGAAGATTTCCACGCATTGGGAAGTCAGTTTTTGGAAGGAGGAGTGTGTCTTTATAATCCATTGTTGATAATACCTTAGTCTTATATTATCGTGTGATTTTATCCAAAAAATCATTAAAATGCTCTTGGAGGTGGAGACTTTATCGAAGTGTATGCCTTGCTGCAGTCCCACTCACAACTAGAACTTCTTGGAAGTTTTGCATAACTTGATAATACTTGAGCCTTTAGTGGGACCAAAGTCCCCCGCTTCCAAGGTTTTTTGCTATAATATCATTATGTGTGCCAAGACAAATCGGCACTTACTAGCAGGTGCGATACTTCAAAGTGTTTAGTCCTGCCTAAGTAGTCTTACAGATAAGAGCTTAGTATCGAGCCTTGTGCATATTAGGTAACGAAATATGTAAAGCGTAGGCAGAGAGTTGATAGACCGTTGGGAGAGATAATTCCCTTAAGCGATAGAGCTTCGATAAATATTTGAGATTGTGGGGTTGAGCTTGTATGATTAAGGCGAAGACAACACTGAAAAGATTTTAGTTTTTCTTTAACTTGAAAATCACTTCAGCCCACCGGAGTCCAAGAGCATAGTATGTCAATACAGTAAGTGAGCGGAACTTGGGAGAACCTTAAGGAGTGCGATATGTATATATCAGATTATCATCTCAAGAACAATACATTCAAGAGTGATATTATTTTCCCTAAGGTAGTCAGATTGTTTCATAGTAGTGAGGATAATCGGTAATGCGAGAGGAGCGAAGGGAACAACAAAGTTTTCATCTTGATTATGACAACCACAGTACTTGCAACAGTACTGGAAATGGTAATAAAGTTAAAGGGGTACAGCAACAAGGTACACTTTTTCTGAGTCGATGGTTAAGAATTAGCTTAAGGTCGCGCAAGGACACATCTTGCGTGTTTAATAATCTACTGCATCATATCAATGTGGAAACATTAGAAGAAGCATACAATGCAATGGATAAAAACAAAGCATTGGGAGTAGATAAAGTCAGTAAAGAAGCTTACGGTAAAAACCTTGAAGCCAACCTTGAAAATCTTTATACAAGGATTAGAAACGGTAGCTACAAGCCTTCCCCCAAAAAGGAGGTGTTGATACCAAAAGCAAATGGAAGAACAAGACCTATTGAGATAGCTTGCTTTGAAGATAAGTTAGTAGATGCAGTAGTGTCTAAAATACTAAGTGCGGTATATGAACCTTTGTTTATAAGAAACTCATTTGGATTTAGACAACACAAATCTGCTCACGGAGCTATAGAAGCGTGTTATTATTCACTCAAAGATAACAAACGACCCTTTGTAGTAGAGGTTGATTTTTCTAACTTCTTTAATACCATACCGCATGATAAACTTATGCGTATGGTTAAAAAGAAGATTGCTGATTATAGGTTTAACGGACTTGTTAGGAGATTTCTAAAATCTTCTACTATCAAGAGTGACGGAACACTTCATAAAAACAGTTGTGGTACACCACAAGGTGGAGTGATGAGTCCAATACTGGCAAATATCTATCTAAATGAAGTGGTTGACCARTGGTTCTTAGAGAACTATGGAAGCTATAACARTATCATAGTGAGATAYGCAGATGATGCCGTTTTCTTTTTCAAAAAGGAGAATGAYGCTAAGGACTTTATGTTACAATTTAAAGCAAGAATTGAAGCGTTTGGATTGTCTTTAAACATGGATAAAACAAAAACTGTCAATTTTAACAAGTCCAAAGAGAATAGTTTTCACTTTTTAGGTTTTACACTCTATTGGGGAAAGCAGAATAAAAGGCGAGCCCTTAAAGTCAAAACACAAATGGACAAACTAAACAGAAGTTTCAAAGCGTTCTATGAGTGGATAAAGGCTAATAGGAATAGAATGAAACTAAAAGAGCTTTGGAGTATTGCTAAAAGCAAGCTCCAGGGACACTATAACTACTTTGGTTATTGGATGAATAGGCAAAAGCTGGTTCACTTTTACAGTGAGGCAGTAAAAGCACTCTTTAAATGGCTCAATAGAAGAAGTCAAAAGAGTTCTTACAGTTGGGACAGCTTCAATAGAAGATTAGAGTTTAACCCCTTGCCTCTGCCACCCAAGGTAGATAAATTAATGAAACTAGGAAAAACCTTTGGACAATTATAAGCTAAACAAGACATTGAAAAGCCGTATGCGGGAAATCCGCACGTACGGATTTGTGAGGGTCCTACCTACAACTGAAACTTTGGTTGAGGGGTAGTTCTACTCGATGWWCGMRGMRSWRKATYTATYRARCSCTYMAKCAACWKAMWTTTCTATGCTGGACTATGACTGTGCATACATCCCGGGGAATAAAGTACGTATGAACTACAAGTACGTCAGTAAAGCGAGTAAACACTTCGCTACCGCTGTGATCTCGAGAGGTTGGAGACGCTTTGGTAAATACTTTTTTCATCCTATCTGTAAGGGATGTAATGAATGCAAAAGCATCCGCATAGGTGTCAAGGACTACCATTACACCAAGTCACAAAAAAAATCCATTAAACGCAATGCAAACACCAAGATCATCGTGCAGGAGCCGTCACTCACTCAGGCACATATCAATCTTTACAACAAATACCACCATTTTAAACATGAAAAAGACCAATGGCAACACCGTAATATCTCTCAAAGAGAGTACCATGAAAATTTTGTGGAAGGTGCACATGATTTTGGAAAAGATATTGTAAGAATTAGTGAAAGCTTTCCTAAATGTCAGTTTGTTGTTTTCTCTACTGATTATGATGAAAAACTAAAATCTTTAAGAAACTCA
>NVUY01000013.1 GCA_002733215.1 Sulfurovum sp. | reverse complement strand
ATTTATCTCAAAAAGGAGAAGAAAAGTTACCAAAAGCGTCATAGTGAGGTGAAATAAGAAAAGTTGTTTTACTGGTCTGAAAAATGGGGAGCATTATACTATTCTCTCTCTACAAAATCTCGAACCGACACAAGGGTTGTATTTAAATCAAAAAGACTTAATGCTTGATGTTTAAAGATAAAGGTGACAGGTTACTTTTAATTATGCAATCGCAATACTATATAATAAAAAATTCCACAACAAGGAAATGCCATGCCACGTATACCAAGAGGGGAGACATCCGGAGGTATTTATCATATACTCAATCGAGGCAATATGAAGATGCAGGTTTTTGACGATGCAGAAGAGTATGAGTAACACAGAAGGGAGCAACCTACGCCAACACCGTTTAAAGAGATAAAGTTTTGTAAGGGCTGTGGGTATCGTGATTATTGTTATTGAATAAAAAGTGCTATAATAAATAAAATAGTTTTTTCTATAAAAATATAGATAACTAAAAGGAGCAATTATGACAACACAAGTTCAAGTTTCAGCTTATATTTCTAATGAGACAAAGATACTGTTTGAAGATTTTTCAAAGAGATCTGGTCAAAAAAAAGGTTTTATTATTGAACAGGCACTGATGCACTATATTAATGCCCAACGGGAGTTACCAGCTGATATTATTATTCCTGCTTCTCTTACAGTTTCTAAAGAGGTATTTGATAATGTCATTATGGCAGATAGAGAACCAACAGAGGCATTACGAAAGTTAATGAATGAAGATTGAGATAAGAAAACTTGAAAAACGGGACAGTAGAGCCGACTTTTCTAGTGGAGATATTGAGATAGATAGATTTTTTATAAAATTTGCCGGACAAAATCAATTTAAACATAAGATAGGCAATACCTATCTTGCTGTGGAGAGTCACTCTCAAAAAATTTTAGCTTATGCTACAGTTACAAGCTCTTCAATGAATATAGAAGAGTTGGAACTCTCTGAATTTAAAAAATTTCCTAATTATCCATTTCCTATTCTTAGAATAGCAAGATTGGGTGTAGATAAGAGATACCAATCACAAGGAGTGGGAGGAAAATTACTCAAAAAAATGCTTTATCTTGCAATAGAGTTAGAAGACTTAGTAGGATGTGTAGGTATTTTTGTTGATGCGAAAGATGATGCCATAGATTTTTATAAAAAATATGCTTTTGAGATAGCTCCCGTAGTGGATGGAGAGTTGCCTGCCAGACCAATCCAAACTGTTATGTACCTTTCCATGAAAACCATTCATAAGCTTTTGAACTGAGTTTTGTATGCATATCATCCTATTCTACGATATAGCAGGTAAAACTTTGTCTCGTTCCCATGCTTTGCATGGGAATGCATACGGGAGTTTGTTGTCTTGTATCAGTGTTTTTTGCCAAAAGAGGTTGGAGTATGCGTTCCCACGTGCAACGTGGGAACGAGAGCAAGTAAAATTAGTCCAAAAAGAGAAAATGCAGAGCCTAAAAGCGTTGAAGGCTTCTCTTTTGGACAGGGCTTTTAGAGGGGAGTTGTAGCATGGAAGAGAAATGGACAAAATCACAGAAAGTGCATGCCAGAGAGTTGTTTGATTTGGCATTGGGCAGAGAGTATGCAGAACTCATAGATAAGATAAACACCACAAAAATAGAGACACCCGATGATGTTTGGGATCTGCATGATATGCTTGGCAAGAAACGTAAAGAGCTTAACGGCAAATATGACTACAGGTATTCGCAGCTTATGTTTGTTTTTGCACAATTGGTTCGTGGAGGTTATCTGAGCCTTAAAGAGTTGGAGCCTATAGGTAAAGAAAAGCAGGCAAGCATAGAAAAAATGGTAAATTTCAAAGGATTTGAAACGTGAAAACATTACAAGCAGAATTGATCATGGAAGAGTTAGGCGATTTAGCCATAAATATAAATCCGTATTTTTTAAACAAAGAGAAGATAGATGTGCCTATCTTAAGGCAGGTAGATCTGCTTTTGGATGCTGTGGGAGATAAAGGCTTGAAACTTACAGCCAAGGGAAATCTTCCTACCAAAGTGGTTAAAGAGATAACCCTCTGTTGCCCCACTTTGTCAGAAGGACACTACTTGAAGTGGACCAAACGATACCTGGAAGAAGAGCAAGTTCCTGTTATGAGAAGCAGATTGGTGTGTGAGGTAGGTAAGCTTCTGAAAGTAAGCAAAGGGAAAATAGTCCACAGCAGTATGTCAAAAGCATATAGAGATGCATCACAGGCAGAAAAGTTTATCTATCTTGTCTGGCAGTTTACCAAGCTTAATTTGGGTTATTTTGACAGGATGCAAGAGGAATCATTGAGTAGTGGTATTTCGCTTATAATGATGCAGATGGTACGTGATAAACCTAAAATGTTTAGAGAAGCCAATGTCTACACGGCATTTCTTATGGATGACTTTCCTCAATTACTGGATGCTGTTGAAGAACAAATATTGCCTGATTCTTATTTTTCTGAAGATCCTTATGATGAATTTGAACATATGGTTCAGATACGACTTTTTAAAAACTTTTTTGTCCCTTTTGGACTTGTGGAAGAACAAGGAGTTGGTGTTAGTGAGATCCATGAATATGCTAAAACGGACTTTTTGGAAACATTTTTATTGCCTCATAATGAAGTCAATACAAGTAATATATTGAACAAAAAAGAGTTACGTTTTTTTAAAGAGCGTGCTAAAAAAGAGAAACTGAATATTCAACTGTTTGGCGACTTTTGTTTCATCTATGCCCATGCAGCCAGATATCCGCTAAAACCTTTTAGCATC
Organism: Sulfurovum sp.; assembly: GCA_002733215.1. Lineage (GTDB taxonomy): Bacteria > Campylobacterota > Campylobacteria > Campylobacterales > Sulfurovaceae > Sulfurovum. Next base: position 79,645 of record NVUY01000013.1, on the reverse strand, counting down.
ATTGCCGAAGATCTGGTAAAAGGAAAACGAATCATAGGAACTGCAGCTAAAGTGCATGAAGCATTTTATACAGATCTTGCAAAAGCTACTGAGCAGACATTGAAGTATTTTACACAGCTTGAAGTCAAGGGTGGAGGAAGCAGAGGAGAGGGTATGAAAAACGATTTTCTCTCTTTGATCGATGGACTGTATGCTACATTGCCCCACGATAAACCTCACAACATGATGGCTGCCATGCAGGCAATTCCTCTTTTCTTTTTAGATATGCTTAGCAATGTCCATAAAATAGATACAACAAGCAAAGATTTTTATGCAGAATGCAGAAAACATTTCAGTGCAGAGACAGTAGAAGATATAGCTGCTGTTCTACTTACAATGGGTGAACTGGAAAAGAGGGCAAAAAAGTTTAAACGTATCAATGCAAATATGGAGACCCTGGTTAAAGAGGTCATCATGACATTTATCTTAGCTGTAATGTCTATATATACCTATGAGATGGATAAAGAGATCCCCTAAAGCATAATTATAGACATTATCCACCTATTAACCCTTTGTTTTCCAAGTGTACATCTTGGGGTGTTATACTTCACTTAAGAAAGAGATATACTCTTTCAGCAGTGTTGAGAGTTTGTTTTACTCCTTGTCCAAAATTAGTGAACTTCCTTGTTTGCTCTTGACATTGTAACTTCTTGAAATAGTCAATATTCTCCCTCAAATTTCAGTTTAATTTCCCTTTAAAGTTATTACGATAAAATTTCCTTGTTAATAAAAATTATCTTTAAGGAAACAACATGTTAGTAACAAAAAAAGCTCCAGATTTTACAGCAGCAGCTGTACTTGCAAATGGTCAAATAGTAGAAGATTTCAATCTTATGGAAAACCTCGGTGAAAAAGGTGCAGTACTTTTCTTCTATCCACTTGACTTTACTTTTGTATGTCCATCAGAAATCATTGCATTCTCTAAAAGAGCAGCAGAATTTAGAGAAAGAGGTGTCAACATCATTGGTGTATCTGTAGACAGCCAATTTTCACACTTTGCATGGAGAGAAACTCCGGTAGCTGAAGGTGGTATCGGTAAAGTTGATATGCCGCTTGTTGCAGACCTTTCTAAGCAGATCTCAAGAGATTATGACGTTCTTCTTGATGAGGCAGTAGCACTTAGAGGTTCATTCCTTATCGATGCTTGCGGTACAGTAAGACATGCAGTGATCAACGACCTTCCACTAGGTAGAAACATTGATGAAATGATCAGAATGGTTGACACTATGTTATTTACTAACGAGCATGGTGAAGTTTGTCCTGCCGGTTGGGTTAAAGGTGACGAAGGTATGAAAGCGGACACTGAAGGTGTTGCTGAGTATCTTGCAAAACACGAAGGTGATTTGTAGGTTACTGTAGGGTCGGTATTCCGACCCTACAAAGAAATGTATATACAAGTTTACAGGGTAAATTTATATATACATTTTAAAAGGAGAATTCATGTCAGATTATGCAACACTGCTCAAAGAGTCTGGGCTTAAAGCTACTTTTCAACGTATGAACATCCTGGAAAGTATAGAACAGTATGGTCACATGACCATCGATGCTATCTATGATAAAGTGATCAAAACACATCCCTCACTTTCACTGGCCACCATTTATAAAAATATTATTTTAATGGTGGAGAAAGGTGTACTGGTTGAAGTACCTATTACAGGAGAGAAAGCCAAATATGAATTGGTGAAGGAAGATCATATCCATCTAGTTTGTACAGAGTGTGGAAAAGTGGAAGATAAACCTCATAATGCCAGTGCAGATGCACTTTTTACCTCTATGACTCAGAGTGAGAATTTTGCATTGAGTAAACAGCAGATCAATCTTTATGGCGTTTGCAACCATTGCCAAATTGCTGTCGCTTCTTAAATGTTCACTTAAAATTTAAAAAGTACTTTATACTTTATCTCTTTTATCTTCAGGGTGCCAAAGTTACGACTATCGATACTCATAGGGTCTGTACCCTCTACAAAATAGGTATTGTTATCAATGGATCTTACCCGTTTGATCATCATGCCATAAGCGTCTTTTTCAAAGACCACCGTATCATCTACTTTGATCTTAGTCCCTTTAGACACTTTACGACAGACAACCCTCTGCCCATTTTTATAGTAGGGGTACAGAGAGTCACCGGATATTTTAAAGAGTTGAAGCATTAAAGTACAGGGTAGACCACATCTTCATTTGGTGCGTAAGGTGACTTAGCTACTTTGGTTTTGACACCTTTTATTTTCCAGAATATTTCTGCAAATTTATTGACTTCTGCTAAGAGTTCCATGGCTTTATCACGTGATACTTGTTGTTTTACGGCTCCACCTAACATCATGATGTTATGCACAATAGTATGGATCTCTGGATTATCAGCTATTTGCGGCCCTTTGATAAAGTCACCCCAGATGATACGAATTTGATCTTTACATTTAATAGCTTCTTCTTCTTTTACTGCAATATATCTTGCCAAGTTATTGTGATAGAGTGCTTCACCTAGAGGCTCTTTCATTTTTACACCTACTTCCATTAAGTCAACCATTCTTATGACTGAGAGTGCAGCGATTTGTGCTACAATTGGATCATAGATTCCACAAGGCACATCACAATGTGCTTTTACTTCTTTTATATTTAACATTAACTATCCTTTTTTACATTTAATTTTTAGGTCACCACTAACAACCTTATATGCTCATATAAGGTTGTTAGTGGTGACCTTTATTTAATGGCGTATACTGCCAACTTAAATTACATCCTGGATCAGTAATCTAAATTGGGAGTACGTGCACCTTTTTGTGTCAATAGTGTGATCACTTCCTTTCTTTTGTAGAAATGGGCATAGGCTAAAGCTGTATTATCATGACTGTCTTTGCTTTCTATATCGACGCCTCTTTCTAAGAGTAGGGTAATGATCTCTGTATTGTTTTTATAAACGGCATAGTGCAGGGCAGGTAGACCGTGAGTCACAGATTTTGTCAGATCACATCCCATACCAATGAGTGTTTCAAGTACATTCTGATGTTCATGATAAATACTCCAAAAGAGTGCATTGCGTTCCTTCGCATCGATGATCTCTATATTGAGATTTGTATGCTGTAAGGATGCTATCTCCTGGTATAAATTGAGGGAGATAAGCTCAAAGAGCAGACACCAGCCTTCTCCTGACTGATAGTTGATCTCTGCACCGTTGATGAGAAGTTGTTTGACAGTTTGACTATCTGCCGCATGTAAAATGAGTTCAGATGACAAAGCATCTTGCAGGCTATGACATGACATGAGAGAATCCTGAAAGGTTATAGGTTCCTATGGATACCAGTCCTAGGGTAAGTATGCCATAGTAAAGTATAACCAGCAGTCCAAAATCCATTCATTACCCTTTCTTATGATCAATCTTGATATATCTTCATGTTTTTAGTATAGTTATAAATTATAAAAATTAACTTAAGATAAGAAAAAAAGAGAAGAGTAAAATTTACTCTTGATGGAGAAGATAAATTTATTTGAAAAGGGCAGAACCTACGCGTATGAGGTTTGATCCACATTTTATGGCCAATTCATAGTCTGAACTCATTCCCATAGAACAGATACGTGCACCCTCTTTTTGAAGCTTCTCATAGATACGATGCGTTGTTTCAAAACTTTTTTGTATCTCTTTTTCCTCTGTAGTGTGGGCACCAATGGTCATCACACCTTTCAGATTGATCTGAGGACAACGTTCTTTGATAGTTTGATAGATGTCAAAGGCCTCCTCAGAGCTTACGCCTGATTTACTCTCTTCATTGGCTGCATTGATCTGTAAAAGACAATGCATTTTTGTATTTTTTACTTTCAATTTTTTGTTGAGTTCCAAAGCCAGCTCCATACTGTCAAGTGACTGCATGAGTGTTGGGCGTAGGTTTATGAGATTATTGATCTTGTTTTTTTGTAAAGAACCTATCATATGCCACTCAAGTGGAAGTTCTTCGAGTGCTTCCATACGATCTTTAAGTTGTTGCACCTGATTTTCTCCAAAGGCTCTTTGCCCCAGATCATAAAGGGTAGAGATATTTTCCACCTCAGTGTATTTGGCAACCGTCACAAGTTTCACAATATGGTGTTCACTTATTGTGATACGTGCCTGCTCAATGTTCCAAATGACTTCATCGAGGTTTGCTCTTAAGTGTTCTTTGTCCAATATGCTCATGTTTATCCTAATAGTCTGTTAATATCATTATATAAGCCTAGCATCATGAGAGAGATAAGCAATGCCCAGCCAACCATAGTGATGTACATCATGACTTTTTCAGAGGCTGTTTTCCCTGTGATCATTTCATAAAGGTTGAACATGATGTGCCCACCGTCAAGTGCGGGGATGGGAAGGAGGTTCAATACTCCTAAATTTACCGAGATGAGTGCGGTAAAAAAGAAAAGTGCCAGTATCCCTGCGGAACTTGCATCCGCTGTGACATCAACAATGGTGATGATGCCGCCCAGTTTGTCGGCACTTACGACACCCGTGATGAGTTTCTGCACAGACTGAACAATGAGTAAAGAGGCTTTTTTCGTTTCTTCCCAGGCATAGTCAAGACCCTCTGTAAATCCAAAGTGAACGGTGGTTTGTTTCCCTGAAGGGCTAATGCCTATAATACGTCGAGTGATCTTTTCACCAAATATATTTTGGTCATCAATGACCTTTGGCGTAAGTTGCAATGTGATAAGCTTTTGTCCCCGTTCAACAATGAGCGTGATGGTACCTTTTGCATCGTTAATATGCTGACCGATGTTTTCCCAGTATTGTATGTTGACTCCATTGATCTGCATGAGTTTGTCATCTTTTTGTAAACCTGCAGCAAAGGCCGGAGTCTCTGCACCTACTGTCCCCACATAAGGGAGTAACTTCGGCACACCGATGTTCGCAATAGCAAAATAAAGTATAAATGCCAGTAAAAAATTGGCAAAAGGCCCTGCGAGTAAAATGACAATACGCTGCCAAGGTTTCTTGACATTGTAAGAGTCTTCATCGGAAGAGATCTTGCTCGGATCGCTGTCATCCTGACCTTTCATTTTCACATATCCGCCAAGCGGGATGGCAGAGATACTCCACTGTGTATCTCCAATGACTTTTGTGTATAGTTTCTTTCCAAACCCTATACTAAATACATCTACTCTTACACCAAAAAAACGTGCAGCAGTAAAATGTCCAAGTTCATGAAAGAAGATAAGTACGGACAAGACTAGAATTGCAACTAAAATACCCATGAAACTCCTTATTTATTTTTATCAGATTATAGCCAAGAGTTGTGAAAAATTGATATATATTAAACAAATGATGAAAAATTTCGCTAAAATAGAGGATAAGGAGAAAAAGATGCATGATAAGAATGAAAAAGCGGTAGATCTTGAAGAAGAAAGGTTACTTAATCTGGATGTTGATCATTATACTAAAAAAGTAGATGAGAAAGCAGTAGAAGGTGAAGATAAAATGTTGCGTGAAGAAGGGCTGCTTGAAGAATTGGTAGAACAGGCTGAAGAAGAAGTGAAAGAAGAAGCTGAAGCTGAAATGTTGCTCTTGGAAGAAACAGTGGAAATGGTAGATACGGCAGAAGTGGAAGAAGTGGAAGCAACAGAAGAGAACGTTACCGCCCCGCCAAAAGAGAAAAAGTTTGCCAAAGCACAACGTTTGGTGGGACAGTCAAAACAGATCGTTCAGGAAGCAGATGAGCAGACTGAGGAGTGTAGACTTTTATTGATGGATGACTTGAAAGAATATGATGAAGCAAAGTCAAAACTGAAAGAGAGTGGCTTTGATGACTGTGAATTTTTACTGGAGAAGCTGGGTTACAAAACAACAAGTGAAGAGCAGGAAGAAGAGGAGAGTGTTGTCTTTGAAACCAAAGAAGAAGTGGCACCTATGGTCATAAAAGATGTTTCCAGCGGTAAATTTTCGGGCTTTATCTTGGCACTATTGGGAGGTGCAGCTACTGCAGTCGGATTGGTCTATCTGGCGACAGAAAAGTTGGGCATGACACTTAACGTGTCGAAACTCCCCTCTACGGAAGAGACGCAAAATATTTTATCTTCATTTTCTACGATGATAGGTTTAAAACCTGATGCTGCTATAGGGGCGGGACTTTTAGGCATTTCTGTACTTTTGGTCATGTTTCTTATCTATAAGATCCGTGTAGGATTGAAAGCCAGTAGCAATCTTCACTTTGCTGTGAAACAGTTTGTCGAGGCAGAACTCTATATAGAACAAAAATCCAACTGTAAAGTAGAGATGGAAAAAGTAGATGCACATATGAAAGAGACCATTGAGACAATGAACATCTATGAGATACTTTTTCACGAACAAGAAGGAAAACTTCAACGTATTTTATACTTTGAAGGGGAGAAGGGTAAGAGTACAGATTATCATGAAAAATCATTTGCAGAGATACGTGAAACAAAAGAACTCATGCGTACGATAAAGGATTTTATGGCTATTCCAATGTCAGAAGATGGAAAACTTTCTGAAAATAGTGTAGAGCGTTTATCAAAAGCTAAAAGTCAGATGGATAAAATGATCGACAGGTTGTATTGAGTTTAGTTGGATTTTAGGAGAGGTTCCAAACACTCTCCCAAAAGGAGAGAGGTGTATTCAAACGTTTGGGAGGAGAATTACGATTAGAATGATGTACTGATCGTACCTACAATATGGTCTTCGTCGTTCAATGATAAACGATCGTCTGAAGAGAAGTCTGTGTAAGCTACTTTTATTTCAAATTTACCAAATGTTTTTGCAAGCGAAACAATGTAGTTAGATCCGATACTATCATAATCACCGTAAGCTGCTGCAAGTGTCATTTCCCATGGCAATTTGGCTGACGCGCCTACTTCCCAGTAATCAGGAGTATCATTCTCAGTATTTAGAGCAAATGAATATTTTCCGTTGATACCAAAGCTGTCCCAGTCATAACTAAGACCAACATAGGCTTCATCAAGATTCAATAGATTTGATTCATTTGGATAGGCATAGTAGATATAACCCAGGTCATATCCGAAACCAGCGATCTCACCTGCATATCCTGCATAGAAGTCTGCTTCTAGATTATTATTTGTCCAGCCGCCAAAATCTACATTTGAACCCCATGTTCCAAGGTAAAAACCTTTGTACCCCAAATCTATCCCGCCCTGAACTGCCGGTGAATTAGCTGTTTGAGTTATACCTCTAAAGATGTAGTTAGACGTAATAGCAAGGTTTGCACTTATTTCTAATGCAGACTCTGGTGCTGCTTCAACTACTACTTCTTCTACCGGAACGATGTCTCCCCCTGCAAATGCAGAACTTACAGCCAATGCTGCTACTAAACTTAATGTTGTGATTTTCTTCATGTGTATTCCTTGTTTAAAATTGAATAGGGAAATATAACATAAGGAGTAACAAAAAATGAACGGAAGAGTGATTAATTTTTAGGCAATTGGGTATTTATACTGAGTTTGTGGGTTCTGTAGGGATATTTTTAAAGAAGTCTCTGACATATTCATAACCGGAGTAGAGTGTCAGTGCAACAGCGATCCATAAGAGTATCTCTCCAAAAGGCCATTCCATCAGTAAAAAACCTATGGCTATCATCTGTACAACGGTTTTGACCTTACCCATCCATGAGGCTGCGATGTCTATGCCTTCTGCCACAGCTGAAACACGAAGACCTGTGATGAACAGCTCCCGTGTAATGATGAGGAAAATCGCCCAGGGTGAGGCAGATCCGATCATCATTAGACCAAGAAATCCTGCCAGGGTAAGCATTTTATCTGCCAGAGGATCAAGGATCTTGCCCAGGGTTGTGATCTGGTTAAAGGTACGGGCGATGTAGCCGTCAAAAAAATCTGTGGCAGAGGCAACGACGAAGATAAAAGCGGCAAAGTAGTTGAGCCATGACCTGTGAATGCCTTCAAAGATAGCGGCATCCTGGTTGACTAAAAAAAGGAACATTACGGGGGCGAGGAGGAGACGGGTGAATGCTAAAATATTGGGGATGTTAAATATTTGTGAGTTTGTCATCATCTTGCTCCTGTTATTGTTGGTGGGCTTAAAAGCCCACCATTATATTTTAACGGAATGTCGTTCCACCATCAACAACTAAAGTCTGACCTGTGATCCATGATGCCTCATCAGTACAGAGGAAGTATACTGAACCAGCAAGGTCGTCCGGGCGTCCCATTCTGCTAACTGCTGAACGTTTAATAGTCTCTGCTTTGACTTCTTCATAGTTGGTGAAGGCTTTGAGTGCATCCGTTTCTATAGGTCCACCAGATACAGCGTTTACTCTAATACCCATTTCCCCAAGTTCAACAGCAGCATATCTGCTCATAGCTTCAACCGCAGCTTTATTGGTAGCGTGACCAGCATAGTTTCCTATGTAGATAAGGTTACCCGTAGAGCTTAGTGTCACGATGGCACCACCACCTACTTTTTCCATACGTACAGCAGCTTCTTGTGATCCACGTACAAAGGCACCTACAGTTGCTGTGTAAATGTTCGTTAAACCTTTTTTAGGCCGTAGTTTCATAAATTTACCATAGCCGCCTATGACCGGACGACCGTAGATCATGGCATTGGATACAAAGTAATCTACTCTGTCAAAATCTTCATCAATGGCTTGAAAAAGTGGTTTAAATTCATCAAGCTCTAAAATATTCAAAGGGTAAGCTTTTGCTTTGATTCCATATTTTTCTGTTAAGTCTGCTGCGATCACATCTGCAATTTCCTTATTAGAGTTATATGTAAAAGCGATATTTACACCATTTTGCGCAAATTTCTCCGCAACGGCTTTACCTATACCTTTGGTTGCACCTGTGATAACAAGTGTTTTACCTTTCATATTTGACATTTTATGCTCCTACTATTTTATATTTTTTCATAACGTTTTCGATCTTTTTCATATTTTCAGTACTTGGGGCTACAAGAGGTAGTCGATACTCAAGTGTATCCGTCAGACCTGCAATGTACATGGCCGCTTTGATCGGAATAGGGTTACTTTCACAGAAAAGAACTTTGTTGATCTCAAACAGCTTATCATTGATGGCTTTTGATGTTTTAAAATCACCTTTGAGTGCTGTGTGTGCCAGCTCTGCTTTCATATCGGGTAAAAGGTTGGAAGTGACTGAAGTGATCCCTTTCCCTCCACTTGCCAAGATAGGAAAGTCGATGACATCATCACCTGAAAATACATAGAGGTCAGGCACTTTGGCTAAAAGTTCAACGGTTCTTTCTATGGAACCTGTTGCTTCTTTGATACCCATAATGTTCTCTACATCATCAAAAAGTCTTTTCACTGTGTCGGGCAGGATGTCTACCCCTGTACGTCCCGGTACATTATAAAGCATAAAAGGGACTTTAACTGCAGAGGCTATCGCCTTGTAGTGTTGGTAAAGACCTTCCTGGCTTGGTTTGTTGTAGTAAGGAGAGACAGAGAAGAGGGCATCAACACCACACTCTTCAGCATGTTTAGCAATGTCTATGGCTTCATGTGTGGCATTGCTTCCTGCACCGGCAAGTACTTTGGTACTTGTACCTTTACAGACTTCCACCGCTATCTCTATGCATCTTTTATGCTCATCATGGCTCAGTGTAGCAGATTCACCCGTTGTGCCTACAGGACATACGGCATCTATACCATTGTTTATCTGTCTTTGGATGAGTGTTGCAAAAGTTGCTTCATCTAATGTACCGTTTTTAAATGGTGTGATCAGTGCAGTGGTTGCACCGGTAATATAGTTATTCATCTTTGACTTCCTAGTTCTTTTTCAATATAACTGTTGTTGAAAAATTGTGATCAAAATACTTTTTAGCAGTATCGCTAATATCTTTGAGTGTAATTTTATCTAATTTCTCTTCATATTCAAGTAAAGGCTGAATATTTCCTTTAACATAGTAATCTCCGTAGAGTCCTGCAACGGAAGAGGAGCTCTCCAAAGAGTAGATGAATTCTGCTTTTGTGTTGATCTTTACTTTGTCAAGTTCTGCTTGTGTGACCTCACCATTTTTGAGTTTGTCAAGTTGTGTAAGTATCTCTTTTTCTAAATCTTTTAACGATGCTTCTGGTGCAGCCATCGCCATAATGAGAAACACACCTGGATCTGTGAGTTCCATGTTGTATCCATAGACCTGGTTCGCAAGTTGTTTTTCATTGACAATAGTTTTTTCAAACCAGGAACTTTTCCCAGAACTTAAGATGTGAGAGATAGCCGAAAGTGCTACCTGGTCATCATGTTCATAGTTAGGGATAGCGTAGGTGATAGCCAGTGTATCTACCTTGTTACTCTCTTTGTGAAGCACAGCTCTTTTCGCACCATCTACTTTTGGTTCCACAGCGGTCACTTTGGGGATATCGTGTTTATTTTTGATAGGTCCAAAATACTTGTTTGCTTCTGCAAATACCTCTTCAGGTTTTATGTCACCTGCAACGATCAAGATGGCATTGCTCGGTTGATAATAGCGTTGATAAAAGTCTCTGATATCTTCTATCTTCCATGAAAGTATATCTTCCATAAATCCTATAGGAAGCCAGTGATAAGGATGGTAGGTAAAGTGTGTGTTAAAGACTCTAAAATAGAGGTAACCCATGGGGTTGTTGTCTGTTCTTAAACGTCGCTCTTCCGCCACAACGTCACGCTCTTTCTGAAACTCTTCATCTGTGAGTTTGAGATTATGCATGAGTTCAGAGAAGAGATCAAGGCTGAGTGCCAGATTTTTACTTGCAGTCTTAATGTAGTAGTGTGTTTTGTCAAAACCTGTGGCTGCATTGTTCACACCGCCGCGACTTTTCACAATTGTGTCAAATTCACCCTCTTTGAGTTTATCTGTAGATTTGAAAGCAAGATGTTCAAGCATATGCGCCATACCGCTTTTTCCCATGACTTCATTTCTGCTTCCTACCTTGTAGTAGATATCTGTCGTGATGACCCCTGAATCGTTATCCATAGGAATGACAACGATCTGCATGCCGTTATCGAGTGTTTTTGTAAAGTGTTCTGGTAGTGAATTGGCCATAAGTGCTCCTGATAGTAATATCAACCCAAAGATCGATTTAATAATATTTTTTCTGAAATTCATTTTGATCTTCTCCGTTTATATAATCTTTTGGTCGGTCAACCGACCCTACGTGTTTATTACCGATTGTTATATATTCTGAAATACATGTTTGTTTCGTAGGGTCGATTTATCGACCATTATTATTTCCAATCTGCTCCGATAGCTTCTGAAATGTGACTATATCCATCTTTCTTTAATAAAGTAATAATCCCTTCATTGATCTCTTTGATGAGTGCAGGACCTCTGTAGATCAGCATGGAGTAAATCTGAACTAAAGTTGCACCTGCCTTGATACGTTTATATGCTTCTTCCGCCGAATCAATACCTCCCACAGAGATGAGCAGGGTCTTCCCATAGAGTTCTTTACCTATGGCTCTGAAGAGTTGGTAGGATTTTTCTGTCAGCAGGGCACCGCTGATGCCGCCAAAATCTTTTGCATGCTCCGTAAGAGAATAGTCTATGGTCGTATTGGTTGCGATGATCCCCGCTGCACCGGCATCCACAGCTGTTTTACACAGTGCTATGGCATCGGCTGCTTCCATGTCCGGGGCGATCTTCAGCAAGATAGGTTGAGAGGTGATCTCTTTTCCCATTTTAAAAATAGCCTTGATGAAGTTTTCATTTTGAAGGTCTCTGAGTCCCGGTGTGTTGGGGGAAGAGATATTGATGACGATGTAGTCACCATAATTTTTAAAGGCTTTAAAAAGTATTTCATAGTCTTCCAATGCTTCATTTTCCGGGGTAAGTTTGTTTTTGCCGATATTGATACCTATAGGATAGTCTAAAAAGTAGAGTTTTTTAAGACGTTGTAACATGTAATAGCTGCCTTTGTTGTTGAAGCCCATGGCATTTTGTATGGAGTTGTCTTCGATGAGTCGGAAGAGTCTTGGTTTGGCGTTACCATCCTGTGGTTTTGGCGTGACCGTCCCTACCTCTGTATATCCAAAGCCTATGGTCGGCATGGCAGTGATGTATTGACCGTTTTTGTCAAATCCTGCACCCAAGCCTACAGGGTTTTGGAAAGTTCTTCCAAATAGCTCTTGTCGGAGCATAGGATGGGCAACAAAGTTCTGCTCTTTGACCAAACGTTGTATGGTAGGACAGTGAGCAATGGCTCTTAGCCCAAATCCGGCAAGAGAATGAGCTGTTTCGGGATCAAGTTTAAAAAATATTTTTTTGAGGTTTTGGTAAGAAAAAAGTGACAAGGGGATACTCCATAATAAATTAGAGACATTATAGCTAAGTATCAATAAAAATAGTGTAAAGAGAGGGTAGCACCCTGCATAGAGTCAAGCGTTTTTATATCTTGAACGACATTATAATGGTAGCTTAGATCTAAATCTATAGTATCTGTCAGATAGATAATGAAACCGCCATTACCCCCATAATAGAAACCATCGGTATCATCCAGTAAGGTCTTTTTGTATTTAAGTATGCCTACGGACAATCCCAGGTAAGGTCTTAATTTTGCCGTACCAAAAAGATCATCAAGGAGTATCTTGTCAATTTCTACAGAAAGACTTTGATAATCACTGTTTTTAAATTCATAAGCAATGGAAGCACGCCAATCCAAGGTTTGTTGTCCATAACGCAGTAAGAATGTGTTTTCATTGTTGTTTTGGAGATCGAGGTTCATAGTTTGTGCAGATGTGCCAATACCTACAAAAGGAAACTTTGTATCTTCTTGAGAAAAGAGTGAGCTGAGAGTAAAAATTAAAATTAAAATAATTTTAGACACAAATAGCTCCCTGAAACCTATATAATATTATATAGTATGGTAACTTGCCTTATATTAAGATTATCTTATTAGTGAGAACCTTTGGCCAATTTTTGATAAGTTTCACATTCTTGAAGCAGAGTGTCATGAGAACCTCTGCAAATAATCTCTCCATCCTGAAAGACTAAAATAATATCAGCATTTTCTATGGTACTGAGCCTATGTGCAACCGTAAAGGTGATCATTTCAGATCTAAGTTCTTGTAAGGCTTGTTGTATAAGGGCTTCACTTTTATTGTCCAGTGCTGAGGTAGCTTCATCCAATATGAGGATATCCGGATTTTTATAGAGGGCACGCGCTAAAGAGATGCGCTGTCTTTGTCCTCCAGAGAGGTTGTCTCCACTCTCAGATAAAAGTGTATGGATACCATTCTCTAATTTATTTATAAATTCCATGGCATAGGCTTTTTCTAAAGCATTGACTACGCGTTGTTCATCTATCTCTTCTCCGTAAGCGACATTGGCTGCAATGGTATCATTGAAGATGTAGATACGCTGTGTCACATAGGCGATCTTATGATGTAGTGAGCTCAGGGTGAACTCTTTATTTTCTGTACCGTTAATGAAGATCTTTCCTGAAGTCGGATCATAAAAACGCACCAGTAAGTTTACCAGAGAACTTTTACCGGCACCACTGTCTCCTACAAGTGCAATGGATTCTCCTTTTTGGGCATTTAAGTTGATGTTCTTCAGTGCAGGCGTATTATTGTAATGCAGTGACACGTTTTCCAGAGAAATGCTCCGGATAGACTCATTGAGTTTGTTCTCTCCTGAAATGATACCAGGTTTGGTATCGAGAAGCTCATGCATACGGATGTTGGCAGTGATGGCATCTTGTGCTTTGTTGTACAGTGTAGAGAGACGTTTTATGGGAGTGTAAAGCATAAACAGTGCGGTAGAAAAAGCAAAAAATGCACCCACTGTCATATGCCCGTCTATCACTTCTTTCCCTCCGAAATAGATCACCACACCTATGGCAACAGAACCTAGAATCTCCATAATAGGTGAGATCAGGGCATTGATTCGTACCTGTTTCATAATGTACTTGAAAACATTTTGGTTCTCTTTTCCAAAACGCTTTTCTTCATAGTTTTGGCTTGAGTTGGATTTAATGACTTCTATGTTTGATAAAATTTCTCCAAGTCTGGAAGTCATATCTGCTGTACTCTCTTGGGAGAGTTTAGAGTATTTACGCATCTTTTTTGCAAGTCTGGTGAGAGGGAAGATGGCTAGAGGCATAATGATAAGAAAATAGAAAGCAAGTTTTGGGCTTTCATAGATCACATACCCCGTCAATGCCAAGATGATCATGATCTCTCTCATGAGATCAGGGATGATGTTGGCAACGACCATTTGGATGCGGGAGATGTCATTTGTCACACGGGAGAGTATCTCTCCTGAGTGCATGTTTTTAAAAAAATCTATATCGAGGTAAGTGATATGTGAAACAAGTTTGTCACGCAGTTTTCGTACCACATCCTGACCGATGTAAGAGGTGTAGTAAGTTTGTACGTATCGCCCTATGCCTTTAAGCATGAACACAGCCACCAAAAGAAAAGGCATGAGTGCAAGCATCTGTTCATCTTTGTTGATGAAGACATCATCAAGGACGGGTTTGATGAGTTGCGCTGTACCTGCTGTACCCACGGCAATAGCGATCATTCCCAGGATGGCAAAGAAAAACTGTTTTTTATACCCTGCTAAATAAGGCAGATACTGTCTGATGAGGTCTTTCATGCTTATGCCTTCTCCCAGAGTGTGCCCTCAGGCGTATCCATGATGGAAATACCCAGTGCTGTGAGCTCATCACGCAGGGCATCTGAGCGTTCAAAGTTTTTCTCTTTTTTTGCGTTTGTCCGTGCTTCAATGAGTTTTGCTATTTCTGCTTTTAAGGCTTCATCCACCCCTATCTGAAAGTAGGAAAAAGGTTCTTTCCCGCCAAAACCTAAAAGTGTGTCGATGAATGTTATGTTTGCCAGAGTCTCTTTTTTTAGCGACTTGTTCTTTGGATTGGTATCCAGAGTATCATTGGTTGAAGCGATCATTTCATCTATGACCGCAAGGGCTGTGGAAATGTTCAAGTCGTCTCCCATAGCATCAAGCAGCGCTTTTTTAAATGTTTTATTGACTGCAGAAGCTTTACCTGGAGAGACACGTTTTTTAAGTCGGTAAAGTTTATCCAGTCTCTTTTTTGAAGTTTGCAACTCTTCTTCCGAGAAGTTAAAATCATTTCGGTAGTGTACAGAATTCAGATAATAGCGCAACACTTCTCCGTCATAGATCTTGAGAGCATCTTTCAGAAAAAAACTGTTCCCTAAAGATTTACTCATCTTTTCACCGTCTATCTGTACAAAACCGTTATGCATCCAGTATTTTGAAAGTTCATGCCCTATGGCACAGCGGCTCTGGGCTGCTTCATTTTCATGGTGAGGAAAAAGTAAGTCTGCCCCTCCACCGTGGATGTCTATGCTATACTCATCATTTCCGCTAAAGTGTTCTTCTATCATTGCAGAACATTCGATGTGCCAGCCTGGACGACCAGGAGAGAAAGCCGTATCAAAACAGATGTCGTCTTTACCCTTACAGGCTTTCCAAAGTGCAAAATCTTTAGGGTTTCTTTTTTCAGAAGTGTGTGCTACACGGCTCTGGTTGTCTTCATCTTCACCCACCTGATGTGAGATCTCTCCGTAATGACTGTCTTTGGAAGTATCGAAGTAAACATCCCCTGTTGAAATGACATAAGCATTGTCCTGATCGATAAGCTTTTGTATCATGTTCTCTATGGCCTGGAGTGACTCTGTGGCTTTGGGTTCTATGTCTGCACGCTCTACGCCCAGTGCAGCCATCTCTTTAAGGTAACGGTCGATGTAAAAAGAGGTGATCTCTTCCATGCTTTGACCAGTCTCTTCCACCTTTTTGATGATCTTGTCATCAATATCTGTAAAATTCTTAGCCATCGTTACTTTATAGTTTAGGGCTTTGAGTGTACGCGAAAGGAGGTCAAATGCAAGAGAACTGCGTGCATGTCCGAGGTGTGCATCATCATAAACGGTTGGACCACAGACATAGATACTTGCTTCACCCTCACGGATGGGTCCAAAAGGAAGTTTTGTTTTCTGTACGCTGTCGTAGATGTGCATCTGTAGTTAGACCTTTATTTTTTGGAGTGTTGTGATTATAGCCAAAATAAGGTTAGGGTTATTTTTGACAATTTTTTGACAATACTATTGTAGTATGTGCTATTAAATTAAGGAGAAGAAAATGACTAGTCCACATATTGTTATAAACACTGTAAATAATGAGGAAATGACTAATCCATATATTGTTGAAAACACTATAAATCATGAGAAAATTTTTAAACATATGCCTGTTGATGAAGAAGTATTTCCTAAGGATGCTGTGATGATCTCTGAGACAGATACTGAAGGCATCATCACTTATACAAACCGTCATTTTAGGGAGATAACAGGTTTTACTAAAGAAGAATTGATAGGTTCACCTCATAGTATCAATCGCCACCCTGATATGCCTAAGGGCGTTTTTAGGGCAATGTGGAAGATTATTTCTGCTAAAAAAGTATGGCGTGGGTATGTGAAGAACATAAGAAAAGATGGTAAGTTTTATTGGACACTTGTTTATGTCCAGGCTAAACTTGATGAAAATGCTGAGATCATAGGTTTCATTGCAAGTCGCAAAATAGCCTATCCGGAAACTATTAAAGAAGTGGAGGAAATATATACAAAATATCAGGGGGATGAATATATTGATAATAAAATTTTTATGGCTAGTGAAGGTTATCAAGATTATATAGAGGCTCAAAGTTAGTTTTTTCTCGTTTCCATGCTGCTTTGCGTGGGAATACATACTTCAATTTGATTTACTTTAACATATTGCCATTCATTTTGATCGAGGTGTTGTTTTTCTCTTCATTTTTTTAGAAAAAATTTATGCCCATAGGAAGTGCCCTTGGGGTACCAAAAATCGTCTCTGTTCTCGAATCGCTTTGCTTACAAGGTCGTTCACAGAGACAGGGCACACTTCGTGTGATTTAATGAAAGGAGGATTATATTTTGTAGGGTTGGTTTACCGACCACATAATTATCTAATAATCGTAAGTATCCATTGGTTCATAAAATAAATAACGAAACTAAAGATAAGCATCATGATTACAAAATAGAGTGATCTTTTAGATTTTATAATCTCTAAAAATCTTTCTGTTCCTACTTCTCTTATGGTAAAGATGAACAGCACCCATCCCCCGATACTCCCGGCTAAGGCAAGTCCTGATGCTCCCATAGGATGCATGAGTATCAGAGAAAATGTCACAGAAGTGATGAGTGAATATACAGCGATCTTTGCTGCTTTGAGGTGTCTGTGTGAAGCATAAAGAAAAAGTGAAAAGAGTTTTGCCAGACCAAAAGGCAAAAGTCCTATCATATACATTTGAAGTACAGTGACTGTTTCTAAGGTTTGTATCGATGTAAACTTTCCTCTTTCAAAAAGTAACCAAACAATGGGTTCAGCCAATAATATACCTCCCAGCATGGCAGCACCGAGTAGAAAAGTAAGTAACCAAAAAGCTTTATTTAAATTGGAGTATGCTACCTCTTCCTGCCCATTCTTTAATGCTTTTGAGACAGCTGGAAAAAGAACGGTGGCCGTGGCAATAGCGATGATGGCAAGAGGAAGCTGAAAGACACGGTTGGCATAAAAAAGAAAGGAGACAGAACCGGTCATGAGAAAAGTAGCCAGGATAGTGTCTATGAAAGCAGAGATCTGCGGTGTAGAGTTTCCAAGTATACCCGGTAAAAAGAGGGATTGAAAATGTTTTTTTTCTTCTTCCACGTCTTTATTTTTTCTATATTTCCAACCGCCCAGGAGAAGTTTGTGCAAGTTGAATTTTTGCAGGGCTATAAGGTGTACAAGCACTTGCAGTGTACCCCCGATGAGTACAGCAAAACTCAAAGCATAAGCTACCGATTTGGGATCTTCTTTCATGTAGAGGTAGAGTGCAGCGATCATGGAGATATTGAGCAGGGCAGTGGACATCGCTGTCGTTACAAAATGCTCTTTATACTGTAGCAGGGTCGCTAAAAATGTCACAATGAAGATGAGGTCTAGGTACCAGAAGTTTATGGCGGTGAGTGGCGCTGTTTGTCCTATTTGCTCTGATGACCAACCCCAGGCTAAGAGTTTTGTAATGGGTTCTGGAAAGAAAGTAATGAGCAGAGAAAAAGCCATTAAAAAAAGTAGAAAACGTAAAAATATGGCTGTGGCAAAGACCCCTTTATGCCTTGAAGCGATGAAAGAAGGCATAAAAGCCTGTGTAAATGCACCTTCAGCAAAGATACGGCGAAAAAGGTTAGGGAGTTTAAAGGCCACAAAGAACATATCAGACCAGATAGAAGCCCCCAATGCAGAAGCCATAAGCACATCACGTCCCAAACCTGTCACACGTGAAAATAAGATACCAAAGCTGTTAGTGAAGATGGATTTTAATCGCATAATGTTCTTTATGATTTTTCTGTATTTTAGCATAGGTAAACCAAGCTTTTATTTTTTTGTCTGCTATTTTGTTATACTTCTAAAGAAAAAAAGAAAGTGGGTTGAGGTAAAAGATGAAAAAACGTACAAAGATAGTAGCTACAATAGGACCGGCTTCCGATTCACTTGAGCAGATCACAGCATTGATGCGCACAGGTGTGAATGTCTTTCGTCTAAACTTCAGTCACGGTACCCATGCCTATCATTTTGAAGTGATCTCACGGATACGTGAGGCAATAAAAAATACAGGACTTGTAAGTGGTATACTTCAGGATATCAGTGGACCGAAGATCAGGGTAGGCATGCTGGAAGAGGATTTTGTCCTTGAGACCGGTGATACGATCGAGTTTGTCAAAAGTGAGATCGTGGGACACAAGGTTGGTAGAGGACATTATCGGCTCTGTATCAATGAACCTGATGTGCTTGATCAGATGTCGATCGGTGAATATATCTACCTGTATGACGGCATTATTCGTGCGGTAGTCACAAATACGGCTCCTGAGAATGTGACAGTTGAGATAGAGAATGACGGTATGCTCTCATCGAGAAAAGGTGTCAACTTTCCCAATACTCGCCTGGGTATCGATGTATTGACGCAAAAAGACAGGAAAGATATGCTTTGGGGTATTGAAAATAATGTTGATTTTATGGCGATCTCTTTTGTTCAAAGTGCAGATGACATGATCGCTGCACGTGAAATCATTTCGTCCCATGGCGGATCTGTGCAGCTTTTTGCCAAAATAGAAAAGTTTGATGCGGTTGAAAATATCGATGCCATACTTGAAGCCAGTGACGGGATCATGGTAGCAAGAGGTGACCTGGGTATAGAAATCCCTTATTTTGATGTGCCGTTCACACAAAAGATGCTGATCCGTAAAGCCAATAATATGAGTAAACCTGTGATCACCGCAACGCAGATGCTTCTCTCTATGACAACCAAGGAGACTGCTACACGTGCAGAGATCTCTGATGTTGCCAATGCAGTTTTAGACGGTACGGATGCCGTGATGCTCTCTGAAGAGAGTGCGATCGGAGAACATCCTGTGTTAGCGGTTGAGACGATGGTCAAAACGATCAAAGCAGCAGAAGAACATTATCCCTTTCATAAGTTTTCCCAATTTGATCTCTGTGATGCCGGAGATAAGATCGATGAATCTGCTGTACGTCTCTCCGAGAGTCTGGATACATCAGGGATCATAGCCATGACCGCATCAGGTCAGTCAGCCAGAAAATTAGCACGTTACCGTCCGAGCAGACCGGTTTATGCAGTGACACACGACAGTAAAGCAGCACAGTCACTGACGATCGTCTGGGGTGTTGTTCCGGCATTTTCTGTAGCTAAAGGAGGACTTCGTATGATGATGGGTGAAGTCATGGATCAGGGCTTGCACAGAGGAGTGCTGCATTTGGATAACAGTTATATACTCACAGCCGGAGACCCTGTCGGTACCCCCGGTACCACCAACCTGATCCGAGTGATCACCGGGCATGAAATGGAATTTTTCTGTTCACTGAACAGAAAAAAAGAGATCGTAGGATAAGAAAGGAAAACTTCATCATGAAAAAACTTGCCATTACTGGTGGTACGCATGGTAATGAACTTACCGGTGTGTATCTCGTTAAAAAATGGAAATTAAATCCCGGGTTACTGAAGCGGAGTAATTTTGAAACTTTGTGTTTGCATACCAATGAACAGTCTATCAAGGAAGTGAGACGTTACATAGATCATGATCTTAACAGATCTTTTGGAAGTGCTGACCTTCGAAATGAAACATTGGATACACATGAAGCAAAACTTGCAAAACGTCTTAATGCACTTTTAGGACCCAAGGGCAGTCATACTTCCAACGTAGATTTTATAGTTGACCTGCATACAACCACTGCAAATATGGGTCTCTCTATAGTTGTTAGTAACGACAGTGCATTGACTTGGAAAGCCATCGCTTATTTGTGCCAGATGGAACCTGCACTGAATGTGTATCGTTGGCAAGGAGATGAGGAGGGTGCATTTGTTGACTCTATGGCACCTCATGGATTTGCCATAGAAGTTGGTGCAGTGCCACAAGGTGTGTTAAGAGCAGACCTATTTTTGCAAACTGAGACATTGATATACCATGTGTTGGATTTTTTTGAAAAATATAATGACGGACAGCGTTTCACCTTTTCTAAAACATTGGAAATATATGACCATCACTCTTTGGTGGATTATCCTCGTGACAGTGAGGGAGACATCATGGTCATGGTGCATCATGAAAGACAAGATAAAGACTTTGATCTTATAAAGTCCGGCGATCCGCTTTTCTTGACATTCGATGGGGAAGTAGTACTTTATGAGGGTGAAACACTTTGTACGATATTCATAAATGAAGCAGCATATTATGAAAAAGGTTTTGCCATGTGTCTGGCCAGGAAAATAACATTCGAGTTAAAAGAGTAAATAAAAACATGTCAATATGACATATTTTTTAGACTCTTTTTAAAAGCGTGATATACTTCTTAAAATTTAGTAATGGAGTATGAGATGATCGTAGGTATAGAAGGAACAGTAGAGAGAAAAGACCCGACATTTGTGCATCTGAATGTCAATGGATTGATCTATGAAGTGCAAGTGTCTATCAATACATCCAATGCCATACAAGAGAGTAAAGTAAAACTTTTTGTGACACAGGTCATTCGTGAAGATGCCGATCTTCTTTTTGGCTTTATGGATCTGAATGAAAAGAAGATGTTCGATACGGTGTTGAAGATCAACGGAGTAGGCCCTAAAGTAGGGCTTGCTATCTGTTCTACCTTTACTCCAGGTACCTTTGCAAAAGTAGTCGCTTCCAAAGATGTGGGCATGCTTAAGCGTGTACCGGGCATAGGACCAAAAGCAGCTTCACGCATACTTGTGGAGTTGGCTGACTTCATTGTAGATGGCAATGAAGAGAGTGGAAACTCCGGTGCATTAGGCGAAGCTATTATGGCACTTGAGAGCTTAGGGTTCAAACTGGATGCCATACGAAAAGCACTCAATGGATGTTCCGGAGATACAAGTACTATGGTAAAAGAAGGATTAAAAAAGTTACAACGGTTATAATTAGTAAAAAAAGGCTCTTCTATGTTCAAAAATATAACTCTGGCACTTTCATTACTTTTGGCAGCTTCATCACTTTATGCCGAACCTGCTAAAAATGAGAACAGTAAAAAAGACAAATACCATATGTTTCCGGAAGCAAAAGCAGGGTATGAACGTTATATTGTTGATGTGCCCAAGACAGATAATGACTATGACCATAAAATTGAACTCCTGATAGGAAAAAACCTTATGGTAGATTGCAACCATGCTTCACTCTCCGGGAAGATTGAAAATAAGTCGCTTAAAGGATGGGGGTACCACTATCTGGAAGTCTCCGATATTCAACGTGGACCTACAACTATGATGGCATGCCCGGACTCAAAAACTGAAAAATTCATATCCATACGTGATACATTGCGCAGGTATAACAGTCGATTAGGGACAGTGATCTACGCACCAAAGGGCTTTGAAGTACGCTATCGTGTATGGAGTGCAGGAGATACGGTAAAGCAGGCAGAACAACGTTAATAAACGGCACACTTTTTACTAGTATTGGTTATAATTATTATAAATTAAGGTTATATTATATATAATTAGAAAAAAGAGTGTTTCATGCGTCATTTTAAGTATATTGCTATATTTTTATTATTTTTTACCGTGATCTATGCTGAGAGTGCCATGCTTCAATTCATCTACGAAAACTTTAACTTTGAAAACTCAAAAAAGAAAGATAATGGAGAGAGATTCCGCGCAGCAGTAAACTATCAAAAAGATGCTGATCTGTACCAGTTTGTGTATGAGAAAACCCATACAGAGACGTTTAAACCGCCCCTCACAAAAGACTTGCATGTCAATAAGATTTTCCTGAAATATACACGCAACCTGGATGAAAAACAGTCATTTTCTCTCTCTTATGTCAGGATAGATGATAATATCATGAAAGAGGTGGACGGCGGAAATATCTATGGTTTAGGCTACAAGTACGGCGCTTTTGGTCTGACACAGTATCTAAGTGATTATGACAATTTTAACGTGTATCAGACAGAGTTGAAATATACCTTTAAGAAAGCATTTGGCAAGATCAAAACATTTACTACTGTCGTAGGTAAATACATTCGCTTACAAAACAAAGAGAGTAACCCTTTTTCTGCCAATGCTCAGGATGATTATTTTACACCGGGATTAAAGTTTCATGCCCATTATCATGAGTATCATATGGGGGCAGGAGCATTTTTTGCCAAGAGGGCTTTTGCTGTGATGTATGACGGGTTTAAAATACAAGATCATGCCATGGAGTTCAATCAAACCTATATGTTTGGAGTGGGAAAACATTTTGACGATCTGGATGTCAGCCTGAATTATGTCTATCAGGAGGCAACTGAACTACCCATCAATAACGAGAACGTCAAAGCGAAAAATCTCATTTTACAAGTTGCTTATCGTTTTTAAGATTTCTGTGCCACCCTTCTGGCAGAAACAAAGGTTTTTGCATAGCTTCCGTGTGTGAGAGGGGAGATGATGATGCCTTTCTTTTTGGAAGCGGCGTGTATGAAGTTTCCGTCACCCATATAGATGCCTACGTGTGTGACGGGGATGCCTCTTTTTTTGTCGGTGAGGAAAAAGAGAAGATCCCCTTTTTGCAGATTCTCTATCGCAACGATTTCACCTTTTTTTGACTGTGCCCAGGCTGTTCTTGGCAGGTTGACATTATGCTTTTTATAGAGGTACTGCACATAACCTGAACAGTCAAAGCCTTCTGGAGTGGTTCCTCCCCAGATATAGCGTCCGCCTTTAAAATACTTGGCATCTTCCAGGAGTTTTTGTTTGTCAAGAGCTGAAATATGGTAGGTTTCGCCTACTTTTTTTGCCGCTTCCTGTGCCGCAGCGATGCGCTCTGCTCTTTGACGCGCAGCAGCAGCTTTTCGGGCAAGGTATTCTGCGCGATGCAGTTCATCATAGATGGCCTGATATGAGTATTCTGTGGCTTTTTGATTGAGGTGGGCATTTTCTGTATGCTGCATTTTTTTACTCTCCAGAACATTACCGTGTTTGTCTGTAATTGTGAAGAGGTTGGCTTGAGAGAGTGAAAAAATGCATAAAAATGTAAAGCTAGATTTAAACATCATCCACTCCTTCTTTAGGGGATCTCTAATAATACTATAGCACAAAAAAGATGAATGAAGGTTTTTAACTCGCTGTTTTTTAGTGATTGGTTCCACAGAAGTTGGCATCACAGCCGTTGACGGCACCGGAGTATTTGGAATTGGCGATGAAGAATTTCAGGAGACGTTTTTTACGCTTTTTGAAAAGAGAACTGTTAATAGCTTTGAGTCCTTTGGGGTCGTTTTTATGTATCTTTTCAAGTTTTCCCGGGGTGTCAAAGTAGAATTCCCAGTCATCATCATCTATTTGCTTTGCCTGGTAAAAAGCTGTACCGTGACAAGAGGTACAGAGTTTTGTCGCAGTGCGGAATGCAGTGGTATCATATTTTTCTGCTGCAGTGGAGAAAGAACTAACAGTAGCAATGAGAAAGGAGATGGCGATGATATTTTTCATACAAATACCCTTTTTAGGGGGTATTATAACGTCAATATGTGCATTTCAGATATAATACGCTTCATGGATCATAAAATCATCATTATAGGAGGAGGGGCGAGTGCTTTGATGCTGGCTTCTCTTTTGCCTAAAAACACTGCCGTACTTATAGAATCAAACACAAAACCGGGTGCGAAGATACTTGTTTCGGGCGGTGGAAAGTGTAACATCACCAACACGCTTATGGGAACAGAGTACTATCTCGGAGATGCAGGTTTTGTACAGCCTTCCTTGAAACGTTTTAATGAAAAAGCACTGATGCGCTGGCTGGAGAGACAGAACTTGGATCCTGTGATCAGAAAAGAGACACAGTATTTTTGTAAAGATTCGGCCAAAGAGTTAGTGGATATTTTTTCAAAAGAGAGCAGAAAGCAGATATTGTGTTTAAATGAAGAGGTTTTGGAAGTGAGCAAGCGTGACGACATTTTTTATGTGAAGACGAACAAAAAAACACATACGGCTCCTGCTGTTGTTGTGGCATCCGGGGGACTGAGTTTTCCCAAACTCGGAGCAAGTGGCATAGGGTATGAGATCGCAAAATCCTTTGGACACACTATCATCAAAACGGCTCCTGCTCTTGTGGGCTTGACGGTACAAAAAGATCAGTTCTTTTTTAAAGCACTCTCCGGGGTTTCTACAGAAGTGAAGATACATATAGGAGAAGATGTCTGTGAGGGTGCTTTGCTCTTTGCCCACAAGGGCTTGAGTGGGCCTGCCGTACTGGATGCCTCACTCTACTGGGAAAAAGGGAAGATAGAGATAGACTTCCTTCCGGACTTCTCCTGGAAAAGCGTGCAGGGGAGTAAAAAACTGATCTCATCACTTTTGCCTATGCCAAAGCGTGTTACCAAGGCATTTTTGATACAATTACGATTAGAAGACAAACCCTACCATAAACTTAGCACGCAAGAGCTTGAAATGCTTCACACTTTAAGTCACTACAGCCTTGCACCTGCAGGAACCTTTGGTTACTCAAAAGCGGAAGTGACAAAGGGTGGGGTAGATACAGGGGAGATAGACAGCGGCACAATGATGAGTCAAAAAGAGGAGGGGCTTTACTTTATAGGTGAAGTCCTGGATGTAACGGGGAAACTGGGCGGGTACAACTTTCAATGGGCATTTTCAAGTGCTTACAGTTGCGCAATGAGTATAAAAGGGAAGTGAAGTGAAAATTAAAATAGTATTGGCTGCAATGTTAGCCGTGATCATGAGTGGGTGTGTGGGCATACCGGATTCTGAAGGTTGGAGATCATCGCAAAAGAATGACTTTTTAAAGATACTCGAAACCGATAAATATATGTCTATCTGTAATCAGCAGACATTGTATAAGAAGGTCAAAGAGACCCAGAACTCCCAGTTGATGAGCAGACTATTTGTGGCTTATACAAAAAACCTTGCCAACGGCTGTATCATCGATCCGTCTCTCGCAGTGAAAAAAGGGGAGAGGACTGTAAAACGTTACGGTATTTATACTCAAAAAGCAAGTGATGCAGACATCAGAAGAAAGCTCAAAGCAGGGGAGAGCATAGAGAAGATACTCAAACCTTATGTACCTGAGTATAGACAGTTCAATGCATTGATAACTCACTATAAAGCGGCTCAGGATCCTGAAGCAAAACGCAAGATCCGATTGAATATAGAAAGAGTGAAGTTGTTAAAACCAAATCTTGGTAAAAATTATGCTCTGGTGAATATTCCTGAATATGAAATACGTATCATAGAAGATGATAAAACAAAGGTAAAGATGAGAGTGATCGTCGGTACGAGAAAAAATCAGACACCGATCTTCTCTGAAGAACTTAAATACATCACACTCAACCCTGCATGGAATGTGCCTGACAGCATTGCAAGAAATGAGATCATACCCGATACTTTGAAAGATCCAGGGTATTTGAAAAAACATCGTTTGGTCATACGTAAGGACTACAACTTAAAATCACCGGCACTGAGCTTTAATTCAGTGAATCCAAGAGCGTATGTAGGAGGAAAAGGACCTGTACCGTTCAAATTCATCGAAGTACCGTCAAACCGAAATGCTTTGGGACGTGTAAAATTCATCTTCCCTAATCATCACTCTGTTTATATGCACGATACACCGACCAAACACCTTTTCAAGAGAAAAAAACGTTCTTACAGTCATGGCTGTATCAGACTTTCAGAACCAAAATATATGCTTGAGTATATCACTAAAAATTATACAGCCTATGATTATGAAGATGTCAAAAAAAGATATGACAGTTTTAAAACACATTATGTGAAGGTCAATAAACGTCTTCCTGTGCATACAGTCTATTTGACAACGTATGTGGATGACAGTGGTAAACTCTTGTCATTTGCCGATATTTATAGCTTTGACAAGTTGCAAAAACTTAACTTTTAAAAGCATAGTAACATGATGACAAGGGCATGGCTGATACTGGCTGATTTCCTTGTTACGCTTCTTCTTTTAGTTTCCCTGATACTCTTTTACCTTACTCCTCCTCAAAAAAAAGATAGACTTCTAGGCATGGAAGAGAATGCCACTTTTCGTCTGCCCGCCATAGATTATAATGTTACAATAACTTTGGAAGACCTTATCCGTATGGGAGAAGAGGCAAAAAGAGAGCATTATCTAAGAGAGAGATATCCAAAGGAAGCATATATCAGAGAGGAATTTGTGATAAAAAATAAATTTTTAAGCAGAACACTCGAAGAGGGATTGAGAGAAGTTTCAGGCAAAGTAGGGGATCCTGTCTTTATACGCATTTTCAAAGAGGAGTCGCTCCTAGAGGTCTGGGTGCGTACGGGTACAGAGTATCAGCACTTGAAAGACTATGCCATCTGTGCCTATTCTGGAGCACTTGGACCTAAGCTAAAAGAGGGAGACAGACAGGCGCCCGAAGGCTTTTACAAGGTCAAAAAACATCAGCTCAACCCTAACAGCAAGTTCCATCTCTCTTTTAATTTGGGCTATCCGAACAAATATGACCGTGCCCATGATCGTACCGGGTCATTTTTGATGGTACACGGCAACTGTGTCTCTGACGGATGTTACGCCATGACCAATGCAAAGATAGAAGAGATCTATGACCTGGTGGAATCAGCCTTGCAAAAAGGTCAGAAGTATGTACAGGTGCATGCCTATCCTTTCCGTATGACAGAAGAAATGATGGCGCTTTACTCGGAGAATGAGTGGTATGATTTCTGGGTCAATCTCAAAGAGGGGTATGACTACTTTGAAGCGGAAAAAAAACCGGCAAATGTGAAAGTGGAGAACAAGTACTACAGCATACATGAAGCGAATGAATAGGGGAATATTTTCTTAAAAAAACGAAGAGCCTAAAACAAGGAAGTTATATCTGGGAAGATATGAGGGAAGGCTCTTCTATAAAAGGTGACTAAGAACAAACAAGGAAATTTACTAAAGTTTTGGACAAGGAGTAAAACATAAGTTCTAAAACTGTCACCTTTTCTAATGTCATTATAAAGCAAAAAAATTAACCAAGGGTAATAAAATGTTAATGGATAGTAAAACGTTTATTGATACTTTATTTATAACATTTATCGCTTTTAGGTATAAAGTCGTATTTTTGGGATAACGGTTCCAGGTTTTTTGTGATACAATGATATATAGATGTACATTGTCGAATGAATTCATCATTCGGAAAACTTTCAGAAGGAGCTTAGATGTCAGATAGTTTATTCCCTGCCGGTCTTATTGTTGATCTTTCCCGTCTTGATCTGGAAATGATGCAGCATTATGCCAAGCTGTGGAATGTAGAACATAAGCAGTTGGGGGAAGGGGTATTTGAAGGAAGTCTCTTTGGTGTACACACACCACGTATTCAGATGGGAATTTCACATTTTTCACATGCTGTTATGACGCAGGGAAGTTTCCCTCAAGGCTGTGTAGTACTCTACTTTTACGAAAACAGATCGTTAAACGGTCCCGCATATAATTTCCACGATAGAACCATACCACTTAATGAAATTGTTATTTTGACGAAAAATGAGGAGCTTTATCGTTTAACCTATGATGCTATTGATATTCATACCATTGCCATCGAGGAAGATCTGTTTTATAAAACATTCACTACTTTTTTTGGAGATACTCCCATAAAAAACAAACGTCTTTATATTAAAGAAGACAAGATAGCACTTTTTCATCAAACCCATATTTTATGGATCTCTTATCTGGCAAAGGAGTTTCCAAAGCTCACTAACAAGCCTGACTATGACAGTATCGAGTCTGAAATACTCCATCAGTTTTTCAGCTGTATGTCCTCCGCTCCCGCTGCAAAAAAAAGAAAAAAGTTCCATACTAAAATAGTGCGTGACCTACTTCATGAAAACATAGATAAGTCTGTAGATATGAGTATGATCACCAAGAAAGTGAATATCCGTGCAAGCCAGTTATATAATTCTTTTAAAAAAGAGTATGGTATTTCACCTAAAAAGTATCTTCAGATGCTGCGTTTTAATGCGATTAGAAAAGAGCTTCTCCTGGCAGATCCAAATTCAGTCAGCATCCGTAGTATCGCAAAGAAATATCATATTCTTCACATGGGTCATTTTGCAGCGGACTATAAACAACTGTTTGGAGAAACACCTTCCCGGACATTGAACAGAAAAAAATAAAAAAGCAGCTTCACCCAGTATTCTGCTAGATCCCACGTTGCACGTGGGATCCAGTGAAAAAGTACGTGATATACTTCTTGAAATTTAAAATTCGGACTTTCCGGATAAAACTATCGGACTAACCTATGTTATAATAAAGCATTATCGTCAATTTACATTTTTTTGACAAATAAATACACTTTGATATCCGGAGGATACAATGAAACTAGGAAACATATCAATTGAAACCAGTGTACAACTGCTGTTTGCACTCATCTTTTTTGCCAGTACTGCCCATGCGGAAGATAAGAAAGCTGACAACGACAATATCTGGACTCGCGACCAGCTTACAGGTGAGTGGGGAGGAGCGCGAAGCGACCTTTCTGACGACGGCATCGACATCGGTCTTAGGCTCTCGCAGTACTACCAGGGAGTTACCAGCGGGGGCGTTGACACGAATAGCGAGTACGGTGGGACAATGGATTACAGGGTTAACGTTGACGCGGAAAAGCTCTTCGGTGCTAAAGGCTTGTCGTTCAACATGCATGCCAGAACTCGCTTTGGTCAAGATATCATCGCCGATGGGGGCTCCTTGGTACTTCCAAACGCAGGAATGATGATGCCGGCTCCGGGTGACTACCACGGAACGGACATCACCGGGCTAACGCTTACGCAATCCTTCTCGCTCTTTGGCGGCCATGCGCTTATCCAGTTGGGTAAGCTTGATGCCATAGATATGGTAACAGGTTTCTTTCCCAACATCAGCTATGGACAGGAAGGATTCATGAATGTCAATGCTATGGTCAGTGCTATGCCATGGTTCGGCGCCGTTCAAGGTCTATCCCTGTATGGTGGTATGTTTGTAACCATTAATGAGGAGTACCAAATGGCGGAGAATGGGCTACTCCTCACAGGCACAACGAACATCGCAACCCATTGGGGCAGCGTCTCAGATGCCTTCGAAGATGGTGCCTGGATGGCGGGCTTCCACAGGTTTTTTTGGAAAATGGATGACAAACCAGGCTACTTTATGGTCTTCGCCGGTTATTCGACAAAGGACCAGGCATCTAACGACCCACACGACTTCATCGATATCCCCGGACAGGGGATTGTGAGCACCACGGAGAAGAAGCCTTGGGATGTCGCCCTTTATGTTTACCAGGAATTTTGGCAGGATGAAAACAATCCCGATCGAAAGGCCACCTTATTCACAGGTGCGACTTTAGGCCCTGACAATCCACAGTTCGCGCAATGGAACTTTTTTGCTAATGTTGAAATGTTCGGTCTCATCGACTCACGCCCGCATGACCGAATGGGAGTCTCTGGTTTTTGGAATGGTCTCTCCCCCAATTTCAAAAAACTGGTGTCTCCGGAGATCGAGCTCCGAAATACGTATGGCTTCGAGGGCTACTACAACGTTGAGATAAACCCGTGGCTCCACCTGACAGGCGACCTTCAGTTGGTAGAGAATGAGCGAAAAGGCGACGACGTTGCAGTAATTGCCGGTCTTCGACTTGTTATTGATCTATAAAGCTGTAAATATTTTAACAAAAAGATTCACGGGTTCCCACATTGCACGCGGGTAACCCATACGCGAACCTGATCCCTACACAAAGCTGACTTTTAACATTTTATCAGCAGATAATAGCAAAGTATCTATTTTCTTGAAGATAAGTAGATGAAGCTTATCTGTAAAATCTTTCTCCTTATTTGTAAAAAGAGTCGTATCAATAGTGTGATCGTCTAGTGCATTTTTTACATTTTTACATACGGTTTTTATACGAAGAGAGACAAGCTTGGGGTTTAGCCCTGTTTGTTCTGCAAATTCTCTGAGAGGGTACCCAAGTATCTTGTCTGCATCGAATTCATCTCCATATGCCATAGCAAGTTCATGGTCAACACCTTCATGCATGAGTATGGAGAGCAGATCATAGTAGGGTGCTACTGTGATACCTGAACTGTTTATAAAAAAGGAAATATTCTTACCATGTGCATCGGAATTGCCTATGATAAGAGTGTAGATCGCCCAGTCAAGAAGTTGTAGTTTTGCAGTGGCAGGTACTTCGCAGAGATTTGTTATAGCAAAGAGTTTGGCAAAATTTGCACCTTCTCTTATATTTTTTACATCACGGGCAGAACCAAAGTTTCTTTCATACTTGTAAGAAGAGGGGGAGATCTAACATTTGGCAGCCATCTATGATGTGCAGTTTTTTTACTGTATGTTTACTAATGACTCTGTCAAAACGTTCCACCATGAGTACAGGATGTTCAGCATACTTTCGTAAACTTACTTCCGCAACCATTAAACCTGCTTCTTTTGCCAGTGACATACAGAAGTATTCATTGACTACGATATTTTCATTTCTCTTAGTCTGAAATTTTAAAATGTGAGTAGAACTAAGACCTCCGTTTGCCAATCCTAATGCTTCGTCCTTGAGCAGCACAGGTAGTTTCTCTTGAACCCAGGCAAGGCTAAGTCTTTGTTTTTTATCCCAGATGATGATGCTTTTACTTTCTATCTCATCGATGCGTTGTGTGAGTTCTTTTTCTGTGATGGGGCGAAATAGGGGTCTTGTGTCTTTATGTATTCTGCCAAAGCTCAATGCACCGGAAGTCTCAAACCCCATTGCCTGCATAAGTCCAAAGATATTGTTTTTAGAGATATGTGTAAATGAGGTTAAGTCATCAAGACCTTTTCCTTCAGGAAGTAAATTTTCTAAAAATCTTTTGATAGATCCTGAAGAGATGGTTTTGTCAAAGGGCAGGTGAGGGGAGATCTCATAACCTGATGCTTTCCACTCATCGGTATATTCAAACTTGTAGATCTCCTTTTTTCCCGTAATGCCTATAGTGCCTATAGGTAGATCATTTAATTTGACTGGGAGTTCATTCATGCTTCATTCTCCCAGGATTCAATATGCATTTTGATACCCAGTGCCGTCATTACTTTGAGTATGGAATCCATACGTACACCTTTGGCAGCATTTTCTATCTTGCTGAGTGTCACGACAGATACATCGCAAAGCATGGCAGCTGTTTTGGTATCTATCCCCTGTTGGGTGCGTCTGGCTTTAATGGCTTTACCGGCGAGTTCAAGAGAAAGAGCTTGGTTTAGATCTGGTGTTGGCAGGGATTTAACTTGTTTACCTTTTGACATAATGACTCCATAAAACTATATTTATATATATTTTTAGGATGCTATAAATAACAATCAAAGAAGCTTCTTGATACCATTTTTCTGTAAGTTATTGTCCTGTATCAATAATGTGAATGAATTTGATGATATACTAACCCATAGATTTGAAAAATTTCATATGGAGTTTAGATGTCAGATATTTTGTTTCCTGCCGGTTTTATTGTTGATCTCTCCCGGCTTGATGTGGAGAAGATGCAGCATTACGCCAAGATGTGGGATGTAGAACATACTCAGCTGGGAAAAGGGGTATTTGAAGGGAGTCTTTATGGTGTGCATACACCACATATTCAGTTGGGAACTTCACATTTTTCAGAAGCTATTATGACTCAGGGAAGTTTTCCTGAGGGCTGTATTGTACTCTACTATGCCGCAAGCGGAACCTTGCATGACACCGTATATAATTTTCACAACAGAACCATATCTCCCAATGAAGTCGTACTGTTGACAAATAAAGATGCGCTGGATCTCTTGACCCATTCTGTCCTTGATCTGCGTACTGTTGTTGTCGAAGAGAGGTTGTTCCATACAGCGTTTTATGATTTTTTTGGCGAGACTTCCAGCACTCCCATAAAAAACAAACGTCTTACTCTTCAAACAGACAAGATAGCGCTCTTTCACCAAACCCATATGTCATGGATCTCTTATCTGGCAGAAGAGTTTCCCAAGCTGACGAACAAGCCCGACTATGACAGCATGGAATCTGAAATACTCCATCAACTTTTCAGCTGTATGATCTCCTCATCCCCAGCAAAGAGAAGAAAAAAATTTCAAACTAAAATAGTACGTGACATGCTTCATGACCATATAGACAAAAACATCAGTATCCCCATGCTTAGTGAAGGATTGAACATAGGCGTAAGCCAGTTACACCAGGTCTTTAAAAAAGAGTATGGCATTTCTCCTAAAAGATATCTTATGTTATTGCGTTTGAATGCTGTCAGAAAAGCACTTCTCTTTGCAGACCCCGGTTCAGTTTCTATTTTCACTATTGCAGAGCAATATCAATTGTTTCATATGGGTCATTTTTCTGCCGCATACAAACAACTGTTTGGAGAAACACCTTCTGAAACACTGCATAGAAAACCATAAAAACGATCATTCCCCCCATCAACGCCATTAAGTTAAGGAGGAAATAGGAACCCTAAACTTGTTTAGGTAAAGTCTTTTCACAAATTACTATTTTTGCCGTAAACAAGTTTACGGTTCCTACGCTTAACTTAATGGCATGGTCCCCCCATTTCCTTAAAATACGGATTTTTCGGATACTCATTCTGAATTTTGTATGCTATACTTAATGATACATATTAAAAGGAGACAAATTATGAATAACACAATCAAACTATCAACTGTATTGGTATCGCTGCTTTTAAGTACTGCGGCATTAAATGCAGCTTCGGTCGGGGAACCGGGTCGTGCTGAGGGGAAAGCCAATCCGTTAAAGAATGTCTATTTTGGTGAGCAGCATATGCATACACAAAATTCATTTGATGCTTTCACGATAGGCGTCACGCAGACTTGGGAACAGGCGTATCGCTTCGGTCGCGGTGAAGAGGTCACACTCAATACAAACGGTGTGAAGATGAAGCGTCGTACGCCCTACGACTTTGTTGCGATCACCGACCATGCGGAATATTACGGTGTTCTCAAAGACTTGGTTAACGAGAAGAATCCATTATCTAAAACTCCGATTGCCCAACAGCTCATGAAAGCGAGAACGGATGCAAGTGCGGCAAAAGCCGCTGTAACGACCTTGATCCTTTCTATGGGTAATCGTGATCCGATAAAAGAATATGTCACGCCTGAACTTCGTGTCAAGTACTGGAATAAGTTTATTGCCACAGCAGACAAGTTTAATGATCCCGGGAAGTTCACGGCTTTGTATGCTTTTGAATGGACTTCTAATTGGAAATCCGTGAACATGCACCGTAACGTCTTCTTTAGGGATAAGCCGCCGTTGGCACCTTTCTCGGCTTTTGACTCTGCTCAGCCGGAAGATCTTTGGACCTATCTTGAGAATCAACGTACCGTAGGTGTCGATACCTTCGCCATCCCTCATAACGGTAATCTCTCTGACGGTTGGATGTATTCTCCCTATAAATATCTTAAGGGTGGAAAGATAGACAAAGAGTATGCAAGACGACAGAATCTAAATGAACCGTTGACTGAAATACACCAGACCAAGGGTAACTCTGAAGCCCATCCATGGCTTTCGCCCAACGATGAATTTGCTGCCTTCGAAGTCTTTCCAAACCTGATCAATACAGGTACACCGAGCGCTATAAAATACGGCTTTATCCGTCAGGCTCTTGTCGATGGTATGACGATTGAGACAAAACTTGGGTACAACCCTTACAAGATGGGTATCGTAGCAGGTGCAGATTGTCATTCCGGCTACCAGAACAATGAAGAATTTGACTTTCACGGTTCACACGGTAAGACCGATGATACACCTGAAAAACGTCTCAATCCTGCACCAGCGGCAGTGGGTACCTCAAATGCCCTTGTCTCCTCTGCCGGAACTACTGCGGTTTGGGCTACGGAAAATACCCGTGCGGGTATCTTCGATGCGATGCAGAGTAAAGAGACGTATGGCACTACCGGTACGCTGATCCGATTACGTTTCTTCGGTGGTTGGGATTATCCGTCCGATCTTGTAAAAGATAAAGAGTTTGTCAAGAAAGCATACGCTGACGGCGTGCCTATGGGGCAGGATTTGCCCAAAAAACCTTCAAATGGAAAAGCTTCAAAAGCTCCGACTTTTGCGATCTGGGCCATGAAAGATCCGGAAAGTGGGAATCTTGACCGTATTCAGATCGTCAAGGGTTGGGCAAATCCTTCAACCGGATTCCCTATGGAAAAAGTGTATGATGTTGCATGGTCTGATAATCGCAAACCTGATGCCAAGACTGGAAAACTTCCTCCTGTTGGTAACACAGTAGATACAAAAAAAGCCACGTATACCAACGATATCGGGGACACACAGTTATCTGTAGTATGGACAGACCCGGACTTTGATCCAAAAATGAAAGCAGTGTATTATGCACGTGTCCTAGAGATACCGACGCCACGTTGGTCAACGTATGATTCAGCTAGAAATAATCTGCCTTTATCAAAAGATGTACCTTCAAGTATTCAGGAACGTGCTTACTCTTCTGCTATCTGGTACACACCAGAAGCGATGAAAACAGCCCAAAAATAAAGAACTATCCTCGTTCCCATCATTTTCTCATTCCCATCGTCCCCGGTGGGAATGCATACTTCCATATTTTCTTTTTTAACTAATATTGGGATTTAACGTTTGACAGGGGCAAAGCTACGTAAATTTTTGTCATTAGAGATCCTCTTAAGTATTTTGTAAACAAGATAAATATAAGTATAAGTATATCAATGTTAATATATGTACATATAAAGAGTAAGGAGTATGTATGCTAGAGTTGGGAATATCGCAAGCACAAACTCAATTTACAAAATTATTGACTAAAACGGTCGTTATCGTTGATAAAAAGTCTCATATTAAAAAAGCTGTCATTATGCCATATGAAGAGTATATGCTTCTTATAAAGATAAAGAAAATGTTAGTAGAGGACAATACGGATAATGGTATATTTGATCAATTTGCCGGGTTATTGGAAAGTGACTTTAAAACGGATGATGAAAAGTATAATAAGATAGTCGATTGAAAATATTTATAGATACGAATATCTTTCTTGATCTGGTCTTCAAAAGAGAGGGGATGCAAGAGGATTTGATGATCTTAAATGCTTGTGATCAAGGTATTTTTAGAGGTTTTATAGCAGATATTACCTTACTCAATATTGACTATATTGCCTCCAAACAGTCAAAAGAGATCAAAGCATTTTTGAAGATCATCAATAAAACTTTTTCTGTGATCGGTGCCGACAATGAACTGTTTGCTTTGGCATTAAATCTTGACAACAGCGATCTGGAAGATAATATCCAATATCTTTGTGCTAAGGTCAGTACTTGTGATGTGATAGTTA
The DNA here is from genome assembly GCA_002733215.1 of Sulfurovum sp. Classification (GTDB taxonomy): domain Bacteria; phylum Campylobacterota; class Campylobacteria; order Campylobacterales; family Sulfurovaceae; genus Sulfurovum. The sequence goes on along the minus strand of NVUY01000013.1, from coordinate 43,805 downwards.
CAAATGATAAAAAATTTTACAAGGGTGACATGAAAGTTGTGAACAGCCAAGCTTTCGTTGATCTGTATATGTAGTCCCGTAAATAGAGCTTATATAGATGAAGCAAAACATTTTCTTCACAGTCTCTCCTGAGGGTGGAATGCATACTCCAACTGTTTCCTGATGTTAACTTGCAATATTTGACATAATGAAACAATTAAGATACAATTAATTATGAAAAATGACAATAATACATCGCTATCATCGGACTTTGAACAAATCTTAAGAAAAACTAAAAGTCTAAAATCTGATACTATCTGCCCTTATCAAGTCTTTGGTGCATCAAGTGATAAACTCCGTGTATATATCTCCAGACTGGCAGATAGAGGTGTAATCGTTAAAACAGAACGCGGACGTTTTTACAAGCCGAAGCAAATGGTTGCAGTTAAACGATCCATGAAAGAGCTAACTCTCAATAAAAAGCTTTTTAGCAATGATCTCTTCTGGAATGTAAGAGATGGATTTAAGATCCAAACAGATACATTGCTAAAAGGATATCTCCAGAACTATACCCGGGATGATCTCATGGGATTATATTCTCTCTTTGGATATAGCAGATTAATTGAAGAGAGTTTAAAACTCTATGGTGATCGAAGAGATCCAAACTATCAGAAGATCAGAGAAATACTTATGCAATTTGAAATATGGAGAATGGATAAATGACAAATGAGATTAAAGACTTACTATCCAAGATAGAGCATAATAGTATCTTTGATAAGCACCCTTTGTACTTTATTGGTGGAACTGCATTAAGTACCTACTTGGATCACAGGATCTCTTATGATGTGGATATCGTCAGTACAGAACTTTTGTCAATTCCTGCAATAAAGGCATTTGCATTTCCTCTGGGAGCCAGATATATACCAGATATGAAAAGGGCTTCTGTATTTAAAATAAATACAGGTAAAAATTTAGATAACTTCTATATGAAGTTTATGCTGGATGGAATTAAGTTAGAGTTTGTTCACTTTGAGGATGAACTTAGACAAAGTGTTTTGATCAATGCAGAATCTACTTCATACACAGAGGGGAGTAAATTAAACATATTGTCGTTGGATAGTATCATTACGCTAAAGGCTATTGCATTATTTGACAGACAAAAATCAAGAGATCTCTTCGATATGGCAATTATCTTAGAACGTAAGCTGATAACGATAGAAGAGCTGGAGCGTATCTATTCTTTTAAACAGGCGGGAGATAAAACGCTACAAGAATACATACAGAGCTTTGATCCTAAAAAAGATGATGTTGGAGATACCTCTTTAGACTTCTTGCCTAGACATGAGCACCATAAAACCTTTGTTAAGCTTACTCAAGATCAGCGCTTTGATAAGTGTAAAGAGATGCTTTTAGATCAGTATGATGCTAAACAGAAAGAAAAGCTTAAAGACAAACAAAAAGAAGTTACATCTTCTGTGAAACGTAATAAAAAAAGGTAGCTCACTGATCTGTTGTGAGAAGGGGGAATGTATTTGCCTGACACTTTTTAGTGTCAGTTTTTTTACTTAAGCAGTTTGGCTTTTTGGGCTTCAAATTCACTTTCGGTGATCACACCTTTTTCTTTTAGCTCAGCTAATTTGGATAGTTCATCCGCAGTTGATATGCCGGCAATATTTTGTATATATGCCTGTTGTGCTTCGGCGGCATCTGTCATAGCTTGCATACTGCGTTTCTGCATTCCTTCACCTCTGAAGATCAGGTAGAGTAATACACCTAACCAAGGCGTAATTATGACAAACATCATCCACAGTCCTTTCCCCCATCCGTCCAGATCATCACTGCGAAAGATATCTGTGATAACACTGATAACAACCCAGATCCAGGCAACAAAAAGAAAGAACATGAAGATCGATCCTATAACATTTAAAAATTCCATTTACTATTCCTTGGTGACTTTATTTTGTATCTTTGATGATACTTTTTATTGTAACATAAAAAATAGACAAGAATTAATGTATAGACAAGTAAAGTTTGGGAAAATGAAAAATTCGGATTTTTCGGATAATAATTTCTTATTTTTTCTGATACAATTAAGTACTCACAAATAGTGTTATTAGATGTGTAAGTAAAAAATAGGAGAAAAATGATGAAGAATGAAATAAACAAACGGAGTGTTGGGAATAGGGTTCTGTCACTGCTTGTACTAGCATTGTGTGGACTATGTTTGGCCGGCAGTGCAGCGTATGCAGCAAAGCAACCCAATATTGTGGTTATATGGGGTGACGACACAGGTCGCAGTAACATCAGTAAATACACCCATGGGATGATGGGTTACCGTACGCCAAACATCGACAGTATCGCTGACGATGGCATATTTTTTACTGATTATTACACTGAAAATAGTTGTACCGCGGGACGTGCCGCATTCATCCAGGGACAGGCTGTTTTTCGTACCGGAAATAGCAAAGTAGGCTTGCCAGGTTCCCACCAGGGTATAGATGCGAAAGATCCGACGATCGCTGAATTGCTCAAGCCATTGGGCTACGCGACTGCACAATTCGGTAAAAATCACCTGGGGGATCGTAACGAATACCTACCTACTGTACATGGTTTTGATGAGTTCTACGGTATTTTGTATCACCTGAATGCATTGTACGAGCCTTATGAGCCGGACTACCCGAAAGATCCTGCATTCTTTGCCAAATATGGGCCACGCGGACTTATGGATTGTAAGTCGAGCGAAGAGAGTGACCCAACAGTTGATCCGCGCTTCGGAAAAGTTGGCAAGCAGGTTTGTAAAGATACTGGTCCGCTGACACCAAAACATATGCAGACCATCGATGACGAACTTGCAGAGCGTGCAAATGATTATATGGCGCGACAGGTGAAGGCGGACAAGCCTTTCTTTTTATGGCTTAACTTCACACACATGCACTTATGGACGCAAACCAAACCTGAAAGTGTTGGTCAGTCAGGACCACTTATGAGTAACTATGCTGACACGATGATAGACCATGACAAAAATGTCGGTCAGGTTCTTGATAAGATCGATGAACTGGGTATTACCGATAATACCATTGTTATCTACGGTACGGACAATGGTCCTCATAAAAATGCCTGGCCGGATGCCGGAACGTCACCATTTCGAAGTGAGAAGGATACGGGTTGGGAAGGTGCTTTCCGTTCCCCTACCATGGTGCGTTGGCCAGGGCATATTAAACCTGGACAGGTGTCGAACGACATGATGTCGAACCTTGACTGGATGCCGACGTTACTCGCTGCTGCGGGGAACCCTGATATTAAACAGCAGCTTCTAAAGGGGCATAAAGCAGGCGACATGACTTATAATGTGCACCTTGATGGTTACAACTTCCTGCCTTATCTTACAGGAAAGGAAAAGAAGGGTCCACGTAAAGAATTTTTCTACTTTTCGGATGGTGGCGATCTACTGGCGATGCGCGCAGGACACATCAAGTTCCAATTTATGGAACAAAGCGCACCGGGTACCTACGATGTATGGGTGAAGGAATTTTCAAACCTTCGAATACCGGTTATATATAATTTAAGAACGGATCCTTACGAGCAAGGCTCTATCACTTCCAATGTTTGGTGGAGTTATCAGATGCATAAGACATTCTATCTCTACCCGGCCATTGAGATTGCCGGAAAATTCCTGGCCACGTTCAAGGAGTACCCACCGCGTCACCCAGCCGCGAGTTACACCATGAGTAATGCCATTAAAGCTATCAATAAGTTAAAGAGCGGAGGTAAATAAGCAAGCTGTCTACTATACAAGGGTGCGTACTTACGTACCCTACATAAAACCATGACCCCCCCACATACAAATTATTCTTCTATTTCTAAAATTCGTATTTTTCGGATAATCATTTCTTATTTTCTCTGCTATAATTAAATATTCAAGTAAAGTAAAAGGAGAATAATTATGAATAATACAATCAAACTATCGACAGTTCTTGTATCTCTGCTTTTAAGTACTGCTGTACTTAATGCAGATTCTATCGGGGAGCCGGGACGAAGTGCCGGTGCTAAAAATCCACTGAACAATGTTTACTTTGGTGAGCAGCATCTGCATACGGAGAGGTCGGCAGATGCTTTTGCTTTCGGTACCCGTAACACTCCGGATGATGCATACCGTTATTGTAAGGGTGAGGCGGTTTTGAAAAATACCAGCGGTAAGAAGGTGCAGAGGGTCACTCCTTATGACTGGTGTGCTGTGACTGACCATGCTGTATTTTTCGGGATGATGCCTTTGATGCTGGATAAGAATAATCCATTGTCCCAAACACCTATCGGGAAGAAGATGATGTCCGGTAACAGTGCAGAGTCAGAAGAAGCGTTTGCTGAGATCATCGCTTCGGTTGCTGCAGGAAAGCCGATCTCTTACCTGATGGATCGGAAGGTCATGTCTTCGGTCTGGGAAGATCAAAAAGCAATAAGTAACAAGCATAATGACCCGGGTAAATTTACTACGCTGATCGCATTTGAGTGGACCTCGGTCCCGTATTTTCAGAACCTTCATCATAATGTATTTTTCAGAGATGACAAAGGACCTGACATGATCTTCTCTGCTCTTGATTCTGTTAAGCGCGAAGATCTGTGGACCTACCAGGAAGTGCAGCGTGCCATGGGGCATGAAAACTTCTCCATACCGCATAATTCCAACCTCTCCAACAGTCTTATGTTCTCCCCGCGTAACACTTATGGTACGATTATCGACAAAAAGTATGCAGAGCGCAGCCAGCGTAATTCTGTAGCTGTTGAGATCACCCAGACAAAGGGAACCTCTGAGACCCATCCGGCACTGTCGCCAAACGATGAATTTGCCGGATTTGAAACGATGTACAAACATCTTATCGGAACTTCGGGGATGATCGTCGGAAAGATCGATCACTCTTATGTACGAAGAGCCTTGACTGATGGTGTCGGCTTTCAGGAAATGATCGGTGCCAACCCTTGGAAACTTGGGTTTGTCGCAGGTGCAGATGCACATACTGCTTTTTCTGTCAATGAAGAGTTCAACTATACCGGCAGCAGCGGTCAACTGGATGATACAGCAAAACTTCGCCTTAACAATAAGATGATGGTTTCAGGTGAACCGGGCTTAAAATGGTCTTCTTCTGGAGCTACAGCTGTCTGGGCACCGGAAAATACCCGTACAGAGATCTTTGACGGGATCAAACGTAAAGAGACTTACGGTACTTCCGGTACTTTGATCCGACTTCGTTTCTTTGGAGGATGGGATTATCCGTCAGATCTTGTAAAAGACAAAGAATTTGTCAAGAAAGCCTATGCCAACGGTGTACCTATGGGTGGTGATCTGCCCAAAAAACCTTCAAATGGAAAAGCTTCAAAAGCACCTACTTTTGCAGTCTGGGCACTGAAAGATCCCAATAGTGCAAATCTTGATCGTATCCAGATCATTAAAGGCTGGTATCTAAATGGTTATCCTCGTGAGACAGTGTATGATGTTGCCTGGTCTGACGGTCGCAAGGTCGATGCGGAAACAGGTAAAGTACCGGCTGTAGGCAATACAGTCGATATTAAAACAGCAAAGTATGAGAACAGTATCGGGGATACGCAACTTTCAGCAGTATGGACGGATCCGGACTTTAAAGAGAGCCAGCATGCGGTGTATTATGCACGTGTGATCGAGATCCCGACACCACGCTGGACAACGTATGATGCGGCAAAGTTAGGGGTTGAACCACCCAAATCTGTGCCTGCAACCCTTCAGGAACGTGCCTGGTCATCACCGATCTGGTACACACCGGAAAAGAAATTGGTGAAAAAACTTGAGTTCTATCCAGGTTTACAGCAATTTCTGGATTAAGAAAAACATTACGCACCCTTGTATGCTTTTCTATGCTATGATTTATGATTATAGCTTAAAATAAGTCCTCCTTGGACTTGTGTAAATTCTCCCCAAATGAAGGAATATTTTCAGTGAAACTTTTACGTGAACCCCTGGTACAGTTTTTATTTTTAGGTGGCTTGATCTATCTTGCTTATGCTATTTTTTCACCTCAGGCAGAAGAAGAGAATGAACGCAGTATTGTTGTCAATGCTTCAAAAGTGTTATGGATGCAAGATTCCTGGAAGCAACGTTGGAACAGACTTCCTACTCAAAAAGAGTTGGATGGTTTGATCCAGCAATACATTAAAGAGACTGTACTTTATAAAGAAGCAGTCACTATGGGTCTAGACAAAGATGATGGCATTATTCGTCGTCGTCTTGCACAAAAGGTTGAATTCCTTGCCAAAGATCTTGTACTCTATACACCTCCTACAGAAGAAGATCTGAAAAAGTATTATGAGGAACATCAGGACAAATACAAACCGGAGGTGACCTACACTTTTACGCAGATCTATTTCGATCCGGATAAGCGCGAAGAGAGTACATTGGATGATGCCAATAAAGTCAAAGAGAAACTCGTGGAGCAAGGTTCGATGCTGCAAAGAATAGAAGGTCTGGGCGATGACTATATGATCGCAAACTATTTTGAAGCCAATACCCCTAGGGAGATCAGTAGGAATTTCGGTTCAGGATTTGCACAGTCTCTTGTGGAATTGAAAGTAGGTGAATGGCACGGGCCTGTACTTTCAGGATTTGGAACGCACCTTGTGTTTGTCAATGAGATCGTAAGCCCTCCTGTACCTCCACTTGAGGAGATCAAAGCACGTGTGCTCGAAGACTGGATCTCTGACAAGAGAGAAGAACTCAATGATGCGTTCTACACGGCACTAAAAGCAGAATATACCATTGTGGTGGAAGATGGCAATGTTAGCGTTCTGGATGTGAAGAAATAATGTTCAAATTTAGAATTATATTTTTACTGTTTTGGCTGCTTGCAGGCTCTCTGTCTGCCGATACCATTAACCCTTCTCTTTTGAACATTAAAGAGAGCAAACTGGGTTGGTACGATGTGACCTGGAAGGTGCCGGTAAAGAACAACAGGTCTTTGGACCTCAGTATGCATCTGCCTGAAAGTTTTGAGATCATCGGTGCAGTGGTGCAAAGAGTGGATCCTGGAGCGCTGATAGAGACTTCGAGGCATAAGACGGTCAAGCCTTCCATCATGGGAGAGAAGATCTCGGTGGATGGCTTGAACCAGACCCAGTCGCAAGTGCTTTTGCGTATAGAGTTAAATGACGGTTCTGTGTTTTCAAAGATCTTGAAAGCAGATGCTTCGGAATTCATTATCCCACTCAAGGCTTCAAAACTTGATGTGGCTTTAGAGTACTGGGAGATGGGAACCATTCACATCCTGGAAGGAACGGACCACCTTCTTTTTGTGTTTTCCCTTTTGCTTCTTGTGGTCGGCATAATGCCGCTTATCAAAGCGATCACAGCCTTTACCGTGGCGCACAGTATCACTCTGGTATTGACGACTTTGGGGCTTTTAAGTCTTCCTGCCGCACCCACGGAAGCGATCATCTCTTTGAGTATCATGTTCCTTGCCGCCGAGATCATACATAAATACAGAGGTCAGCTCTCTTTGACAGAGAGGTACCCATGGGTCGTTGCGTTTATCTTCGGACTCTTCCATGGCCTTGGGTTTGCAGGTGCCTTGGCAGAGATCGGCATCCCTCAGCATGAAGTACCGCTTGCACTTCTGATGTTCAATGTCGGTGTTGAGACAGGACAGCTTCTGTTCATAGCAGGGGTCTTGGTGATCATCGCTCTTTTGCGGCGTTTACCGGTCAAGGTGCCTCAGGGTGCTTTGCAGACTGTTCCTTATGTCATCGGAGCCATAGCGGCATTTTGGACCATAGAACGTGTTATCTCTTTTTTACCGATCTCTTCAATGTTCTAAATCAAGAGTAGAATTTTTTGGAGTAGGGACTTTAGTCCCATAATAACGGGACTAAAGTCCCTACTCCTTGCGTAAAACAATATGGCATTGGAGGTGACCATATATTTATAATGCTATACTTATATCTGAAAAGCATGCATAAAAACTGAGGGAGTTTAGATATGACCCATCATAAAAACATTCTATGTAAACTACCTAAGATCACTCTCCCTGTACTCTTACTCTTGTGTTTTACCTCTTCTGCTTTTCCTGAAGGTGAGAAAGAAAAAGAACTTGTCCTTGAAGTTTATCCTCAATGGTATTCAAATGAGGATTATACGGTGCAGGGGAATATCGGTATCGACAGTGAGTTTCAGCAAAATAACTGGACCGAATATTATGTAAGTCCTTCAGCCGCCTATGCACTGGATCATAACTGGGCCTTGCATGGCGGTCTGGGAGGGTATTATAAAGACTACCGGGACAGTGCGAACAGGTGGGAGGTCAGACCGTATGTAGGGGTGAGTCATTATACTGCCTGGACAGACAAATGGACCTTGAGCTCTTATTTTAGAGCAGAAGAGAGATATTACGCTTACAATGGTGATGAGAACAGTATCAATAACACGCGATTGCGTTTTCGAGTAAGGGCAGCATATACCTTGGATCAGGATTTTGTATTTTCCAGTTGGCGAAAATTTACAGTGGGTGCGGAAGTATTTAAAAGTGATAACAGTGATCACAATACAACAGATACAGATACAAACCATGATTATGAAACCCGTCTTGTACTGGGACTAGAACGCCAGTTACTCGATCAGAGCAAACTGCGTTTTGAACTGGCATGGCAATACAAATCCAAGCCCGGTCAGGTATCTACTTCTTCTTCAGTCAATACAGTGTATTTCAAATTGAAATATTATCCTGTATGGGGAACGCCGCTGCGTAATAAATTATTGGATAGAGGGATAGATGAGTAGAAGGATATAAAAGTCAAAGCTTTTATATCTTCAGGAAGGGATGATCTTTTTACTTATTAGGGAAAAGAAATGTAAGTTGTGCCTGTATCTGCCAGTCTGAACTGTTTGCAGTAGGTTTGACCACATTTTTGTAGACATTTGTTCTAAAGTTCATAGCTTGTTTCCCCCCAGTGGAATACCTTTCCTACACCTCCACCAACAGGTATGTTAAATCTGTTACCGGCAGCCGCACGTTTGTTGTAAGTCATGGTAGGTGTAGTAGAGAGATACCATCCGCCTGTGTCTGGAATATTATAGTTGGCGAAATACTGGATCGTTGTGGTGTTGACCTGTGCTGAATCAGCACCTGCTGGCATCCATTGTTGCGTGAAAAGAATTCCTAATACCCAGCTTCCAGGCATGGTTAATGCTACTGCGGAGACACCGTATCCTCAGTTTTTGGAACCATAGTTAGTACTGGATGCAGGAAGAATAAATACAGGAGAAGCTCCGAAATACCAGCCATTAAAATCTTTCTTGGGAGAGAAGTAGGCTAATACCTGAGTGTTTCCAAGTCCGGTTTTTGTACCGTCTCCTGTAATGTATCCGGGTTGGGTTGTCACCGGCATAATGGTTCTTTGAATAAGGTTCCAGTCATCATTGAGTGAAAAAGGGAGGACCGGTTGGACAAGCAGGACATTTTGTGTCTGGTTGTCAGGACCGACATTAAGGTTTATATTGTTTTGAAAAGGCAGAGAGATCATAGCGGAAAGCGGATTTTGTGCAGCATGTGCAAGTTTCAGACCACTTGAGCTTTTAGCAGCTGGAGGAGCATCTGCTGTCACAGATTCAGCAGCAAAAGAGAGTAGCGGCAGTGCGAGACATGAGAGCACCAGTGATTTTTTTAAGGTATTCATTTTATCTTCCTTGTCATTTTACTATCATTATATCAGATTTTAACATAATAAAATCGAATTATACCATCCAAAAACTCCGAATTTAAAGTGATAATGAAATAGAAAAACAAAAGAGTATCTGCTAAAACTTTCCCAAGTGCACAATATTAAAAATGCTATTTTCATAATGCTATTGTATAATAAATCAATTTTTTATGAACGGTGAAACATGGCATCTAAAGAGATACACTACCAAGAACAAACTTTTAAACTCGCTTATGAGTTAGTGAACCCGACACAAAATGAAGTACTGCTTGTACTGCATGGCTGGGGGAGTAACAAAGAGATCATGAAACAGGCTTTTGGCAAAACTCTGCCCCAGTACAAACACATTTACCTCGATATGCCAGGTTTTGGTAAAAGTACAAATAACATGATACTCACTACTGTGGATTATGCACATATCGTACAACTCTTTTTAGATGAACTGGGTGTAAATGCAAGTATAGCGATGGGGCACTCTTTTGGTGGGAAAGTCTCTACGCTGCTGAATACACCTTGTCTGGTGCTTCTCTCTTCTGCGGGTGTGGTCACGGTGAAGCCCTGGTCTGTGAAAGTGAAGATAGCCACATTTAAACTTCTCAAACCTCTGGGCATGAAGAAGATACGCGCACTTTTTGTAGCTCCAGATGCCCAGGGTATGAGCCATGAAATGTATGAAACCTTTAAAAATGTCGTCGATGAGGACTTTGAAGCTTCTTTTGCCAAAAGTAAAAGCAGGGCGCTCTGTTTTTGGGGCAAAGAGGACACGGCAACACCGCTTTATACTGGAGAGAAGATCGCAGGGCTCATAGAGAACTCTGAGTTCTACCCTTTGGAGGGTGACCACTTTTTCTTTTTGACACATAAAGACTTTATATCACAAACCATTACAGAACAATGCAAGGAGATGACCGCATGATACTACTTAACTCACTATTTTACATACTGTTTATTTTGGCTATGGGCTACTACTTCATTACCAATCTGCAGTGGTACAGCTACAAACTGAACCGTGTACTTTTTCACCATACCAAAATATGGTGGCACTTTGTCTACTTTTTGTTACCTTTTTCTCTTTATGCTTTTGTAAGCGCTGTGAGTGCGTATGGTTTTATGGTGGTCATTGCTTCTTTGGGCTTGCTTTACCTCTGGTATAAAGGGCTTGACAAACCTTTGGTCTTTACAGGAAGGGTGAAACGTTTTTTCGCTGTGCTGATGCTTATTTCGATTTTCAATATGATGCTTGTTTTGTCCGGAGTGATGACATATTATGCTGTACTTATACCGCTTTTTTTAGCCTATTTTATCTCCATGTTCATCGAGAAGATGCTCTTTCACGGCTTTAAGGTCAAAGCGGAAGAGAAGATAGAATCTATGGATGATCTCATCGTGGTGGGCATTACCGCGAGTTACGGTAAAACAAGTATCAAAAACTATATAGAACATTTGTTGAAGGCCAAATACAGAACCCACTCCACGCCACGTTCCGTCAATACGCTTGGCGGCGTGATGAAAGATGTCAACGATGACCTGCCTGACGATACGGAAGTCTATGTCGTGGAAATGGGAGCAAGAGGTGAGGGTGACATCGCTGAGATCACAACTTTTGTAAACCCGCATTATGTGGTCGTGGGGAAGATAGGCCCTGCACATATAGAGTACTTCAGAACGATGGAGAACATACGTAACACGAAGATGGAGATAGTGCAAACCGCCAGACTCAAAGAGGCGTGGATACATGAGAGTGCCAGAGTGAAACCTGAAGCACATATACATACTTTCGGATCTAAAGAAAGTATGGACATACGCACAAAAGAGGCTGCTCCGGAGTTTGTCATAGAAGATGTTGAAGCGACACTTGATAGTACAAGCTTTACACTGGGAGGTGTGCGTTACTCAGCCAGCATTCTGGGAGCTTTCAACGCGATGAACCTGGTAGCAGCGGTACTTGTAGCCAAAGAACTGGGACTCAACGATGAGCAGATACAAGAAGGACTCTCTACACTCAAAGCAGTGGATCACAGACTCCAGCGTATCGATGCAGGAGGAAAAGTCATACTTGATGACTCTTACAACGGGAACATCGACGGCATGATGGCGTCATTTGACCTGGCTACTACTTATGAGGGCAGAAAAGTGGTCATCACTCCGGGACTTGTTGAGGTAGATGACGAATTGAATATCCAAGTGGCACAAAGAGCCAATGAAGTATTTGATGTGGTAGTTGTGACTGGTGATTTGAACTATGTGATCTTTAAAGATCATGTAGAAGCGGAGAAGTTGGTGAAATTGGCTACTAAAGGTGAGATGGAGAGTATGTTAATTGAACAAACTCGAGTGGGGGATTTGATCCTCTTCGCCAATGATGCACCGAGTTTCGTCTGATTTTACTTCATCTTTGCTCAAACGGACTTTGCTTCGTTTGGTCACATACTATTAGTATGCTCCCGCTCTGCGCAAAACCCGTTTGAGCAAATCTAAAGCAAACTCAGACGAAATAATTAATTTAAATATCTTCACTGGTTCAAATGTAGGGTCGGTTCACCAACCATAATATGCATGATAATAATACCATTGGTCGGTGAACCGACCCTACGAGTAAAGGAATATTCTGTAAGCCAGTGGGGTACTATTTCACAAGCTTGTCAAGGAAGCTGTCATTGCCCATTTTTCCAAAGAAGAGTGTGTGTTTCGGGCTTTTCAGGGTAATGCCCTCCACACCGTTTGTGATAGTTTCACTAATGGTGAATCCTTCCTTCATCACTTCATGTAATCTTTGACTCACATATCTTTGCACAGATAGTCTACAGGCTCTTTTGGTCATTTTAAGCTGTGAAAACATGATCTCATTATTTACTACCAGTTTTCCTGTAATGCGGTTACATCCGTCAAAACCGTTGATCGTCATTTTCTCGGAATCAAAATCGAGTATGGCTCTTGCTTTGCGTACTTCCTTGCCGTCCATGATGCGAAGGTGCCAGTTTCCGTCGAGGTCATCCAAGTCTATGGTCTTTGCAGATACAGAAAGTGTGTAGAGTACTGCGAAGAGGACAGCCAACCATACATTCTTTTTAATCATTCAAAACTTCCTTAGGGGTTATTTCTGATAGTATAATGGATATTATTTAATGGAGTATAAATGAGATTCATTTTTTTAGCTGCTTTACTGTTCACAACACTTTTTTCCTCAGAAATCAAACTGACCAAGACACAGGCGAACTACATCGCTAAAAAAGTGTGGCAGAATGAGGGTGCGGGACTTGACAAGTATTTGGTACACTGGAATGATGGTGAAGACTTTGCTTCGGTGGGCATAGGACACTTTATCTGGTTTTCCAAAGGACATACGGAACGTTTTAGAGAAGTTTTCCCTATGGTGGTGGCTTTTATGGAAAAGAAGGGTGCAAAGATGCCGGGTTGGCTCAACTCCAAAACAGCACTGCCATGGAAGAGTAAAACAGAATTTTACGCAGCTAAAAAAGCAAAGAGCAAAAAGTATACAGAGCTGTTCGCTTTTCTTAAATCAACGATGTCCTATCAGGCTGAGTTCATGGCACAACGCCTCAGTCAGGCACTGCCTCAAATGTTAGAGAGTATGGATGATATTAAAAGAGAAGCTCTGGTAAAAAAACGTTTTTATGAAGTGATGCAGAACAAAGACGGAAGCATCAATGAAAGAGGGCTTTACGTACTTCTGGACTACACCAACTTCAAAGGTGAAGGCACACTTAAAAGTGAACGTTACAAAGGGCAGGGTTGGGGACTGTTGCAAGTACTTGAACACATGGATCCCAAAGAGAAGAACAAGACCAAAGCATTTGCAGAGTCTGCCAAAGCCATGCTCTCAAGACGCATCAAAAACTCTCCGCCTGCACGAGGCGAAGAACGATGGCGTAAAGGCTGGAATGTTCGCTTAAATACGTATTGGAAGTAGTTTATAGATCGAAAGCTTGTTCTTTGAACATATGCAGCTTTTTTTTGGCTTGAAGCATTAATTTTTTCTGGATCTTTTCAGTTTTATCCAAAAGGGTATGTTCAAGCTCTTTGCGGTCTGATATCTTCTTTTTATTACGTTGAAAGTAGTCATGAAGAAGCTTCTTCTGGTTGACCGTATCGTTAAAATCTCCAAGCAGAGTTTGCAGTTCCTTCCCTTTGTTTATCATCTTTTCTATTTTCTCTTCACCAAATATATGCTGGAACTCTTCGAGAAGATAACGCAGTTTTTTAAGTGAGATCCTTATTTTATGAAGCTTCTGCGCATCAAAATCTTTTTCTAAAGCATCTATCTTTTTGATGATCTTATGGTGTAGGTAACCAATGACTTCTTTGGCTGTCTTCTCTATGCTTCCTGTGTGATCGTCCGAAGTAAGCAGTGTCTCTTTGCTCAACATGTCTTGATAGTTGTAAAAGAAATTTTCGAATGTCTTGCTTCTTAACATCTCTTGTATCTGTTGATATTCATGTTTCCGTTTTTGTTTGATGTCCTTTTGGATCATTTTATGGTCTTTATCCAGTTCGCCTAAACGTTCTTTGATGACATCGAGATCGCGTTTTTGGTTGGTTTGTGTTGCAAAATCGGACAGATGTTCATTAAAGTAGGCGAGATGCTTTTTAGGGATCAAAAATCCGAACTCTTTTAAAAAAGCTCTGGATTTTCTGATGTTGATCCTGAACTGATGCAGATCTTCTGCATCGTCATGCATGATGAGACGTTCTTTGTAAGCGAGAATGCTTAGAGAAAATTTGTATAAGATGACCCGAAGCGCAGCAAGGGGTGTGAGCTTGGGGATGAAATAGGCATCAAGTTCATTTGTACTTTTTGTGTCAAGCGCTTTAAATAGTACATCCAGTTCATAGGATGAGGGGGGTCTGCCATGCAGAGCGATGTTCTTGTTTCGAAATGATTCATCAAAACTCACATCTTTGATCACATGTCCCTCTAAAACAAAGGGCAGTGTAAATACTTCAAAGGCTTTCATAGAAGGAAATTCGATCTCAAGGATATGGAAACCTTTGAGATCTTTCTTAAACACATCTATGGAGTATTCTTCCCCATAAAGGTAAAACATGTATCGGTTTTTTCTTAGGGGCTTAGTGATGCGGTCTTTGAGTTTCTTTTTAAATTTCCTTTCGGATATCTCTACTTCAATTTCTTCCCTTGCAGGACCGATGCCATGTTTCACGGTTTTAAAATAACGCTCATCCATCTGTCTGTAGCGTACTCCTTTGTCAGGGGTGATCGTGGTATAGAACTGGATGATCCTGTGCTTTTGAAGACCATGTTCTTTGATAAGTGAGAGGATGGAGTCTTTAAGCAGGTACTTTCTTTCTATCTCTTGCACAACGTTTCCTGATATTGAGGTTTTCTATTATATCATGTATTCCACTTTTAGCGTGTTCAGGGAAAGCAATCCCTCATCACAAAGAAGATAAAATTTTAGAAAATATATCAAAAAAGAAGTAGGCTATGCAAACACAACTCTCTTACTACTTAGACCGTATCGCTAAATACAGTGGTTATCTGGCCGCTATTTTCGTCATGATCCTTTCACTTCTTGTGGTCTATGATGCCGCAATGCGTTATCTGTTCTCTGCTGGTTCCATAGCTTTACAGGAGATAGAATGGCATCTCTTTGACATGATATTTTTACTAGGACTAACTTATGCACTTAAGCACGATAAACATGTAAGAGTAGACATCTTTTTTGAGCGTTACAGCACAGATACACGGATGATAGTCCAGATACTCTCCATGCTGTTGCTGGTGATGCCCTTTTCATTACTTTTTTTAAATGATGCACTCGATATGACCATGCAGTCCTACATGCAAAATGAGGTTTCATCTGACCCAGGCGGACTAACGCATCGCTGGATCATAAAAGCTGTGTTGGTATTGGCATTTATACTTCTCTTGCTTCAGGCACTTTCAGAAGTCTTAAAAGCTTATCATAGGCTAGAAAACAAAGTAGCACTATTGAAAACCCTCGTAGGAGTATCCCTTGTGGCTATACTCATATATATTGCCTGGTTTAACCGCATGGCATTTTGGATTGACCCTGTGTTTCTTATGTTTGCACTGGCACTGTTTTTACTCATGCTTGGTTTTCAAGTTGCTTTTGTTTTTGCAGGGGTGGCTTTGTTTTTTGCGCTTATCACAGATGAAGTTGGACTACATACACTGGAAATGCTCCCATACAGAACCTATGGCATTATGGGCAATGTGACACTCATGGCTATACCTCTTTTCATCTTTATGGGCTTGATACTCGAAAAGTCTAAGATGGCAGAAGGTTTACTGCTAAGTATGGCTAAACTCTTTGGTTCAGTACGTGGAGGGCTAGCCATCTCTGTGGTACTTGTGGGAGCTATATTGGCAGCAAGTACAGGCATAGTAGGGGCATCGGTAGTGATGATGTCTCTCATAGCGCTTCCTTTAATGTTAAAGCATAACTATAGTCCTGCCTTGGCTTCGGGAAGCATAGCGGCTTCTGGTACACTGGGACAGCTCATCCCCCCTTCTATAGTACTCATTATATTGGGTGACCAGATGCATTTGTCTGTGGGGGATTTGTTTCGTGCAGCAGTTGTTCCTGGACTTTTACTCATCATACTTTACATCATTTATATATTGATACTCTCATACTTTTCTAAAGATGTTGCACCTGCTATAGAGTCTAATGAACCCTATGGCGATATCATCAAAGAAGCGGTGAAAGAGATTATACCTCCCTTGTTACTCATTGGGGTTGTGCTTGGCTCTATATTCGCAGGGATAGCATCTCCTTCTGAATCAGCAGCTATTGGGGTCTTAGGTGCAGTGGTATTGGCAGTCTATAAAAAGACATTTTCTTATGCGATGTTACGTTACGCAGCCATAGAAACCGTCAAGCTCACCGCCATGATATTTATGATACTCATAGGGGCTACAGCCTTTTCGCTCATTTTTGGTGAACTGGGCGGAGGTGACATGGCAATGGCATTTTTTGCAGGAGAACAAGGTGATGTCTGGACATTTATTTTCATAGCCATGCTGGTCATCTTCATCTTAGGATTTTTCATAGACTTTATAGAGATAGCTTTTGTGGTTGTCCCCATCTTAGTACCCATAGTAGCCATGCTAGGCATAGACCCCATCTGGTTCGCCATACTCATAGCCATGAACCTACAAGCCTCCTTCCTCACACCTCCCTTTGGTTTTGCTTTGTTTTACCTCAAGGGTGCAGCAGGGGATAAAGTGAGTACGGGGGCTATCTATAAGGGTGTTGTGCCGTTTATCTTATTGCAGGTTTTGGCGTTGGGGATTATTGTGATGTTTCCTGGCTTGATTTATTTGTTTGGGAAGTAGAAAATGGATAAACACTATTGAACCTATGATCCCATTTTCCCCACAGCACAAGAGACAAAACTCTTAGCTGTAGTTGTAACCCCTTACTCGTTCCCACGCAAAGCATGGGAACGAGAGAAAACTAGTCTAGAACCTAACTAGCCTTAATATGCCCATCATCTTTTACAAGCTTTATGAGCATACGAAGTGCTTCATTCACAGATTTCGCATCAGGAAAAAATTTACTGATATCTTTATCTAGTTTGATGACATTGACACCTTCTTTGTAGGCTTTGACATATTTACCTCGAACACCATTGGAAAAATCATATTCTTCTAGCATTTCATCATTTGTATTCATTAAGTATTCATCTTCCCAACAGCACAAGAAACAAAACTCTTGGCCGTAGTTGTAAACCCTTCTAATTTAGACAAATCTTCATCACTCATAGGATAACCTAATCTTATGAGAGCTTTACGTAGGGCAGGGACTTTAAACTCTTCGATGTCTAGGGTGATTTGTCTGGGGTCAACCTCTAGGTTGACTTCTACTTCTCCAAATTCATCTGCTAGTTTAGTAGTGAGTGTGTTAGCACATCCTCGACACTTGACGTTGAGTACTTCGTATGTTTGTTTCATGCGTTGCTCCTGTGTATTTGATTATATATCAAGATATCAAAAATAAGTAAATAGACTGTTACGTAAAACTTTTATACCATTTTACTCGTTCCCGCGTTGCACGTGGGAACGAGAGAAACCTAAAAGAGCTTAGGTAAACAAGCGAGAGAAAAACGATCCTTTCCCCGCCAGTTTATCGATGAGTTCAAAATAATAGGTTTCATGCTTCAAACCTAACTCCGGGTACTTGAGTTTTTCATTGGGCATGACTACTATGGTAAAGGGAACAGAGCGTACTTTAAACGCTTCTGCCAGTTTCGGGTTTCTGGAGACATCACATTTGACCACGGGTATACCATTTTCTTCTCCATAAGCTTCAAGTCTCTCATCTATCAGTTTTGTGAGCATTTGGCAGGGGCCGCAGCTGGGAGAGTAAAAGTCTATAAAGACAGGTTTCTCATTGTTTTTGATGATCGTTTCATAATTTTTATCTGTAAGTTCCATAAAGTGATTGTATCAAAAGTTCGCTACAATTCTTTTATGGAACAAAATATAAAAATAGAATTTAAACAATCAACAGTAGAAAACCTACAACTCTTCTCCAAAATGCTTAAAAAAGATATTAACCTGATGCTCGAAGAAGCACTTGAACAGTATTTTGACTCTGAGCAGAAAAAGCTTATGGAGAAGAATATCAATGATGAAAATGCCATGACAAATCTGGATTTTGATGAGTTTTGGGATGATGTGGATCTGGACTAGATGGATATGCTGAAAATGCAGTTGTCAGAGATCTTGGACAATGAAGTAGAGTCAATAGATTTTTTTACAGCAGGGCAGATAGGGGACATCTACAAGGTGTGCACAGCAGAGGCAAGTTATATACTGAAAACTTCAGCGCCGTCGGAACAACTTGGCATAGAAGCAAAGATGCTTAAAGATATTAATAAATATGATATTGTGGTTCCTGAAGTCTATGCCGTGAGTGAAAGCCATTTGCTCCTGGAATTTATAGAAGAGAGCAGAGAAGCCAAATACACACAAGAGATAGAAGCGGCTAAACTGTTAAGTAAACTGCATAGCGTCAGCAATGATAATCGTATGTATGGATACTACTATGACACGACTATTGGACCCTTTCATCAAAAGAATGAACAAACACAATACAACTGGACACTTTTCCTTGGACAGATGCGCATTATGCCTATGGCAAAGGTCTGTTATGAGAAAGGGATGTTGTCTAAACAGACACTGGAGAGGTTGGAAGGGTTGTGCCGAGATCTGTATAAGCGCATAGAGATGTCTCTTATCACACCTTCACTCTTACACGGGGACCTGTGGAGTTGGAATATATTATTTAATATAAAAGGTGCTGTGCTGATCGATCCGGCTATCTACTTTGGAGACAGAGAGATGGAACTGGCTTTCATCAAACTCTTTGATACCTTTGGAGAAACCTTTTTTGAAGCGTATGCAGAAGTCCATCCTTTGAGTGATGATTTTTATGAAACAAAAGTACCTCTTTATCAGATATATCCTCTTTTGGTGCATGTGGCACTTTATGGCGGCGGATATCTGGGACAACTGGAGCAAGTACTTAAAAAGTTGAAAGTGTGAAAGGCAGTCAATGATGAGTCGCAGGAAGTGGAATATAAAAACTATGGGGATTGAGTTACTAAAAATAGTGCTGCTTATTTTTATATTAAGTAATATTATGAGTTATCTGCGTTCACCTGAACTTGCATCAACTCAGTTGCCAAAGATAGAAGCACAACTCTTGGACGGAAGTATGTTTAAAGTGGAAGAGGGGAAACCTTTACTCTTACATTTCTGGGCTGTGTGGTGTCCTACCTGTAAACTGGAAGCACCCAATATAGAAGCTGTTTCAAAAGAGTATAAGGTGCTCACTATCGCTGTCAACTCAGGAAGTGATGCAGAGGTAAAAGCGTATATGCAGGAGCACGATTTAAACTTTAAAGTGATCAACGATGTAGATGGCATGTGGGCAAAGCAGTTTAACATCGAAGCTTATCCGACAACATTCATTTATGACAGTAAAAGTGAGTTGAGGTTTACTGAAGTAGGCTACACTCCAACCGTAGGACTTTTTGCAAGACTTAAAATGATAGAGTAGAATTTTTACAGAGTGTAAAAATATACATTGAAATGGGTTATATCTTAAGAGATATAACGCTAATATATCGTGATATATTTTATGACTCAAGGACAAGGATGGAACTCTCCTCCCCACTTACTTTAGAAATGTTAGGCAAACCTTTTCTACTGGAAAAGCGTATAGAACTTCTGCATGCCATCGCAGAACACGGTTCCATCTCTAAAGCAGCAAAAGCAGTGCCTATGAGTTATAAGAGTGCCTGGGAAGCGGTGGATACGATGAACTCTCTTTCTCCTGAACCTATTGTCAGTAGAGAGACAGGCGGAAAAGATGGTGGAGGTTCGACCATTACCTCTTACGGGATCACACTTTTAGAAAACTATGCGCTGCTCAAAGAAGAGCATACACGGTTTTTGTCAAGGTTGTCAGCGTTGACAGATATCGAAAGCGGTACCTTCAAGACCATCGAAAGACTCTCTTTGCAAATTTCTGCACGAAATCAGATACAGGCTAAGGTTGTCTCTGTGCAGTGTGAAAATGTCAATGCAAAGATACATTTGAAGCTGAAGAGCGGACAGGTACTTGTTTCGGTCATTACCAAAGAAGCAGTAGAAAATCTGCAGATAGAAAAAGGACAGATCGTCACTATGATATTTAAATCATCTACAGTGCTGCTCTCTGATATACATAATGAAAAAAGTGAAGAGAATAGACTTGAAGGTGTCATCAGCAAGATAGAGACAGATAGGGAAAATGTGAAAGTACAAGTGGACATAGGCGATCATGATACAGTCGTAGCTGTGATGCCTGTGACTGTTTTAGAAAAGATGGAACTTAAAATTGGAAGTTCTGTAACGGCTACGATAAAAGCCAGTGATATCATGTTGGGGAAATAGAGATAAGCACAGGATGCTTACTCACAATGAGATCCGTGTTGAAGTCAATTATCTGTTTTAAAGGTTGATTTATAAAAAAATATAATATTATTTTTAATAATAGTGTTTTTTATAAATAGTGTTTTTTGGCTCTGGGAGGGCTAATATGAATCAGCTTTTGGAGTACCAACTGAAGAGTATAGGTTATGATGGTGTTTTAAGCCAATCACAACAATTATCTCTTTTTAAAATGGTGAATGAATCCTATGATAAGGCAAGGTATCATAGATCTTCCCAACGTAGTATGCTTGATACAGCTAAAAATAAAATACAAGAATTACGTAGCATAACAAATGATGCTACTGACAATAAACTTTTCGAAAGTGAAGAAAAATATCAAAGACTGCTTTCTAACCTCCAACCCTATTATTTTTTCTATACAAAGAGTAATGAAGGCAGGTTGATCTCTATAGGTGATTCTGTGTCTGATATGTTAGGATTTAGTGAAAAAGAATTCATTGACAAATATAGTGATCATTTTGCTTATGGATTGAAATCTGATATAGAAACAAAAATGCTCATCTCGGAGTATGGTTATAATGTACCTTATGAATTGAGCTTAGAAAATAAAAGTGGCGTATTGTGCCATCTTGAAGTGACTGAGTATCTCATTTTTAATGATGAAAATGAAATACTTGGTATCGAGGGGATCGTAAGAGATATTACCGAAGATATCGTAGCAAAAAATAGAATTTCCAATATGCTTTATCGTGATACTTTAACGGGTATATCCAATCGCTTGCACTTAGAAGTTTTGATGGAAAAATTGATTATAAATACCTATAATAAAAATAAAACTTTTTCAATGTTATTTTTAGATCTGGATTATTTTAAACATATTAATGACACGCTTGGACATGATGTTGGTGATTTATTATTGCAGCAGATTGCTTATGCTATTAGTGATGTTATAAGGGCAAATGATATATTTGCTCGTATTGGTGGTGATGAATTCGTCATTATTTTTAAAGATATTGGGAGAGAAGAGCTCTTGATAACGATTGAAAAGTTAATGAAATGTATGAATCAACCATGGATCATAAAGGAATATGAATTAAGTGTTTCTGCAAGTATTGGTGTTGTCAGGTATCCCGAAGATGGAAAAACAACGATAGATTTGATGAAAAGTGCCGATATAGCAATGTACAAAGCTAAAAGTAACGGACGGAATAATTTTACATTTTTTAAACAAGAATACAATCATTCTATCTATTCTGAGATGGAACTTATACAGGATATGCCACTGGGATTGAAAAACAATGAATTTGTATTGTATTTTCAACCTAAAGTTTCTGTTATGAGCAATAAGATAATTGCTGCAGAAGCATTGATCAGATGGATACATCCTAAAATGGGATATATTCCTCCTGATAAATTCATTCCTTTATCGGAAAGTACAGGTTTGATTTTAAAATTGGGAAGATGGGTGATAGAAGAAGCATGTAGATCCATAGCGTATTTTAATGAATGTAATCCCAATAAAAAATTAAATGTATCAATCAATATCTCTATTAGACAATTTCAACATGAAAACATTTATAAAATACTAAAAGAAAACATGACGCGTTATGCTATTGAAGGGGAACAACTTTCACTGGAAATCACTGAAAGTATTATGATGGAAAACCATGAACATATGGTGCAAAAACTAAATGAGCTTAAAACATTAAATGTAAATATATCTCTAGATGATTTTGGTACAGGTTACTCGACACTTTCTTATTTGCATAAATTATCTATTGATGAATTGAAGATAGATAAAGCATTTATAGATGAAATTCCCAGAGATGGAGATAAAAGTATTATCTTGGATACGATCATTGCTATGGGTCAAACACTTGATATGGCTGTGGTAGCTGAAGGTGTTGAACATGAATATCAGCGGCAGTATTTAAAAGATAAAGGTTGTGATATTTATCAGGGATATCTTTTCTCAAAACCGCTGCCTAAAGAGGAATATATCTCTTTGTATATACTGTAGCCTATTTATAACTATTTGGATAAAATACGCTAAGTTTAAACAAGGATTTAACATGGCATGTGATTTATGTGGAAGTGAAGAGGGGCTTAGAGCATATACCGTAGCACCTAAAGAGGATACGATAAGCATTTGTTCTGTCTGTGCTGCCTCTATAGAAGAACCGACAGGTGATGAAAAACACTGGAACTGTCTGCATGACTCTATGTGGAGTACAGAACCTGCCGTGCAGGTGGTGGCATTTAGACTCTTGACACAGCTTGGTGCACAGGATCAGCTTGATATGATGTATCTTGAGGACGATGTCAAAGCCTGGGCTGAAGAAGGCTTGGCGACAGAGAAACAGGAGCCGACACGTGATGCCAACGGAAATATTTTAACAGAAGGGGACGCTGTAAGCATCATCAAAGACCTTGTGGTCAAAGGGGCAGGATTTACAGCGAAGCAGGGAACGACCGTGAAAAACATTCGTATGGTACCGGGTGACCCGACACATATACAGGGGCGTGTAAACGGGACGATGATCTTTATCATTTCTGCATTTTTGAAAAAACTGTAGTATAATTGAACCGCGAAATCTGAGACTTCAGGAAGGAGTTACCATGATGAGGATCATTGACTATTTTATACAGAATAAAAGTCTCAATTATGTATTGCTCATATTCCTTCTCTTTCTTGGAGTGAATGCCTATCAGAACATTCCCAAAGAACTTTTTCCTGAAATTGCCCTGGACAAGATAGCCATTACCGGCGGATACGCAGGTGCCTCTGCAGATAACCTCGATAAAATGGCCGTACGTGACATAGAAGATGAACTTGGAAACATACAAGGCATCGATAAGATCGAAACGGACATTAAAGCGGGTACCTTTTCCATCATACTCAGTCTTGGTGATGATACAGATCAGACAGATGCTCTCAATAAAGCCAAAGATGCCATAGCCAAAAGCAGACAATACCTTCCTTCAGACATGACAGAGCCTATAGCAAGGATACTTAATCACGTTCGACCACTTATCAGTCTTTCTCTCTCTTCTGAGAAGCTCAATAAAGGGCAATTGATAGAAGTTGCCAAAGAGGTCAAATCTAAAATTACAAGAAACCCCTATGTGAGTGAAGTGAAGATCTATGGAGATGCAGACCAGGAAGTCTCTGTACAGATCAATGATGAAGAAGTCAGAGCCTTTGGGCTGGACCCCGCGGTCATCATATCTGCAGTGTCTAAAATCTCTTATATCTATCCTATAGGGGATATTAAAGAAGCGGGGAATTATATCTTTCTCTCTACGGTCAATGGAAAAGCCAATCAAGAAGAGTGGGAATCAACACTGCTTAAAATAGGAGATAAACAGCTAAGACTTGGTGATATTGCTGATGTGAAGATCATGTATCCTCAAAATACAACGCTGTCGACCTTTAACGGACGCAACAACATCACGCTGGTCATCTCCAAAGGTGCAGAAGGAAACTCTATCAAGATCTCTAAAGAGTTACGTATTTTTGTAAATGAAAAACTCTCTAAAGAGTTCCCTGAGATCTATTTTGACTTTTATCAGGACAGTTCCAAACCGGTAAAAGACAGACTCGATACCGTTATCTCAAACTTGATGTTCGGACTGCTTTTGGTCTTTCTCTCTATGGCACTGCTCATTAATGTGCGTATCGCTGCAGTCGTAGCGATGGGGATACCTATCTCTTTTGCTGTAGGTATACTCTTTATTTATGTGATGGGCTACTCTATCAACATTGTTTCTTTGCTTGGAGGTCTCATTGTTATAGGTATTGTGGTGGATGATGCGATCGTTGTGTCTGAAAATATCCAGCGTCATATGAATGAAGGTTTGCCACCAAGAGAAGCTGTTTACCAGGGGGTGAAAGAGATGGTGCTACCCGTCAGCCTGGCAACGCTCACAACTATCGCCGCTTTTTTGCCGCTTTTTATGCTCACAGGAGAGATCAAAAACTTCATTATTCTCATTCCTATTACGGTGGTAATGATCCTGATAGGCTCACTGCTTGAAAGTTTTTTCTTTTTACCTTTACATGCGGAAGAATTACTCAAAAAACAGAAAAACTTTATCAACTGGGAACCTTTCCAGCAAAAGTATGAAGACTTTTTACATAAAGTGATCCATTACAAATATGTTTTCTTGTTTACTTTTGTGGTGCTGATCCCTGTTTTGACCGTAGTGACCATTAAGATGCTCGGTTTTCAGTTCTTCCCCGGTTTTGACGGTAACTACCTTTACATTACAGGTAAAAGTACTGTAGATACATCCATAGAAGACACACAAAAAATGAGTAAAGAGTTGGAAGAGTACATCATGGAACATAAAGAGAGATATGCACTTAAAGCTACGTCTACTGTAGTAGGATCAAGAAGAGCACTCTCAGGTGAAAATGAAACAGGTGACAATCTCTTTTACATTACGATGGAACTCTATGATATGGAACCCCAGAGTTTTATCGATGAATATATCAATCCTATTTTCAACTTCTCTTTTGATTTTAATGACCCTACAAGGATCAGGAAAAAACATACTTATGATCTTGCCAAAGATTTAAGAGTTGAGATCGCTGGGCTGATGGAAAAATACCATCTGGATGAACTTGGGGTACTTGAAGATAAACCGGGACTGATTAAAAATGATATTCAGATCAACTTTGCAGCGGGTGACAGTGAAGAGATAGTTGCTGCCATGCAGCGTATGCAGGACAAACTCTTGGCAGTAGAATATGTTAAGAATGTGAGTAGCAATGCACAACTTGGAAAGATGGAGTACAAGTTGCGTATCAACTCTTATGGTGAGCAGTTGGGCTTAAATGAAGTAGACATCGCGCAGACACTGGCAGGGTACTTCCTTGACAGCCGTAAAGCGATGACATTCAGTGATAATGGTGTCATGGAGATCAGAACCAAAGCGATAAGCAAGGATTCTGAAAAAACCTTAATGAGTTTTATGATCCCCACTCCTGCGGGGTCTTTTGTGAAACTCACCGATGTGGTAGAGATAAAAAAACTGCGTGCCTATGAAAAAATAGAAAAACTGGACGGAAGTGCAGTGAAGTCTGTTTTTGCAAACATTGACAAAAAACAAACCACAGCACAGACGGTACTTTCCAAGATACAGCCTTTGATCGATCAGTTAAAAGAGGAAGGTCTTGAGATAACACTCTTGGGAGAAAATGAGAAAAACCAACAGTTTAAAAATGACATGATACGTTCACTGGTCATCGCAGTCTTTTTGATCCTGATCACCTTACTTTTCATTTTCCCGAAGATCCGGTATGCCTTGATAGTCATGTCTGTCATCCCATTCTCGTTGCTTGGCGCACTTTGGGGACATTTGTTACTGGGGATCAACCTCTCCATGCCGTCGGTCATAGGTATGCTGGGACTTGCAGGTGTTGTCATCAATGATGGTATCATTATGCTTGATTTCCTGCATGGTACGAGTGATGCCGATAAGTTTTATGAAAGAGCCAAACTAAGACTGCGTCCTATTCTGATCACGTCGATCACCACTTTTCTTGGGTTGTTCACGCTCATTTTCTATGCCACCGGACAGGCGGTCATTTTGCAACCTATTGCCATCTCCATCGGTTTCGGACTGCTTTGGGGTACGGTGCTGAACCTTGTTTACCTTCCTGCACTTTATGCCGTGGTCAACAAGATACATCCTTCAAGAGAGTAGATTCAGATACGTTCTATAGGGAAGTTCTAAAAGTCGTTTAAATCAATACTTGATTTTGCATAGTTAGAGACATTACTTTCAAAGAAATTACTCTTCACCTCATTCATATCTAAGTGTTTGGTCACAAGCTTTTCCAAATAGGTTTTTGGGTTTTCATCAAAGATGGGTTTTAGCCCTATCTTTCTAAGCCTATCATTGGCATAGTTATAGACGGTTTGTTCCATAAGTTCGGAGGTAATGCCCATAATGGGGTACTGCTCAAGTAAGTATTTACCGTATTCCAACTCTATCTGCACAGCATCTTCTATCATAGTATAAGCAGTATCTATGGTAGAAGTTTGGATTTTATTTTCTTTTTGAATGGTTTTAAAAATATTGGCAAACAGAGGCAGGTGCGTATTGAGTTCATCTCGTGCGATAAACTTTACCATATCTCTTGCTCCTGGCACTTTGTCACCTAGTAGATAAATATAGCTAAATCCTAAAAGAAAATAAATTCCTTCCAGATTGACAGATGCCATGGCAGAGAGTAACATTTTATCTACAGAACCACCATCGATATAACGTGCGAACTGTTCTGCGACTTTTTGGTTTTTTTGGTTAAGCATATGGTCATACTTATAGAGATTAAAGACTTCATCTGAATTCCCGCAAGCATCAAGAAGTACGGCATAACTCTTAGAGTGATTGACCTCTTGCATAATCTGTACAGAGAGTACAGACTTTACAAGACGATTGTTTGCTAAACGTCTAAAATCACTAAGGTACTCTTCTTGTGCAGAATCATTGAAACTAAGTTGAGCAAAAGTCATTTTATAGATAGCTTGTTCATTGTCTGTGAGTCGTTCAAAATTCTTTTTTTCAGAACTGGTATTGACCTCGGAAGGAAACCATGTATTGGCATTCATAAGGTCATAAATATTTGCATCCCATGTATATTTTGAACGGTTAAAATCTACAAACCCTGTAGGACTCCCACCAAATATTTTTTCGTCAAGTATTTCTTCACCTTGAGGGTTATAGTACTGTTTTACATCCATGAAACATCTCCTATTTTGATGAATGATTTTATCCTTATCTTTTTCATATTTACTTGATACTTATCAATAAATTAAATTTATATTTTAGATAAAATATTTTTATCTAAATTTTTAAAAAAAAGGAAGTAACATGGGTATAGATAAAACATGTATACGAATGTATTGTGAATTCGAGGGTAGCTGTCATGGTATTGTATTGATATTTTTCGATGAGCCTCAAAAGAAAAATATACTTGCTAAAGTAAATGAGATGGCTGAAAGACATAGGGTTGTGCCTGACGTTTCTACTAGAGATATGAAAGGTTACGGGGAAGTGTTTGTAGAATTTTATGATGAGTATCACCGTGAAGGAGCTTGTTTTTTTGAAGATTTAGTTGAAATATTAAATGCGAAATTATGTGATTGTGAGGAGATGTAATGAGTGAAGTAATTCCTAAACTGTTTAGGATAAATACAGGAAGTTGTAATGGCTGTGATGTTGAATTTATGCCTACGGTACTGGTTGAGAAATTTGGAGTATCAACTTTAGGTGTGGAGATGGTTGAAGACATTAAAGATGCAAACCTTATTGCTATAACTGGTCCACTAACTGCCAGAAGTGAGTCCTTTCTAAAGAGTGCAGTGAGTAAAATACGGCACCCTTATGTGGTTGTCGGTGTAGGAACTTGTGCCATTACCTGTGGGATCTTTAGGGACTCTTATGCGATTAACGGGCCTACAGATAAAATAGTAGATGTCAATGTCAATGTGGCAGGTTGTCCTCCGCGACCTCAGTCGATCGCTGAGGGCATTGCCAAGGGAGTGAAAGTACTCAATCAAGTGATGAATGGTGAAGCTACTCCAAAAACCATTGATGCTATCTTTAAAGACTTTTCAGCTCCAGAGAGCTTTAGAGGAAGAATGGATTTAAATCCTGATATGTGTACCGCCTGTAGAACCTGTGAGACAGTTTGTCCTTCTACTGCTATTAAGATTACTGAAATAGCTGCAGGGCATGTGCATAACATTTGGCATAACTCCTGTTGCTACTGTGGAAACTGTGCTTATTTTTGCCCAACAGGTGCCATTTTTTCTACCAATAGTTTCGATACTGTCAAACTACAAAGTGAAAAGTATGAAGATGTCAATTCCGAAATAATCAAATCCAGTACCTGTAGTAGTTGCGGAGATACTTATATGCCTCCATCACGAGGATTGCTCGGCAAAGGCTATGTACATGATGATGTGAAAAAATTAGATACAAAAATCTGTTCTAAATGCAGAAAAGAGGCAAATTTCAAAAGGATGTACGCATGAATATAGAAGAGTTCAATAATGCCATTAAAAGTAAACTATATGGCGCTTATGAGATAAAAGAAGATGTTGACCATTATGGAAATGATAACTCATGGATCATACTACATGAGAAAAAAGACATGGAGGTCATTGCCAAGGCAGTAAAAGCATTTAAAGGTCGCTGTGTGGTAGCTACAGGGTATTTTAATGAAGCAGATAATACACATACTGTCATCTATCATTTTGATATTGATGGGATGATTATCAATGTACAGATTGATACTGATGACAAAACTGTTATCTCCATTACACCTATCTTGAGAAGTGCTGATTGGGCAGAGAGAGAACTTCGAGAAATGTACGATGTTGAGCCTATTGGGCATCCAACAAAAGATAGGCTTTTCTTAGACTACTCCATTGCAAAAGGTGTACTCAATGAGTATATCTCGCTTTCAAAGATGCAAATGGGCGTGAGTGATACAGATGTATTGTGGAATCAAGTGAACAAAGGGGTAAAAGCATGAGTGAAAAAGTAGAAATAGGACCATTTCACACCGAGCTTGAAGAGTCTGTTTACTTTAAGCTAGAAGTGGACAAAAATAGAATCGTTGAAAATGTAGAGATTATTAATGGATTTATACATAGAGGGATGGAGTCATTGGTTACTAAAAAGAACTTTATGCAAAATCTTATTTTAACAGAGAGAGTCTGTTCTCTTTGTTCAAACAACCACCCTATGACTTATGCTATGGCGGTAGAACAAATTGCAGGGATAAAGATACCACTTAGGGCAGAAGCTTTGAGGGTAATTGCTGATGAAGTCAAAAGAATAGCTTCAGACATGTTTAACCTCTCGATGCTAACACACATCGCACACACACATCAACTGATGAAAGATACGATGAATACGCGCGAGCATATGCAAGATCTAAAAGAAGTTATCTGGGGTAACCGCATGGATATGAGTTCTAACCTTTTAACAGGAACTAAGTATGACCTAGATGAGCGAAAAATTAAAATTATTTTAGATACTTTAGATGTAGTCGAGCCAAAAATAAGAGACCTTCAAGAACGCTATGAAAATGATGAACAACTTAAAAGCAAAACTGTCGGCGTAGGCGTACTTCCGCTTAAAGATGCCCTAGAGATAGGAGTAACTGGACCCGTAGCCAGAGGAAGTGGTATCAACAATGATGTAAGAGTTAAGGCACCTTATGGACTCTATGCTTACAGGCCGGAGATTCAGCCTAATGTATCTCTTTCTCTTAGAGAAGAGGGAGATGTGCACGCCAGAGCCATGGCTAGATTTGGCGATATTTTAGAAGCGGTAAGAATCATACGAGATGTTGTAACTGACATGCCAGAAGGTGATACTTATGTGGATAAAAGACCTCATATACCTGCTGGAGAAGCCGTAGTTCGTACCGAAGCTCCAAGGGGAGAGCTTATTTACTATCTAAAAACCGATGGAAGTCAAAAGCCAGTTAGAATGCGTTGGAAAGTACCAACTTTTACAAATTGGGAAGCGTTAAAAGTAATGATATTGGGTGATAAAGTAGATAATGTAACCATGATACTTAACAGTATTGACCCATGTATATCATGTACAGACAGATAGGAGGGTAAAATGAGTGAAGTAAGAAACAATCGATTTATATATGCTGACCCAAACAAATGTATAGGGTGTATCAATTGTGAATTGGCATGTAGTGCTAGTCATATGGATGTTGAGCTTGATACAGTGTATCAGATGATATTAAGAGGAGAAGAGGTAGCTCCCTCAAGAAATAAAGTTGTTACCATAGATGGAAAAACAGCACCTATGCAGTGTATGCAATGTCAAGATGCCCCTTGTCTTGAAGGCTGTCCTGTTGACATCATACGCTTTGAAGAAGATTATGTAAAGTATTATGAGAGTGACTGTATTGGATGCACCAGTTGTGATATGGTCTGTCCTTATGGGGCTGTTACTATGGCTGCCAATACTAAACCTGACGCACCTGTGAGCCAAATGGTCTCTCTAACTTGTGACCTTTGCGGAGGAGAGAATGGAAAACAAGCCTGTATTGCCATCTGTCCAACCGATGCAATTAGGCTAATTGACTATGAGCAGTTTGATCTTATGATGAGTGGAAAAGGGTAGCAGTAGATGCATGAGTATTCTATTGTCATGTCGATGCTTGACCTTTGTGAAAAACATGCAAAAGGCAAGCCTGTGGAAAAAGTGGTCACAAAGATAGGAAAGATGAGTGGCATAGAACCACACTTCCTCAAAGAGAGTTTTGATATCTTTAAAGAAGATACCATCTGTGCTGATGCGACCATGAGTATGAACCTAATAGACATAACAATACGCTGTACTGACTGCGGTAAAGAAGCAACGGTAGACAGTTATAACTTTTTTTGCCCCCACTGCCAAGGAGGCAATACAGAAGTTTTAACAGGTCAAGAGATGCATATAGACTATATAGAGTTAAAGGATGTACAATGAGTGAAACGATAAACAAGAAGAAACAGTATTTAAAAGTTAAAAAAGAAACTCCAAGAAAAAGAGAAGCTGAAGCAAGGAGGGTTGATTTTAACCCTACCTATTATCTGTTCAATACAGATGAAGCAGATATGCAATCAGACAGGTGCATCAAGTGTCCTATAGATTTGATCAAGGGTATGTCCAGTGAGTTTAGTTTTTGTCGAACAGGATGTCCGCTAGAAAATAAAATTCCTCTATGGATAGAGGCTACAAAAAATGGTGATATTAAAAAGGCCTTTGAACTGAGCAATGAAACCTCTCCATTCCCTGAAATTTTGGGAATGGTATGTCCTCACGATACTCTCTGTCAAGGTGGCTGTACTATTTCTAAAACAGAAAGTGGCTCTGTGAGCATTGGTGCCATAGAGGTTTATTTAAATGAACAAGCATTTAAAATGGGTCTCACGCCTGATTATGGTCAAAATGTAGAAAAGAGTGGTAAAAAAGTAGCTGTAATTGGTAGTGGTCCTGCTAGTATGAGCTGTGCTACATTTTTACTAAGAGCCGGTGTAGAAGTAGATATGTTTGAAAAATCAGACAGACCTGGCGGGCTTCTTACTTATGGTATTCCAAACTTTAAAATCAAAAAAGATGTCATATTAAGACGCTTTAAATGGATGCAAGAAGCTGGGATGCACCTGCATTTAAACAGCTATATTAACACGCCAGATCAACTCAAAGATATGCTTGATGAGTATGATGCTATCTTTGTAGGTGTCGGGGCACCAAATGGCAGAGGCGCTCGAATGAAAAATGAAGAGGGGCATGGGGTCTATCAGGTAATGGATATCTTGACCCATGCGCAAAAGGGTGTCTTTGAAAGTTTTTATGAGAACATCTTAAAAGATAAAAATGTCGTTGTCATTGGTGGTGGGGATTCCGCGATGGATGCCGTGAGAACCTCTGTACGAATGGAAGCAAAATCAGTAAGATGTGCCTACAGAAGAGATGCTGACAACATGCCAGGTTCAGCCAAAGAGAGAATTAATGCACAGGAAGAAGGTGTTATATTTGAGTTTTACACGGCTCCAAAAGAAGTTATCGTAGACAAAGAAAACTTTGTAAAAGGACTTAAGTGTGAAAGAACAGCCCTTGGTGAGCCAGGTGATGACGGCAGAAGAAAATTAGAAGTACTGGAAGAGAGTGACTTTGAGATAGAGTGTGATGTAATCATCTTGGCACTTGGCTTTGACAACCATGAATTCCCATGGTACAGTACTGCCCAAATTAACTCCGGAAGATGGGGTGAGATTATAGTAGATGATGATAAGCGTACCTCAAACAAGCGTATTTATGCAGGAGGAGACGGAGTAAGAGGTGCTGACTTAGCCGTAACCGCAGCAGTAGACGGCAGAACAGCAGCGCTTAATATCATAAAAGATTTTGGACTAACATTGTAAGTAATATAGATCATACTTCCCTTTGTGTGGGTTGAGAGTGATGTTATCGCAAGTTTAAGCATTTTTTCTCCTGTGTGATTAATTTATACATAGTGTGTTAGGTAGATTTAAATTCGGGATGTGACAAGGTCTAAAAGTAGCCTGTATCCATTTTCTGCATTTATCCATTGAGTATTTCATAGAGGTGGTTTAGTGTAAGTTTTATGTAATTACTGTGGATTTCTAAAATCTATATTAGACTATACCTATGAGGAGTAACTATGCATGTAAAGATGATTGACTTTGTAACTAAAAAATGGTACTATAATTATGAGTAAAAAAAGAAACTCTTAAAAAATTTTTTAGAGATTCCTCCAAAGAAAGATTTGACTTTTGAGGAATTGGAGAGTCTGTTGCTCTCATGTGGATATATAAAGTTGGAAGGAAAAGGTTCCTCAGTGAAGTTTTACCATCAGGAAAAAGACAACTTGATAAACCTACATAAACCACACCCAGGCAATATACTCAAAGTGTATCTCGTCAAACAGATACAACGTAAACTAAAGGAGGTCTGTCATGGCTAACACTATCGAATACAAAGGCTACATAGGCAGTATAGAATACTCACCAGAAGATACATGTTTTTTTGGTAAATTAGAGATGATAGACGATCTTGTTACCTTTGAATCAGACAATGCCAAGGAACTTGAAGAAAATTTTCATGATGCTGTAGATGAATATCTAGAAAGCTGTAAAGTTTTAGGACGTGAACCACAAAAAGTCTACAAAGGTGTCTTTAATGTACGCATAGAACCAGAACTACATAGAAAAGTGTATCAAGAAGCGTTAAAGGCGGGGGTATCACTCAATAGTTTTGTTCGTGATGCTTTGTTTAATGAGGTTAGGGATTAACTAGTTTCTAATTCAGTAAAAGCCTCAGTTTTAGACATCATAATATTATTATAATGCTCACGACACCGTGATATTAAAATTTCTAATAAGTGTTACATCTTGGCTTTATTGGTGTTGCCCCACCTTTTTTTAAGTTCTAATTCATAAAGAATTTATTATACTATCTTAAGTATGTACAAAGGAGATTAGCATGCAAACTTTAGGTATAAAAGAGTTACAAAAAAACCCTGCCATTCTTACCCGTTCACTCGAAGCAGATGAATACACTATGATTACCAAGCGAAGTACACCCATAGGCTTTGCTATCTCTTTTGACGATAGTATTATTGATGTCGGATTGAAGACAGCCTTGATGGTAGATGCATTTAAAAAGGGCTATTTGAGTTTGGGGCAATTTGCAAAATCGTTACAGCTTCCTAAAGAAGAAGCGATGAAAATGCTTTCTATGATGGATGCTGATGTGATAGATTATGATTTTGAAGATGATCTGAAATTTGTGGATGCCTTTGATGGTCATAAGTGACAGCACTACACTTATCATCCTTTTTGATTTGGGTCGGGTAGAATTATTGTCGAATCTTTTTTCCAAAATCCTCATTCCCACAACGGTCTATAAAGAAATCAGTACAAAAAGCGAGATTATGCTACCTGAGTTTATTGAAGTGGTATGCGTTAAGGAGAATACGACTCTAAAAGTATTAAAGTCTCTTCTGGATGAAGGTGAAAGTGAAGCCATAGCTTTAGCATTAGAGCGAAAGTCAAAATTGATTATAGACGAGAAAAAAGGTCGAAAGATCGCTATGACACAGGGCTTGGAGATTATTGGTCTTTTGGGAGTTGTGTATTTGAATATAAGACATCAATATCTTAGTCCTAAAGAGGCAAGGACATTTTTACAGGAAGCTTTGGAGCACGGCTATAGAATCAGCCCAAAGCTTATAGAAATAATGTTTGCGAAGTTATAGGAGTGCATGATGTCGGGTGATAACGACTGCATAATTACTGTTTTAGTAGCTTCTCAATATCTTTGGCGATCTCTTTAGGTTTTGTTGAAGAGCCATAACGTTCGATAACAGAACCTTTTTTGTCTATAAGGAATTTGGTGAAGTTCCATTTGATGCTTTCTGTTCCGAGAAAGCCGGGTGCCTGTTTTTTAAGATAGACATAGAGCGGATGGGTATGCTCTCCGTTGACATCGATCTTTGCAAACAGTGGAAAGGTGACGCCGAAGTTCACTTTACAGAAGTTCTGTATCTCTTCAGGCGACCCCGGTTCCTGATTTTTAAACTGGTTACAGGGAAAACCCAATATCTCTAATCCCTGGCTGTGATAGTCCCGGTAAAGCTTCTCCAGACCCTCATACTGGGGTGTAAAGCCACATTTACTGGCTACATTGACAATCAGTATGACTTTGCCCTTATAGTCAGACATAGAGATTTCTTTTCCTGTGATGGTCTTCGCGCTAAAATCATAAAAGTGTTTCATTGTGTCTCCTGCATTGAGTGTGAGTGTGAGTAAGATGGGTAGTATTAGTTTAAACATAACGATCCTTTAGTAGATTGAGTATAGCATAGCTATGTAAATTACAACCCTTTCATCACCACCTCAAAAAGATAATCCACTTCATGATCTTCCAAAAATACCGTTTTTTTACTTTCAAAGAAATCCAGTATTTTTTTAGTAGGCAGAGCAGGGCTGTAGATGCAGGTGGGATGTGCGGGTTTAAACGCCTGCATGAGGGCGATGTCATCTTCTATGCGTTGCTCACAGATGAAGCAGTTTTCCTCAGGGTAGAGCCTGCCTTCGTAGTCCAGCAGCATTATGTAGCTTTCACAGACGATGCGTTTGGGGTTTTGTTTGTTCCATTTTTTAGCAGCAGAGAGGAGTAAGTCGTAGTAAAAAGAGTCAAGTTCTTCAGCATCACGTAGATGAGGTTCAAACTTTTTGATGAAGTTATGCCACAAGAGGAGCTTGTTTTTGTCAAAAAGCCATGGAAAGCCCATGTGTGAAAGAGAACGAAGCCTGGGCATAAAACGTCCATCTTCCCCTTCTACCTCAAAGTCTACAAGGTTTCCCAGCTGAAGTATGGAATGACGTGCACCAAAAAAACGGTAGTATGTCCGTACTTCTGTAGCGGTCAGAACCGTAGCAATGGAGTCTTCATCTTTGGCTTTTTTGACCGATAATATGAACCCTTTGATGACAACTCCTTTTTCTTTTACTCATTATAGTCAAAAGGATGTTAAATATCTAAGTATGCTCCACGTGGGCGTGCAACACTTAAAGAAATCTTAACATATTTTTAGATATAATCGCCTCCATTTGGACACACTATATGATGTGTCATTGAAATTATTTTAAGGTTAGAATATGCAAGATTTATTTACTTCATTTAAGGACAATTGTGGCTTTGGGCTTTTGGCTTCCATTGACAACACACCTTCACACAAAAACTTAGAAGATGCCATCACTTCACTTTCGCGTATGATGCACAGAGGTGCAGTAGCAGCAGATGGTAAAACAGGAGATGGTGCAGGATTACTTCTTTCTATGCCTAAATCATTTTTTGCTAAAGCACTCTCAAGTGAAGGAGTTGAACTTCCAGACACTTTTGCTGTAGCAATGGTTTTTTCTCGTAATGATTCTGACTTTGACACCATCAATAAAGTGTGCGAAAACAATGACTTAAAGGTACTGTATACCCGTACAGTACCTATAGACACCAATGCTTTAGGAGAACAGGCACTTGCATCACTTCCAACCATCAAGCAAGTATTTGTTTCCCCTAAAGGTGCAGTGGCAGCCAATCGTTTTGAAGCATTGGTGTATCTTTCTCGTAAAGAAATAGAGGCTGAACTTAGGCATGATGGAGACTTTTACATCCCATCATTTTCAACATCTGTAGTGACATATAAAGGGCTGGTCATGCCTACACACATTAAAGAGTTTTATAGAGATTTAGCGAACCCTGATTTTGAAATCTCTTTTTGTCTTTTTCACCAACGTTTCTCTACCAATACTTTGCCAGAGTGGAAATTAGCACAGCCATTTAGGATGATAGCCCATAATGGTGAAATAAACTCAGTGACGGCAAACCGTTTTAACGTGGCATCAAAAATGGCTGCTGCTAAGTCTGATGTGTTTACGGATGAAGAAATGTTTAGGCTTAGAAATGTCATACAAAAAGGTATGTCTGACTCAGCAAGCCTTGACAACTTTATGGAGTTTTTACGTGTTAATGGCGTAGACTTCTTCAAAGCTGCTCGTTCACTCATCCCTGCACCTTGGCACAATGCACCACATATGGACTCAGACCTTAGAGCATTTTATGAGTATGCAAGTACCTGTTTTGAACCATGGGATGGACCAGCAGCTGTGAGTATGACAGATGGACGTTACATTGGTTGTGTGCTTGACAGAAATGGCCTGAGACCTGCTAAATACATTAGAACCACAGACAACAGACTGCTTATCTCTTCTGAGTATGGGGTACTAAGCATTCCAGATGAAGAGATAGTTGAACGTGGACGTTTGCAGTCTGGTGAGATGATGGGCATAGATCTTAAACATGGAAAAGTGTTAAAGTCTACAGATATCGATGAGTACCTCAGATCTGCACACCCTTACAACAAATGGTTAAGTAAAAATATGTCTTACCTTCAAGAACATGTGCCAAATACACAGGTAGAAAAGTGTTCTAAAGACCAGAAAGATATGGAAGCAAAACAGCGTTACTTTAACTTTACTTCAGAAGTTGTCAGTAAAATCATTAAACCAATGATGCTTGAGGGGAAAGAGACGACTGGTTCTATGGGTGACGATACACCTATCGCTGCTTTTTCTACACAGCAGAGAAACTTTACAGACTTTTTCAAACAAAAATTTGCACAAGTGACGAATCCTCCTATAGACCCCATACGTGAAAAAACAGTGATGTCTTTGAACACTGGTTTTGGTGAAAGACAAAACATCCTAAGTGATGATTCAGCACATGCCAAAAGACTCAAAACTGTACTTCCCGTGATGTCTGCTGAAAAATTTTGCCTTGTTAAAGAGTTTGGTGATGTAACGAACGAAAAATATGATCCCTCTTATAAAGCAGAAACATACTCAACCGTCTATAGTTCAGATATTCAAGCCAGTCTTAAATCTTTAGGAGAGAAAATCATCATAGATGTCCGAGACAATGGTGTGAGAACCGTCATTATAGATGACAGAGAGTTGGATAAAAATGTA
Source organism: Sulfurovum sp. (assembly GCA_002733215.1). Lineage (GTDB taxonomy): Bacteria > Campylobacterota > Campylobacteria > Campylobacterales > Sulfurovaceae > Sulfurovum. The sequence goes on along the minus strand of NVUY01000013.1, from coordinate 6,077 downwards.
AAAGTGCTACCAATGCTTATGGTTGTAGGTTATTTAAGTCAAGAGCTTTTAGTACACAACCTTAGACATCTTACAAGCATCGTTGCAGTGACGGGAGAAGTGTTTGACCCACATACAGCAGCGGTGATGATAGCTTACGGCGCAGCGGCTATTTTTCCTTATGTGCTGTACTATACAGTTGAGAATTTGATGGATGAAGAGACAGAAGTAAAACCAGCACTAAGACGTTTTAGACGTGCTATGGGTGCAGGACTATTGAAAATTATGTCCAAAATGGGGATTGCGACTATCTCTTCATACAGAAACTCAAGACTCTTTGATGCCATAGGGCTGAGTGATGAAATCGTACAAGAGTGTTTTGCAGGTACACAGGGGCTTTTACCAGGTCTTGGTTATGAGGACATAGATGCTCGGCTTAATGCAAATCATAAACGTGCGTTTACTTCTGAGTTTGATGATCAAAAGAATGTATTGTATAGTGGTGGATACTACAAATATAGAAAAGGTGAAGAGTTCCATGACTTTTCTCGTCCTACTATTGCGGCTATACAAAAATGTGCAGAAACTGGAAGTAAAGAAGATTATGCTGAAGTACAAAAGTTGGTTAATGGTAGAGATAAAAAATTCATCCGTGATTTTTATGACTTAAAGAGTGACAGAAAAGCAATTAGTATTGATGAAGTAGAACCACTTTCAGATATATTTAAACGTTTCTCAACGGCTGCGATGTCTATGGGATCTATCTCTGAAGAGGCACATACTACACTGGCGGTAGCCATGAATACTATAGGCGGAAAGTCTAATTCAGGTGAGGGTGGTGAAGACCCCAGACGTTATGGTACAGATAAAAACTCTGCCATCAAACAAGTAGCTTCTGGACGTTTTGGCGTGACACCTGAGTATTTACGTTCGGCTTCAGAACTTCAAATTAAAGTAGCACAAGGAGCTAAACCAGGTGAGGGTGGACAGTTGCCAGGGAGCAAAGTATCGCCACTTATTGCTTCACTTAGATTTACAAAACCTGGTGTGACACTCATCTCCCCACCACCCCATCACGATATTTACTCTATCGAAGACTTGGCGCAGCTTATCTATGATTTAAAACAAGTAAACCCTCATGCAAAAGTGGCAGTGAAACTTGTGTCTACTGCTGGTGTTGGAACGATTGCTTCTGGTGTGGCAAAAGCATATGCAGACAAGATCATCATCTCTGGTTCAGATGGTGGTACAGGCGCAGCACCTATAGGGTCTATCCGTTTTGCGGGTAACCCTTGGGAACTTGGACTCATAGAAGCACATAATTCTCTTAAAGCCAATAATCTGAGAGGGCAAGTGACTCTTGAGACTGATGGTGGACTTAAAACGGGGCTAGACGTAGTCAAAGCAGCCCTTCTTGGAGCAGAACAATATGCCTTTGGTACCGGTGCCTTGGTCATCGTTGGCTGTGTGATGTTACGAGTCTGCCACCTCAATACCTGTGCAGTGGGTGTGGCTACGCAAGATGAAAAACTGCGACAACGTTTTAACGGTAACGTAGAAAAAGTCATTAATTACTTTACACTTATGGCAGAAGAAATACGAGAGATACTTGCAGAGTTAGGGTACACATCTCTTGAAGAGATTATCGGTCAAAATCACTTACTGGAAGTGATAGATGATGCGTTTGCCAAGAAGTTTAACTTTGACAAGATTTTGTATGACATTGAAGGTGAAAATACTTGTCAAGTGCCATTTAACGAACCATATGATCAAAATGAATATGAAAAAGAACTTATAGTAGAGTTGATGGGAACCATTAAAGACCCTTCAACACCTGTAGTGATTGAGAAAGAAATTTCAAACCTAAACAGAAGTTTTGCTACACGTATCTCAGGTGAAATTGCAGCGATTCACGGCAATGCAGGACTTCCAGATGGTACTATCACGTTGAATATGAAAGGAACATCTGGACAGTCTTTAGGTGCTTTCTTGTCTAAAGGTATCAACATTAATATACATGGTGCGGGGAATGACTACATCGGTAAAGGTATGCATGGGGGTCAAATAGTCATCACGTCAGATAAAGCAGGTCCTGAATTTGCACTGGGTGGAAATACTTGTCTTTATGGTGCAACCGGCGGAACGCTGTATGTGCATGGTCAAGTAGGTGAGCGTTTTGCTGTACGTAACTCAGGGGCTACAACGGTAGTAGAAGGTACGGGAGATCATCCATGTGAATACATGACGGGTGGTGTTGCAGTTATCTTAGGTAAGACTGGTGTGAACTTTGGTGCCGGTATGACAGGTGGTAAAGCATTTGTGTATGACGAAGAGGGTAACTTTTATGAAAAAGTAAACCCTGAGCTTGTTGAAGCACTACGCATTGACACAGATGAGTGGGATGCAGAAATGTTTGAACTTAAAGCATTGCTTAAAGATTATGTGGAAAAAACAGGATCAAAGAGAGCCCAATATATTTTAGACCATGCCAGAATAGAAGTCAGAAAATTCTGGATGGTTGCACCAAGAGGAATAAAGCCAACCATCCTTACAGATAAAAAAGGCGAATAAAAAGCTATGACACCTTTTACAGAGGCTTGCATCAAAGCCAATGAAGAGATAGCTGAGGCTATCAAAGATGGTTTTGATGATTCCTGGTTTGAAAAGACGGAAGTAGGTGCGGGTGGTGATGTCTCTTCCCGGCTTGATCTTTTTGCTGAAGCGATCTTTATCAAATACTTGAGCCCTTTTGGGCAGATAGAGTCTGAAGAGAGTGGTGTCATTGGGGAGGGTGAAGAGAAGATCATCATCGATCCTATAGACGGTTCTTCCAATGCACTTTCCCTCTTCCCTTTTTACGGTACTTCTGTTGCGAAGATCAATGCTGAGGGGATTTTAGATGCAGCTATTGTGTGCAACCTTGGGAACGGAGATCTCTTTCTCAAGACGATTGCGAACGGGATACAACAGGGAAAACTATTCTCTACCACCTTTCATGCTCCACACTCTGCACCCAATGCAGAAATAGGACTTTTTGAAAAAGCCTATGCGAACCCGGTATTGGTTGCAGCACTTGATAAAGAAAAACTCAAATTCAGATCACCCGGTGCCATAGCACTTTCACTTGCTTATGCACGTTCGGTGAAGTATGTACTCTATGTGGGTGAGTTCCGCATTTATGATTTTGCAGCGGGTTTGGCACTTTGTGAAGGGCTTGAAGTGATTGTTGAAGAGGATTATGTTATAGTATCAAAAGAAAAATCAATCGCAGATAAAATTGAAACATTAATAAAAAAATTGAATGAATTATAAGGAGCGGATATGTTTGGAAATATTTTTGGAAGTATGAAAACCGAGGCAGTAACACAAGAAGTACCCAATCAATGGATAAAGTGCCCTAAATGTACCTCTCTTATGTATTACAAAGAAGTAGAAGCAAAACTAAATGTTTGTCCTAAATGTAACCACCACTTCAGAATTTCTGCTGAAAAGCGTATTGCCTCTATAGTCGATGAAGGTTCTTTTGTAGAATTTGATAACACGTTGGCACCGACAGATCCATTAAAATTTTCAGATAAAAAGTCTTATAAAAAACGCTTAGAAGAAGCGAAAGCAAAAACAGGTAAAACATCATCAGTGCTGAGTGGTTCCTGTACCATTAATGGTGAGCCGATTGAGATCGTTGTATTTGATTTCTCTTTCATGGGTGGAAGTCTTGGTTCCGTTGAAGGTGAAAAGATCGTTCGCGGTATCAACAGAGCCATAAAAAATAACTGTGGTTTCATCATTGTTTCTGCTTCAGGTGGTGCACGTATGCAGGAGAGTACTTATGCACTCCTGCAAATGTCTAAGACTTCAGCTGCATTGAACAGACTGCACCAGAAAGATCTGCCTTTTATCTCTATCTTGACAGACCCTACTATGGGTGGTGTATCTGCATCATTTGCTATGCTGGGTGATATTATCATGGCTGAACCGGGAGCACTTATCGGCTTTGCCGGTCAAAGGGTTATCAAGCAGACTGTTGGTGTTGATCTGCCGGAAGGTTTCCAGCGTTCAGAGTTTTTGCTTGAGCATGGACTTATCGACATGATCGTAGAGCGTGGAAAGATGCATCAGACACTTTCTGATCTCTTTAAACTTTTCAAAAAAGAGAAAAAAGTCGTTATCACAGAAGAGGTGATCGAAAAAGAAGTCATTGAAGAAGTAGTTGAAGAAACCGTGATTGAAGATGTAACGGAAGAATCAGTGATGGAAAAAGCTCCGGAAGAAGCCGTGAGAGAAGAAGATATGCCAGAAGATATTTCCCCGGAAGAGGTGAGTGAAAAAGAGTTAAAAGTTTAAGCTTTTGATATACGCCTTAGTAGATAAAGAGACACTTCGTTCTAAAAAAGTTTCTTTATCAGAACTCCTCCAACATTTAAAAACATTTCCCAATATTCCCATCCTCCAATACCGTAATAAATCCGGTACAGAGGAAGAAAAAAGATCTGATCTGCTTATGATACGAAAACACTATGACGGAAAACTCATTATTAATGACAGTGTAGAACTTATAGCTTATGCAGACGGTTTGCATGTGGGACAGGAAGATCTACGTGCACAGAGTGCTGATCTCAAAGAAGCAGTGCATCTCATACGTGAAAAGATAGGAGATAAGCTTCTTGGACTCTCAACACACAACAAATCAGAGATCCTGGAAGCAAATACCCTGGATCTGGATTATATCGGATTAGGGGCTTACCGAGCTACGAGCACAAAGTCTGAAGCCAATGTAGGCGGCAAAGCGTTACTTGAAGCTGCCTCTTATTCTAAGCATCCTGTAGGGATGATAGGTGGAGTACGTATGGATGATGAGTTTGAAGCGCCTATACTATATAAGGTAATTGGTTCAGGGCTTTATAGCTAAGCTATTTATATATTTAATTTATAGAGCCACTTGCAAATTTAACCATTTCAAGTGGGTGATTTCGCGGTGCATACACTAACATTTCTTTAACACCACGATCATATATTCATATTTTGATTCTTTTTTATAAACTTAATTCTAAACGTACATCAAAATAAATCGTATCAAAAATCTTATGCATTCCTAAAAATTTAAAAAACTTAGCTGAGCCATATAAGATATCCCATTTAGTCCTATCTATGGCAAACTTTGCATTTAAAATAAGCTTGTCATCTACTTGAGAGATAAGTGCTTCAACCTGCTGTTTTTGGCTTATGCCTCGAATACTAAGTTCACCCTCTAAAATATAATTTATATTTGTTTGATAAGCTTCTTTAACTTGATTAATATTTGTAAAGCTAAAGCTTGCTTCTGGAAATATCTTACTTAGAAAAAAGTCTTCTGATTTTAGGTGCTCATTTAAATATAAGGCACCTTCTTCTTCACTTATATCTTGTGTTTTTATATCAGACATATCAACAATAAATTCTCCACTAAGACTAGAATTATCCACTAAAATATTTCCGCTTTTCAGACCAATGCTTCCCTTATGACTTCCATTTGCATTTGCACCTTCCCATTGAAGTGTACTAGAAGTTTTTAAACTATATTTGCCATCTTTGATATGAAGTATCTGATCACTATCTAAATCACCTTCCTGTGCCTCTAAAATTTTGATATTTGTAAAGCCTAATTCCATTAGCTTTGAAGTTGCCGCTCTAGCATCAAGTTCATTGTCACTCTCGCCATAAACAACAATCAAACTATCCTTATCTAAGTTTAGCTCCATTACATTTTGAGAAAAACTTGTTTCATACACACAAATATTGATAGCACCCTCTAAATGTGAATATTCAAAATGTTCTTTTGGTAAGACATGAATAAGGGTATGTTCTTGAGTTTTAAGTTTATCAAACTGTGTGTTGTTTATAACTTGCATTTAATTACTTCTTTTGCATATAAAGATGAACCACTTAATACTAGGCTTGCACATAAACGAATGACTCTACTTCTTTTCATACATAATCCTTTGATTTTATATTGTTATACTTATAATGCTCCCCATTTTTCAGACCAGTAAAACAACTTTTCTTATTTCACCTCACTATGACGCTTTTGGTAACTTTTCTTCTCCTTTTTGAGATAAATT
>NVUY01000012.1 GCA_002733215.1 Sulfurovum sp. | reverse complement strand
TAAGCTGGCACAGGTACTGGCAACCAGAGCCGATCTTTTTGATGATGTTTATCTCAAAGAACTGCGCTCTTTACATGATGATATCCCTCCCATGTCATCCGGAGATTTCCAGAAAGTCTATCAATCTGCCTTTCCCGATGAAGAGCCTTTTGAACGTTTTGAAAAAACACCTATTGCCTCTGCTTCGATCGGAGAAGTACATGAAGCCTGGCTAAAAAGCGGTGAGCATGTGGCTGTAAAACTCAGACGCTACCAGATCGTTCCCCAGGTGCATGCCGATATCCGTATCCTTACATTTTTCAACCGTATTTTCAGGCCGCTATTTTCACACTATACCAAGAACTCCATGGATGCACTGATCGCCGAATTTTCCGATATGATCCGTAAAGAAGTGAGCTTTGAGCAGGAACTTTCCAATCTGAAGAGTTTTTCTGCTACATATCAAAAGAGCGGTATCATTTTTCCCACACCTTATGAAAGGTATTGTTCTGATGATGCGATCGTCATGAGTTTTGAAGAAGGAATGCGTTTTGACGACAAAGAAGCATTGATGGAAAATGAGATCGATTTTTATGCGACGATGGAGAAGCTGATCGTTTTCTATACCGAGCAAATGCTCCTCAATGGTTATTTCCATGCCGACCCTCATCCGGGGAACCTTCTTATCCGAAAAGATGGGACACTGGTACTGCTGGATTTTGGCATGGTCAAACGTATCAGCAATCCGGCACGTATCGCCATTATTGAGATGGTCAAGTCGGCACATGAGCAGGATTTTGAACTTTATATCTCCAGCTGTAAGCGTCTGGGGGTCATCGCCTATGAAGCACCGCAAGATCAGATGACTGAACTGGCACAGCGTATGTTTGACATCTTTAGTGATGATACACTCGATTCTATGAGTATGCAGGAACTTGCTTTTGGTGTCATGGCTTCGATGCGTGATTTCCCGTTTAAACTCCCACAGGAAGCTGTCTACATTTTAAGAGCCTCTGCCATTATCGAAGGTCTTGGTACTACTTACATCAACAATTTTAATGGTGTCAAAGATATTCTGCCCATTCTCCAAAAAAATATTCCCAGAGCTTTAGGTGCTGACAATGGTATACTTGAAGCACTGGCTGATGAGATGGGATCACTTCCTTTAACGCTCAAACAGGTACGCACCTCCATACAAAAACTCAGTGAAGACGAGATACGGGTACATCTCTCTGAGAGGCAGCTGGAGTGGCTGGAAAGCCGTATCGGAAACCGCATCTCTGCATTTAAGAGTTCTCTACTTCTTATTGTATTTGCTTTTTTCCTGCTGGCTTTAGATCCGTCATTGAAGCTCTATGCCATAGGTATTTTTGCAGTGGGAGCGATCAGACTGCTTTATAAATAGATTACTGAAGAACCTTTATAACAGCATCATGATAGCCACAAGGACCCATAAGCCTTACTTCGTGATACTGTATAAACTGTAGAAAAGTCTTCTTGGACAATACCGGAACACCTTCATTTCACTCTTTTTCTCTGTTTAAATTATAATTATTATTTGCTATATTGATATATGTCAAAGATATTCACGCTCATAAATGCTACAATGCTTCATTAAATTAATATTGGAAAAAATGAATGACTATTCTTAAATATAATCGTGTTGAATTGTTCGAGACACTCTTCGGACTTGCTGTTTTTATGATCATTGTGTTTGCAATGCAAGGTCATATTGTGGTCTTATTTGAACAAATGGAATGGTACAGAGCAGTGGCAGTTACTCTTGGGGGTATCACAGTTGCAGGAGCCATAGGTATAGTAAGCAGTTTTTCTGCCATGTGGATCATTCAAAATATCAGTATGGTCGTTGTCGCTGCCATACTATTTTGGGGTCTTAGACTGGCTATGATCTAAAAGCTTAACTCATCTTTTTAAGATAGATCACAGCAAGTGGCGGCAGTGTCACATGCAGCATATTCTTTCGGCCGTGATGCACTCTTGCCCGTGATTTCATGGGTGCATCATTGGTAATATTCCAGCCGTCAAACTCTGCTGACTGGGAATTAAATATCTCTTCATAGGTTCCCTTACTCGGTAAACCTATCGGATAATCTCTATGTATTTTATCTGAAAAGTTACAGATAACAACGATAGGCTTATCTCTTTTACTCCCTCTGCGTATGAATGAAATGACATTTGCTTCATAGTCATTTTCATCGATCCATTCAAAACCTTCAGCCTCCACATCATTTTTATGCAGTGAAGGTTCATCCTGATAGAGTTTATTCAGTGTTTTTAAGAGGTTATGTACTCCTTTGTGGGGTGGATATTCCAGTAAGTGCCAGTCAAGGCTCTGTTCATAGTTCCACTCGGCAAATTGGGCGATCTCTCCTCCCATAAAAAGAAGTTTTTTACCGGGATGGGCGATCATAAAACCATAGAGTGCTCTGAGGTTGGCAAACTTCTGGTTGTTGTCACCCGGCATTTTGTTGATCAGTGAACCCTTCATATGAACGACTTCATCATGGCTTAGTGGCAGGACATAATTCTCATTATACATATACACAAAACTGAAAGTGAGATGCTGGTGATGATGCTGGCGATGGATAGGATCAAATTTCATATATTTAAGTATATCATGCATCCATCCCATATTCCACTTATAGCCAAATCCCAAACCGCCCTCACTGACAGGACTGCGACTTACCATGGGGTAGTTCGTAGACTCTTCAGCGATCATCATGATATCATCAAAGGCAGCATATACACTGCTGTTAAGCTGTTTTAGGAACTTGACTGCCCCTCTGTTCTCATTGCCACCGTCTTCATTGGGTATCCACTCTCCCTCTTCTCTGGCATAGTCTAGATAGAGCATGGAAGCTACCGCATCAACACGTATGCCGTCAATATGATACTTCTCAAGCCAGAACATGGCAGAACTGATCAGAAAGGCACGGACTTCATTACGGTCATAGTTGAAGATCGCACTTTTCCATTCAGGATGATACCCCTTGCGTGGATCTTCATGCTCGTAAAGACAGGTACCGTCAAAATTCATCAATCCATGCCCATCTGTCACAAAGTGCGAAGGAACCCAGTCAAGAATAACCCCAATGCCATGTGCATGCATAATATCTACAAAATGCATGAAGTCCTGAGGTGTGCCATAGCGTGATGTTGGAGCAAAATAACCTGTGACCTGATATCCCCAGGAGCCTTCAAAAGGAAACTCTGTGATAGGCATGAGTTCTACATGCGTGAAGTGCATCTCATTCAGGTAGGAAGCCAAAGCTGTGGCAGCTTCTCTGTAAGTTAAAACGCGGTTGCCCTCTTCTACTTTACGCTGCCATGAACCCAGATGTACTTCATAGATCGAAATAGGTGCTTTGTGCGAATTTTTTTTACGACGTGAACGCATCCATGGCTGGTCATTCCATTCATATTTATTAATATCCCATACGCGTGATGCTGAACTTGGTGCCACTTCCGCATAAAAAGCGTAAGGGTCCGCCTTATCGGCATTCGCATTTTCTTCTTCACTGTCGATATGGTATTTATAGGTTGTACCCTGATCCACCCCTTCTATAAAACCGTCCCAGATACCGGACCCGTCAGCGCGAAGCTGGAGTTTGTGGCTTCTGTCATGATAGTCATTAAAGTCACCACGGACATACACCCCTCTGGCATGAGGTGCCCAAACTGCAAAATAGGTTCCTTTTTGACCTTCACGCTCCATAAGATGCGCACCCAGATGATCATAGAGTTTTGCATGTGTTCCCTCTTTAAAGAGGTAAATATCCAGCTCGGTAAAACGACTGACATCATAGTGTATGGCATGTGACATTTTAATTCCTTTCCATATAATCAGCAGAATCTACAGAAATTCCAAAGCGCTGTCTGAGGCTGTATCGATACATCTCTTCATAAGATTGTGCTGCAACTTCCCAGCTGAACTGCTTTTTCATCGCATTTTTAATAAGCTTTTTTATTCCCTTTTTATCATTGGTATAAGTATCTACTGCCCATTTTACTGTGCCGTACAAGGCTTCTGCCGAAGCCTCATAAAACTTAAATCCGTCACCTTTTCCCGTATAGGGCTGATAATTTTCGATCGTGTCATCCAAACCGCCTGTCGCACGAACGATCGGCAGAGTTCCGTAACGCAGACTGTAGATCTGGTTCAAACCGCAGGGTTCAAAGAGTGAAGGCATCAAAAAGAAATCACTCCCTGCTTCGATCTGATGTGCCAGATCATTTCTATATCCTATATAGGTTCCGAATTTATCCGGATAGGTAGAGGCGATATGGCTGAAAAATTCTTCTGCCCACTTTTCACCTGCTCCCAAAAGAACGATCTGGATATCCATCTCCATCAGTCCTCCCATTGCTTCAGCCAGGAGGGAAATACCCTTTTGATCTGCCAGTCGTCCAACCAGACCGATCAGAGGAACATCCTGGCGATGCGGCAGGTTAAATGTCTTTTGCAGCTCCAGCTTACAGATCTTTTTACCTGCCATACTATTGATATCATAATTAAAAGGGATAAGCGGATCTATTGCAGGACTCCACTCTTCATAATCCACACCGTTCAAGATGCCAAAGAGTTTTGTACCATGGTGAGAGATCAAGCCTTCAAGTCCCCAGCCAAATTCGGAAGTACGGATCTCATCAGCATACTTTTGACTGACAGCATTAATGGCATTGGAATGCACGATCCCTCCCTTTAAAAGATTGATCCCGTCATACTCTTCCAGTTCATCCGCAGTAAAATGTTCCCATCCAACACCTAAAACATCCATAGCACCCTTGTAAAACTGCCCCTGATGCTGGAGATTGTGGATACTAAGCACGGAAGCCGTACCTGCAAAATCAGGATCCAGAGCATACACGGTATTTAAAAAGATCGGCATGGCTGCAGTATGCCAGTCGTTTGCATGGATGATGTCCGGTTGAAAATGCAGTTTTTTAGCCAATTGCATCGCAGCACGTGACAGAAAGATAAAGCGGTTGTCATTGTCACTGAAAGCAATACCATTTTCATCATAGAGACCTTTTCGCCCGAAATAACGCTCATGCTCGATAAAATAGATCGGTACATCAGATCCGGGAAGCACACCTTCATATACGCCTGCCCACTCTTCTCCTATCACCCCCATAGGCACACCAAGTGAACCTTTCATGGGTTTAAGACCGTATTTTTCTCTGTCTACAATATAATAACGTGGCATCACAACCCGCACATCATGCCCAAGTTTACGGAGTGCCTTTGGAAGCGCACCTACAACATCAGCCAAACCACCGCTCTTGGCAAAAGGAACTACTTCTGAAGCAGCGATCAAAATCTTTAATTTATCCATACTATTTCCTCTCTTTTCTTTATGGGTATCCCTAATAACCCTATTATATTATACCTCTATTTTTCAAATGAATTCACATAGATCTTTAATTTCCTACTCTTCTTCCTCTGTTCTGTCAAAAGCACGTCCATAAAGTCTGCTCATCTCCAGAAGATCCTCTTCAAGAAGCCTGTCCAATGCATCATCCTCCATCCTCCACTGCCAATTCCCCTCTGTTGTTCCCGGACGGTTCATGTATGATTCCCCACCAAGACCAAGAAGGTCCTGCATAGGAAACAGTGCGGTGTTGCAGACTGTTCCCAATGCAGCACGGATCATATCACGATGAATAAGATTGGCATCACTATTGAGATAACGTCGGGTGAAATCTTGTACCTCTTCAGACTGTTTGCTCCACCACCCTGCTACGGTATCATTGTCATGGGTGCCGGTATAGACCACCTGATTGCTCTTTAGGTTATGCGGCAGGAATGCAGAGGGATCATCACTCTGCATAGACTCAAATCCAAACTGTAAGACTGCCATCCCCGGATAATCAAGTGCCTCAAGCAGATCGCTCACATCTTGGGTAATGATGCCGAGATCCTCAGCGATCACAGGCAGTTTTTGCCCCATCTCCTTCTCAAGTGTTTTAAAAAGATCCACCCCCGGCCCTTTTTGCCAGCGTCCGTAGATCGCCGTTGTCTCAGTCACAGGGATTTCCCAATAGCTTGCAAAACCACGGAAGTGATCGATCCGGATGAGATCGAACATCTCTGCCATATGACTGAAACGATCGATCCAGAAACGATACTTCTCTTTTTTGAGTACTTTCCAGTTAAAGAGAGGATTGCCCCAGCGCTGGCCGGTTTTACTAAAATAATCCGGTGGTACACCTGCGACCACAGTAGGATTGCCGTCTCTGTCAAGTTTAAACCACTGCGGATGGCTCCAGACATCAGCGCTGTCATGTGCCACAAAGATCGGCAGATCACCTATGAATTTTACATGATGCTTCTTGGCATACTGCTGTAATTTTTCAAACTGGCGGAAAAAAAGAAACTGAACAAAGCGGTACCAGTTCAGTTCATCATGAAGTTTCTCTGCAACCTCTGCAAGTGCTTTGGGATGACGCATCCTCAGCTCTTTAGACCATTCTGTCCAGGGACGGTTGTCATGATGTGATTTGAGCGCAAAGAAAAGTACAAAATCTTCCAGCCACGCACTCTCCTTCTTGCAAAAGTCACGAAAAGGTTCTGCAAGAAAATGGTTCGGTCGAAGTTTAAAATGTAAATAAACCTTTTTTAAAAGCATTAACTTGTAGGGGATCACACGTTCATAGGCAACATAGACTGGATCAAATTCTTCTGTTTTGATCTCGTTGGGATTGAGAAGATCATCTTCAACCAGCAGTTCGGGACTGATAAGCATGGGATTCCCGGCGAAGGCAGAAAGTGTCTGATAAGGGGAATCACCGTATCCAGTCGGCCCAAGCGGAAGCATTTGCCAAAATGTCTGACCCGAACGTTCCAAAAAATCAATAAAACGGTAGGCAGAAGGTCCTAAGTCCCCAATGCCGTATGCTCCGGGAAGAGAAGTTGGGTGTAAAAGAATGCCGCTGCTCCGCTCTGCTCTCATAGGTCTTCCTCCAAATATTTTGCTCCCTCAAGAGGTGCATCCTTAAGACGGGTTTGAACAATGCTCACACTCTTGGCAGCCTCTGGCAGAGCATAAGCCCGTATCTGCTCTCTGAGTATCTCCAGCAGGTAAGGGTTGGCAGAGATAATGCCTCCTCCCAGTACAAGTTTCTCCGGATTAAAAAGGGTTAGGACTGTTCCCGCTGCACTCAGAAGTGCTTCTTCAAACATTTTGGCAATATCACGTTCGATGTGATTGTCACTCTGACGCAGCTGTAAAAGATCCGGCTGCCCTTTTATGTCGTGATACTGTTTCCATTTTTGCATTCCGGAACCGGAGGCATAAAGCTCAATACAATTATCTTTACCGCAACCGCAGTGAAAAGGCGTTCTTTTATAAGGTATATGGCCTATCTCTGCCGCCAGTGAAGCATGTCCATGCAGTAAACGTCCGTCACTGACCACACCGCATCCAAGACCTGTACCGACATAAAGGGCAACAATATCACTTGAAGCCTGATCATCTGCTTCAGCCAGCACCGCACAGTTTACATCATTTTCTATCTCCATTCTCACATCAAACTCCTGCTCTATTTTCTGCTTGATATCATGGACCTTCACTTCCATATTTGGTGCAGAAATAATACGTCCATGATGTATGAACCCGGCATATGCGATCCCGATAAAGCGTATGTCCGGATAACGCTTGAGTAAGGTTATGAGCAGAGCATAGAGTTCATGTTCACGAGAGACAAAGCTTTCATGGAAAAAGCTCTCATCGACGATCTTTTCATGGACGATGCTGTTATCCCTGTGCACTTCACATCGAATCGTCGTAGCACCCACATCCATATAAAGTTTCATACTGTTTTCCCATAGAGCTTCAAATAGCTTTTGGCAGACTTGTCAAAAGAGACCTCACAACGCATATTGGCTTTGGAGATCTTTGAAAATCGCTTCGTTTTTGAAAAAAGATCTACTGCACGCTTGAGTGATCTCAGGATCGTATGGCTGTTTAATTCAGTCAATACAAGACCCTGACCGCACATAGTACTGTCTGTATCGTCAATATCTCCAACCGTGTCATGCAGTCCGCCTACATCAGTCACTATAGGTATCGTCCCGTAACGTAGAGAGATCAGTTGATTGAGTCCGCAGGGTTCAAAACGTGAGGGCATAAGAAGAAAATCCGCTGCTGCATACATTCTATGAGAAAGAGATTCATCATAGCCAAAACGGATAGAAAAATTGTCATTTTCTTTGCTTAGTGTTTTCAAGGCGTCAGCTATCGCTTCACTGCCCTCTCCCAAAATGGCAAAGTTGAGCTTCAGTCTCAACAGCTCCGGCAACACTTCTAGTATAAGATCAAGCCCTTTTTGCTCCGTAAAACGTCCGATGAAGACTACCAGTGGCCTCTCTGCATCTCTCAGTTTCTCTGCTTTGCAAAAGGATATTTTATTTCTTTTTTTGTTTGCATATTTTCCCGGTCCGTAGTTTTTCGGCAGTGCAGGATCGATCATAGGATCAAAAAATACCGTATCGATACCATTTAGAATACCGTGCAACTTAGCTGAATGCACCTGTAAAAAACCCTCAAGTCCACAGCCAAATTCAGGCAGCAGGATCTCTTTGGCATAGCTTGGACTGACCGTTGTGAGTTCATCACTGTAGGCGATACCTGCTTTCATACAGTTCATCCCTCCCCAGAATTCAATGCCTTCGGGAGTAAAATAATGTTCTCTCAAGCCCAGACGTTCTATACTTTCTCGGGGGAAAAGTCCCTGAAAAGACAAGTTGTGAATGGTGAAAACAACAGGGAGTTCAGGGAGCATCTCTTTTGCCCAGAGTGCTGCCAATGCCGTGTGCCAATCGTTAAGATGCAGCACATCGATCTCAAACATTTGTGACAAAACAAGCAGTGTTTTGGAAAAAATACCAAAACGAAGATCATTAGAAATAGTATCAGCATTTTTATTGCCATAAGGGGTTTGACAGTGGCATAACAGTGCTTCATATACAAAGAGGGTCCGTACTCCCCGGTTCACTCCTTCGAAGAGTGAGATATCATAGATATCTTTGCCAACTGTGATCTGGAAAGATTCATTCATAGCTCTTAGAGCAAATTTTTTCCGGTCTATGAAATCATAGAGCGGCATGACTGAGAGTACCTCTATCTGTTTTGCCAAAGCAGCAGGCAGTGCCTGAGCTACATCGGCCAATCCTCCGGTTTTTGCATAAGGAAAAATTTCAGCAGAAGCAAAAAGCAGCTTCATCTTAATTTTACCTCACGCAAGAGTTTTGCTGCTTCTTCCGGTTCTACAGGATTGATCAGCATTCCCGTAGAGAGTTCAAAACCTCCCAGTCTATAGATACGTGGCATAATTCGTATGGTAAAACGGAAAAAATCTTTCAAATGAGGGAAAAAAGGAGCATTTTCAAAATTGCTGTTCAGCGGAGCCAGACGAAAAGCCATATTGAAGTCAAAATTTCCCAACTGTATATCAAGACGGCTAAAGATCTCTTCCATCAGTTCTGCAAGGTTGAGCAGATCATCCCGGTTAAGTTCATCCAAGTTGGTCAATGCTCTCCTCGGGGCGATGATCACTTCAAAAGGATAAGCAGAAGCATAAGGACAATAGGCTGTAAAATCTCCTCTCTCAGAGAGGATCCTTGACTCTGCCAAACGTTCATTTTCCAAAATGTCTTCCACTTTGCTTCGCCCGTGTCTTCTATAATATTGCATATGTCTTTCTAAAAGATTCAACTCCAGGGTGGGTGTAATGGGAAGTGCAATAAGCTGAGTATGGGGATGCTGCTGTGTCGCACCTGCCTGTTCCCCTTGATTTTTAAAGATACTGGTATGTATCAGTCGCTCATCCTTACGCAGATCTGCAATACGAGCGGCAATGGTCCAAAGCCAATCTCTGATCTCACTGCTGTCCAGGTCTGCCATCCTGCTGTCATGAGATGGGGTATCGATCACAATTTCATGTGCTCCCACACCGGGTACGGATTCAAACATACCTGTAAGTTTGGAGTGCTCCTCAAGTTCAATTTGGACGGCCTTGTAAAGATTGGGGACAACACGTACTTTCCAATGGTTTGTATTTGCTTCATTATCTCTCATGGCATGGATCTCAGGGGGAGTCATCGCTTCGTTACCTTCGCAAAATGGACAGGTCTTTAAAATAGGCATTTCAGAAGAAGCAAGCGTATCAGGTCTACGCATACGTTCCGGTGCTATTAATACATATTGGCTATGCAGCCTGTCTCGACGGATTTCAGACATTTTCTTTCCTCTCTTAGGTATACTTAATTTTTCTGGACAATGGCATTAGACAAACCAGTTTTCATCATAAGTTGCATTTAGTGCAATCTCAAGTTCACCAAATCCCGGAAGGGTTTGAATAATCATACCTTCATGTTCAATCTCAAAACGTAGCTGTACTTCTTGAGTATCTATTACATCAAAGTCAAGACTGAATTCAAACCATGTGTCACAGGCGACCTGTAATTTTATTTGATTTGATTCCATTGTCAAGCTTTTTCTTTTGAGTAAGGATATCATAGGAATTTCAAATCGTATATCAAAGGGGTCTATCGTGATATGCAACTTCTCACAGTGTACTAAAGCTTCCGTATCACCTTCAAAGGCACAATAAACTATCTTTTTATTTTGTCCGAAACGGATACGTTCTATCGGTCCGCGTTTTCTATCCATGGTGGAAAAGAGTTTTGTCTCATCAACGATACCACAGCCGACCCATTCAAAAAAGGAGTGTTGTCCGCCATCAATAAGCGGCTGTATAGAAAACTTGGGTTGCAGTAGAAAATCTTCCCCGCTACGATCAGAAATGATCGGCATATAGAGATCATTGGGAGGTGATATGTGCATCAGATCATAAATACTGATCAGGTGCGAGCGAAAAAGTTCATCAAATTCAGCAGAAAATTCTGTACTATGGTCATCTCCATACCACCAGAACCAGTCTGAGCACTCTGCAGACAGAAAGTGTTGCAGGATCTTCGCTTTTGTATTTGTATCAAGCCCTTCTTTGTGATGTTCATAATCACGTCTGCTCATATAGATAAGCTCCCAGCCTCGGGTCTTTTCAGGATGTCCGACCCAGGTGTTGAATTCACCGTGTATCCAGCTCCCGGCTGCAAGATGAGGTAAGTCCCTGGAATCCTGCTGTGCGATCGTATCCATCCCGACCAGGCTGCAGTACTCTGTTTCTGAGAGTTTGGTATACAGTGCATCAAAAAAATCAAAGGCATTATTGGGGTAGAATTCCCAGGCGTTCTCTCCATCAAGAATAACGAAGACCGTACGATCCTCTCCCCCCTCTGCCAATGGGTGCAGTGTAGAGAGAAAATGATCAGCAGCACGTTCTGCTGTCCAGAAACGATAAGTAAAACCGATCAGGTCGCTCAAGCCGTGATCACGGAAACCCATGGTCACGCCATTATGTTCATAAGAGTGATAGAGGGCATCACGATGTTCTGATCCCAACGATTTGAACAAAATCGCCTCATCGCTTGCGATCCATTTCAGTCCGGCATCACGGTAGAGCGCAACACTGCGTTCATCCACTGCACCTTCTGCCGGCCAGAACCCTATGGCATCATGACCAAAAGTCTTCTTATAGAGAGCCTGAGCCTGTGAAATTTGAAGCTTTGCATCCTCCTCAAGTGACAAAGGGTGTTCAGGGATGTGGGTGCCAGGATGGGCACGCACTGCATTGTTCATATCGATAAGCAGTGGTAAGATAGGATGGTTTAACGGTGTTGTGGAGAGAGAGATCGTCCCCTCACGCTGTAGTGTTGTATAATAGGGAAAAATCGTTCCAATAAAATCACCAAGTGTCTGTAATAATGCCTGTTTTTGTTCGTATTTGAACCCGCCTTCTGAAGCGAACAGTGCTTTGACCGTGTCGTTGTGTGTTCGAAGATAGACACCGCACCATGCGAGAATAAACCAAACCTCCATATCACAGAGTGCATCATCATCCAGCACTTCCCTGCGGTAAAGCTGTCGATAGGGTTCGATCGGTTCGACCATGGCTTCATAAGGTGCACTTTTACACATCTTGATCATCCAGTTCCGGTCTGTTTCATTTAATTGGGAGGGGTGCTGCGTCCATAAAGTAAAAAAGCGGTCATTTGAGACGATATCTTCACTATAAAGTGCAATCTGTTCTATGAGTGGAGGCGTGATATTGAAGGTGGCTTTCAGCCCACTGTGTCGGGCAAGCATCCAGGGCATATCATAATAATCTTTAATGGCATGCAGAAATACCCAGGGCATTTGCATGATACCCGAAGCATCCCGATAATCAGGCTGGTGCATGTGCCAAAGAAAAGCCACTTGCATGATCTTACTTTTTCCAACTATCTATTTTTGCTTTATACTGATCAAAGATCGCTTGGCCACTCTCTTCATTCACTGCCTGAATGTAGAGATTGAGATGGCTTCTGTATTGATCCGGGATCATCAGTATCCATTCTTTCTCATTGATCCAGATCTTCACACCATCTGCCGAAGAAGAACGCTTATCTCTTGCATATTCAAGGAATTTGCGCATCATTTTCCCTTTCAGCGTCTGAGTACAGGATAGCTGTGTCTCATAATAGTAGAAATTTTCAACGCCTTCAACCAGATCTGAAAGTTTTTTATCGTGCTTGACGAGCATCTCCAGAATTTTGATCATGGCATACATCGAATCCCTGTAAACAGAGAACTCCGTAAAAGCAAAGTTACCATCAACAGTGGCAACAAGGTCATACTTTTTAAGCTGTTCATAGGTAAAATTCGCATGTTTTCCCCGTTCGATCTCAAGATTCTCATACTCTATGATATCAGGTGCCCAGGTCGGAAGGAAAACACGTTTTTTATTCTCTTGTGTGCCTTCCATATTCATGAGTGCCAAAACAACCTGCAGGCTGTTCTGCATCGAGAGGATATCCCCTTCATTGCAAACTATATCCAGACGCTGACCATAAGGATAAAGTAAAAAACCTGCATCCAGTTCAAGACTTTTTACCACCTTTTCTATATCAGAGGTGGAGTCTTTAATAAGGGATTTAAAATTTGCCAGACGGTGTGCATCATGGTAACTATTGAAAATGACATTATTAATACCAAGATCATGAAGTACAAAAGGGAAAATTTCACATGAAGTACCATGCATCATATCTACAGCAACTCTACACTCTACACAAGAGAAGAGTCTTTTTTTGAAACTCTCTTCCATACTTTTTCTGTAATCGATACACTCCTGTATACGTTGAGATTCGATCACCTTTCCTATCTGACTGAAATCAACCCTTCTGAATATCTCTTTGAAATACGCCTTCTCTATTTTTTTAGACAGATCACTGTTGATACGCAGTGCTTCATCATTGTAAAAAGTGATGGCTGTAGAAGTAGTATCTTCTCTTACCTGCTTAAAGTAAACCCCTGCTACATGATCAGAATTATGAGAAAGGTTAAAACGCAAAACAGCTGAAGAGATACTCTTAAGATCGATCACATTGATACCTGCAGCCAACATTCCACCTACAAAAGCACGTTTAAGCATACGTGAACTTTTATGGTGATCTCTTGCGATGAGCACCGTCCCTCCTACAGGAAGTTGTGCAGCAAAGGCTTCAGCCAGTTTACCGGCCATTTCACAGGAGAGTTCAACATTGGACTTCCCTACAACCATACCGTCCTCAAAGATCGAGTTTTTATATCTGCTCCCCAAAATCACATTAGTGCTGACGATAGCGGCATCTTCGATCTTTTTATCCGGCCAGATGGTGACATCTTTTTCAACTGTCACCAACTCACCGATCTCACAGCCCTCAGCCAAAATAATACCGGCGGTCATTTTTGAATTTCTACCTATGATATTATTATTACAGATCACAGAATTGTCGATCTTGCTGCCTTTCCCGATCGTCACATTTTCCCAGATGACTGTATTGCTGATCTTACTGTCTTTCCCGATCTTAACGTTATCTGAGATAACAGTATTTTTGAGTTTGCTCCTTTCCCCTATCGATACATTTTTACCTAGCACAACCGTACCGATGATCTCTATACCTTCATCCAGTGTGTAAGGTTCATCACTGTAAAGTATGCCGTCAGGATATTTCCTCATAGTACCGGGGATCTTGAAGTTGACACGTCCGCTCATAATATCTTCATGTGCCTCTCTGTAGCTGTCAGGGTTACCGACATCCCTCCAGTAACCGCTGGCATTACCGGCGATCAGTTCTACACCCTCTTTCATAAGCAGAGGAAAAAGATCTTTGGCAAAGTCGAAGTTGTCTCCTTTAGGGATATAGTCAAGGATCTCCGGTTCTATGATATAGATACCGGTATTGATCGTATCACTGAAAACTTCTCCCCAGCTTGGTTTCTCCAAAAATTTCTCTATTTTTCCCTCTTCATTGGCGATCACCACTCCAAATTCCAGGGGGTTCTCTACAGAGGTTAAGGTAATAGTGAGCTTGGATCCTTTTTCTTTATGGTAGTCAAATATCTTTTGAAAATCAAAATCTGTCACAAGGTCACCAGAGATAATGATAAAATTATCATCAGCGATGTGCTCCTGTGCCAACTTGACCGCACCGGCTGTACCATAATCATCATCAGGTACCACATAAGTGATATTCATACCAAATTTACTTCCGTCACCAAAATAGTCCTGGATGACTTCGGGCTTAAAATAGAGAAGGACAATAAAATCTGTAATCCCCAGATCTCTGAGTGTTATCATAGTGTTTTCCATCATTGGACGGTTCACAACAGGTAACATTGGTTTAGGTCTTGAATTTGTAAGCGGCTGGATCCGTGTTCCGAACCCTCCGGCCATGACAACTGCTTTCATACTTCACTTCCTCCCTTTTTATTATTGATATAGAACCTATATAGAACCTATATATAACCCATATATAACCTATATTTATATTATATATCCAAATACGTTAATATATATTAAAAAACCCCGGATAAACATCAAAGTCTTTATTGGTGTGAAATTTAGTAAAATATTTGGCTTTAACTGCTTAAATTACTAAAGTTCCAACAGTGAATTGTGCGAGTCAAAAGGTGATGCCACACATCCAAGTTCATCATCACATTTCCATTCTTGACCGTTGACACGATAACCAAATTGGTAATTCGTATCTGTTTTAATTACTTTCGTAAGGTAGAATTCCCCACTTTTTTTTACTTTCATCGCTTCATGTTCCCAATCGTTCCATTCACCGCAAAGCTCCACACTTTCTCCCTCACTTGACGGTAATGTAAATGTTACCCAAGCCTTCTTCCCTTTTTTTGTGATCTTTATCATGTAATACTCCTTTTTTAATTTACCCGAATTATACTATACGATCATGTAAATAGCGTTTATATTTTAATCTAGAAGATTAACTGCATCTAAAAAACGCTGAGGCAGCTGATATTTGCCAGAAACCACCTCTTTGATCTCTATCAGTTTAAATTCACCTTTTTGATAGGCAACCATTTTATTGGAATTTTTATGTGCCAAAAGATGATTAACCGCTGTGATCGTAAAATCAAATGCCATGAGCCGATCATGTACTGTCGGATTTCCCCCACGCTGAATATGTCCGAGAATACTGACACGTGTCTCCAACCCTATAGTCTCCTGTAACCATTGATGCACTTTACTGGTCTGTTTGCTTCCTTCAGCAACAATTGCCAGAACATAGTTACGTCCAGATTCTACCTCTTCTCTCAGACGTTTACCCTCTTTTGCATACGCAAACTCTGCTTCGGGAATGACACAGACTTCTGCACCGCTGATCATGGCAGATACGATGGCAAGATACCCACAATCCCTTCCCATCACTTCGACAAGAAAAGCTCGATTAAAAGAAGTGGCAGTATCCCTGATCTTATCCAATGCATCACGTATGACATTGAGCGCGGTATCGGAACCCAAACAGTATTCTGTGCCATAAATATCATTATCGATCGTGGAAGGAATACCGACAAAATTGAGATCAAACTCTGAACTGAACTTTTCCATGGCACGAAATGAACCATCGCCACCAAGAACGATAAGTCCTGTGATATTATGTTCTTTAAGATTATTATAGGCTTGCTGTCGGCATTCATACTCAAAGAAACGTTTAGAGCGAGAGGAACGGATGATTGTTCCGCCACGATGCATAATACCTGCGACATGACGATGCTCCACCGGCTTGATCTTATTATCGATCAATCCTTCAAGTCCGTCATAGATCAAATAAGGTTTTTCTCCCATTTTATAGACATAATCGACAAACTTTTTGATCGCGGGATTCATCCCGGGAGCATCACCTCCGGAAGACATGATCGCTAACGCCATTACAACTCCTCTTCTTTTCTATCAAGATTGGCAAACCCGGGCAATATCTTACCTTCAAGCAGTTCAAGACTCGCCCCGCCGCCTGTAGAGATAAAGCTGAAATTATCAGCTTCCCCTGCTCTGTCAACAGCATCAGCCGTGTCACCGCCACCTACAAAAGTATAGGCATAACAATCAGCTATGGCATTGGCGATCTTGTAGGTGCCTTTTGAGAACCTGTCGATCTCATAGATCCCCATCGGTCCGTTCCATATAATGGTATTTGAAAGACCGATGGCTTCAGAGAAGAGCTTCACTGTAGCCGGTCCGATATCCACTGCCTGAAATCCATCGAGAACGTCCTGTGACGGTACGACTCTGACATCTACCGGAGATTCGACAGAATCTGTAATAACAAGGTCAACAGGCAAATAGATCTTCACCCCATTATGTTTAGCCTCTTCCATCACTTCCCCTGCAGTTTCGATATATTTTTCTTCATAAAGCGACTGCTGCATATCATAGCCAAGTGCCGTGAGAAAAGTGTTGCTCATGGCACCGCCAATGATGAGTTTGTCAATTTTTTTGAGCACGTTCTTCAATAATGTGATCTTCGAAGAGACCTTGGCTCCTCCTATCACAAGTGCAATGGGACGTACAGGGTTTTCCAGAGCTTTTCTAAATGCTTCGATCTCTTTCATCATCAAAAAGCCGGCTACCTTAGTTTCAACATACTCCATCACGCCATAGGTCGAAGCATGTTTGCGATGAGCTGCACCAAAGGCATCATTGACATAAATATCACAGATAGAAGCAAGCTTCTTTGAAAGTTCAGGGTCATTTTTCTTTTCACCTTCATGAAAACGGATATTTTCAAGTAAAAAAACTCTTTCAAGGGAGCAGGCAGCTATCTCATCTCTGGAGTTTTCAAAATCTTCGACAAATACAACCTGTTTCTGCAACAATCTTTCCAAACGCTTGACAATATTCTTAAGACTGTATTTTTCATCATATTTTCCTCCGGGACGTCCAAAATGGGAAACCAAGGTAATGGAACAGGCATTATGATCAATGCAGTAATTGATCGTCGGAAGTGCTGCACGGATACGGCGGTCATCTGAAATATTATGATGTGAATCAACAGGCACATTGAAATCAACACGTATCAAAACACGCTTGCCGATGACATCAATGTCTTTTAGACTTTTAACGTTGCGCATGGCAGTGATATTGGAGATCATCTGTGTTTTCCTTATATCGTGAACATACGCTCATAATACTCTCTTGCCATACGTCCTGAATCAAACTCAGCTTCGATCTCAGACATCGCATTTTTCATGATTTCAACCCATTCTTCAGGCTTATCATAATAACGTGGAAGGATCTTGTTTTCCAGTACATCCATCATATTTTCATAGTCCTGCCTATCCTGATCTTCAATTGAAAGATCCGGATCAGAAAAAGGAATGGTAAAAGCATTTTTGCCGTCTCTGGCAAACTCCGGATGCCATCCGTCATCGATGGAGAAATGAATAGAACCGTTCATACTGGCGGTCATACCGCTGGTACCGCTGGCTTCACGTGTTATGCGCGGCGTATTAAGCCAAATATCACTTCCCTGCTTCATCAGGCGGGAAATTCTAAGTTCATATCCTGTAATGACTGCAATATTCTTGTAATGTCGACTGATCTCTATCAGTTTATTGAAAGTATCGATGGAACCATGATCAGTGGGATATGGTTTTCCGGCCCAAATGATCTGAACCGGTCTCTCTTCATTGGTGATCAGTTTGACAAAACGTGCCAAGTCATAAGTAAGAAGGTCGGGGCGTTTGTACTCTGCAAAGCGGCGTGCCCAGACAATAGTAAGTACCTCCGGGTCAAGCATTTTTCCGGTTTGATCAGCGACAAGGTCAAAAAGAAGCTTTTTAAGGTGTTTCTTACGTGCCATGACCTCGTAATCTTCATGTTCATCAAGTGCCCGGATCAGCGTTTTATCGGTCCAGTATTTTTTATTTTGGGCATTGGTAATAGAAATGATATCACAGCGATCTTCAATATTCTTCCACATTTCATTTGCCACTTTACCATGGATCTTGGATACTGCATTGGCAATCTTGGCAGACCGCAATGCACCGATAGTCAGACTGAAATTGTCTCCCTGATCACAAGTACTGAGCTTACATACGGTTTCAAGTGAATGGCCGTTAAAAAAGCCCATCTCTTCCAGAAAGTGTATATTATGTTCTTCATTTCCTGCTGCCTCAGGAGTATGTGTCGTAAAAACAACATGCTCACGAAGTGCTTCCATCGTTTGATAGTGTTTTCCATACAGTTCATAAACAAGCGGCAAGGCATGTCCCTCATTCATATGATAAATATCGACTTTATGATTTAAGGCTTCAAGAACCTTGGTTCCTCCGATCCCAAGCACGATCTCCTGTGCTACACGTGTACGTTCATTGCCGTCATAAAGTTTATGGGTGATCGTTCGGGCAAGGTAGTCGTTCTCGTCTGTATCCGTAGAAAGAAGAATAAGCGGTGCTGCTCCAAAAACTTCAGAACGAAGCAAAAAAGCTTTGACACGCACCTCTTCATCATGAACCTTTACCGTGACATGAACATCAAGATCTTCAAGAAAGTAGTAGAGTTTTCTTGTAAAAGCAGGACGCAGTGTGCGATCCTCGTTACGTGCCTGATCATAATAACCAAAACTCCAAAGCAGCCCGATACCCACTACGTTCTGCTTAAGATCGTAAGCACTTCGCATGTGTGATCCTGCGAGGAAACCCAAGCCACCTGAGTAGATCTTGAGTGCCTGATCAATAGCAAATTCCATAGAGAAATAGGCAACACTTGTCTTGTATTTCTTACTGATATCATACGAATGCAGTTTCATTTATATTCCTTAATTAGTTTCTAAATTTTTATAGAGGATTTGTTTACCAAGTTCTACACCCGGCTGGTCATAGGTATTGATCTTAAGCATTGATCCCGTCAGAGAGGTCAAAAGTTCATAATAGATGATCATTGCACCGATATTTTCTTCATTGATCCTAGAGAGCCTAATACCATCTGTAGGCACAGCATTGTCTCTAAGACTCTGACGGGTAGCAGCACACTGGGCATTGATAAGTTCATTGAACGTCTTACCGTTGATAAAGTCTGTTTTTTCAATATGCCTGAGTGAAACATCAGGGATGCTCAGGTCATTTTCAAAATCATCAATGGTGATGAACGTAACCGTCTTGTCTTTGGGACCTTCTATCACCAGCTGCAAAAAGGAGTGCTGATCCACTGCTCCTATCAGACCGATCGGCGTCATGCCGACAGAGCTGCCTCTGCTGTCGATCTTGCCTAAAGATTCTCCCCAAAGCTGAACATACCATTTTGTCAGATTCTCAAGGTCATTATCATAAGAAAAGAGGATATTGATGGAAAGCGTTTTGGCGTTCTCATAATAATAACAGGCTTTTTCAAGCAAATGCTTCTCCTCACCGCTAAAGAGACGGTCTAAAAATTCCCCTGCACCACTTAACAGTGCTTTGGTATCATATCCAACAAGTGTCAATGGCACAATTCCCACTGCAGATAAAACAGAGAAGCGTCCACCGACATTATCGGGGATATTAAACTGTTTGATACTGTAACTGTCTGCAAATTTCGAAAGGGATGATCCCGCATCGGTTATGACCAGCACACGTTCTTTATCGGCAGCATCAAGATCCAGATCAAAATGGGCAATGATCGTTTTAAAGATAGATGTCGTTTCGATCGTTCCGCCCGATTTGGAAATAACAATAAACAATGAGGACTCTTTTTCCAATTTACTCAAAGTCTGTGAAATATTGACCGGATCAGAGTTTTCAAACAGATGCAACGTCACAGCTGACTCACTTTTTGAAGCCAACAAAGAATCGATCGCCTTGACCCCCAAAGAAGAACCGCCGATACCTATAATAACGATATCTTTGATCTTCCCTCCGGCTATCAGCGCATTGGTTTTTCTGTACTCTTCCAGTTCGTCTATCAATGCAAGTGATGTTTCCGGGAGGGTATAGTAGCCGATACGGCCACTCTCATTCTCTTCTTTGATCGCAAGAAGTGCATCATCCATGATACGCTGCTGCGTCGCAGTGGCATCAAAGCTAAAGTCACGGCTGAAGCTAAGCATTATTTACCCCCTACAAATACACACATATCTACAAGACGAGAGCTATAACCCCACTCATTATCGTACCAGGCAAGCACTTTGACAGTCTTACCGTCAACCACAGAGGTCATATCGGGTACATAGGTTGCGCTGTACGTAGAACCGATAAAATCACTTGAAACCCGTTTGTCCTTATCGATTTCGATGAGGCCTTCAAAACTACCCTCAGCCGCATTGTCAAAAGCTTTATTGATATCTTCTACTGTGACATCTTTTTTAAGATTGACTGTCAGATCCACTATAGAGACATCCGGCGTAGGCACACGCATCGCATAACCGTTCAGTTTACCTTTAAGCTGAGGCATGACCAGGGCAATTGCCTTGGCAGCACCCGTTGTTGTCGGAATCATATTGAGCGCCGCTGCACGTGCGCGCCGCTGATCTTTACTGTGTTTAACGTCGAGGACATTCTGGTCATTGGTATATGCGTGGATCGTCGTCATCAAACCGTTTTCAATACCAAATTCATCATCAAGCACTTTACAGATAGGAGCCAGACAGTTTGTCGTGCAACTTGCATTTGAGATGATAGCCTCACCTTTATACTCATCTGTATTGATATTTAGAACATAGGTAGGTGTATCATCTTTTGCAGGCGCGGACATCACTACTTTTTGAACACCGTTCTTCAGGTAGCTTTGCGCTTTTTCTGTCGTCAAAAAGACACCGGTACATTCAATCACTACTTCCGCACCGGCCGAGCCGAAATCAAGCTCTTGAGGATCACGGGTACTGAACATCGTCACCTTTTTCCCATTGATCATAATAGTATGGTCATCAATGACTTTGGCATCAACGCCGGTATGTACACTGTCATATTTAAAAAGATATTCCAACATATCCGGCTTTGCTGTTGTGTTGATTGCCACAAGTTCAATATCATCACGTGAAGTGATGATCTTTGCTACGATCATACCGATACGCCCTGTTCCGTTAATTGCTGCTTTAATCGCCATTCTTTCTCCTATTTTGATTGCTATTGTTTTTCCTAATTAGATTATAATGTAGTATATATTATTTTGGACTTAGCATGATAAAAATAGGGGTCTGATTTATCTAAACAGTAAAATATCAGTAAGTTTGATAGTTTGTAGAAAAAATTATTAAAATATCATTTATAATCGCTGAGATTGTTTTTTTATGGGAATTTGTGAGTGGTGGGTTCTCGGGGACTCGAACCCCGGACCACTCGGTTATGAGCCGAGTGCTCTAACCAGCTGAGCTAAGAACCCTGGTTATTGAAAATCTTTTTTTTGCATCGTGATTTTCGAGTCAGAATTATATCGATTATAGTCTTTAAATGCAATTAAATTTTGTAAAATTCCAAAAATTACTGCAAACATAATAAATGAGGTCCCTCCATGGCTGAGCAACGGCAGGGGGAGCCCCACTACTGGGGCAAGTCCTATGACCATATAAATATTCACTCCCATGTAGACAAAAATCAAAAATGCCAACCCGGAGGCGAATGCTTTAATGAGATAATCCGTTGTGTATTTGGCAGAGATCCATAATAGATTGAAGATCAGCAGTGCATAGAGTACGATGACCGTTATCATCCCCTTGAAGCCAAATCGCTCTCCCAAATAAGCAAAGATAAAATCTGTCGAAGAGACAGGAAGGAACTTCAATTGTGTCTGTGTCGAATCTTCTTTACTTTTACCCTCAAGTCCACCCGAACCTATGGCTATAAGTGCCTGTCTTACATGGTAGCTTGGTTTTCCTATAAAGTCTGTTACACGCTTTTTCTGATACGGTTTTAACTGCCCGTAAAGCAGTGGTGCTGTCAGACCCAGGATAATGAAGATCGTGGCCCATATCTTCCAGTTTATCCCTGCAACAAATAAGATACCATACCCCGTGATGAGCAATACCAATGCTGTACCAAGATCCGGTTCTTTAGCGATAAGAAGAAAAGGGATAATAATAACGATAGAGAGCTTGATGAAATTCAAAAGCCCATAGCCTTTCTCAGCGGGAGGTCTCCTCATCATCAGGTAGCCAAGCATCATAATGACAGATACTTTGATGAATTCAGAAGGCTGGATGGTAAGCCCTATTCCGGGGATCTCTATCCATCTTTTTGCACCCAGTATACTTTTACCTACAAATTCAACAGCCACAAGCAGACCCAGGTTTGCCATATAAAAAAGAGGCACAAACCACCAAAGTATCACTCTCCACGGAATAAAAGCAGAAACAAAAAATGCCATGGCTGCAATAACATAATAAACCATTTGTTTTGTAAATAAATGGGGATTGATCTCATAGATCAAATAGGAAGAAATAACCATAAGCGGAATGATCTGTATCATGAGCAGATAAGAAAAATGTTTAAAGATGCGTCTGTCAAAATTAAACCAAGATTCCATGCTATATCCTATTTTTTAGGTATTATATCAAAAAGGATATAAGTATCATGCCTGATTTTTATACGTTCGACCACTTTAAAAAATACCCTTCCTTACTTCATACTGTGACAACAAAGTCAAGTGATTTCCCTTATGCTTTCAGTCTTGCTCTGCATACGGGGGAAGATGTAGAAAATATCATAGCCAATAGAGAGTCACTCTCCAAGTTATTACAGAGTGAAAAAGATCTGCATTTCATCGTGGCAAACCAGACCCACAGTGATAACATCAGGATCATCAGAAAAAAAGAGAGTCAAGGATGGAAACAGCTTGAAGATGCGATAGAAGACTGTGATGCACTCATTACAGATGTAGAAGGTATAGTACTGAGCATTCTTACTGCAGATTGTGTCCCCATACTTCTTTATGACGGGGAGAGAGAAGTGGTTGGGGCTGTGCATGCGGGATGGAAAGGTACCAAAGCCCAGATCGTCTCAAAGACCGTTAAAAAGATGACAGAGGTTTATGGGTCTGACCCAAAAAACATCATAGCAGGGATAGCACCCTCCATAGGACCTTGTTGTTATGAAGTGGGAAGTGATGTCGCAGAACACTTTTTTGATACGCCTGAAGGAGTTAGTGCAGTTGGAGAAAAATATATGTTAGATTTACCCTTGATAAACAAAGATCAGCTTTTAGATGCAGGACTTAAAGAAGAGCATATAGAAATGTCTCATGTCTGTACCGCCTGTGAGGTAGAACAGTTTTTTTCTTATAGAAAAGAGCAAGGATGTTCCGGCCGTTTTATGTCTATGATAGGATTAAAGGAAGAAAATGCAGAATCTTAAAATTGAGATAAGAGGTCAACGGTAGTATTTTCCAAGATACTGCTCGATCTCTTCAGCCGTACCTCGGAACAGTATTCTGGATGCATTTTTTTCTAGCTGGTAGTCATACATCGGATCATAGTATTCACTCAAAAGATAAGCAACCCATTCTTTGTAACCCTCAATCGACCCATCCCTCTTCTGTTGCATCACTGCCTGCTCAAAGATCTTACAGACGATCTTATATCTCAGTCCTCCAAGCCTTCTTTGTATCCTTTGCATGGCATCATGCATATCAGCTCTCCATATTTCTAGATAATCAGCACGATATCTCTCTTCATACTTTTTATGTGCTTTATAGACATACTCATCAAAAGTGATCTCTATTCTTTCCTGTGTCGCTGTTTCCAGTATGACAAGTGATGCTTGAGAAAGAGAATCTGTCAGTACTTTAGGAAAATACAGCCGTCCCACACCTTTACCTTCATCTTCAAAGATCAAATGTTCAAAGCCCTGCTCCAGTTTTTGTATCAAAGCATAGGCTAAACTGTTTTCAAAGTCTATCAGGGCAGGCTGTGGCGTAATGTCACGACCAAAGGAAGATCCTCTGTGATTTGCCAGTCCTTCCAGATCTATGGCATTTTTCAATTTCTTTAAAAGTATGGTCTTCCCCGACCCTGTACGTCCACCCAGCACAATGGTTTTCACCTGCTCCATCGATCTCTCTGTTTCTTGGATCAGGTAATTTCTAAAAGCTTTATATCCGCCTTTAAGTCGTACGATCTCTTTGCCACTCTTCGCGATCCACGCCTGTGATATCTGCGAGCGCTGCCCTCCCCTGAAACAGTACAACATAGTATTCGGATTTGATACGATGCATTTTGACCATGCGAGAATGCGTTCTTCTTTTATCTCTCCACTTACAAGCGCATGCCCGAGTTTAACAGCCTCTGCATTTCCCTCTTCTTTGTATTTGATTCCAACAAGATGCCTCTCTTCATTATTCATCAGAGGCAGATTTACCGCATAAGGAAAGGCACCTTTTTTAAACTCTACAGGCGCCCTCACATCAATAAGCGGTGTGTTGTTCAAAACAATGGAACGAAAATCACTGCTTTGGGGAAGTCCCGGCACCTAGAGTACCTCTACCATATGCTGTCTCTTTGACCTAGTCTCACCGATGGCTTCAAGTATCAATCCCGAAGCTTCGGTGAGTGCCAAAAATACTTCCAGACCACTCTTCTTAACGATGACAAGCAGACCGCCGGAAGTCTGTGCATCACAGAGGATCTCTCTTTGCTCTTGCGTCATTTCACTTATCTTGTCACCATAACTTGCAAAGTTCTTACGTGCTCCACCAGGAATGCATCCGAGTTGTCTGTATTTTTCCACATTGGGCAAAAGTGGGACTTTGTCAAACCAGATCTTCGCACCTATTCTGTTCGCTTCACATATTTCTGTCAAATGTCCAAGGAGACCAAAACCGGTCACATCGGTCATTGCAACCACACCTTCAAGCACTGCAAGTTCAGTACCGATCTTGTTGAGTGTGGTCATCGCTTTGATGGCTGGTTCTATATGCCCTTCTTCTATCTTTTTTTGTTTTTGCGCTGTAGATAAAATACCGATCCCCAAAGGTTTCGTAAGAAAGATAAGGCAATCTTCCTGTGCACTTGAGTTTTGCATCAAATGCTTGTTGTTCACCAAACCCGTCACAGCCAATCCGAATATGGGCTCAGGCGAGTCTATGGAGTGTCCTCCGGCCAAGGGTATACCGGCATCTTCACAGATAGAACGACCACCGTCTATCACTTCCCTTGCTACCTCTGCTGAAAGTTTGTCTATAGGCCATCCGAAAATAGAAATCGCCATCAGCGGTTTTCCTCCCATTGCATAGATGTCACTGAGAGCATTTGTTGCTGCGATCTGTCCAAAGGTAAAGGCATCATCGACTATGGGCATAAAGAAATCTGTGGTCGAAAGTACGGAAGTACCGTTACCCAGATCAAAGGCTGCTGCATCATCTTTGTTTGCATTGCCTACCAAAAGCTTCGGATAGACACTTGTTTCTATGGAACTCAGCAAAATTTCATCCAGCAGCATAGGTGAGATCTTACATCCACACCCCGCTCCGTGACTATACTCCGTTAGTTTGACTGATGCCATTTAGCAACCTTTCTTTTGTTATATTTGATATAATTAACCCAAGGGTACCTCCATTGCCATTAAGTTAAGGATTGTTTCCATACAAGGAGCAGGGACTTTAGTCCCGTAAAGACGGGATTAAAATCCCTACTCCAAGAAAAGATTTACTCTTAACTTAATGGCGTTGAAAGGCACCTCTAATAATATCACGGGGAGATTAAATGATAGAGATACCGAACTTTAAAACGTTGGACATTAAGCATGTTGTCTGTGACTACAATGGAACCATCGCAAAAGACGGCAGTGTACTGCCCGGGATCAAAACTCTTTTTGAGACACTCTCAAAAACCTATACACTGCATGTCATCACAGCAGATACTTTTGGAAGCGTGCATCAACAGCTTCAAAACTACAATGCCCAGATCAAAGTACTCTCCAGCAATGATCACAGCAAAGAAAAAGCAGACTATATTAGCTCTTTGGGCAGTGAATATTGTGCGGCTATGGGAAACGGGAACAACGATGCCCAAATGCTGAAATCTGCCTCCATAGGCATATCAATACTGAGCGAAGAAGGATGCTCTACAGATGCATTACTCTCTGCGGACATGATGTGTAAAAACATCAGCGATGCTCTCTCTGCCTTTATTTATCCTAAACGACTCATAGCTACATTAAGAAAATAATTATCATGATCTAAATAACAAAAAACCACAAATGACCACATACTGGGGCTTTCGCGACTTGGAATACCCCCTATAAAGGTTACTATACTGCTTTTAATCCCTCAAGAAGATAAGATTTAAGATCTTCATATTCAAACATATCCATTTTAGGGCTTGCTACCCCTTCAAATTCTATATCAAATTCATCAGGCTTTTTACTTTCTATAAGTTGTATAATGTGTTGATTAATATAAGTAATCCTATACTCTTTAATCGTATCAAGGATCTCCTTAGCTGTAAAGTTATGAAACTTCAGTAGATAGACCACGTCATACAGGTCTCTAATCTTATTTCTATCAAGAAGCAAAAGAGATTTAAGCCTAAAAAGTGCATCCAAGCTTGTGATTTTTAGAGTACCATGGTAAATCCCCTCATCTTTTTGTAATATCTCCTGCTCCAAAATATTACTAGAGGGATTGACTACAAAATCCACTTTAACACCATCGATGGAAAATCGACGATGGTAGTCTTCCATGTTTCCACCGTCATTGATCATTACATCAATAACAGCTCGGTCAAAAGGTAAAGGCTTGGCATCGTAATTTTCTAAAAAATCCAAGGAGGGTAATATAGTATGATGAGGAAACGATATATCCAGATCAAAACTCATACGGTGTTTAGCCTGGTAAGCCATGGCTGTACCACCGATAAGTGCTGCACTTTCTTCTTTGAAGAGAATCTCTTTACTAAATCTCTCTAAAAGTATTTCAGCTTGAGGATAGATCATTTTACGTGTTGAGGATGTTCTAAATAGTTTTCGACAGTATGAAAAAGTTTATCAGAGACTCTAGTTCTATATTGATCTAAAGATTGCATAACTGTTTTTTTACCAAAATACTCTACAAGTTTGAAGACAACATGCTCACTATAACCATTCATAAGTGTAGCTACAATAAAAATATTACTTTTAATCTTTTTATCACGATCTACATTCCAGAGGACTGCTGGATCTAACCCTATTTCAAGAAGATCTCTTGGTGTTACTATAACAGGATTATGATTACTATTTGTATGAGTATATTGAGTCATTACATAATCCTTTCAGCTTCTGTCATGTTATATTATACCATAAGTAATACATTAATAAAAATGACTAACCTTTTTACCATATTGGCTTTAAGTGGGTTTTGTTCTATATAGCACATGAGGGTATAGAGGTAAGCTTCATCGGTAACAAACCATGATTTAATCTTCCTTGCCATAGATGTCCTGTATTTATCCTAAACGACTCATAGCTACATTAAGAGAATAATTGTCATGATCTAAATAACAAAAAACTACCAATGCCCCCCNGCAACGCCATTAAGTTAAGAGTAAATCTTTTCTTGGAGTAGGGATTTCAATCCCGTCTTTACGGGACTAAAGTCCCTGCTCCTTGTATGGAAACAATCCTTAACTTAATGGCAATGTCCCCCCCTTTTTTTTGACAGTTTTTTATGGTATCATTGATATGAACTATCAAATTTAAAAGGAAAAGAATCATGAAAAAAACAACTTCAAAATTGTTATTGGCTCTAAGTCTTGGTTTTACTGCAACAGTGATACCTACACAACTTATGGCAGCTGCCAAGCCAAATATCTTGGTAATATGGGGAGATGACATTGGTCAATCAAACATCTCTGCGTACACAAGAGGAATGATGGGCTACAAAACACCAAACATTGACAGAATAGCCGATGAAGGGTTATTGTTTACCGATTATTATGGTGAACAGTCTTGTACAGCAGGGCGTTCAACATTTATTTTAGGGCAGTCAGTGCTACGAACAGGACTTTCAAAAGTAGGTCTTCCTGGGGCAAAACAGGGTATCTCTGAAAAAGATCCTACAATCGCTGAACTGTTGAAAGATCAAGGCTATGCTACGGGTCAGTTTGGTAAAAATCACTTGGGTGATAGAGATGAGATGCTTCCGACCAATCACGGTTTTGATGAATTTTTAGGAAACCTTTATCATCTTAATGCAGAAGAAGAACCTGAAAATGTGGATTATCCAAAAGACCCTGCATTTCTCAAAAAGTTCGGTCCTCGCGGTGTCATCCACTCTAAAGCAGATGGGAAAATAGAAGACACAGGTCCTTTAACGAAAAAACGTATGGAAACTATAGATGATGAGACAGTAGCAGCGGCTATTGACTTTATGGAGCGTCAAGCAGCAGCCAAAAAGCCTTTCTTTGTATGGTGGAATGGTACAAGAATGCACTTTAGAACCCATGTGAAAAAAGAGAATCAAGGTATCTCCGGTGTGAACAACTATGCAGATGGTATGATAGAACACGACAGACATGTAGGACAACTACTTGATACTCTTGATAAACTTAAAGTAGCAGATGATACCTTTGTATTTTACTCAACAGACAACGGAGCACATAAAAATACTTGGCCAGATGCGGCAGCTTCACCATTTAGATCTGAGAAAAATACAAACTGGGAAGGTGGTTGGAGAGTGCCGGCACTTGTAAGATGGCCTGGACATATAAAAGCGAACTCTGTAACGAATGGCATTGTGCGTGGTATGGACTTTTTCCCAACACTTCTTGCCGTAGCGGGTAAAACAGACATAAAAGCGGACTTACTTGATGGATATAAATCTACAGCAAATGGTAGAGAGTATAAGGTTCATCTAGACGGATACAATATGCTGGAACATTTACAAAATCCAGATAAAGTAGAAAGTCCAAGAAAAGAAGTATTTTATTTCTCTGATGATGGTGATTTAACGGCTATGCGTTACGGTCCTTGGAAACTCATCTTTATGGAACAACGTATGGCAGGTACATTAGGTGTATGGGCAAATCCATTTACGCCACTTCGTATGCCACTCATTTTGAATTTACGTGCTGACCCATATGAAGAGGCAACTATTACTTCAAATACCTATTATGACTGGATGCTTGATCGTGCATTCTTACTTGTCCCTGCACAGGCATATGTTGGAAAGTTCCTAAGTACATTTAAAGAGTATCCTCCACGTATGAAGGCAGCGAGTTTCAGTCTTGATCAAGTGATGAAGAGTATGACGGAGCCGACAAACAATTAAACTATTTTATGGAATGCCCCAAGAAACTAGACAAAGGAATAAAAATGAATACAGAAACACTACTAAACGAACTGAGTCAGCTTAAAGATGAGTTGACACTGAAAGCAAACCTTGGTGCTGCAGAAGCTAGAGATGAACTGAAAAAATTGGAACCTGCCTATGATGACTTAAAAACAAAGCTGAAAAAAATGGGAGATATCGCCGGAGACAGTGCATCTGAACTTAAAGCTGCGGCTGAACTCGGGATTGATGCTGATTCAAAAGAAGATGTTGATACGGCATTGACACTTGCAGCAGGTGAGCTTAAAGACGCTTACGGCAAGATCAAAAAACTTTTTTAATCAAACATAAATATGAAAGAAAATAGGCAGAAGATCTGGCCGGTCAATCAGCTTTTGATGTTTTGGGCTTTTCTGTCCATCATTATGCTGGTACTCAAGTATGCATCAGAGCTTGTGGTGCCTCTGCTCATTGCCATAGCAATTGCTATTGTGCTCTCTCCTCTACTTAATTATCTGGAACGTAAACATATCCCTAAAGTGCTTTCCCTGATGGTTCTTATTTTCATCTCACTCATTCCGACCATAATACTGGGTGGGTATATCGGGGAAGAAGTGAGAGATTTTGCCAATAATTTTCAGCAGACCAAAGGACAATTCTCTGCCAGTCTTGTAAAATTTTCTCATTTTATGCAAGGCATAGGCATACAGATCACACAAACTGAGTTGCAGGAAATGCTTAGTAAAAGTAATGTGAGCGATATTATAAAAAACCTTTTTTCTCAGGCAGGAAGTCAATTTTCCAATATCTTCCTCATCTTCTTTATGGTTGCTTTTATGCTTATGGAGTCTCAGCTCTTCTACAATAAAATGATGAAAATCACGCAGACTTATGATAGTAATATGGAAGATATGCTTAAAATCATTGAGAAGATTAAAACCTATTTTCTCATTAAGGTGAAGACCAGTCTACTCACTGGAGTGAGTGTTTTTGTGGTTTTGTGGTTTTATGATGTCAATTATGCCTACCTTTGGGCAACACTGGCATTCTTTTTAAATTTTATCCCGGTGATCGGCTCAATCATCGCTGCTGTGCCTCCTGTGATTATGGCATTCATCGACCAAGGTGTAATGACAGCCATGTGGGTAGCGACAGGGTATGTGCTTATAAATATGATAGTGGGGAACATTCTTGAACCAAAGATAATGGGAAAAGGGTTGGGGCTTTCTGCCTTGGTCATCTTCCTTTCCATGACATTTTGGGGATGGATATTTGGTCCGGCAGGGATGATACTCTCTGTACCGCTTACCATGATAGTGCAGTTTATATTTTCTCAATATAAAGAGACAGAATGGCTGTCTATTTTGCTGAGTGATTATGAGAAAGAACCTCTAAAGGTTACTTCTGTAAAAGAAGAAAACATAAAAGAAAAGGAGAATAGTGATGGCTAAAATGACCATGCATCAGGAACTCGATATGCTTCGTATAGAGGTGGAAGCACTTAGAAAACAAAAAGAAGAAAGAGAAAAACAAGAAGCAACAGAAGAGATAAAAGCTGAAGAAGCACGACAACATGCACTTGAAGAAGCAGAAGAGAAAGCAGAAGAGATTATGGGATCCGTAGACGAGGCAAAAATGGATGCCAAAGACGGTATACATGAACTTCTCCATAGCATTAAAAAAGATTATGAGAACCTCTCGCCTGTAGCGGCGGTGGTACTTTTTGCATTGGGTGCAGCTTTCGGGCGAGCACTGGAAAAGGATTAGTGATGAGTGAAGATTTTAATGCGAAGATGAAACTTCTGATCAAGAGTGAAAAAGCACTTTTAAGTTTGGAAATGCGTAAGAAAAGTCGACAGACTGTATGGGTTGCTGTTGGACTTTTGGCAGTGCTTGTAAGTTTGATCATGTTAAATGTCACGGTTTTTCTTTATCTTGAAACACGCTACAGCAATCTTGAATCAGCAGCGATACTGTCCGGTATTAATTTATTGGCAGCCCTACTGTTCTTTACTATCGCTTCCCGACAAGACAGAGGAGCAGAAGCAGAGTCCATAGAAGAGATACGTGATTTTGCCTGGGGACAAATTTCGACAGACATTGATGAAGTGAAACAAAATGTCTCTGAGTTTACAAGCTCTGTTAAAAAAGTAAAACGCACTGTCGATTCGTTTACAACAGGTGATGCTTTCGGGATCAAGAAAGTCATGCCTATTATCACGACTTTGATCGATCTAAATAAAAAAAGGTAAAGGAAGTATATGATCCGTATCATACTCAACGGGAAAAAAGCAAGCTATGATTCCGTCCGCTCAGCTATTTCAACCTTACGTGAAGAGGTAGAGGGTGTTGAAGTCCGAGTCACTTATGAATACGGTGATATGGAGCATTTTGTAAATGAAGCCATCACTGATGGCATAAAGCGTTTGGTGGTCGGCGGAGGAGACGGCTCTGTCAATGAAATAGTAGATGCCATGGCTAAACTCCCCAGAGAGCAAAGACCGGAACTGGCGATCTTGCCACTTGGTACCGCCAATGACTTTGCAAGCGCATGTAAGATTCCTATCGACAGTTTGGAAGCTTTGCGTTTGGCTGTTTCCGGAAAGACAACGTCCATCGACATTGCCAAAGCCAATGACAGACACTTTGTGAACATCGCAACAGGAGGATTTGGGGCGAAAGTCACAGCAGAGACACCCGTAGCCCTTAAAAACTTTTTAGGCGGCGGTGCCTATACACTCACTGGTTTGATAAAAGCCCTCAATTTTACCCCTTATACTGCCAAAGTAAAGACCCCAGAATTTGAATCTGAAGAGTCAAGTGTGCTCGCTGCTATATGTAATGGAAAACAGGCAGGAGGAGGGCAGGTACTTGCTCCGGAGGCATTCATTAATGACGGTCTGCTTGATGTCTTGATCATAAAAGAGGTTTTAGGTGCAGATATCGCACAATTTTTGGATGAAGTGAAAAACCCGACGCAGGATGGTCGGTATATTAAGTATTTTAAAACCCCTTGGATTGAGAGTGAGTCCGAAGAGATCATCCCTGTCAATCTTGACGGTGAACCTTATGAGAATAAAAAGATCCGTTTTGAGATCGTACCGGCTGCCATAGATCTTGTACTGCCAAGTGATTGCCCTTGTCTCAAGTAAAGGGCAAGGAGCCTCCGCTTCGCATTCTCCATTTGAATTGAAAAAAATAAGCTAAAAAAGGAAATAATTGTGTCAACAAACAATAAAAAACTTAGCAATAAAAAATATGAAAAAGAGTTATATAAACTTCAAGTAGAACTATGCAAGCTTCAAAATTGGGTAAAGCGGGAAGGTAAGAGAGTTATCATTGTATTTGAAGGGCGTGATACAGCAGGTAAAGGGGGTGTGATCAAGCGAATTCTTGAGCGGGTAAGTCCACGGATCTTCCAGGTCAATGCCCTGCCTGCTCCGTCAGAACGTCAAAAGACACAAATGTATTATCAGCGTTATATTGAACGTTTTCCTGCTGCAGGTGAAATTACTATTTTTGACCGGTCTTGGTATAACAGAGCCGGTGTTGAGCGAGTGATGGGCTTTTGCACAGAGAAAGAGTATTATCATTTTCTAAAAGGTACACCAACTGTTGAGCAGGCTATTGTTGATGATGACATAATCTTGATCAAATACTGGTTTGACGTGAGCCAGGAAGTTCAGGTAAAGCGTTTGAAAAAAAGAATTGAGGACCCTCGTAAACATTGGAAGCTAAGTCCTATGGATCTACAAGCACAGGAACTGTGGGATAAATATAGTGAAGCAAAAGATAAAATGTTTTTAGCGACAGATAGCAAACATGCCCCATGGTTCGTGGTTAATTCAGACAATAAAAAAAGTGCCAGACTTAATTGTATTTCACATCTGCTCAGTCAAATTCCTTATGAAGCTATACCTTTTAAAAAGCCTAAAATTAAAAAAATGAAGAAAAATAAATACAAGCCGCTAAGCTATAACTATCATATAGTTCCCGAAAAGTTTTAACAAAAAACCTGAAGAGAGCTTAGAGGTCCCCTATAGTGTTTTAGGGTAAAATAGATAAAAGGATGTGAAAAATGCACAAAACAATCAAATACAAGTGGATCACAAGTGGATCGATACTGTTGGTTTCCTTACTCTTGATAGGTTGCACAGGTGTAAAGACACCGGCACCTGAACAGGAGAAGTTATCACTGCCTGCTATCACAAAGAGTGCAACACATAAATATTACTCAGGAAAGTTCGTATGGCATGACCTTTTGACAGATGATATTTCTGCTGCCAAAGAATTTTACTCAGGACTTTTTGCTTGGACATTTGATGAGAAAGATGATTATATCAGTATTTATAATCGTGGAAAATTAATCGGCGGTATGATGCAGGTTACAGCAAAAGAGAAGTCTGCAGCTGTTTGGTTGCCTACACTTTCAGTTAAAAATGTAGATAAAGCTTTGGTTTATGTAAAAGCCAAAAACGGTAAAGTCCTTAAAGGTCCGCTTGATATGAAAATGCGAGGCAGAGGTGCTTTAGTGAGTGATGCACAAGGTGCACACCTGGTACTTTTACGTGCTAAAGAGGGTGACCCTTTAGACAGAGAAGCAAAGATAGGTGATTGGCTTTGGAATGAACTTTGGTCAAAAGACCCTGCTAAAAGTGATGCTTTTTATCGTAAGTTGGGTACTTATGGTACTTCGGAAGTGCGAGATAGATATCGTATTTTAAAATCTAAAGGTAAATGGCGTGCAGGGATCAGAGATGTCTCAATGGTTTCAGAAGGTGAAATAAAAACACGTTGGGTACCAGTAGTCAGAGTTGACAACCTTGCAAGGTCAACTAAAAAAGTAGAAGAGTTAGGCGGTGATATCTTAGTTACTCCATCCAAGGTCTTCCATAATGGGAATGTTGCCATCATCTCTGATAATGTAGGTGCCATATTGATCTTACAGTATTGGTCTGATTCTGCTGCGAAAGGAGGGAAATGATCATGTCTAAAATGATGAAAATTTCCTTAACTGCTTTTGCCGTACTGGTTACTCCTTTTATGACAGGGTGCACAACATATACATCTGTAGGATATGGTGGATATGGTGGACATGGTGTTTATGGCGGCTATGGGTACCCTTCTTATGGCTATGGCGGTGGATATTATAGAGGAGGATCTTATGGTGGAAGATATAGACCTCCAAATAGACCAAACAGACCAGGCGGATCTCATAGACCAAGACCTTCAAACCCTACAGCAAGACCAGGCAGACCATCAGCCGGGCGGCCTTCAACGATGCCATCACGATCCATGAATAGATCGTCCGGCAGATCAATGAATAGATCATCTGGCAGATCTATGAGACGAAGGTAGCCTTTGATAACTCAGATGGCGATGTTGCTATGATGGAATACACAGAAGCAAATAAAAAATATAGAACCTTAAGTCCTATTTAATAGTATATGTACTAGTATATGTACATATACTAAGAGGAGTTATCATGCAAACATTAAATTTTTCTCACACAAGACAAAACTTGGCCAGTACTTTAGATGCAGTTGTAGACAATGCAATGCCGGTGATTGTTACCCGCCAAAATAAAGAGTCTGTGGTGATAATATCGATGAAAGATTATCGTGCTATGGAAGAGACTGCGTATCTTATGCAAAGTGAAGCGAATGCAAAACGGCTCAATAGAGCCATCAGTCAGCTTGAAGATGGTCTTGGCAAAACAAAAGAGCTGCTGGAAGAATGATACTTAGTTTTGCAGATGATTCATGGAGTGATTACCTCTATTGGCAAGATCAAGATAAAAAGATCTTAAAAAAGATAAACAGACTCATAAAAGAGATTGAGCGAGAACCTTTTAAAGGTTTAGGAGAACCTGAACCTTTAAAATATAATTGGTCAGGGTATTGGTCAAGACGTATCACTATCGAACACAGACTGATCTATAAAGTAACGCAGACACATTTACTTATTGCTCAGTGTCGTTATCATTATGGATGAGTATGAGATCTGTAACATGATTGGCGATGCATAAAATTGCATACGAAGGAATATTATGACCCCATTTGAATCCATCCAACTTCTTCAAAAAAGAATGAATGCGTCTATCATCGGGCAGGAAAATATCGTTGAAAGACTCATTATCGGTTTGCTTGCTAACGGTAACTTACTTGTAGAAGGTTTACCTGGACTTGCAAAGACAAGAGCAGTAAGAGCCATGGCAGATGCTATTGACTCAAAATTCTCGCGTATTCAGTTTACCCCTGATCTGCTTCCTTCAGATGTAACCGGTTCGGAGAATATGTATGAAGAGAACGGAGAGTACAAGTTCCGTTTTGAAGAGGGGCCGATCTTCGGGAATATCATTCTGGCAGATGAGATCAACCGTGCTCCGGCAAAAGTGCAGGCAGCCATGCTTGAGGCGATGGAAGAGAGACAGGTGACTGTAGCAGGTAAAACCCATAAAATGCCTAAACTTTTCATAGTCATGGCAACGCAGAACCCTGTAGAACAAGAGGGGACGTATCCTCTTCCTGAAGCTCAAAAAGACCGTTTTTTAATGCATGTGAACATTACCTATCCGGATAAAGCTTCAGAGATAGAAGTCATACGTTTGGTTAGAGGTGAAAGAAGTGGAAATGCTGCAGAAGAAGATAGCACTCGCATCTCACAAGAGATGATCTTTGCTGCACGTGATGAGATAGCTAGGGTGCAAAGTTCAGAAGTCATTGAACAGTACATCGTAGACTTAGTGTTTGCCACACGTTACCCTGAAAAGTATGATGAAAAACTGGCATCATACATAGATGTGGGTGTGAGCCCACGGGCTTCGTTAGGGCTTGACCAATGTTCAAGGGTAAATGCATGGCTACAAGGAAGAGACTATACTACCCCAGAAGATGTAAGAGCCGTACTGCATGATGTGTTCCGTCACCGTCTGACACCTAGCTATGAAGCACAGTCTGAACGTGTGAGCAATGATGACATCATCGA
Organism: Sulfurovum sp.; assembly: GCA_002733215.1. Lineage (GTDB taxonomy): Bacteria > Campylobacterota > Campylobacteria > Campylobacterales > Sulfurovaceae > Sulfurovum. The sequence continues at coordinate 56,046 of NVUY01000012.1, read as the reverse complement.
TATGATTTTTGATTTGGTTGCACTTCCGGCTTAGATGATGGACAGACAAGATGAAGGTGTCTATGTAAGCTTGAATGAACTGCTCAAGTTTGGAGTAATGCCAAAAAACTTTAACATCAGACCTAATGCTGCGGTACTCTCAAAGTTAAGTGGGAGACATAGCTCTAAAATGCGTGGTAGAGGTATGGACTTTTCAGAGATGAAGCAGTATGTACAAGGTGATGACACACGCAACATGGACTGGAAAGCCACACGCAGAACAGGAAAACCTTACATTCGTGTTTACAATGAAGAGCGTGACCGTAATGTATGGTTGGTTGTTTCTCAGATGAACTCTATGTTTTTTGGTTCAAAAGAACGGGTGAAATCAGTCTCAGCTGCCCATACTGCAGCACTTTTTGCCTTTAAAGCCTTGGAAATGGGTGACAGAGTAGGTGCCGTGGTCTATAACAATGAAGAGGTGAAGTTTTTTAAAGCCACCTCGAGTAAAAACTCTGTGGTGCAGATAATGACTGAAATTGAGAAACAAAACCATCTTTTGCATGCAAGCAATACAAACAACGCAAAAGGGAATCTAAGTAAATCTCTAAAAATACTCTCTAGCTTAGCCAAACATGATGACCTTGTGGTACTGATAGGTGATGGACGTGCGATGGATGAGGAGACAAGAAAACACATAACACGCATAAATATGCATAACGATGTGTTGGGAGTATTGGTCTATGACCCCATGGAAGAGAAGATAGTCGAGTCAAGTTCTTTGTTTTTTACAGATGGGAGTGAGACTGTAGATGTAGACAGTACAGATAAGCAGTTCATACAAAATTATGCAGCGCGTCTGGGTGCAAGAAAAGAGAAAATGCAACAACTCTCACAGAAAAATGCATTGCCCGTGCTTTCTGTCTCTACAGAGTTCCCCGTATTAGACCAGCTTTATGAGCAGTTGAGTTTGAGCAGAGGAAGAAACTAATGTCTGTAGATTTGAATCAAACCATAGCAGAAGCATCACTGGATAATATGCATGATATTATAGTGCCTGACGCTGTGGGTTTCTTTCCTGTGGCTCCTGGATGGTACATGCTTATAGTGTTATTTTTAGCACTTCTCTTGCCTTTTGTTATGAAAAGGTATAGACGATATAAAGGTGAACAATATAAAAGAGAAGCCCTCAAAGAGCTAAGTACTTACAGTGAAAAGAGTAAAGAAAACAGCATCGCCTTACTTTCACTCGCAAAAAGAGTAGCTCTTCTTTCTTACGGACGTAAAGTTGTTGCCCACCTCTCTCATGAAGGATGGTGGGACTTTATGGAAGAACATTCAGTTGTTAAAGTGTCCACAGTATTTAGAGAAGAGATGCAGCAACTTTTGTATGATGATACTTACTCACTTGATGATGCCCAATATGATAGGTTAAAACAAACGGTAGAAGTTTGGATAAAGAGACATAAGGTTCAAAAAAATGTTTGAGTTTTCGTATCCTTGGGTTTTTGTATTGTTGGTATTGCCTTTTATTGTCACTAAACTACCATGGGTCTATAAAGCAAATCGTTCTGCATTACGTATTAGCTTTAAAGATGATATTGATGCGCTTAACTCAAGTAAAAGTTCAGTGAGCGGCATATCGAGAGCCTCAACATTCCAAAAGATACTGCTGGCTATGGTCTATGTTTTGGTCATTACTGCACTAGCCAAACCACTTTACATCGGTGAGCCTCTAAGTAAAGAGATCTCTCAAAGAGAAGTATTGGTCTCCATCGACCTTTCAGGCTCTATGGCAACTAAAGATTTTAAAGACAAAAACGGCACAGCCATAGACAGGCTAGAAGCAGTGAAAATGGTTTTAGAGAACTTCTTCCAAGCAAGACAAGGAGAAAAGATAGGCTTAATACTCTTTGGAAATGCTGCTTTTGTACAAGCACCTTTTACACAAGATTTGAATGCCTTGGAGCATCTACTCTCTGAGTTGCACATAGGCATGGCAGGTCCTCAAACTGCTTTAGGTGATTCCATAGGATTGGCAGTCAAAATGTTTCAAGACTCTAACGTGACTGACCGAATGCTTATCGTCATGAGTGACGGAGATGATACAGGCTCAAAAATACCACCACTTACTGCGGCAAAACTAGCTGCCAAACATCAAGTAAGCATCTTTCCCATAGCCATAGGTGACCCACAAAATGCAGGAGAGCACCCCATAGATACAGACACACTTAAAGAGATAGCCCAAATCACAGGAGGGAAGTTTTACTATGCATGGAACTCTGAGGAACTCTCAGATATTTACAAGCAGATAGATAACTTAAAACCTAAAGAAGTAAAAGTCATCACCCATAGACCAAAGTCTGAACTGTTTAGATACCCTTTACTTGCCACACTTCTTTTGTTGCTTGCTTATGGTTTTCTACTTTTTGTGCAAAGCACGAGGAGTAAAACATGAGTGCTTTTCATTTTTTAAGACCAGAGTATTTACTTTTTTTACTCCCTGTATGGGCATTGGTATGGTGGCTACTATTACAACAAAATGATGAAAAGAAATGGCAAAAAATAGTCTCAGAAAAGTTACTAAAACATTTGCTCGTAGCACCTAAAAAAACAGCATCTAGGGTAGCAGCACCTTGGTATTTAGGGTTTGTACTTACTTTGCTTGTTTTGGCACTCTCCGGTCCTAGTTGGAAATTGAAAGATTCTCCTTTTGCAAAAGATGAAACGAAAGTAGCTCTTGTAGTCGCCGTGAAAGAGAGTATGCTAAGTACAGACATTTTACCAACCCGTTTAGAAAGAGCAACGATTAAGATAACCGATCTTTTGGAACACAGAGCTGACATGCAGTCTTTGCTCATTGCATACAGTGGCACAGCACATTTGGTTTTACCTCTTACTCATGATCATAGCATCATCCAAACCTTTGCACAGGCTCTTGATGTCTCCATCATGCCTTTAGAAGGAGATAACATTTCAGATGCTCTGTTGTTGGCACAAAAAGAGTTAAATACACAAGGTGCAACAATTATTGTTTTAACGGATTCTCTCTCTTCCTCTTTGGTAAAACAAGCCATCAAAAGTGGCTTTGACAAACAAAGAGATGTTGTCATATGGCAAATGGCATCTAAAGAACTCTCCAATGCAGACAGTGTTAAGCAGGCATCTTCACTTTTAGGGGCTAGCTATGTACCTTTTGCAAGAGATGGGTCTGACGTGGCAGAGGTTTCTTCTTTGATAGACAAAAACTTTAAAAATGCTTCTAAAGAGGATGAAAGTACGTATGAAGATGGCGGATATGTATTGATACCTATTCTATTTTTACTTCTACTCTTTTGGGCACGACAAGGGTTTTTTGCTGAGTTATGGAGGAAATCATGAGATCCTACATAAAAAACCATAGAACTCTGATGCCTTTTTTCGTGACCTTACTTGCCTCTTTGATATGGTTGGTTTTTTTCTATGAAGGCAAAGTTGACAGACTTTTTGTGACTGCTGACCAAGCGGGTTATAAAGTATATACAAAGAAAAACTATACACAAGCATCTGAAAATTTTGAGAATCTCTCTTTTAAGGGAGCTTCTTACTATAGAGAAGGAGCTTTTAAAAAAGCAAAAACGGTATATCAAAATTTGAGTGGCAAAGAGGGTAGGTACAACCTTGCCAATGTTTACGTGATGCTTGGTGACTATGATGCTGCCATAGAGTCTTATGAACTGGCATTAAAAATAGATCCCAACTTCAAGAAAGCCCAAGATAATTTAAAAGTAGCCAAAGCCAGAAAGATTCTTAAAGAACCTGAAAATGACGGACAACAGGGTGTTGGAGCATTGGGAGCAGATGAAATTGTTTTTGACAATACAGAAAACAAGGGGGTTGACGATGACCAAAGTGCACAACAAGAAGCATCATCCGGTAATCCAAACTGGCTAGACAGACTGCAAACAGGACCTAAAGACTTTTTGAAAAATAAATTTTCTTACCAGTATCAGATGCAAGAGAAGAACATACAAGGGAACAATGATGACAACTAAACATCTTGTAAATTTTTTAATTCTTTTGCTCTTTTTTACACTTGATGCTTTTGCCATTGAAGGGAAAGTACGTGTGTTTACAAAAACAAATGATGTCGTGTACACTTCTCAAAAAGTAACCATTGCCATCGAGATACTAACGACTGCTTTTAGTACAACCGATGTAAAAATAACTTTCCCACCTTCAGATAAATATATAGTGCAAGCACCTAAAAGTGCAGCTTATCTGGGTAGAGATGAGATAGAGAGGGAGGAGTGGCAACTGGTACATTATGAGTATGCACTTTATCCTCTTAAAGCAGGCAAGATAGTGATACCCACCATCTTAGTCTCTTTTACTTCTTCTATGGGATACGGACAAGCCAAAAAAGAATTTTCCTTAAAAAGTGACAGACTTTCTATTGATGTTCAATCACCGCAAGGCATAAAAAACAATCAATTTACATTGGTAACAGACAAGTACAGTGTAGCGTCTAAAATGACAGCAGTAAAAAAGCAGATTTTTGTGGGCGATGCCATAGAACTTAGTATCACTCAGAAAGCCCATGATGTACTCGACATATTGTTAAAACCTATAAACTACAGTTCAAATGAAAACATGCGTGTTTACAAAAAAGAACCAGAGCTACAGAGTAATCTAAAAGGAGACTATGATGTCTCTAGGGTGGATAGATTTACCTTTGTTACCACAGGAGAGGGGAATGTAACCCTGCCTGAAAAAGAGTTGTTTTGGTGGAATCCTGTGACGCAAAAGTTACACACAGAAAAAATACCTCAGATGCAATTAGAAATTATAGAAGACCCTCAAATTGCCTTGGATGCTAAGAAAAAACTAAGAAATGAAAGACTGATGTATGTAGGTTTATTATTGGGGGTATTACTTGTATTGTTTTTACTTTTTAAAAATAAAATAAAGCAAAGAATAGAAGCCAAAAAACGTCAGTATGAAGAGAGTGAAAAAGGCAAGTTTGAGCATCTTCTTTCTACAGTAGCAGAAGGAAATCTTTCAGAAGTGTATAAAAGTTATTATGCTTGGCTTGGTGTTGCTGGGAGTAAAGACACTATAGATGAATTTGTGGAAGAAAATGTTGTGTTAAAAAAAGGTTTGTCTGATTTTGAAGCAAGTCTTGTTGGGGAAAAAGCATTTGATGCTACAGTGTTTAAGGAGACTTTACATCTGTTAAGAGCTATGTTCCTTCAAAAGAAACAAAAGAGTGTAGAGGGGTTAGCACAGAAACTCAACCCAAATTAAGATTTGGAGATACTTCATTTACGCAACTTCGTTATACTTCCCACACATAAATCCACCAAGGACAACAATGCATAAATTTTTACTTCTACTGCTCAGCACACTTTTTTTGGGAGCCAGTACACTTCCTGTTGAAAAAGCTTTAGTGCAAGGAACATTAGGCAATGGCTTTAGCTATAGTATTTTGCATAATGAAAAGCCTAAAGATACTGTAGAGTTTCGTTTTTTAGTGAAAGCGGGTTCTCTTGAAGAAGAGGATGACCAGAGAGGTTTGGCACACTTTGTTGAACATATGGCATTTAACGGTACCCAAAATTTCAAAAAGAATGAACTCATCTCGTATTTGGAGTCCATAGGTTTGAAATTTGGTGGTGACCTTAATGCCAATACAGGCTTTACCCGAACACTCTATAAGCTCTCTGTTCCCCTTAAAGATAATCATCTTGATACGGCTTTGACCATATTGGGAGACTGGGCAGGAGGTTTACTTTTTAACCCTGATGAATACGAAAAAGAGAGAGGGGTAATGCTGGAAGAAAAACGTCTTCGAAACAATGCCAGGTTCAGACTTTATCTTCAGTATGCACCACTGCTGTATGGGGAGAGTAAATATGCTGATCGTATTGTGATCGGGTCAGAAGAGGTAATTAAACATTCTCCTGTGCAACGAGCAGTAGATTTTTATGAAAAATGGTACAGACCAGAGTTGATGCACCTTGTGGTGGTGGGTGATGTAAATGTCACGCAGATGGAAAAGAAGATAAAAAAGCAATTTTCTGCGCTTACAAATAGCAATCATGAAAAACCAATATCTCGTCTAATACCAGAAAACAATGAGACGCGTATGATGGTGGTCAGTGACAAAGAGTTGTTTGAGAATGCTGCTGAGGTTTACTATTTTGAACGTCACTTAGGTACGCGAACGCTTGCAGAGAAAAGAGAAGATGTTGTCACTTGGTTAGCACAAAACATGTTTAACCTTGAGGCAAAAAAAGCACTTTTAAAACCAAAAAGCAAAGCTTTAGGTATGTCTATGCGTACACAAACGTTAACACCCCATAAAAAAGTACATACCTTTGTAGCAACATACAATACAAAAGAAAGAGAAGCAGCCTTTTCTCAGCTTCATGCATTTATGTGGCAATTTGGAAAATTTGGCTTTGATGCATCTACACTTAAACGTGCTACAAAACAACTTCTTAAACGCAACGAAGATGCTTTTAAAAGCATTCAAACTACAGAGTCTATTACTTTATCTTCACAACTTTTTCAAAGCATAGAGCATAACAGTACCTTTGTTGACAGAGAGGCAGATTATGCCATTGTCAAGACACTTGCAGACGAGATTACACTACAAGAGGTAAATGCGCGTTTTAGGGAAATACTTAACATCCAAGACAGGGTCATACTCTTTAAAAGTACCAAAAAATTTGAGCTAGATAAACAAGAGGTACTTCAACAAATTAAAAAAGCAAAAGAAGAGGTAAAAGAAGCGCCAAAGGTAGAAAAAAGAGATTTAACACTTTTGAAAAAACCACTTACAGCTAAAAAGATTTTGAAAAAAAGTTTTGATGAAAAAGCAGGTATTTACACCTACACATTGGAAAATAATATCACTGTGCTGTTTAAGCCTACAGATTTTCGTAAAAATGAAGTTTTGCTTTCTGCTGTGAGTCATGGAGGCTTAAGTGCTTTACCCACAGAGGCACTCAACGATGCAAAAAAAATGTCTAGATGGGTCATGCAGTCTGCTCCAAGTGATTTGAGCCCTGATGAGATGAGAGAGTTGCTTTCAGATAAAAAAGTACAGGTAAATTTTTCTCTATCACGATTTTATGAAGGCATCAATGCAGTCAGTAGTTCCAAAGACTTAGAGAGCATGATGAAGATGATCTACCTCTATGCAACCACAGCCAAGATAAGCCCAAATGTAGACAGACAGTTACGTAACAAAGACCTCTCTTTGGCAGAAGAATCAGACCGAGATCCTGCCTACAAATTTAGTAAAGAGATGAACAAGTTTTACTATATGAATAACCCTCGTATACTCTTTGACAGCAAAGAAAGCATCAATGATCTCAACACAAGTAAAATGCTAAGTATTTTTAAAGAGAAGTTTAAAGCCATGAACCATTTTGATTACATTATAGTGGGAGATGTTACAGCAGAAGAAGTAGAAAAACAGATTGCTCTTACCCTTGCGAACTTAGCAACCTCAGTTAAAAATGAAAGCATTAACGCTACACCTTACTCGTACAAAACAGGGTTTCAAAAATTTGTGAAAGCTTTGAATACAAGCAATATTGCTAATGTTGGGTTAAAGTACCGTGCACCTTTAGAATACTCACTCCTAACAGACAGCGCACTCTCTATGATGAAGGATATTCTGACCATCAGACTGCGTAATTTGATTCGTGAAGAGAAATCGGGTACTTATGGGGTAGGGGTGAGCTGCAACATTATTCGGGAACTTGAAAAAACTGCTTCGTGTAACATACGGTTTGCCTCTGACCCTGCACGTAAAGATGAGTTAATAACAAGTATTAGACAGGCTATAGTTCAATTTGTAAAAGAGGGACCTACTTCGTTAGAACTTAAAAATGTGAAAACAAAGTATACGCTGTTGTATAAAAAAGCCTTAAAAAATAACTATTTTTGGCAAGAACTCATACTAAACCATGCCAAACATGGTGATGACATTCACGTACTGCTCGACTTTGAGAAAAACATAGAAAATGTAACTCAAAAAGACGTACAAAAGGTGTCCGAAACGCTTTTTGGTGGAGATTTACTTCAAACAGAACGGATGCCAAAGGGGAGTAAGAAATAGTGGACTTTGTGGAGTGATTATTGGAGGTCCCCTAAAATAAATAGATGAATAGACAATAAAAAAAGGAAGAAGTAAAATGCAGAAAATATTTTTAGGACTGATACTACTGTTAGGTATGTATTTGGGTTTACATGCAGAGGTGAGTATGCATGCAACCCCGATCCCGGAACAGCCCATAGTCAGACCACCTATAGACCCCGAAAGACCGATAAGACCCAGACCCATCATCCGACCTGCTTTGTTGTCTGGGAGGCATTACCATAATTATTATGATACGGTATCAGACTCCAATTGTGATGACTATATAGAGATGCTCAAAGAAAAAGATGAGAAGATAGCAGCATTGCTTGAAGAGAATGCCAGGTTAAAAGAAGAAGCGCAGACAGGTCTTCAGAAACGTCTCAAAGAAGAGTACGATAAAGAGTTGAAGAAGTTTGATAATCGACATAAGTCAAAGCATGAATGATCAGTACATCATTAATAAAAATCAATGCCTATACCAAAGATAAAACTTTGGTATAGATTCTTGATTCAAAAATTCTATTTTTGAGGCAGACCCAGTTTAAAGATCTCTAAAAGTTTTACACTCTCCGGTCTTAAGTTCTCAATACCGCCATAAGGAATATCTCTTGTTGGAGGTCTGTTTGGATATTTCATTTTAAATGCCATATGACGTTTGATCATATTGGCAAATTGTCCGCCTGCCCAAGGTCCGTACTTGATAGAATCCAAAGGACGTTCTTCTCTGGGATCTCTATAAAGATCAAATATATGTGCAGCAATAGGATTTGACCCTTTAGGAGGAAGGTGCATTTTATATTTGTTTTTAACCACAGATTTCAGTACAGGACCTTCGTAAATGTGTACATAATCTCTACGACCATGTGTTTCACCTAAAAGCCAGATACCCGTTTGGTCTACACCATCGATGATCCTGTCTCTAGGGATCTCTTGTGTGCCTTGTCCAATACGCGCTAGAGTAGTAAAGAGGTCAGAAACGTGGAAAATGTCTTCAGACACACTTCCCGGTTCGATCATACCTTTCCACTGCACCCATGCATTTACACGTACGCCACCTTCGAGGTGATCGGCCTTTCCACCACGGTAAATCCGGTCAGACTGTCCACTTGCTCCGGCATATTGCATAAATGGTCCATTGTCACCCATAAGAATGATGATCGTGTTTTCTGCAATACCTAAGGTATCTACTTCTTTTACGATCTCACCAATCCACTCATCCACTTCTACTAAAATATCAGCCATGGTTCCACCATTCAGCGTGTTGTATTTACTGTTATGCTCTTGTACAAATGAAAGAGGGAACAGAGGCCAGTAGTTTAGGAAAAACGGCTTGTCTTGTTTTGCAAGTTTACGCAGTTGGGATAAAACATTTCTTTGATAACGTTCATTCATCTCTCTGTATTTTTTTTGCGTCCACTCTTCACCGGCTTCCATTTCCACTTCATAAAGTTTTCCATCTTTACCAATTTCCACACCTGTCACCATATGTCCAGGATCAGGAACAAAAAGTTTGTCTAGTGTAAATGTCTGTTTTGCTCTACTTGGGTCAATGCCACGGATGATATCGGCATTTTCCATATCTCTACCCATAATGGCAAGTTGCCCCTGTTGGTGTATTGGAAATTCTGCATGCATGAATCCTTGGTTGTTTGCATAGGCTTCTTCAATATCTCCCATGTGCCATTTTCCAACATGTGAAGTGTAGTATCCGGAATCTCTCAGTATTTCTGCAATGGTGACTTCTTCACCTGAAAGACCATCACCTGCAATGGTTGCTTTTGCTTCTGATAAACCTGTACGTGTTGGGTAACGTCCTGTCATCATAGCTACACGGGTAGGCGTACAAGAAGGCTCTGTGTACATACGATTCAGACTCATTCCTTCTTTTGCAAGCTTTGTAATATTTGGTGTTTTGTATCCACGGATCACAGAAAGATTATCCATACCGATCTCACCAAAGCCGACATCATCAAGAAGTATATAGATGATGTTAGGTGCTTTACCACCATTTATTTTTCTAAAATCAGCTAGTTTTTTATCTATATTTTTGTCATCTTCTTGCCATTGTTTCCCATTTTGAGCTTTCAGGATCTTATATTCAGCATCGTGAATGATGGGATCTTGAGCAAATAAAGAAGCACCTAGGAAGACTGCACCTGTAAGTATTTTTTTCATTATTTTTCCTTTTTTAATGTATGTCTATTGTATAGTGACAAAACTATATATTTGTTTATTTAAGTTCTCTAAAATTATGACCCAATGGATCAAATAGCTCATCAATAGTTAATTCACGGCTACTTAATCCCTGTTCATACGAGTATCTAAAGAGTGTGTTCAGGGTTTTTCGATTGGCTTTGTTAAGACCATAAGAGTAAAAGTTCTTTTCCATTAAAGCCTGTGTATTTTGTAGTTCCTGTCCATACCAGGGGAGCATATCATCTGCCCAACCTAGTTTTCTCATGTAGCTGTAAGTCATTGCTTTGGACTCTCTGTAAGCATCAAAAACTGCTTGTGCAAGCCAGGGATGCTCTTTTAAAAGGCTTGTTTTGATGGCAATGGCGTGCATAATGGGGAAAATACCGGTTTTCTTATAGTAAGCTTGTTCCACTGCGCGAGAATCAGCAAAGAGTCTGCTGATCTCCGGGTTCCCCTGAACATAAGCTTTGGGTTCTGCTGCATGGAAAAGAGCATCCGCTTCACCCGATAAAAGCAATTCAGATTCATCTTTGCCTTTTGTCCCACTTTGTATGTTTATGCCTTTAGGGATCATTTGTTCATTTTTAGAAATTTTTCCGGCTTCCTTGGCTGAGGAGTCTTTAGATGAAGTGACCCATTTGACATCTTGTGGCGTGATACCGTATTCATCTTGTAGTATGCCCCGTATCCAGGTGAGGGAAGTAGAAGAGTACCCTGGTGTGGCTATGGTCTTGCCTTTGAGGTCTTTGGGTGTTTTTATGCCACTGTCAGTGCCGATAAAGATACTTTTATGACGGAAAAGACGCAAAGGGAAGATAGGTAAAAGTGTATAGTCACGAAAGTTGTCATTTGCGTAGGCAAGCATAAAAGGGTGCAGGCCTATCTCTGTGACATCCAAGTCTTGGGGACCATGAAAAACATTGGTGTTCATATCACCAATGCCCATTTTGACAAAAGTGGCATCACAGCCTTTGATTTTCACGCGACCATCAAAGAGGGCAGCAAGACGTTCAAATTTATAGGCGCCGACTTTGAGCTTAAGAGGTTTAGCATTTTGAGCAGAAGCAAAAGTAGTTATACTTAGAGCGAGAAATAATATAGATTTGAATAGTGACTGTTTTGGATAATGTATCATCTATGTTCCTAACGTGCATTTAGTAAAATAGTAAAAATACTACTTAAGTAAATGAACCTCTCCATAATACTATGGAGAGATCATTATATGTTTATGGAACCTATCTTTCTTTAAGAAGTTCAAGTCCGGTATATGGTTCACCACGTGTCACAGGTGTGTGCGGATACTTCTTGATTTGTGCTTCGTGTCTGGCTTTCATATGGTCAAAAGCTGGCCAAGCCCAAAGAAATTGTGCCATTTGCGGATGCTCTTCTCTAGGATCTTTGTCTAAGTCGAAGAAACCTTTTCCTGCCAACCCTGCTCTTGCACCAGCGAAATGTCTTTTGTACTGTTGCTTGACGATAGCAGAAAGATTTGCTCCCTGGTAAATAAATACATGATCACGTCTTCCATGCCCATCACCATTGAGTAGTAGTGATGTCTGGTCAATTCCATCAATAACACGATCTCTTGGGATAGCATCCATTTTGTTACCTAAACGAGCAAATGTAGTGAAGAGGTCTGCTACATGTACGATGTCATGAACAACAGCACCTTTCTCTATCACACCTGGCCAGTAAGCAAATGCTGGAACACGAACCCCACCTTCAAGGAAGTCATTTTTGCCACCACGGAAGATTCCAGGATTTTGGTAAGTCTCAGGCCAAATCTCTTGCATTGGACCATTGTCAGCCATAACAACAATCAGTGTATTCTCAGCAATGCCAAGTTTTTCTGTCAGTGCTACAATCTCACCAATCTGCTTGTCTAGTCTATATAGACTCTCAGAGCTCGCTGATCCATGTGGTGTTTGCTTGGGTGAATTTTCTTCAGAGAACATTTCTATAGCATTCGGCCACCAGTCTAGTAAAAATGGTTTATCAGCACTGGCATGCTTTGTAATGAACTTTTTCACTCTATCATAAGCCATAGCATTAAACTCATGGTACTCAGAAACTTTAACAGGTGTAGATATCTCTTTACCTTTTTTACCTTCAAAACCTTCTATTGCCCATACCCATTTTTTAGGTCTAAACTCTTTATCAAGTGCATAAGGACTTACTTCATCATCTGCCCATCCTGTAGTCATTCCTCCTGCTTCAGCCGTTGGAGTGAACATTTGACCGGCAAACTGGTTATACATAGTGAAAATAGCTTCATCCCATCCTTGGTTATGTAGATATGATTCTTCCACATCTCCAAAGTGTGACTTCTCAAAGAAACCTGTATGGTAGTCATCATCCAGTACTTCAGCAATGGTCACTTCAGAAGCGGGTAGTCCCATCTCATGAATTGGGAAAATTGGGAATATCATACCAGATCTTACTGGTTGACGACCTGTTGCTGCCGCAACACGTGTAGGTGTACACGAAGGCTCTGTGTACATTCTGGTGAATGTCATCCCATTAGTGGCAATTTTATTAATGTTAGGTGATACATAACCTGTTACATTATTGAGCATGGGGTGTCCGATTGCACCATACTTCATGTCATCCCACATGATATGGATGATATTGGGTGCTTTACCATGTTTCTTGCGAAGTGCTGCAAGTTTATCATCGAGGCTTTTATCTTCTTTAGCCCATTTTTCTCCATTTTGAGCCGCGAGTATATTATACTCTGCATCATGGATGATCGGACCAGCTTGTAGTGTTGCTAAAGTCGTAGCAGCTACAAGGGTTGTTTTTAGTACTATTTTAAACATAGTTTACCTTTTTTTTGGGTTAAGATAAAGTATAACGAAATATTGTATGTGTTACATATCTATTTTCGGCAAATTTAACTATTTAAGCTATACTCATAACATGACTAATAAAAATGAAATACAACAAGAACCTTTTTTATGGATAGATCTTGAGATCAATGATTTTGATCACTTTAAGGAAGTGGTGCACTCCTGGGATATTGATTTTCTACAGCTGGATGGAGGTACATTTTATTCGGAACTCAAGCAGATGATCCTTCCGGAAGTACAGGTAGCAAGCACACATTTTGACTGCCATTTGGATCAGAAAGGTGCCTCTCCTGACAACATGTGGTCTTTTGTCATTATGGGTGAAGATGCTTCAATGTTCAACTTCAATCATACGATGACACAAAGCACATCAACGATGGTCATTTACTCTCCCGGACATGAGATCAATGCGATGAGTTATGAAGGCTTTCATGTCTATATACTCTCTGTGACACGTAAACATTTACAAAAGCTCACTCAAAAGTTGGGACTGGACGAGATAGAAGAGAAACTCTCGAAAATAGACAGAGTAGAGCTAGGTCCCCCACAGGCAGATGCTTTGAGAGCTCAACTGAAAGATATACTTGAAGATGCATCCTCATTGAAACACAAAGCGATCACCCAGGAGGGAAAGGAGCTGCTGCTTAATTTTGTACCTATGAAGTTTCTCAAAGAGATAGGCACACAGATAGGCTGTTCCAAACATAAGGTAGTGAAAGAGAAGCATTTTTTGTACTTGGAAGTCAGAGCTTATATGCATACCCATCTTGAAGAACAGATCAGTATCGAACACATAGCCAAAAAATTCAAGATCTCAGAACGCACGCTTAGAAACTATTTTAAAGAAGAACTCCATACTTCTCCCAAAGAGTATCTGACAGCATTGCGCCTGACAAAAGTGAGGGATGAACTCAGAGCACAGAAAATGGAAAAAGGCTTAGTGGAAAAAACTGCCCGAAAATTTGGTTTTAACCATATGGGACAGTTTGCTAAAAATTATAAAGCGTATTTTGGTGAGTTGCCTTCGGAGACACTTCGTCAGTTGTAAAAGACTATATAAATGATTATTATTCTATATGCTAACCAATAATATATCATAAAGTTTTCACTATACTGAAAACTTTATGATATAATATGGGTAATATAATACCAATGAAGGATAGTTTTATGGAACTTATCACTACTTTAACTTACTATTCAAGTATATTTCAGGCTATGACCACACCAGATTATAGAAGATCTGTCTATGATACTATTAGTTTTTCTCACAAATTGATAGGACTTAAAGGGGCAAAAGGTGTAGGTAAAACAACATTATTACAACAATACTTGCAGAGTCTCACTATAGATATTAGTGAAAAAATTTATATCTCAATGGATAATCCTCTTATAGGTGCAACACGCCTTTTGAGCATTGCAGAGGAGTTTCAAAAACGAGGAATCAAAGTATTGGTTGTGGATGAAATACACTATCAAAGAGATTTTGAAAAAGATTTAAAAACAATTTATGATTTTTTCGATATACAGGTTGTATTCTCCGGGTCCAGTGCCATTGCCCTCTCACAGGCAGATTTGAGCAGAAGAGCACTTGTTTATACTATTCCGATACTCTCTTTTAGGGAATACTTGGAATTAAAATTGGATATAAAATTAGAACCTATTACATTTGATAACTTGCTAGATAATCATCCTCAGCAGGCTTTTGAAGTTATTTCTAAATTAAAGCCATTGAAATATTTTGAATCCTATTTAGATTTTGGCGCATATCCATTCTTTTTGGAGGGATCTGAGCAAGACTATATTATGAAGCTTACAACAGCTGTAAATAAAACGATAGAGAGTGATCTTCTTCAACTTTTCAGCATAGATCCTAAAAATATTGCTTTACTTAAAAAATTATTGGTAATCATGTGTGAGAACCCTCCAGGAGGGATAAATATTACCTCTTTGGCAAGAGAGATGGAGCTTAATGTAAAAACACTTTATCACTACATCACGGCACTTGAAAAAGGTAAATTAATTAAGTTGCTTTACTACAATAAAAAAGGCAATGCTCTTTTCCAAAAGCCCGATAAGGTTTTACTTGACAATCCAAGCCTCTTTAAAATACTCTGCCTGACCTCAAATATAGGCTCTAGAAGGGAATCCTTCTTTGTGTCTATGCTGGATGATCATTCTATCAGATACTCAAAAAAAGGTGATTATATTGTAGATCAGTATCATTTTGAAGTAGGAGGAAGAAATAAAAGTTTTTCTCAGATAAAGAATATAGCTGATAGTTATTTAGCTTTGGATGATATTGAAGTAGGGGAAGGAAATAAAATTCCTCTTTGGCTATTTGGATTTTTACATTAGAATAATTCTAAGTCACATGGGACAGTTTTCTAAAGCCTATAAAGACTTTTTTGAAGAGTTGCCTTCGGAGACTTTACATAGAGTGTAGGGTAAATGCCATTAAGTTAAGAGAATAATGTAGCAAGGGGATGTGACTTCAGTCGCATGTCATCGACTGAAGTCGCTGCTCCACAAGTGCTTAACTTAATAGCATTGGAGATACACTTAAGTTGAAAATAATCATAAATGTATATAATGATAATATACAAAATAAAGGTTCATTAAGTGGAATTTGAATGTTTGGATATTGAAAATACCGTTGGTTTTGAATGGGATGATGGTAATATCTCGAAAAATGAGAAAAAGCATCATTTAAAATGGCAGCTTATTGAAGAAGTTTTCT
Source organism: Sulfurovum sp. (assembly GCA_002733215.1). Classification (GTDB taxonomy): domain Bacteria; phylum Campylobacterota; class Campylobacteria; order Campylobacterales; family Sulfurovaceae; genus Sulfurovum. Next base: position 40,151 of record NVUY01000012.1, on the reverse strand, counting down.
TTAATGCGCCTTTGTTGATTCTCGAAGATCCTAAACATTCAGACACTGAATGTAGATGTTTTGCTTTAGGTAAAACAGATGATGATAGTAAACTGTTTATAGTTTTTACGAAAAGAGTTGATAAGATTCGTGTCATCAGCGCAAGACCAATGAACAAAAAAGAAAGGCTGGCTTATGAAAACTATTCCTGAATTTTCTACAGAGGAAGAAGAACAAATATTTTGGGAGAACCATGACAGTACTGAGTTTTTAGATTGGAAAAAAGCACAGTTAGTCAAACTTCCAAACTTAAAAAAGAGTACAAAAACTATCTCATTAAGATTACCTGCAGATATGCTTGAAAGTTTAAAAATAAGAGCCAATGCGATGGATATCCCTTATCAGTCTTTAATTAAGATGTTTTTACAAAAAGAGTTGCGTTCGTAAAGCAGATCTTATCTAATACCCACAAAGATTTTTTAAATAATCACCCAAATGCTACGATTAACCTTTACAATCGTACCATTTTTTGGTACTATAAAGAGAAGTAAACGTACCAAAGGCTCATTATGGACAGACCAATAAAGTGGATATGGGAAGATAAACGGTATGGAAACTTCCCTTATGATGCCGATAGGGTGGAAGAAGCTCTAAGTACTATTGCCTACACCAAGGGGAAACTTGATCTGTTGATGTTATTTTTAAGTAAAGATGCTATCGATGAGGTTGAGGTAAACAACATCACCAAAGAAATCATGGATAGCTCAAAGATAGAGGGTGAATACCTACGCAGAGAGAGTGTTCGTGACTCAGTGACAAAAGTAGTACAGGGAAACATTGATATAAAACATGACCATGCTACACGACAGACAGATGCCTTAGTAGAACTACTCATAGACTCTAGGCTCAACCAAGAAGATTTGACTGTAGATCGTCTTCATGGGTGGCATAATGCACTGTTCTCACATGGAAGAGGGGAAGGGGTTAAAAATATAAATATCGCAACATTTAGAAAGTATGATGAGATGAGAGTTACGGAGGGAGCGATAGGAAAAGAAGTGACCAAGTATCTAGCACCTCCTTACAGAATGATGCAAACACAGATAGAAGCGTTATTGACGTACTGTAACAGTGCAATTGAAAACCCTTACATAAAAAGTGCCATAGCCCATCTTTGGTTTGTTTCTATACACCCCTATGACGATGGCAATGGTAGAATTTCAAGAGCAATGGCAGACTATGTACTTTCCACAGACAGTCATGAAAAGTACAAGGCGTACTCTATCTCTTCTTCGATTGTAGCAGACAGAGAGGGCTATTATGAGATGTTAGACAACACAACAAACTTATATAAAAATAGAGATTTCAACTTTACCCACTGGATTAATTGGCATACGCATACTTTGCAAAAAGCAATGGAAAAGTCTATAGAAAGTATAGCGTTCATCATAGAAAAAACAAAATTTTGGGACAGACATAGAGCTGATGGATTGAACCAAAGACAGGTTAAGGTGATAGAAGACTTTTTAACAGCGAAGCGTTATGAAAAACCTATAAGTACCAAGATATACATGGAGATGACAGAATGCCCTAAAACTACAGCAGTAAGAGATATAAGGTCACTGTTAAAACTAGGGTGCATAGAAAAAATAAAAACACAGGCAGGACGAAATACTGCCTACAAGATCTTACTTGAAAAAGAGAAACAAAAGTCATTGAAAGAGCGTTTTGAAGAAAGAGAAAAAGGTTAAACTTTACTAATACTAATATTTTAGCTATTATATTAAATATATAAATATTTAACTAATATATTAGTAGTGAAGGATAGTTTTGAGTGACTTTATGTTCTATACAGCACCGGATATTCAGCAGACCTTTGCTGATAAAACAAAAAACATTCGTAAATCTAAAGGATGGACACAAAAAGAAATGGCACAAAGAGCAGACATTCCTTTATCTACCTATGCACGTTTTGAGCAATTGGGGGAAGGTTCTATGCGAGACTTTGCAAAAATAATAGTGACTTTAGGGAGAGGTGATGAGATAGAGAAGATATTGAACTTGGCAGCAGAGAATGAAAGCCCAATGGATATATACAAAAAAGTAAAAGGTAAAAAATAATGGATCGATATGTCATTCCAAGTATATTTGGTAAAGATATAGGCATTATTGTGGAAGGAAAGCATGGCATACAGTTTCAATACAGTGAAGATTTTAGTGAAAATCTTTTGCCTATTTCTCCTATCTCTCTACCCTATGACCCAAAAAGAGTTTATACTAAACATGATGCACTGGCTTTCAATGGACTGCCTGGCATTTTTAATGATTCTTTGCCCGACAGTTTCGGTTCAATCTTAATGAACCATTATCTTACAAATAAATATGGTTCGGCACATAAGCTTTCTGTGATCGATAAGCTTTTATATATCGGTACACAAGGCATGGGTGCGATAGAGTATCAGCCAGCAGAAGAAGATATTTCTCCTGATGGCATAGCACTAAAAAGATACATTGATGCGACAAGGACTTTAATAGAAGGGAAAAGTGAAGAGGTGATACATTTACTTACACGAAATCCTTCTCCCGGTGGAGCAAGACCTAAAGCAGCAGTCATGTGGGATAGAGAAAACGGTATCATGAGTGTTGGTAATACTTCTGAAAAAGCTATGCAAGGTCATGAGGCATGGATTGTGAAATTTGATGAACACAGCAAAGAAGAGACGCTTATTGAACATTGCTATATGACTATTGCAGCTCAGGCAGGTATTGACATCCCACCTATTGAAATGATTGATATGGATAATGAGAAACACTTTGCAATCAAGAGGTTTGATAGAGAAGAGAATGGAGATAAACTGCATTTAGCTACATTGTCCGGACTGCTTCATCTTGACTTCAGTACCCATGTCTCCACAAGCTACGAGACTTGTATGAAAGCAGCGCTCTCGTTAACAAAAGACCATCGTTCAGTGAAAGAGATATTTAGACGAATGGTGTTTAATGTCGTGGGAAGAAATTGCGATGATCACTCCAAAAATACCTCCTTTCTTATGAACAAAAAAGGAGAATGGAAACTTTCTCCTGCTTATGATCTTGTATATAGCTATGGTCAGGCAACTTTTGGGCAGCACAGAATGTCAATCTTTGGAAAAACAAGTGACATTACGATAGATGATCTTGCACAGTGCGGATATAGCGCAGGACTCGAAGCTTCATTCATGAAAAAAACTATTGAAGAGATTAGTGACATCTTTTCAAATGTATCATCAAAACTTTTAGATCATGGAGTATCGGGTGGATTGGCAGGCAAAATAGAAGAGAATGTTTGTCAGTTTTCGGTAGTTGATTTTCCTGAGTACAAGCAAAGAAAAAACAGAAAAAAATCAAGTACTATGCAGATGGATGACTTGACAAAGAAAATTCTTAAGAAAAGTATCAGCAAAATTTAAATCTGAATTATAAGCTTAATATAACCACACTATAATAAAATACAAATTAAAAATAGTGTGGTTAAAATGTATTATAAACGAGATTTAGAAGAGAAAATAGAACAAAAAATGGTGCAGAAGTTGACTATACCGTAGGATATATTTTAAACTTCAATCAAATAGGGTGCAGAGTGTTTAATGATGTGGAGATCAGATTTTTACCTCATTTTCTGGCAAAGACTATTTAGGAAATATACACTGTAGCTAAGTGTCTATTTTCGGCAAATAGTTTTTTAGAAAGAGCGTTAGTGCTACTTTATATGAGGTCTTAGCTAAAATACCACTAATTTAACCCAAAGTGAACCTATGACAAAAAAACTATTTCTACTTCTTGCTTTATTTACTGTGCTCTTTGCAGAACAAGAAGCTACCTATGTCGGTGACAAGTCCTGTGTGGAGTGTCATGCTAAAGAGACACATGAGTGGAAAGGGTCACACCATGACCTTGCCATGATGGTAGCGGATGAGAAGTCTGTCAAAGGAGATTTCAACAATACCAAGTTTGACTACAACGGCATCATCAGCACCTTTTTTAAAGAGGGTGACAAGTTCATGGTCAACACGGACAGTGAAGACGGAACCCTCCAAGATTATGAGATCTCTTATACTTTCGGTATCTATCCGCTTCAGCAGTATATGATCAAATTTCCAAAAGGAAATGTACAGGTGATGGATATCGCCTGGGACTGCCGTACAAAAGAAGAGGGCGGACAGCGCTGGTACCATATACATGTGGATGATAATGTGACCGCTGGGGATATCCTGCACTGGACTGGACAGAACTTTAACTGGAACTATATGTGTGCAGACTGTCACTCTACGAATCTGAAGAAGAATTATGATGTGGAAACAAAAAGTTATCATACCACCTGGGACGTGATGAATGTTTCCTGTGAAGCCTGTCACGGTCCGGCATCCAAACACATGTCGTGGATCAAAGAACAAGACAAAACGACGGCCAACAGCGGTTTTCCTATTTCTTTGAAGTATAAGGTAGGAAAGTGGGATGTCAATGCCACAACAAAGAGATCTGCCCTGACAGACAAAGAGATAAGCGTTTGTGCAAAATGTCACTCCAGACGTTCGCAACTTGACGATAACTTTACTCCGGGTGATAAATTTTCCGACCACTACCTTGCCGTCACACTTAATGAAGGTCTTTATTTCCCTGATGGAAAGATCCAGGATGAGGTCTATGTCTATAACTCTTTTCTTCAAAGTAAAATGTATGAAAAAGGTGTGACCTGTACAGACTGTCACAACCCCCATACTCTGAACAGAAGAGCAGAGGGAGACAAAGTTTGTTTCCAGTGTCATCAGAGTGAAACATATACTGCGACCTCACATCATTTTCATAAAGAGGGAAGTACCGGTAGTTCTTGTATCTCTTGTCATATGCCTGCACGTACCTATATGGGTGTAGACAGTCGCAACGACCACTCTTTCCGTGTACCACGACCGGATGTTTCTGTAGAGATGAAAGAAGTCCCCAATGCCTGTAATCTTTGTCATACCGATAAAGAGCCAAAGTGGGCAGCAGATGCCATGAAGAGCTGGTATGGTAAAACACCTGTAGGCAAACAGAACTTTGCCCATGACCTTCAGGCGCTTAGAATCAACAGCCAGGAAGCACCAAAATCGCTTTACAATATCTTAATGAGTGAGGCACCCGGTATCGCTAAAGCAACAGCAACAGGGTATTTGGGTTACTATCCTTCCAAACAAACCTACACCACAACGCTTCAAATGCTTAGGAAATCCGATGCAAAGATAAGAAGAACCGCACTGCAGGCATTGGAAGCTTTCCCTCCAAAAATGCGTATGAAAAAGACCTTTGAAATGCTCTCTGATCCTGTGAAGATCGTGAGAATGGAAGCAGCAAGACAACTTTCTTCTTTTCCTTTGGGAGAGATGCCTAAAGCGGAAAAAGAGATGCTTCTGAAAGCATTTGACGAGTATGAGAAGATACTTCTCTTTACGGCAGAACGTCCTGAATCACAATTATCATTAGGAGTATTTTATACCAATCGCAATATGCCTGAAAAAGCTAAAAAAGCTTATGAAGAATCCATACGTCTGCAACCTCAGTTTGTCCCTTCATATATCAATTATTCCAACTTTTTATTGGCAAAAGGGAAGAATAAGGAGGCATTTGAAATCTTGAAAAAAGGTATACGTAATGTGCCTGATATGGCGATGCTTCACCATGCCCTTGGCTTGTGGTATGTGCGAAATAAAGAGAGTAAAAAATCAGTAGCAGAGTTAAAAAAAGCAGCCCTTCTGGCTAAAGACAATGCACGCTTTAACTACGTCTATGCTGTCTCTATAGGCGAAGAAGATCCTCATGAAGCTATAAAAGTGCTTGAAGAGATCTACCCTCAGCATACGGGCGATATGCAGATCGTTTCGGGTTTGATGTATTACAGTAAACAGGTGGGTGATACGGAGAAGAGTGAAATGTATGAGAAGAAATTAAAAGCCTTACAGAATTTTTCTGTACGCTGATTTCATAATTAATGGTATTTGGCTATAATCATTAAAAAAGACAAACACCATGAAATTTTTAATCTTATTACTGACTCCCCTTTTACTCTTTGCCAAAGTACATTATGCCAAAGTGGAACCTTATGACTCTATCGTATTAAAATCAGCAGTAAGTGCTTTGGTGATGGAGGTTGATCTTGATGCCGAAGGATCTATGGTTGATGGAAAGCGTGTGGTCTATTTAGATGACAGATTAGATCAGTTTAATTTAAAAGCATCTAAAGAGAGTGTGATATTACTCCAGAAAATGCATGATATCAATCAAGAAATCGCCAGCTCTTTGAGTGAAACGGTCAAGCGGCAGGAAGGCTACTATCACCGTATCAATAAACTCAAAACCGCATCCAAAACACAAAAAGACAATGCTTACAGCTCTTTTGTTTCTGCAAAGACACAGCACCTGAGTACACGTGAAAAAATAGTCAATCTGGAGAAACAGATACTTGATATGCAATTTAAAGTGGTACAACTTGAAGACAGCATTTCCAAAAAATCTTTAGTACTTGAAAATAAGTATCTCTATAAACTTATGGTGCGAAAAGGTGATTTCGTATCCCCGGGTTCTCCTTTGGCACAAGTTGCAGATGCAAGCAGAGCGAAGCTGGTACTTTTTTTGGAACCTGAAGAGTTAGAGCAGATAGATCAAAAGATCGTTTATCTTGACGGGCTAAAAACCGAATATAAAGTAGATAAGGTCTGGAGAGTGGCAGATGAGAAATTCATCTCATCTTATCGTGCAGAAATTCACATTCCTGCACCGGAGGGGTCGTTCTCAAAACTTGTGAAAGTGGAAATAAAGTAGTAAATGCTAAAACACAGTGTGAGGAGGCAGTAAATGGCGAGTCATAAAAATACAGCCTGTGGATTGGACTGTTATGATGCCTGTAAGATCGTGCTGAAAGAGGGGGCATTTCCAAAGATGTCAGGAGATGCGGAACATCCGGCAGGAAATGGTGCCTTGTGTACCTTTCTCAATAAAAGTATGCATGAAGCACCACGCATAGAAAAAGCACGTGTGAACGGGCTAGAAGTAAGTCTGGATGAGGCTATGGAAGCCGTGTATCATGCCTTTACAAAGAAGGATTCACTACTTTGGAGGGGCTCAGGTAATATGGGTGTCATGCAGGAAGTCAGCAATCTTTTTATGGAAAGAGTAGAAGGGCATTTGACTAAAGGCAGTCTTTGTGACGCTGCGGGGGATGCAGGGATCGTAGAGGGTAGAGGGGTCAATAAAGGACTCCCTCTGGAACAGATAAAGTCCGCAGATTCCGTCATCATCTGGGGGCGAAATATAACGGTGACCAATGCACACCTGATGCCTTTTTTGGAAGGTAAGAAAATAGTGGTCATTGACCCGGTGAAGACAGCCATTGCAAAAAAAGCAGATCTGCATATTCAGTTACAGCCGCGAACGGATTACTATCTTGCCCTTATGCTGGCAAGATTAGTCTTTATGGAAGACTCTCAGGCAACGGAATGGTTAGAAGAGTTTGCACCTGAATATAAAGACTTTTATGAATTTACCCAGGAACATCGTATGGAACCTATCTTGGAGTATATAGGTACGGATCTGGGTGAGATGGGAAGAGTACTGAACTATCTGCGTGATCAAAAGGTTGTTTTTTTAGTGGGTACAGGGGTACAGAAGTATTCTACCGGAGCGGCTACATTACATGCCATCGATTCTTTGGCTGCCTTGCTTGGACTCTTTGGCGCAGAGGGCTGTGGTGTGCATTATCTGAGTGATTCTAAACTTGGTTTTGTCAATCCTTTTGAAGTACCATGCAAGAGAGTTTCTAAAGTGGTCACCAAGTTTTCAGACTTTGGTACGGTGTTGATCCAGGGCGGCAACCCTGCGGAGTCTATGCCGGACACGAAACGTGTCTGTGAAGAGTTGGAGAAAGTAGAAGATCTCATCTACTTTGGACTCTATGAAAATGAAACCTCCAAAAGAGCGAAGATCGTTATACCAGCAAAGAACTTTTTTGAAAAAGAGGATGTACGTTTGTCTTACGGACATCAGTATGTGGAGAAGATGAACAAAGTTGCAGACTCTGAGATAGGCATCAGTGAATATGATTTTACCAAGTATCTTTTTGACGCCTTTAACCTTGCAGGGCTAGAGAGTGAACAGTATTACATAGATGCCTGGCTGACACAGTGCAAAAAGCAGGGGGAGCAGTACATTTCACCTGCCTATGAAGAGATACCCTACAAAAATGGTTTTGGAAAAGAGGGTGATGATGCGTTTGAGTTCATAGAAGACTATGCTGATGACTTCATCAATGTAAAAGATGAAAGGTTTTGGCTCCTCTCACCAAAGACGAACAAAGCGTTAAACACGCAGTTCAAACGTGACAATAAAGTACAAATGCACCCGGATGCCGGCTACGCCGAGGGTGAAAAAGTACGCTTGTCCTCTGACAATGGTAACCTGGAACTTGAAGTCGTGCTGAATGCAGACCTACATGCCAATTGTGTAGTGGTGACGAACAATACTTTAGGTTTGAACATTTTAACACCTTCTATCGTGAGTGACGAGGGTGAGAATGCCTGTTATCAGGAAGCGAAGGTGACTTTGAGCAAAATTTAGAGAGTGTATCATTATTGACATATGCATAAAAGTATGATAATATGTATGATGATAAATCATATAAGGACTCAATGATGCTTAGAAAAACAATTTCTATTGATGAACATCTTTTTTTAGAATTACAAAATGAAGGCATATTAGATCATTTTAAAAACTTCTCTGATCTGGTTTCCAGCTCTTTACAGAAAACGATAGACTCTATGAAAAAAGAGAACTATCGAAAAGAGATAGAGAAGATGGCCAATGATCCACTGGTTATCTCTGACATAGAAGAGATACAGGAAGATTTCAAATATGCTGATGCAGAGTTATTTAAGATGGATCAATAGATGCATTTTGATATCTATTGGGCAAATCTAAATCCTACGATAGGAAGAGAACAGGCAGGGCACAGACCTGTACTTGTGATCTCTAATGATATAGAAAATCAGATGGATATTGTTACAGTGATTCCTATTACTTCACGAAAAGAGGGAAGAAAGATCTATCCAAATGAAGTGTTGATAGAATTAAATGCCAAAGAGGCTATTTTACTCTGTCATCAGGTTAGAACTATTTCTAAAAAAAGACTTGATAAGAAGATAGTGGCTTTGAATGAAGGGCTAAAATATAAGGTGATCAAGACACTTTGCATGCGTTTTCAAGCATCATGAATATGAGGAGTTTGAATGAGTTATAAGAAGTTATTGTTTATTGCTGCTGTTGTTTTGACTTTGATATTTCCCGATATTGTGTTTACAGGACTTGCCATTTTCTTTATGGTCATTATACTCTTGATTATAATCATCGAGTTAGCCTTTGATGTCTATATATTCAGTGCCATGCTTATACAATGGCTCAGAAAAAAGTAAGGACTAGACTATGCATACAAATAAAGAATCCTCTTTTTTTCTGATACTGCTTATCTTCATAAGTATCCCCCTCTTTCTCTCGGCAGGGAAGAATATCCATGTCATTATTCCCAAGCCGCAAAAAGTTCTTTCTGGAAACGGAACATTCCTCATGACAAAGCAAACCCGGTATCTTTCCGACACTTCTCTTGCCCAAAATGCCATAGCGTATCTGCAAAATCATTTGAAACAAAATGCAGGATATCTGCTGAAAAGAGGCAGTGACTCCAAAGTGAATACCATACATTTTCATTATGATCCGAAAAAGATCAAAAAGTCTGAGGCATACCGCCTGCATATCGAAAAAAATAAGATCAGTATAAAAGCCAGAGACAAGGCAGGTTTCTTTTATGCGGTCGTCTCCCTGATGCAGCTGATGGATCCTGCTATCTGGGGACAGAAAGGCTCAGGTAGAAAACAAAAAAACTGGACTATTCCCTCTTGCACTATAGAGGACTATCCGCGTTTCAGGTGGCGAGGGATGATGCTGGATACATCACGAAATTTTTTCTCCAAAGACTATGTCAAAAAGTTCATTGACCGTATGGCACAGCATAAGCTCAATCGCTTTCACTGGCACTTGACGGATGATGAGGGGTGGCGACTGGAGATCAAGCGTTATCCTTTGCTGACGAAAGTGGGGGCAAAACGGGGACCGGGTACCAAACTTCCTTTTTCGACTTATCCTGCGTTGCGTGGTCAAAAAAACAAGGTACAATCGGGTTACTATACCCAAAATGACATCAGGGAGATCGTTGCCTATGCCAAAGCACGCGCCATAGAGATCCTTCCGGAGATCGATATCCCCGGTCATGCCAAAGCGGCTATTGTCGCGTATCCTAAACTTTTGCAGGACCCCAAAGACAAAAGCTCTTACCGTTCTGTACAAAAAGTTGCTAACAACACGATCAACCCTGGCATGGAAAGCAGCTATGTTTTTCTGGACAATGTCATTGCGGAGGTGAGCAGACTTTTCCCTTTTGGCTACATTCACCTGGGAGGTGATGAAATCCCCAAAGGGGCATGGAAAAGATCTCCTGCTGTGCATAGATTGATGCAAAAAAAAGGATTGAAAAACGCCAAAGAGGTGCAAAATTACTTCTTTACCCGTTTGGACAGGATCTTGGCAAAACACAAGCGAAAAATGATCGCCTGGCAGGAGGTCATGCAGGGAAAAGCAAAGTTAAGACAAAATAACATTTTCATGGCATGGAAAAGTAAAAAAGCCGGTGTGAGAATGATCAAAAAGCATCGCAATGTCATTATGACACCGGTGCAGTATCTCTATTTTGATCAGCAATACAGCAGAAGTAAAAAGGAACCGGGGCATACCTGGTCTACGCCCGTCAGTACCCAGAAGACATACGCATTCAACCCGGGTAACTCTTCTTATATCCGTGGGGTACAAGCCTGTCTCTGGACTGAAACAGCGCTGAATGAAAAGATCGCGGATTACCTTGTCTGGCCAAGGGCACTGGCACTTTCAGAAGTGGCATGGACAGCGCAGAAAAAACGACATTGGAAAGAGTTTCAAAAACGTGCATCGGGTGAGGGGTTGAAACGGCTTAAAGCACAGGGAGTTCATTACCGTCCTGTTGTGCCTATTAGGTAAATAATGAAACATACCTCAAGGATAAAGAAGATATTTTTTCCGTATTTTCCTAAACGTGTTAAGATCTTTTTTCCAACTTTTTCGGATCGTCTTTTCAGAAGCACCTGATGTTATCTGCAAGCGCAGTTGATTAGAACCTGCGAGACTATCCATAAACCTGTTTTTGAGAAAAAACCTCTTTTTATCCGGGTAATTGGCATAGGCATCTTGAAGATAGCTGAGGTTCAAGCGCTTTTTGGCACGATCTTTCCTGAAGTCTGTTTTGCTTAGATCCACACCGTAACATCGCTTGCCTTTGAACTTTGGAAATCTTGCTCCCGGTCTTGAGCGTGGGACAAAAGAGAATTTTTTTACTTTATATTTGGGTGCGCCGTAAAGCTGAAAAGGTTTTTTTGTACCTCTTCCTGCCGAGATGACCGTTCCTTCAAAGAATGCCAGAGAAGGATAGAGTGAAACAGCTCTGTCATTAGGCAGATTGGGTGAGGGTTTGACAGGCAGTGAGTAGAAAGAGCTGTGTGTATAGTTAGCCAGTGGTATGACGCTAAGCTGCACTTTTTTGCCACCTTTGCCACTACCTTTGAGCCAGCCTTCGCCATTGATCATTTTGGCATACTCTCCGATGGTCATCCCGTAGACGACAGGTACAGGATGAAGCCCGACAAAGGAACGATACTTTTTTTGAAGCAGCGGTCCGTCTATATAGTGTCCGTTCGGGTTGGGTCTGTCCAGTACGATGACAGGAAGTTGCTGCTCCATCCCGGCTTCCATGATGTAGTGCAGGGTCGAAAGGTAAGTATAGAACCGTACACCCACATCCTGGATATCAAAGAGGATGAGGTCTATGTCTTTGAGGTCAGCCTTTGTGGGTTTTTTATGTTTGCCATAGAGAGAGATGATAGGCAAACCGGTTTTTGTGTCTCTGCTGTTCTTGACATGGGCACCGGCATCTGCTTTACCACGGAAACCATGCTCCGGAGCAAAGATCTTTTTCACCTTGACACCCTGATTCAAAAGCGTATCGACCAAATGTCTTTTACCTACCAGGGATGAGTGATTGACCACCAGTGCAACACGTTTGTCTTTGAGCAAAGGAAGATAAAGTTCCGGCCGTTCAGCAGCCGGTATGATCTTCCCGGCAAAAAGTACGGAAGAGAGGAGTATAAGTACAAAAGAACGCTTACATAATTTCTTTATCAAATGTATCATGCCTACTCAATTGTATTATGACATTTTATTTTCAACATTTCTTCCATTTTGCTTGCCATCATTGGTTTTGCATAAATATAACCTTGCATATGCATACAACCATTTTCCATTAAAAACTCCTTTTGCTCTTCCTTCTCCACACCTTCAGCAATAATATTAATATTCAAATTTTCGAAAGCAGAATCGCCGCTTTTACCATATTTGAATTATCTTTATTGTGAGGTAAATCTTTTATAAAGGTTTGATCTATCTTTAATTTGTCAATAGGAAGATCTTTTAGCTGTGCAAGTGTAGAACAACCTGTACCAAAGTCATCAATAGCAATTTTAATCCCCATTTCTCTGATCTGTGTAAGGGTATCAAGCACATTCTCCAGATTTGGCATAATCTGACTTTCTGTCACTTCAAGAGAGATCCATTGAGGCTTACACCCTGTCTCTTTCAGCATGCTCTTAAGTCCAGAAATAAAATCTTCACGTTGAAGCTGTTTCATGGAAAGGTTTAGTGCCAATACTCCTGGATTATGACCCATTTTATACCAGAGAACAATATGTGTGAAAGCTTTTTTCATCACCCATTGATCCAAAGGTACAATGAATCCTGTTTCTTCAGCAAAAGCAATGAATTTTGAAGGTGGTATAATTTTTATGTTTTTATGATTCCAACGTACAAATGCTTCCATTCCTGTTAATTCACCATTTTCACTATTGATTTGTGGCTGATAGTAAACAAGAAACTCGTCATTGTTTAACGATTGACGTAATTTTTCTTCTAAACTTACACGTTCATTTGCTATCTCCGTTAGATCGCTTGAATGAAACTGAAAGTTATTTCTTCCCTTTGCTTTGGCTTTGTACGTTGCAGTATCGGCACAGTGTAAAAGATTATCAATACTGCCATTATTTTCCGGGTATAGACTAATACCTATACTGCCGGACACATAAAGTATATGTCCCTCAACATAAAAAGGTTCAATTAAAACATCAAGAATTTTTTTTGCCAATATGGCTGCATCTGTTTTGTCAAACATGTTTTCCATTAAAATGACAAACTCATCACCGCCAAGACGTGCTAAAACATCTTCTTTACGAATAGCCCCTGTTAGCCGGGTGGCAATTTCGCAAAGCACTTTATCTCCAGTTGCATGCCCCAAAGAGTCATTGATCTCTTTAAATCTGTCTAAGTCCAAAAACAATATTGCCACTTCACGCGCATGCCGTTTGGGCATTGAAGTTACCTGTTCCAATCGATCAATAAAAAATAGACGATTAGGCAATCCCGTAAGCACATCATTATGTGCAAGGCGATGAAGTTTTTGTTTCTCTTCAAATAATCTCTTTTCCTCTTTCTTCCTGCGTGAAATATCTCTGCATGCTACATAAACAATATTTTGTTGATCCATAGTGATTGAAGTCATGGTGACATCTACCCAAACATCTTCTCCATTTCGCCCTGTATAGACCCAATCAAAATTATGACTTCCATGGATCAAAGCAAAGCGCATCATCTTTTTTTCTTTTATCGATGATCTTTGTCCATCTGGTTGTAGTTCAGGAGAAATATCTGAAGGAAGAAACCCATATAATAAGTTTTTATGCTCTACACCCAATRTATTAAGTATAGCCCGATTACACTCAATACATTTTCCGTTTTCTAAGATCATTAACCCGTCACTAGACTCTTCAAACAAGGTTTCAAATAATAACTTTTTATATATAGACATTCTACTCTCCCCCCTAGGCAAAAAATTTATAAAATATGTGTTTCTACTTAGCTCACATATTTTAATGTTAAGAGTATGATAGTAGAAATATGTCATAAAAAAGTCAAAATATAATCATATCCTTGTTATGAGATGTGCCCATGTGTAATTGAATAATACAGTGCTAATTGAACTTTTATGTACTATCTCAAAAAAAAGTATGATACTATAGAGATATCAGTACATACTACGGAGGTAAGAACTAATGGCAAAAACAAACTATTCTTATGAAAAACGGGGTCGAGAACTCGAAAAACAGAAAAAACAAGAAGAAAAGCGTCAGAAAAAACTTAATAAAAAGAATGATAACAAGGAGGAGAATGAGTCTAAACCGTCTTCAGATAATTCTTTAGAGAAGTAGCCCCCCCCCTCAATGCCATTAAGTTCTTTTCTTGGAGTAGGGATTTCAATCCCGTCTTTACGGGACTGAAGTCCCTGCTCCATATGTAAAATAATCCTTAACTTAATGGCATTGGCTCCCTTCAATCTTAGAGTTTCAAGACACCTTTGACTCTGGCGATCGTATCACTTTTATGCAGGCTGAGTCGTACGATTGACTCTTCAAGGGCTTTCAGTTCATGCATGATATTTCCCTCTAACGCGATGACATCCCCTGCATTTAAAATAACTGTTTCTTCTCCCACAGAAAACTCAATGGACCCTCTCATGGTCATGACTGTAATGGGAAACTTGGTTTTATGTTCCTTCATGACCTGTCCCTCTTTAAAAGCAATGCGGATCTCTTTACCAAAATCACTGTCGAGCATAGGTTTGATGACGACACTTTCATCTGAAAATGTAAGATCTTTGTAAAATGATGCTGTTTGCATGCACTCTCCTTTATTTTTAGATGATTATAGCGATAAGGAGTGTTTTGTTACTTGATAGATGTCAATTTGGAGGAGGCCGTATGTGAATAAAGTCAAATTTCTGTATGATTAACAGATAAAACTAAAGCGAACTTAAAGGCCGAAGCATGAAAAAAGAAAAAAATTTAATTTCACTTGAGAGACGGTTATTCTTTGAAAAGGGTACAAAACTGGCAGCAGGTTCATTTCTCTTTTCCGGGCTGTTCACTTCACTGAATGCCAAAGAGAGTGTTGCATTAAAAGTACCTGCGTGGAGTAAAAGTTTGGGTACCGTAACTGCTGCGAACCTTTATGGTCTGCCGTCACCTTTTGAAAAAGATGTGCTCAAAGAGATACGACTTTCGGGTGCACCCAAAGGCTATGTTTCAAATTCCATTGCTCTGACTTCAGCCAATTCACCGATCTCGAAGATAAGAGGCAGCATTACACCCAACGGGCTTTTCTTTGAACGGAACCACTCTGGAGTACCTGTCATAGACCCCAAAGAACACAGACTGCTCATACATGGTCTTGTAAAAGACAACATCGTGCTCTCCATGGAGAAGATCAAACGTTTTCCTTCCATAGAAAAGAGCTATTTTGTGGAATGCTCGGGAAACACAGGCATCTCTAAAAACTCCCCGCCTGATAAAACTTTGGATGATATGTACGGTTTGATGTCCAGTGCTTCCTGGATAGGTGTCAAACTTTCTGTTCTACTCGAAGAAGCAGGCATAGATCTTGATAAAGCCAAATATATCATCGCCGAAGGGGCAGACGGGGCGACAATGGCAAGAACGTTACCCATCTCAAGGGCTATGGATGACTGTATGGTCGCTTATATGCAGAACGGCGAAGCGATCCGTCCGGAGCAGGGCTATCCTTTGAAGCTGATAGTGCCCGGCTGTGAGGGAAACATTCACATTAAATGGCTCAGACGTTTGGAGGTGACAGATACCCCTCTCTTTGCCAGAGATGAAGTGTCCAAGTATACAGACCTTTTTGCAGACGGTAAAGCACGACAGTCCACACTGGTCATGGATGTCAAGTCTGTGATCACTTTTCCGACAACAGGTGACAGGCTTCCTGAAGCAGGGTTTTATGAGATCCGTGGTTTGGCATGGTCGGGTCGGGGAAAAGTAAAAAAAGTGGATGTCTCTGTAGACGGAGGGCGAAACTGGGAAACAGCCAAATTTAGTACTGATCCGCTTTCAAAAGCTTTTGTGGAGTTCATTTACCCGTGGATCTGGGATGGCAAACCGGCAGTGATCCTAAGCAGGGCAGTGGACGAGAGTAAAAAAGTCCAACCCTATTTTAAACAGATCTCGGATGCAAGAGGATTTAACTCAGAGAGTCATAACAATGCGATCCAGTCCTGGAGTGTCAATGCCAAAGGGGAGGTGCACAATGTACGTATATAGTGCACTCTTAAAAAGTATTTTGGCTTCGCTGTTTCTGCTAAGTGCAGGTCTGTATGCAGAAGAAAGAGCAGGGCAGTATCAGCTGGCAGAGAAGATCTCTTCCGAAGCACTTCAGTCCTGGAATATCTCTATTTTCCCTGACGGCAAAAACCTGCCAGAAGGTAAGGGAGATCACGCAGAGGGGAAAGTGCTTTATGATAACCTTTGTATGTCTTGTCACGGAGAAAATGGAAAAGGCGGTATAAAACTTGATCCTTACAGAGGTAACGTGGAGACTTTGGTCAAAAGCAAAAATGATACCCTGGTCTCAGATGAACCTCAAAAAAACATAGGTACCTATTGGCAGTATGCACCGCTGATCTTTGATTATATCCGAAGAACCRTGCCTTACCAGGCACCCAAATCACTGAGCAATGATGAAGTCTATGCTTTGACTGCCTACCTGCTAGCAGAAAACGGGATCATCTCTAAAGATACTCTGGTAGATAAAAATAATTTAGCCAAGATAAAAATGCCAAATGTTGATGGTTTCATTTGTGATAACAGGATAGATACCAAAAGTGCTCCCTGCATGAAAAACTGTCCCTTGCCGGGTGAAAAAGAGTTTAATCAATGGATAAAGATCGATAATAAAGACTATTTGAAAAGTGACTGTCTAGTTATGCCGGAAATAAAATTTTAAGAAGCGGTATGAAGTCAATTTTTAGCATTGTGATATAATAATTGTATGTAATACTTTTTAAAAGGAGGTATTTTGCTATGTTGAAAAACTTACTTAAAAAAATCACTTTCTTATTGATCTCAACTATGTTTCTTTCGTTGCTCCATGCAGAAACAATTCAGGCAGGTCAAGAGGATAATAGTTCAACAGAAAATAACAAGACGGATATTTTTGTTGACAACATTGTTTCCCATTGGACAGGAGATCTTGACGGGATGATAAAAGACCGTCTGATCCGGGTGTTGGTCATACCGTCTATGATCATGTATAAAGTTGACAAAGGAAAGAGGAGCGGTATCTTTTATGAATTGATGATGGAGTTTGAAAAAAGTATCAATAAACACTATAGGCCTAAAACAAAACATCTCAAGACAAATGTTGCTTTTATCCCTGTATCGCGTGACGATCTGATCCCGGCACTTTTAGAAGGACGGGGAGACATTGCAGTGGCAGATATTTCTATCACGCCCAAGCGTCAAAAACTGATCGATTTTTCTGATCCTTTATATAGCAAGATCAATGAAATTGTGATCACCGGCCCTTCTTCTCCTTCACTGACGTTTATCGAGGACTTGGCAGGGAAAGAAGTGTTTGTGCGTCCCTCTTCAAGCTACTGGGAGCACCTCAAAGAGCTCAATATCCATTTTTCAAAAACAGGGCTTCCTGAGATCATAGTTAAGCCTGCTCCCGAAGAGCTTGAAGATGAAGATCTGATGGAGATGGTCAATGCAGGTCTGATAGGTATGACTGTGGTGGATGACTATAAAGCTAAACTCTGGTCGAAAGTGATGCCGGATATCGTTCTGCATACAGAGATCCCTATCAAGAAAGATCTTTCCTTTGCCTGGATGATACGCGAAAAGAGCCCGCTTTTGATGAAAGAAGTCAATGCCTTTGCCAAAACGCATAAAGAAGGTACACTTTTTGGTAACATTCTCATCAACCGATATGTCGATAAGTTCAAGTTTGTCAAACATGCCACCTCGAAGAAGGAGATAGAGAAGTTTAAAAAAGTGGTAGTGTTCTTCCAAAATTATGCAGATAAGTATGATCTTAATTCTCTCTTGATGGTCGCACAAGGCTATCAGGAGTCGCAGCTGGATCAAAGAAAGAAGAGTCGGGTAGGTGCGATCGGTGTCATGCAGCTTATGCCTGCCACAGGAAAAGAGATGAAAGTAGGGGACATCAAAAAAGTCGAAGCAAATATCCATGCAGGTATTAAATATCATCGCTGGCTCATTGATCACTACTTCAAAAACGAAGCGATGGATGAACTCAACAAGGAACTTTTTGCTTTTGCTGCTTACAATGCAGGTCCAAACCGCATACGGAGTCTGAGAAAGGCAGCGGCAAAGCGCGGTTTTGATCCCAATGTCTGGTTTGACAATGTCGAAGTACTGGCAGCAGAAAAGATCGGTAATGAAACAGTGACCTACGTCGCCAATATCTTCAAATACTATGTCGCCTACAAACTGATACAGGAAAAGAAAAAGAAGAAAGATGAGATAAAAGAGTCTTTGAGGTAGAATATGCTGCTTAAGANTTATTATYGACATTAGGATCAGATCATGAAAATACTCTTTATACTATTATTTTTAAATGTAAGTATATTTGCTTTAGAAAGTACGGACAACAGTACCCCAGATAAACAAAAAGAATTGGCTTTTATAGATGTAAGTGATGTAAGCGATAAAGCCATTGAAGTGATCACAAAAACTAAAAGTATTCACGAACGCATAGAAGCAGAAAAAGAGAAAACGAAAGATATACATGAAGCAGTCAGATCCTATGCTGATTCGATCTCTTTGTTGTTGAAAGATCCAAACTATCAAACTATCAGCAGTCAAAATCTAAGAGAGCTGCAAAAGATGCAAAGTGAACTGGCTGTTTATTTGGTACAGATGAAGGAGTGGCAGAGCGTACTGAAATCCAGTATTGCAGTTTATGATGAAAATTCTGAACTCTTGGAAAAATACTCTGCTTTGTGGAGTCAGACACATATCCATGCTGTTGATGAACATGCACCGGATGCTATATTGGAACATATTGGATCTGTGATCACAGATGTTGAAGAGTTAAAAAACACTTTAAAAACGCAATATGATCAAACACTTACCGATTCACAACTGCTTTCAGAAAAGATCTTAACACTGCAAGAGATGGATTCTAGGCTTCAAGAGAGTGAAGTGTCAGCCAAAACGGAAGTATTTTATCAAGACAAGGTTCCTCTTTTTCAGCTCTATGCTCAAAATAAGTTCTCATTTTATGCGTATCTGAACAGTATAAAAACGGCTACAATTGAACAATATAATGAAGTAACTGTCTACTTTAAAGTACATGCAGACCTCTTCCTAACCTTTTTTATAGTGACGCTTCTAAGTATGGCATTCGTAGCATATTTTAATTACCTCTATAGAAAAAAAGAACTTTTTGTCAGTGAAGAATCAGCGTACAAAAAAATGTTCTTTTTTATGGGAAGACCATTTTCTACCTTTGCCATACTCTTTATAATGATCATTATCGCTATATTTCCAGATAGACCGCACGCGCTTGTAGATATGATGTCGATATTTCTTATTATACCGGTTATAAGAATATTGCAAACCATTGTAAAAAAAGAGTATTATAAGTATATCTACATCATTTTTTCTCTCTTGGCGATGTATCTGATAGAAAAAAGTTCAACGGAGTATGAGTTAGAGAGTAGAATATTTATGTTGCTTGTCAGTATAGTTCTGTTTTTTACCATAGGCGCTATTCTGATCAAAAAAGTACTCTATAACATTCATTATAGTTTTGTTACCAAAATAGGTAATTACATTTTGGCTTTTTCTTTACTTCTACTTCTTGTTGCAGCATGTTCCAATTTGTATGGTTCTGTATTGTTGTCTTCACGTCTTATTTTTGGAGTATTATCAACCATCTATACTTCCATGATATTTTATGCCATCTACACTATATTGACTGCTTATGTGGTTATTGTCCTCAGACGAAGAATTGCAACTGCATCCAATATGCTGGAAAAGTATTCTAAAAATATTGAAAACACTACAAAGTTCCTGATAAAAATATGGATGTTGTCATGGTGGTTTATGATCGTGGTGAAAGTAGTAGGTGTTTATCCGTATTTGGTGACGCTTAAAAATGATACTTTGGCACTCTCCTGGCAGGTTGCACAAACTACGATATCTGTTCAATCTGTTTTTGATTTTTTATTTATTGTTTTTGCAACCTGGTTTTTAGCCCGTCTCATAAGAACTGTACTTGAAGTAGAAGTGTTTGCAAGATTTACGTTTCCAAGAGGGGTTCCCACGGCTATTATAACGGTATTGAATTACGCCATTATCATCACCGGTACCATCATCGCTTTTTCATCATTGGGTGTGAGCGCACAACAGTTTGCATTGATCTTCGGTGCCCTTGGTGTGGGTATCGGTTTTGGTCTTCGCAATATTATCGCGAACTTCGTATCCGGCATCATTATGGTCTTTGAGAGACCGGTTCAGATCGGGGATGTCATCGAGGTTGACAAAACGATGGGTGAAGTGCAGAGTATCGGGTCCAGAGCCAGTACGCTTAAAACATTTGACGGTTCCGAAGTGATCATCCCCAATGCGGACTTTATAGCCAAAGAGATCACCAACTGGACACTTTCAGATAAACAACGCCGTAAAGTGGTTGATTTTAAAGTCGCTTTTGACTCAGATATAGACTTGATACTGAAGATCATGAAAGAGGTGGCACTCTCTCATCCGGATGTACTGAAAGATCCGGAACCCTTGGCAACATTTCAGGGCTTTGGTGAGTATTACCTGGAGTTTAAACTTTACTTTTGGCTCTCGCAAAACCTTATCGTTGCACCCAGTGATGTGTCCATCGGTATTTATAAGACACTGAAAGAATCAGGGGTCAGGATGCCTGTTCAGAAAACACAGTGGGAAGATGTAAAGCAGTAGGGTAATAACATAACGTAGGGTCGATTTATCGACCATGTAAAAGTTTGAAAAGCAAGTAGGGAGTATTGGCATGAGAAAAGAAAACAGACTACAACTATTTGAAGAATAAAGTGTTAGGGCATATTGGGATGAGGTACAGGAAAAATGGTTATGAGTTATGAAACAGAATTATGTGTAAATATTGCTTCCAAACGCATCAATCAGGCAGATGTTTCCAAGTTGACTACCGACTGAACGATGAGATACTCTCACTAAAAAGTGCTATCAAAAAAGAGTCGCAGTTCAATGCCAAGGTACGGTTGAATATGCAGATAAAGCAGCCTGAAGAAGAGATAAACACATGCAAAGAGATGTTATAGTGTCAACCCTATCGAACAAAAAAGTATCATTATTACTTAATGGATTAAGCAAAATTCATTCTTATAAATATTAAATTAGATATAAAAATACAGTTTAAGTACTAAAAATAGACATGAAAGTCTAATTTTGATAAAATGAGAAAAATTCAAGGATAAGTTATGCTAGACGAATTAAGAGCCTATCAGCAAATAATCTTTGCAAAAAATGACTTTAGATACAAAAGATATTTTCATAAAACGCTAAACCTTGATAAAAAGCTAGTAGGTATTGTGGGAGCGAGAGGTGTAGGAAAGACAACCTATCTCATTCAGTATCTCAAAGCACTGGATCTTCCTTTCAGTAAAAAACTATACATCAGTGCAGACACCATTACCATCCCGTCGCTTTTTGAGGTGGCGAACGCTTTTTACAAAGAAGAGGGTGAAGTTCTGATCATAGACGAGATCCATAAGTACAAAAATTTTGAAATAGAACTCAAAAAAATCTACGATATTTTGGATCTCAAGGTGATCTTTAGCGGGAGCAGTGCTTTGAAACTTGACAATGCAAAGGCTGACCTGAGCAGAAGAGCCATTGTGTACCAGGTAGAAGGACTGAGTTTTAGAGAGTTTATAGAATTAAGCAAAGCGATCACGCTGCCATCATTTACGTTGGAAGAGATATTGAAAAACCATGTCGATATCGCCTATGCATTGCTTGAAAAGTTTAATCTTACGCTGCTTTTTAGGGAGTATCTCAAAATGGGCTATTATCCTTTTTATTTTGAAGACAAAGAGGACTATCTCGTCAAACTGAACCAAACGATCAATACAGTGATAGAGGTTGATATCCCCTCAATATTTCCTATAGAATACGATAGTGTACAAAATCTAAAAAAGCTGGTTCGCTTACTTTGTGAATCGCACCCCTATACGCCAAATATAAAAGAGCTTTTGGTAAAAATGGATATGAAAGATAACTACAAAGGTCTTTATAGGTTTTTAGAATATCTCAATAGAGCCAAAATATTGAACACGATCAAGTCTAAAACAAAAGGGGACACTATTTTTGTTAAGCCGGATAAAATATATCTCAACAATACAAACTTGCACTATGCTTATTGTTCGCAGAGTAACATTGGAACTTTGAGAGAAGTGTTTATTACGAGTATGTTACAAAGCAAACATCGACTTGAAGTTGCCAAAAAAGGTGATTTTTTGGTAGATGATACCTATCTGCTAGAGGTGGGCGGCAAGAAGAAATCGTTTAAACAGATAAAAGATATAAAAAATTCATTTGTTGTTTCTGACGATGTGGAAATTGGCAGTGGCAATAAGATACCTTTATGGTTGTTTGGGTTTATGTATTGAGAAAAGGAAGAAAATAGATGGAAAAATTAGACGGTAAGAGTATGGATATCGTGAGTATATCTGTAGAAACTGACAGGCCAACAGTCCTCATAACAGCATACAGACCAGATGAAGACAAATGGTCTGAAGACTTTAGAAGGAGAAAAGATGCATAAAAGAAAACATACAAAACTGGTACACGAAGGAAAATATGTGGCAGAAGTAGAGATTGAAATCATTGATAGTGATAATAGTTGGTCTCCATATATGAGCTTGGATGATGCCTTAAAACTTGACTCAATACGTGAAGTGCTAAGAAATAATGAACTTGAAATAGCTAAGAAGCTTGGTAAAGTTTATATTATGGATCCTATTGTCGCTGCCTAAGACAAATGATTTTCCAAAATAAAGTTTGATGTTTACCATAATAACACTTCGCTATAATACTAACAATAAAATATTGGAAACAAAAATGACTTTAGAAGAACAAGATAAACAATACGTACTGCAAACCTACGCGCGTGACTACACGAACTTTGTGAAAGGTGTAGGGTCTACACTTTATGATGAGAATGGAAAAGACTATATAGACTTTGCCTCCGGGATAGGGGTGAACTCTGTTGGGCATGGGAATGAAACATTAACGTCTGCACTTTGTGAGCAGGTTAAGAATATCATCCATATCTCAAACCTGCAAGTGATAGAACCACAGGCAAAACTGGCTCAAAAAATAGTTGAATTGAGTGGTTATGACATGGGTGTCTTCTTTGCGAACTCCGGTGCGGAAGCCAATGAAGGTGCCATTAAGATCGCGCGTAAGTATGGAGAAACGAAATTTGATGCCAAGCGTTACAAAGTGATCACACTGGAACATTCCTTTCACGGAAGAACTATCACCACAGTAAAAGCCACAGGACAGGAGAGTTTCCATACACCACACTTTTCTCCTTATCCTGACGGGTTCTCTTATGAAAAGTCTATAGAAGATGTGTATAAGGCTATAGATGATGAAACTATCGCTGTACTTATAGAACTGGTGCAGGGTGAAGGCGGCGTACAGCCTTTTGACAAAGAAGAGATCCAAAAGCTGGCTGCGCATTTAAAAGCAGAAGGGATCTTGCTCATAGTAGATGAGGTACAGACAGGCGTTTATAGAACAGGTGAATTTTTGGCTTCCAATCTTTATGAGATAGAACCGGATATCATCACTTTGGCCAAAGGACTTGGTGGCGGTATGCCCATCGGTGCCGTTATGACCAAACATAAAGATATTTTGACTGTGGGTGAGCACGGCTCTACCTTTGGTGGTAATTATTTGAGTACCTCTGCCGGCTTGGCTGTCTTGGATGTGTTATCTAAGCTGTACGATAGCGGTAGTATAGATGAAACACTGATCTATTTTTCGCAAAAACTGCAAGCGATAGCGAAAAAGTATGATCACCTTTTTGAAAAAGAGGTAGGATTGGGTCTCATGAGAGGATTGCGTGCCAACAATGCAGAGATACAGAATGCCGTATTGGAAAATACATTTAAAGAGCGTTTGATCGTTTTAAAAGCGGGTAAAAATACTGTGCGTTTTCTGCCAAGTATCACCATCTCCAAAAATGAAATCAATGAAGGGTTCAAACGTTTTGAAGCAGCTATTAGTAGTTTGTAGTTTATTATTCACCTCCACGCTTTATGCCGATGAATTAGGCAGTATACTCTCTGACAATAAAGAATTGCTCTTTGATTATCAGTTTCAAAGTAATGAACTTGAAACGGATAAGCTTTCAAAGAGTTGGGTGAATCCTATCATTTTGAAGTATAAAAAGAATTACAATACGCAATTTAGAGATCAGACAGTGGAGATCGGACAATATTCTATTATTGTAGACCAGCCCATCTTCAGGTCAGGGGGGATCTATTATGGTATCAAGTATTCACAAGCACTTTATGATGCGAATCTGGCTGACATTACACTTCAGAAACGTACGATGATCGGTGATGCCGTATCTATACTTTTCAACTTGAAAAAAACAAGACTCGAACAGCAAAAACTGAAGTATTTGATTAAAAATGATATTATAGACATACGTCAAAAACGTGACAGTTATGAAGCAGGCTTACTGGACAGCAGTTTTCTCGATCAGGCTATTTTAAAAAAGAGTCAGGATGAGGCATCTTTGCTTGAGATGGAATTAAATCTTTTGGAGTTAAAACAGAGGTTTTTTCTTTTAAGTGATAAGAATCCGGACAGATTACGTCTTCCTGTTTTAAAATTAATGAGCAAGGAGAACTATAAGGATCAAAACCTTGAACTTAAAAGAGATAAGTTTCGTGCGAAACAATCAGAATATAATGTTAAAGTGACATGGGCGAAGTATCTTCCTACTGTCTCTTTGCAGGGACAATATATTAATGGAAACCTCAATCCGCTTTTTCCAAATCCTATCATTCAGGAACGCTATTATAATTATGGGTTTTCTATCTCTATGCCACTTGATATTAACTCGATGGATGATATTGAGTTGAGTAGAGTAGACAAGTTAAGGACGGCGGTGCAGGTACTGGACAGAAAAGAGACCGTAGCGGAAGAGTATGACTGGATACGTAACAGTCTGGGGATATTGGATAAAAAGATCCTTTTGGCGAAAAAAGATGAGAAGATCTTTAAAAACCTTTTTAAACTTACCAAAAACCTTGCAGAGGCGGGAGAAAAGACTTCTCTGGATGCAGATATCATGAATAACTCTCTGCAGATCAGGAAATTAGACCAAAAGATATACCGCATAGATAAGCAGGTACAGTTACTGAAACTGTATGTACGGGTTGAAGATGCAATTTAGCAGCTATATGGAAGCGTGGCTTTATGGTGAAGAGGGCTATTATAAAAAGTTCAAAGCCATAGGAAAGTCAGGGGATTTTTATACGGCTGTGAGTGCAAGCAGTTTTTTTGGTGCAAGCATTGCCAACTATTTCTACTCTCTTTTAAAAGAAGAAAAAGCTGATGAAAATGGCTGGCTTATAGAGATAGGGGCACATCAGGGCTATCTGCTTTGTGACATGATACAGTGGCTCTATACTTGTGATCCTGCTTTGGTAGAAACGCTTAAGTTTGGCATTGTTGAACGTCAGCCTGAAGTACAGAAGGCTCAATTGGCTTACATCAAAGAGCGTTTTGGTGATGATGTTCAGATCACACATTTTAATGATATCTCTGAAGTGGAAGCGGCTTATGCTTTTGTAGTGGCCAATGAAATTTTTGACGCCTTTCCCTGTGAGCTGTTAAAAGATGAAAAGATCGCAGAGGTCAAAGAAGATGAAATAGTCTGGGAAGAAGCGCCTGCTGAAATGCTGACCTGGGCAAATAAACACCACTTGAGGCAGGGTGAAGTGGCAGTGGGTTATGAAAAGTTTGCCAAAGAGATGGCTTCGGGTATAGAAAAATGTGACTTTGTCACCTTTGATTATGGTGAGAAGTATGTCCGTAATGATTTTTCCATTCGTGTCTACAGAGCGCACGAAACTTTTCCTCTTTTTGATGAGACACTTAACCTTTCAGAATCGTATAAAAAAGATGATATCACTTATGATGTGAATTTTGAACATGTTAGTGAAGCATTTTTAGAAGCGGGTTTTGAAGAGATATTTTATGAAACACAGGCACGCGCACTCATACGTTTTGGACTGATCGATATACTCGAACAGTTTGGCAAACAGACTACACAGGCGAGATATGCAAGAGAAGCAGACAAAGTAAAAACACTCATATCACCCACTATGATGGGTGACAGATTTAAGTTGATACATTTTAGAAAATAAGCTCTGAAGTAGAGATCAGTGCTGCGTTGCCTTAATCATCTGGCATCGTTTGATGGAGGCGGCTTCACTTCCGAACATCGTTGCATATTTATCAAATTTTTCCTGACTTATCATAGCGATACACTGTTCCTTGTTCATCGTTGAGAATGTTCCGGAAGCGGCTACAGGCGCTGCTGCAACTTTTCTTACGGGTGCTTTTTTCACCGTACTTTCCGGATACATATAGCTATCAGAAAAATTGGTATCTTCTACTTCTTTTAATTCGTGCTCTTTCTTTGGTTTTGGAGGGACAGCTACTTTTTCTTTTTTGACCACTTTTGGTACTTCTTTTACTGTTGCCTTTGTACCGTTTGTTGCACATCCTGCCAGGAATATGAGTGCTGTAAGAGCAATACTCGTATATTTCATTGGGTTCCTTTATATTTTATCCTGCATTGTAATATAATTTGGGAAGAATTACAATAAAATTTTGCTTAAACTTTATGCCTGAGGCGTTTTTTGCAATTGTACATTAAAAGGTGCTTATGGCTACAACTGCGATAGCAAAGCCTCCATCATGGCTGATAGAGAGTGAAGATTCTTTGATCTTATGATTTTTCTGTGCCTCTTCGGTCAGAGAAAAAACAGGTGCACCACGATGATTTTTTCTGATGACAATATCATGAAATGACAAATCAGACCCGATACCGCATCCGAGTGCTTTGGCTATGGCTTCTTTTGCTGCCCAGAAACCTGCGATGGATTCTGTTTTTTTCATTATGATTATCTCTTCAGGATTTAAAAAACGTTCTTTGAATTTATCGCCGAATTTTGTTAATGATTTTTCTATTCTGGAAATTTGTATTATATCTGTACCTATTTTCATAGAAGTATTATATCTGTTACATCCATTCAACTACTTTAGCAACTTCATCGGCAACAAAACATTTGATGTTAGTTTTTTCAAGCGCTTTATTGGGGATCACTGCTTTTGTAAATCCTTGCATTTCCATTTCTTTCAGGCGTTGGGTGAGTCCTGAAACTTCCCGTATCTCACCGGTCAGACTGACTTCACCAAGAAAAAGGGTTTCTGCACTCAGTTCTCTGTCTCTGTAGCTGCTTAAAATAGCGGCGATGATGGCGAGATCAGCAGAGGGTTCATTGACTTTGATGCCCCCTGAAATGTTTATAAAGACATCATAGGTACCTAAAGGAAGATCAAGCTTTTTTTCCAGCAAGGCCAAAAGCATACCGAGCCGGTTGTTGTCAAAGCCTGTGGAAGATCTTTTGGCATGTCCGTAAGACTCAGAGACCAGGGCCTGTACTTCTACGATAATGGGACGGCTTCCCTCCATGATGACTGTCAGTGCTGAACCTGACTGGAGTTTTTCTTTGTTAAAAAACTTTCCTGCCATGGATTTGGCATCATTGAGCCCCTCTTTATTCATCTCAAAGATACCCACTTCATTGGTGGCACCAAAACGGTTCTTGAAGCCACGCAGGAGGCGCAGGTCAGAGCTGTTGTCTCCTTCAAAATACAAGACCGTGTCTACCATGTGTTCAAGTACCCTGGGTCCTGCTATGGAACCGTCTTTGGTGATGTGCCCGATGATAAAGATAGGAATATGCAGAGATTTTGCGATACGCATCAGATCAAAAGTAATGGTTCTAACCTGTGTCACTGAACCCGGAGCAGAGGGTGTCTCTTCAGAGTAGAGTGTTTGAATGGAGTCAATGATGATGAGTTCATAGTTTTGATTACTTATTTCGGAGATGACAATGCTTAGGTTTATCTCCGGCAAGAGATAGAGGTTGTCATGATTGGCTTCTAATCGATTTGCCCGTAGTTTTATCTGTCCTGCAGACTCTTCTCCTGAAACATAGAGTACCTTCTTGTTGTCCCGGGCAAGATTACCGGCTATCTTGAGCAGAAGCGTGGATTTTCCCACACCGGGACTTCCTCCTATGAGAGTCAATGAGCCCGGAACGATACCTCCACCAAGTACAAGGTCAAGTTCTTGACTTCCTGAGGTAAAACGTACAATGTTGTCTTCTTCTATCTGTGTAATGGGTTTGGCTTTGGATAATACAGCGCCGGATGCACTTGAAGCAGAGGTCTCTTTTAAAAATTTGATCTGATCAGTGCTGAGTTCTATCATACTTTCCCACTGATTACATGAAGTACATTTTCCCATCCATCTGGGGGATTGAAATCCACATGCCTGACACTCAAATAGGGTTTTTTTCTTTGCCATCTTCTTACTCCTGTTTCTTATGGGATATTGTAAGATAACTTTTTGAAAAGTTGTAAAAACATGTCATATTGACATATTTTTATACATTTAATTCTTTTGGTTATAATTCGAATCTATAATAAAGGACATGCAGTGACATTTAATACAATAAAACAGGCTATTTATGCGCTTTATCTGACAAATAGTTTTGGGTATAGATTAAAGAAAACCGATGATCCTATGGAAAAGAAAAGATTAAGACTTGGCTACTCTCAGGCACAGCTTGATACCCTGAAGATCACAGTGAAGATCGAAAACAGTGAAAAATTACCTCAAGAGGGACAATATCTTGTGCTAAGCAACCATCGTAGTATCATTGACCCTCCTATTGTAGAAGTCACATTGAAAGATACGAAAATTTTTGGGTCATGGATCTCAAAAAAAGAGCTTTATAACTCTTTTTTCTTTGGACTTTTTGTGCGTAACGGAGGATCCATTCTCCTTGACAGGGAAAAAAACCAGATGAGTGGATTTTTTGCAGATATTAAAAAAGCAGTCAAACGCGGCGAATCTATATTTATCTTTCCTGAAGGTACACGAAATAAAACAGATCAACAGTTGACAACATTCAAAGAGGGTTCACGTATCATTGCTTTAAAAAACCGTTTGCCTATCTTGCCTCTCTATATCAAAACAGATGCAGATAAAGCATTGCATAGTGCCTTGGCAGACAGTAAGCTGGAACAGGAAGTGACCATTGTGATAGGAGATATCATAGATTATAAAGAGAAGACAAATCTTGAAGTTTTATATCGAGAAATGTTTTCGTTGGATAAAGTGTAGCAGAGATTAAATAAAGATCTCGTCCAGGATCGTATTGATATACGCATTGGCCTTAAATCTGATAAGGTCTTTTG
Organism: Sulfurovum sp.; assembly: GCA_002733215.1. Lineage (GTDB taxonomy): Bacteria > Campylobacterota > Campylobacteria > Campylobacterales > Sulfurovaceae > Sulfurovum. Next base: position 10,509 of record NVUY01000012.1, on the reverse strand, counting down.
GCTGTTCCCCTGTACCGATGTAAAAGATCGGCATTTTCAATTCATCGGCGATACTGAAAACAGAACCGCCTTTGGCAGTACCGTCAAGTTTAGTAATAATGATCCCGTCGATACCGATCATATCGTTAAATGCTTTTGCCTGATTGATGGAAGAAGATCCTTGTGTACCGTCCAGTATAAGCATTTTTCGGTGTGGTGCTCCCTCTTGTGCTTTTCCTGCAACACGGATCATTTTCTTCAACTCTTCACTGAGGTTGGTTTGAGTATGCAGTCTTCCTGCCGTATCAATGATGACATTATCATATCCTTTTGCCTTGGCAGACTCTATGGTGTCAAATACCACAGCTGAAGGATCATGCCCCTGTTGTGTTGCAATGATGGGAATATCCAATTTTGTGGCCCATCTGCTCAATTGTTCTATGGCTGCTGCACGAAAAGTATCTCCTGCACCCAATATTACTTTTCTACCTTCTTGCTGGTAATGGTAGGCAAGTTTGGAAATAGTAGTGGTTTTCCCTGCACCGTTGACACCTATGACCATCTCTACAAAGGGTTTCACATCACTCTCTTTGAAGTCTGCTTTATATTGAAAGACCGAGATCAGTGAGTTAAATGCCTGGATCCTGTTAATAGTGTTAGGAAGACCTTCTAATAATCTTTCCACAAGATCATAATGCACATCTGCCTCAAGCAAAATATCTTCAAACTCATCTTTGGGGATATTTTTTCGTTTTTTAGGTGCAACATCTTTAATGGCATCATTGGTCATACCCAATACTTTTTTAAATAAATTGAACATTTTGTCTTAGCTCCATTATAATTGTTTTTTAGCTTGTTCTAGATCGTATTCTATCATTTCAACCGGTACAACACCTTCATAGTGGGTGAAGTATTGACCATTCACGTAGATCGCTGTAAGCGGTATGTCAAAGTTTTCAGGTTCCTGGAGTGTATTTGCCAGAAGGGTTGCGAAAGCATCATTGTAAGGACTGTTCGAGATGAAATAATGGAGATTATTTTTGGCGAGAAATGTTTTTAACAGGGATTCATCCATAGCGTCATGAGTGAGAATCCCTACGATAAAAAGCTCTTTTTCATGTTTCTTCTGCAGATCATTCAAATGGGAAAGTTGTCCTACACAGGGAGGACACCAAGTTGCAAACAGGTTGATCAGTACGATGGGTTTCGCATTCTCATGAAAGATCACTTTTTCATTGGAGATGGTGACTTTGTAGGGAAATGCTTTTGTGTCACGCAGGATAAATGTATTTGCTCCTGTTTCTATTTCAGAAATTTTTTGTTTAGAAGATTCTGTTTCTTCTTGTGGGTCTGTCTCTTTTTGTGGGGAAACTTCAGTTGTGTTCTCTACAGGCATAGGGGCATCATCTGCTGTTTTTTCTTCACAGCCGCTTAACCCTATAAGCAATAGGAGTAAAAGAAAAGCAGATATTTTTTGCACACAGTCCCTTTTGGTATAATCAATATGGCGATTATAGCCAAAGAGCATTAATAATAGAATACAGGGTTGTTAGCTATGCCCTAAAATGGATCGATATGATAAAAGAAGATAGAAAAAAACAATTTAGGGCAGAGAGCTTAAAACGATTAAAGAGAGCTTCCGGAATAGGATCTTATCAAAAAGACAAGAAAGTTTTAGCTCTGCTCTATAAAATGATCGCAGAGTGTCATGCCCAAAATGTGATGCTTTACCTGCCCCTGAAAACAGAAGTGAACCTCTATCCGCTTATACTGCGTTTACGCAAGGAAAAAAGAGTACTCTACGTGCCGTTTATGGAAGGTAAAAGTTTTAGGTTGGTAAAATATAGATTACCCTTAAAGAAAAAACAATTCGGGATAAAAGAACCTAATGATTCAAAACAGTATAGAATAAAAAATATAGATTTAGCTATTGTGCCTATGGTCGGAACAGATCTTACACGAAGACGTGTAGGGTTTGGAAAAGGTATGTATGATAGATTTTTTGAAAAACAGAATAAAAATATAAAACAAATCATTTTTGTAGCGCGTGAATTGTGTTACAGCAAAGAGGTCGTAACGGATCATTATGATGTAAAAGCTGACATAATATTCACGCCTAGATGATGTCTTAAAGGACAAGCCATGTTAGAGATAATAGTTTCAGGTGTAGCCGGAGTGACTACAGGAGCGGGAATAGCGTATTTTTGGACGAAAAATGTAGCTAAAAATAGCTTTGCACACATAGAGTTGGAAGTAAAAGCAAAAGCAAAAGCTATAGAGAATGAAGCCGAGCTTTTACTTAAAGCTGCACATGTCAAAATAAAAGAAAATGAGATAGAACAAGAGCATGATTTTCAGAAGCGTGTGGCAAAAGTGGATGAAAGAAATCGTGATCTGATCTTACAAACAAAAGCTTTGACAGCGCAGGAAGAGAATTTGGTGCATTCACAAGAACTGGTATTCCAAAAAGAAGCACATCTTGAAACACTTGAACGAAAAAAACAGAAAGAGATCACTGCTGCGGTTGATAAAATGCAAAATGTTGCATCTCTGACCAAAGAAGAAGCAAAAGTATACATTTTGAAAAAAGTAGAAGAACAGAGTCGTGCAGAAGTTGCAGGGATCGTACGTAAGTATGAGCAGGAAGCAAAAGATGAGGGAAAAAGAAAAGCCAACTATATTTTAGCACAGGCAACGACACGTTATGCTGGAGAGTTTGCCGGTGAACGCCTTATCAATCTTGTGAATTTGCCGAGTGATGAACATAAAGGGCGTATCATAGGTAAAGAGGGAAGGAATATTAAAACACTTGAAATGCTTTTGGGGGTAGATATCGTGATAGATGAAACACCGGGTGTGATACTGGTGAGTTCTTTTAACCTTTACCGAAGAGCCATTGCAACCAGAGTCATAGAAATTCTTGTGGAGGATGGACGTATACACCCCGGACGTATTGAAGAGGTGCATGAAAAAGTACAGGCAGATTTTGAAGAAAAGACCTATGAAGAGGGTGAGAATATTCTTATAGACCTGGGGTTATTTCCTATGCATGAGGAGCTTGTACGATTGCTTGGGCGAATGAAATACAGAGCCAGTTATGGGCAAAATGCTCTGGCGCATACTTTGGAAGTGGCCAAACTGGCACGTGTGATGGCCGCAGAAATGGGTGGAGATGAAAAACTGGCACTGCGTGCAGGTCTGCTGCATGACATCGGGAAAGCATTGACACAGGATCTGGGCGGTTCACATGTTGATATCGGTGCTGATCTTTGTCGCAGACATGGTGAACACCCTACCGTTATCAATGCGATCTATGCCCATCACGGGCTGGAAGAACCGGACTCTGTAGAGAGTGCTGCTGTCTGTGCGGCAGATAAACTTTCTGCCGCGAGACCGGGAGCAAGAAGAGAAGTCTTAGAAAGCTTTACCAAGCGTGTGAAAGAAGTTGAAGATATAGCACTGAGTAAAGATGATGTAACTCAGGCCTATGCAATCAACGCCGGCAGAGAGATACGTGTTTTTGTAAATGCACAAAAAATGTCAGATAATGAAAGCGTACTCTTAAGTAAAGAGATAGCTAAAGAGATACAGGAAAAAGTACAATATCCCGGTGAAATAAAAGTCAATGTCATTAGAGAGACCAGAGCAACAAGTTACGCAAAGTAAATGAAAAAATAGCTATAATCCCGCTAGCATATTTAAAGGAAAGAAATGGATAGATGTAAAGAGATAGAAGCACACATAAGAATGGAAGAGCGTTATCAGGGGTTAAGCCTTGTATTTTCCCATAATGATAAGGCAAAAGCAGATATTCTAACAGCTATAGATGAAGCTAAAGCAGAAACAGGGCAAACACCTTTTATTTTTGAAAAGATTTCTAATGACAGAAAAGATTTACATGCAATATATATAGAATTTCGTGATGACATCCATAGAGAAGGCGGAGTTTTTTTAACCAAAGTACTCAAAAAATTAAACATAGACAAATGTGAAAAGGATATATAAATGAAGAAATTATTAGTTGGATTATTATTTCTAGGATTGGGTTTTCAGGCCTATGCAAAAGATCCGGTGGTTGTACTTGAAACGAATGTTGGAAAGATAGAAATACAACTTTTTCCTAAAGTGGCACCGCTTGCTGTTGAAAACTTTAGCACACATGTGAAAAACGGTTATTACAACGGGCTGACTTTTCATAGAGTGATCAAAGGATTTATGATCCAGGGTGGAGATCCTAAGGGTACAGGTACAGGTGGTAAGTCTATCTGGGGAAAACCTTTTAAAGATGAGTTTGCAAACAATGTGGTGTTTGATAAACCTTATTTACTTGCCATGGCTAACAGTGGTCCAAAAACGAACGGAAGTCAATTTTTCATCACATGTGCTCCGGTAGGTTGGTTAAATGGTAAGCATACGATCTTTGGAGAAGTGATCAAAGGACAGGATGTAGTGCGTAAGATAGAGAATGTCTCTGTTGATCGAAACAGCAATATGCCGGTATTCAAACAAGTGATCAAAAAAGCCTACATGAAAAAATAGATGAACCTGGATGCATTACGAGAAGAGCGCAAGAAATGGCTTACATGGAAAAACATACTTCCTTATCAGGAAGCCATTAAAACGCTTAAAACATATGAAGATGTTGAGGTTGTACTTGGGGACAGGGTAGAAGTTCAGGTAAAAGATTTGAGTCCTCAAGATGCACAACAGATAAAAGCGACGGCACTGCTTATGAAACCCTGGAGAAAAGGGCCGTTTCAACTCAATGACCTTTTCATAGATTCAGAATGGCAAAGCCAGATCAAATATAATCTCCTTGAACCATATTTCGACCTTAAAGATAAAATTGTAGGAGATATCGGATGTAATAATGGGTACTACCTGTTTCGCATGTTGTCTCAAGAACCTAAGAAACTCATTGGTTTCGATCCTTCAGCCATCTATTATTCACAATTTCAATTTATCAACCATTTTATCAAGTCGGATATCGTATATGAACTTTTGGGTGTAGAACATGTAGCGTTTTATGAACATAAGTTTGACACGCTTTTCTGTTTAGGTGTACTTTATCACAGGTCTGACCCCGTAGCAATGTTGAAATCCCTCTTTAAAGGACTTAACAAAGGCGGAGAACTTATTTTAGATACCTTTATGATAGACGGCGAGGAAGAAATGTGTTTAACGCCTAAAGATCGTTATTCTAAAATACCAAATATTTACTTTGTCCCTACGGTTAACGCACTTAAGAACTGGTGTTACAGAGCAGGGTTTGAAACAGTTGAAATACTTGAAACCATGAAAACAGAACACCATGAACAAAGAAAGACAGACTGGATAGAGACACAAAGCCTTGAAGATTTCCTTGACCCCAACGACAATACAAAAACTGTCGAAGGGTACCCTGCTCCTAAAAGAGTCTATATAAAAGCTATTAAAAAATAATATAGCAGTATCTATGTGCTTTGACATTTTTCTGACATTTTTTTAATATACTCTACAGATACACCAAAATTTAAATCTGAAGTGCAATTTCTAAGTTCAAAAATCATATCTATTTCTGCCTTAAGCTGACATTTCTAAACCATAAAAAGCTTCATTTGGTGTTTTCCAATCCAGGGCTTTTCTTGGTCTGTTGTTTAATTTCTCTTCAATCATTTGGATATATTCCAGCGTTATGGCATCAAAGCTACTTCCTTTAGGAATATATTGTCGGATCAGTCCATTGGTATATTCATTTAATCCTCTCTCCCATGATGAATAAGGATGACAGAAATAATGATCATAATCTAAAGCTTGAGATATGTTTTTATGATTGGAAAACTCCAATCCATTATCAGATGTAATGGTATGAATTTTATCTTTTAATGGTGACATAATTCGTATGGTTTCATTTTCAATATCCATAGCTTTTTTAGTGGTAGGAATTGAGATTCTAACCAAGGAAGTTTTTCTTTCAACTACAGTAGTAATAGCACCTTTTTGATTTGCACCTACAATGGTGTCTATCTCCCAGTCTCCAACTCTGCTTTTGTCATCTACTATCTCATCTCTTTGCGATATAGATACCCTATCTTTGATCCTACCTTTGTTTTTAGTACCGTACTGTGCTCTTCTGTGCCCTGTATGGTGAAACCTGAGATGTCTATACAATTCTCCACCTTCTTGCCTGTCCTGCTCTATAAACTGATAAATTCTTACAAAAGAGATATCAATACCTACTGTTAGCTTTAACCTGAATGATATCTGCTCTGGTGACCAATCTTTTAAGAGGTATTCCGTAATGACCTCTTTCATCTTCTTATTCATTTTTTTGTTGGATTTTCTTGAAGCATACATACGTCTGTCACTTGCAACCTGATTGGCTTTTGAAGCTGTGTACCTTTTATGAACTTTAGTGCTGTTTTTCTGTAACTCCCTACTAATTGTAGAGGGATTAACATCTAGTTTTTCTGCAATCTCATTTTGTTTGTATCCAGCTTCTTTGTAAGCTTGAATATGATACCTTTCTTCCAAGGTTAAATGTTTATAACTCATCTTCGCTTCCTTTATTCTGTGGTTAGAATTTGAAGTAAGATTCTAGCATTTAACCTCTTCAAATCTAAATTTACAACTTTTAATTTTCAAATTTTCAAAAATTGCACTTCAGATTTAAATTTTGGTTTGTTATACATCTTTGGTTTCAGGTCCTACCCAAAAGAATGGATTGTATGCTACTTCCCAAAGATGTCCATCTAAGTCTTTAAAATATCCATGAAAACCACCCCATGAAGTTTTTTGTGGAGATTTTACAGAAGTTGCACCAGCATCTAGTGCTTGTGCATAAACCTTTTCAACTTCTKKTTCWKWYWSRAMWYYAWGGGAAAGTGTAAAGTTATTAAAACCTTCACCTTTAGGTGAAACAGACGCATCTTTAGCTAAATCATCTTTGTTATAGAGTCCAAGCCAAGAACCATTGAGCGTAAAAAATGCAACCTCAGGTGGTGAATCCCTCTGAGGAAAACCCAAACCATCTCTATAAAATCTTACTGACTGAACTATATCTTTTACTCCCAGAGTAATCATGCTAATTCTTGGATTCAATATAACTCCTTTTTTGTGTATAACGTTCGTCGTGAGCGATATTTTACCCGCCCTTGGGTAAAATATCGCGTTCCACGTACTTGTTATCATGTTGGTTTAGTTTGTAAGTTAATTTGATATTGAATGCGTTTATTCTTTGTAATGTCTTCTATCCCACTTTTCTACTTTCTTTATCTGGCTCAATAAAAGATGGATCGTTTTCTAATAAAAATAGAATAGCTTCTTTTTCTGTCGTATTGTTTTTTAAAGTAATTTCATAAGATTGAGCAGATGCCATTCATTTCCAATATATTCATTTGTATGATAACGGGGACGTGGGTAAGCGACAGCCGATGAGAAACTTTAGTTTCGCATTGGTTGGTCACGTTCAGTGATCAGCACGCCCGTTGCACGCATCCGCTTTGCGGTTGCGWGCAACTATTTATTAAGGGAACACTTTGTCCAACTATTACTTTATTTTTCATATTAGTAGTATAACAAAAGTGTCTGACTATTTCTAAAATATATGACCTGACTAACGGGAGGAAATGTCCTTGTGGTACAATATTCCCCTACTTTTTGCTATCATTACGCAAAGGAAAGCTATGCTTGAAAAGTATGATCTTATCGTTATAGGTTCAGGAGCAGCGGGGATGATGGCTGCCATTACTGCGGCACGTGCAAATACTAATACTAGTAAGTCTGTACTTCTTTTGGAAAAACTTTCAAAGATAGGCGCAAAGCTTAAGGCTACGGGTGGTGGACGCTGTAATTTGACAAATACCCTTTCAAATGAAGATTTTATGGCACGTTTTGGACGTGACGGACGTTTTATGACCCCTGCTCTTGAAGCCTTGGACCATAAGGCACTCATGGCATTTTTTAAAGAGATCGGTGTGGAGAGTCATGCACCTGACGGCTACCGTGTTTTTCCTGTGACACACAGCTCCTCTACTATCATTAATGCCATGGAACAGGAAATGCAACACTTAGGCATCAAGGTACTCTGTTCTCAAAAAGTAGAAACGTTAGAACATGATGGCGTTAAAGTGACCGGTGTACATACGCAGAGCGATACTTTTTATGGATCTGCCGTTGTCATAGCCTCTGGAGGTATGGGGTACCCGGTACTTGGAGCGGAAGGAGACGGTTACCCTATGGCAGAGTCTGTGGGACACAAAGTGACTGACCTTTACCCTGCCATGATGCCTCTGAAAGTGAAAGAGACCTGGGTGGGAAATTGTAGAGCAGATACCATTGCAAAGGTCGCCATGCACGTTGATATGAAAAAATATAAAAAACTCTCTGCCATCGGAGATCTCATCTTTACAAAAGGTGGTATACGCGGTCCTGTGGTCTTGGATTTTTCAAGAGAGATCACACCACTTTTATCTAAGTTTGAGGAAGTGCCTATTTTAGCAAACCTTACCAAGGGGATGAATGAAGAGCAGATACGTGAACACTTTAAAAAAGAACTGCTCAAAGACCCCCACTGTAATACACTGCAACTAATCCAAAGCTTACTTCCTGAGTCTGTAAGTAGTGAACTCTGCAAGCTCGCAGAAGTTGACCCTGCCCTGGCTCTAGGTCAACAAACAGGTGTTGCCAGAGACAAACTCATCAAACTCCTCGCATGGACACCGCTTACCATCAACGGACATGACGGCTTCAAAATGGCGATGATCACCCGTGGAGGCATACATCTCAAAGAGATAGACCCTTACACTATGCAAAGTAAGAAGATAAACGGACTCTACTTTTGTGGGGAAGTGATGAACTTAGATGGTCCTTGTGGCGGCTATAATTTGCAGTGGTCTTTTGCCTCTGGGTATTTGGCTGGCAAGTTAGGTTAAATACCTCTCTCGTTTTTAGAGGTGACCATCAATGCCATTAAGTTAAGCGGTTTCTACTTTGTCATTCTGAAGTTGCTCGGTGAACCGACCCTACGCGGATATAACAAACATATGTCACGTAGGGTCGATTTATCGACCAAGCAGGATAATTTATTAGCTTAATGTAGTAAGGGGATGCGACTTCAGTCGCATGTCAGCGACTGAAGTCGCTGCTCCAAAAGTGCTTAACTTAATGGCATGGGGAGGTTCCCTTATGCAAACAGATGCTATGATGATAAGTAAAATAACGAGGGAAAAGCTCTGCTTTTTCATATATTGGGAGTTAGCATGTCTGGAAAAAAAGAAGTACTTATTTTAGGCTATGGTGAAATGGGGCACGCTTTTCAAAGCCTTTTAACACCCTGCCATGACGTTACTGTCTGGAACCGCTCCAACATAAGAGGCAAAACCTTCGTTCCCTTGGAACAATCAGCCCAAAAAGCAGAGGTCATCATTTTTTGTCTCCCCGTAAATGCCCACGATCCCGTTTTAAATACTCTCCTCCCGATCATAAGGAGCAGCACCCTCTGCATCAGCATTGCCAAGGGTCTCAATGAATCAGCCCAAACTGCTGCAGAGATATTTGAAAAGAAGCTAAAAAATTACGCCCTTATCTACGGTCCTATGATCGCAGAAGAGATATGTAGCATGAAGATGGGGTTTGCACAGTTTGGATGTTCTCATAAAGAGCACTATGAGACCATAGAAGAGGTTTTTAAAAAGACCCGCCTCTATCTAAAAAGTTCAAATGACATCAGAGGCATCAGCTGGTCAGTGATCATTAAAAATGTTTATGCCTTGGCCTTTGGTATGATAGATGAACTTGATCTGGGCAAAAATGTACAAGGTTTTTTGACAGTGACGGCTCTGGAAGAGCTTGATGGCATTGTAAAGAGTTTTGGAGGAAATGCTGCAAGCAGCTATGGTCTGTCAGGACTGGGCGATCTGATCACAACAGGAAGCAGTGAGAACTCGCACCATCACACTCTGGGGAAAAAGATGGCTCGTGGGGATTATTCTGATCTAAAAGGAGAGGGAGTACATACCCTTTTTATGGTGGAGAAGTTTAATAGATTTGAGTGGCAGAAGTATCCACTTTTTGTTGCCATCAGACACATAGTCCGACAAGAGATAGATGCCAAAGAGAGTATACTCTCTATTTATAAGCTAAAGATAGTATAAGTAAAAATAATCGCAATTTTAGTTAAAATTAAAATTTTGGATATAAAATAAGTATTCTTTACTTTCAAGTGAAATCCAAAAAATAACGGTTAAACTGTCAACTTTAAAAAAGGATAATAAACCATGAGCCCCACCAATAGAGAAGTACAACTACGTAAAACCTGTCAGCTTTATGCCTATGTACTGGTATCACAAGGTAAAGAAGTTTCTGCTGAAGATCTTTTGAAACAAGAAAAAGACAAGTTTTTTACGCTTGTTTGCGGAGTTCGAAAATTATAAAAAGCGTACTTCTAAAGAACGTATGGAATTATACAGAACTGCCAACCAAGAATTAATGACAGTATTGTTGCCGATTTTAGACGATTTTGACAGGGGTCTTACTGAGATTAAAAAAGCA
>NVUY01000011.1 GCA_002733215.1 Sulfurovum sp. | reverse complement strand
ACCAAATGAAGCTTTTTATGGTTTAGAAATGTCAGCTTAAGGCAGAAATAGATATGATTTTTGAACTTAGAAATTGCACTTCAGATTTAAATTTTGGAGTATTTCACAAACAGGGCGCTTTAGAATCGTAGCTTGCAAGTTTTGAGCAGTATCTACATCTCAGTGAAGTTATTGAAAACTTCTGGCTGGAACCTGAAAATCAAAAAAGCAGCACATGGAGAGAGCATATCGATATAAATGCTGTTATGCTAGCCACAAGTCTGGCGCCGGACGAATATTTGATGAGTATAAAATTATAAAGGGTGCCTCTAAAAAAAATCCAATACCTCTTCATCACTTACATCATACCAGTTCTCATAGACTTGGGCTACAGCATAAAAATTTACAGGAGATTCCAGTACAACGACTTCATCAGCCATTTGAGAAAATTTCTGTATTGTCTGTCGGCCGGCTACCGGTACGGCTACGATGATCCTTTTTGCTCCTTCTTTTCGGCACAATTCTACCGCTACATGCATGGTTGACCCCATCGCGATACCATCATCGACCAATATAACGCTCCGCCCTTTTATCGAAGGAAGCGGTCTTCCTCCTCTTAGTGTCCGGATGCGTCTTTTTATCTCAAGGCTTTGCTGTGCAATGATCTGCTCAATCTCTTTATGGGATACTGAAGCGGATGCCGATTCATTGATATAGAGTGAACCATCTTCTGCCATTGCGCCAAAACCACTCTCTGGATTGGATGGAAAAGGGAGTTTGCGGCAGATTAGCAGTGAAAAGTCAGCATCAAGTACTTTGGAAACCTCATATCCCAACTCTACGCCGCCTCGGGGTATCGCAAATACCAAGGGATCTTGTTCTTTATATGTTTGTAGTGCTTCTGCCAGTTTTTGACCGGCATCTTTACGATCTTTAAACATCTGTTATCCTTTAACCCGAATTATGCAATAGAAATCATAAAACTAGCATAAGTCATTATACCGTGGGCATTTACAAATAATCATCGATTAACCTAAGGGTCGTCGATATTTTTACAAAGTGCCCATGTGCACGATGATGATACATAGTGTTTAATTTCTATTTCGAGATTTGGGATTATAAAGATGATTGACAAGTATATGAAAAAGCTATATACTTGTTATGTAATATAAGTAGAAGAGAAGGGGGCGTATGCTTACCATGTAGAAGGAGATCTTCAGATGAAAATCGGTATTCCAAAAGAGATCAAGATCAAGGAGTATAGGGTTGGTATTATCCCTTCCGGTGTTAGATTACTTGTTCAAAGCGGACATAAGATCTATATCGAGAAAAATGCCGGAGAAAAGAGCGGGTTTTCTAATGATGACTATAGGGAAGCCGGTGCGATCATCATTCAAGCTCCCAAAGATATATATGATAGCTGTGAAATGATCTTAAAGGTCAAAGAGCCTCAACCTCAGGAGTATGATTTTTTAAAACCGGGGCAAATACTCTTTACCTATCTTCATCTTGCTCCTTTTAGAGAACTGACCGAGATGCTTAAAGAAAAAGAAGTGACAGCCATCGCATATGAAACGGTACAAGAGGGAAAAAGAGTGCCCTTGCTTGAGCCTATGAGCCAAATAGCGGGTAAGGTCGCAGCAATGGTCGCAAGCTATTTTCTCTCAGCTCATAATAATGGAACGGGTGTATTGATAGGTGGGGCAAGCGGCGTATTGCCAGCTAAAGTATTGATCATAGGAAGTGGAACAGTCGCTAAATATGCAGCTAAAATTGCAACTGGTATGGGAGCTGATGTCATTATTATGGGAAGAAGTCCAAGCAGTATGGTTGCACTTGAAGATATGCTGCCGGAAAATGTTTCAACACTCTACTCCAATCGTTATAATATGGAAAAGATCTTACCTACAGTAGACATCGTCATAGGTGCAGTTTATATCACAGGTGAGAAAGCACCACATCTGATCACAAGGGAAATGCTCTCTCTTTGTAAAAAAGGAGCAGTTTTAGTGGATGTTGCTATTGATCAGGGAGGATGTATAGAGACTTCCAGACCAACAACACATGATGATCCTGTTTTTGAGGTGGATGGTGTGATACACTACTGTGTTGCCAATATGCCTGGAAATTATCCTGTCACTGCTACACAAGCATTGGCAAATGCAACGATACCTTATGTGAAGAAGATCGCAGATATGGGATGGCAGAATGCCAGCTTACAAGATGCTGCCATCTATAGCGGTGTGAATGTTGCCGGCGGGTTTGTGACAGAGCAAGCTGTAGCCAAAGCGCATCAAATGGAATATCATGAGTTGAAAAGTATTGTGGATCATTGTCCAAAGTTCAGAGCTACTGTATGATAAAACCACTTTCCCAATCACCTTTGTATATGAAGGGTCTTATTTAAACCCTGTTTGATCGCTTCCATAAAAGCCTTTAGGTCTGAGGGCTGTCTTGAAGTGATCAGGGTTTTATCTACCACCACTTCTTCATCTTTATAGATGGCACCGGCATTTTTTAACTCTTTTGCAATGCTCTTATAGCCTGTAACAACTCTTCCTTCCAGCAGACCGGCCGAGATCAGTATCTGTGGACCATGACATATGGCAGCTACCAGTTTATTCTGTTCAAAAAAATATCGGGCTATTCCCAAGGCTTTTGGATCTTTACGCAGGGCAGCAGGTGCTTTCCCTCCGGGAAGGATCAGTATGTCATAGCTCTTTGTGTCTACCTCATCTAGTGTTAGAGTAGCATCTATAGTAAATCCGTGTTTTCCAATGATAGTCCCCTTTTTTAAAGAAGCGATATCTACGTTTAATCCCATGTTTCTAAGATACTGATAGGGTATTTCCAATTCAGAATCTTCAAAAAGATCTGCAGTGATGATCAAAGCTTTCATATTTTTTATCCTTTTTTATTATTCTAGCATCTAAAAATGAAATCTAATTATTTTAGTATATTCCTTTTTATATAAGTATAAAGGATATATTATAATAATTAAAGGAGATATTTATTATGTCTAATGTTACTATTATGATCTTAGTATTTTTTATTGTATTTTGGTTTTATTGTATAAGTTCTGCACTACTCAATAAATTTAAAAGCGAAAAAGCAAAAGTATTTTGGATCATAGGCTTAGTCTTTGTACCTTTTTTATCTTTCTTTTATATCTACTTCAAAAAAGATTTATTAGAGAGTTAAACTGATCAATAGTTTATACTTGGAGTTCCAAGTAATATAAAAGCTACTTATAGACATATTCTTAGCTATCAAGAAGCTTTTTTTCTTAAGTAACTCAATAATTAAATAATGGTATAACATAATATATTATAATACCAAGGGAARGATATGAAAACATTAATTACAGGAGCAATGATAGCATTTACCTCGTCTGGATTACTCGCCAATACAGCTATGTGCGAAAATACTGAGGAGCATAAACAAGCCTTTTATGCTCCATTTGATGTCAACAATATTCCAAAAGACAAGATGCAGAAGTTTCCTTATTATCGTTATGTGAGCATGCATTATGATCAATTCGCAAGATATGGAACGGCTCCCGTTACAGCTTCTAAACCGTTGAAATTGCTTAAGGGTGAAACCTTTGACCTAACACAGGAGTTTGAGGCTGGACAGAGTTATATCCAAAACTTGACACACACTCTGACGAAGGGATTTGTAGTCTTAAAGGATGGAGAAATTACTGCTGAGTTTTATGACAACGGTTATAATATTGGTATGCTAAACAACTTGCAGTCGGCGTCAAAGACATATATAGGGGTCATCATACATAAGCTAGTCGATTTGGATTTGATCAAGTTAGAGAAAAAAGCATCGGTTTATTTACCTGAACTATCCGGTACAGATATAGGTGAGGCTACAGTACAACAATTATTGGATATGAACTCAGGAATTGAACCACTTGTCGATTACCATACACCCGGATCAAATGGTTATATGTGGGAGATTGAGATCGGTCTGCAACATGCTGGAAAACCAGTGGGTCATCTAAATGCGATAAAAGCGGCAAAAGCCAATGTGAAACCAGATACAGTATGGCAATATGCTGACCAAAATACAGATACGCTAGGTCTAATTGCTGAGCGTGTAAGTGGTAAAAAATTTAATGTGTTGATGTCAGAGCTGCATACTGAAACTGGTGCGAACACGGCATCTTCTATTGCCAAGACTTCAGATGGTACTACTTCGCCTGCCTTTGGTATCAACCTTACCGCACGTGATTACGCCTTGTTTCATCTTTACATTGCACAGGGTAAGGCCGCTAAGAGCTTCTATAAATCCATTTTGGACAATGAAAAAGATCTTATGAAGGCTGAAGGTCTCGGTAAAGCGCTTGAGTCATTTGGCCACAAAACTATCTACGGTTCGCAAACATACTATATGATCGATGATAAAATCGCCTTTTCCTTTGGTTCTTTTGGAGCACTTGGGTTTAGTGATTTGACTAATGGTAATGTAGTAATAAATCAACAAGATTGGTACTGTAATGCAGATGTACAGCATCTACGTGATACCGTGGTTCGCTCTGTTAAGATATTAAAAGCATTGCGTAAATAGCAGAAGAATTTTACTTTGCCTCGTTCACATCGGAGATGATGAAACAAGATAAAGAGGAAGGAATCCTCTCTCCTTTCAACAAGCTAAACTTAGTATTTATTTGATATGACACTCTTTCTTTATCTTAGCGATCTTTTTGTCAATCATCTCATCGTACTTTTTAATGGATATTTTTTCTGATTCTGATTGACTTGTTGCCGCGTTGGCGAGTAAACCGATGGGTGTAATAGAAAAGATACCAGTTGCAATTTGTTTCTGTGCATACTCTTTTTCGCTGTTTAAAACTCTTATATCCGCTACGGCACTTCTACAGTTTATTGTTTTTTTAATATCTGCTTTCCCTTTAGTCATTTTGGCATCGTCTGCTGAGGCCAATACTGTACTTAAAAAAATTGCTGTTAGTGCTATCGTTAATTTTGTCATTTGTTATTCTTCCTTTTTTGTATGTTCAGGGGTTTATCGTTTCATACTTTGAACGTTTGAATATAAGTGGCGAAAGATATTACAGTCACCTCTAATGCTGATTTTATAACTTAATATTTTTATTATAACACATATTTTTACTGATATTTATAGTGTAGAATTATTTCTTTTCTTTGGGTGCTAAAACCCATAATTCAACTTTTTCAGTATCCCTTGAATCTCTACGTTTTGTTCTTCTTGATGAAGCTCTTACATCTCTTGTCAGGTGCAATTCTTTTCTAAAACGCTTATTCTTTTGCAGTTCTTCTATGATCGGATGCGTGCTTCCTTCATCCACTACTTTGGCAAGATTTGAAAATATCAGCACTATTTTTCCATCAGGCAAAAGGTGCTTTTGTGCTTGCTCAAAAAACCTTGGAAATAGTTCTTCTTCATAATACATAGCTTTATCTATTCCCTCTTCCAATGTATGTTTTGCAGGTAACCAGGGAGGATTAAAAACGATCAAGTCAGCTTTAACATCACAATTTTCAAATAAATCACCATGATTTAGTGTTATCTTCTCTTCAAATCCTAATCTTTTACTTTCCTGTGAAACACCGATAATTGCATTTTTATTTGTGTCTGTTGCGAAGATATTTTTGAAACCATTTTGGATGAGTTGAAATGATAATACACCAGATCCAACACCTATTTCTATGGCATTTTCTTTTGACCCTGTATATTTCTTTAACCATTTGTCAAATAACTTTAAATGGTCAAATCGTGTGGGGAAATATGTGCCATAAAAGGGGTGAAGCGTTAAATTTAAAGTTTTAATTTCAATTCCCTTTTTATACCACTGCCATGAGCTGTTCATTCCCTGCACTTCAGGAAAAGATACATAAAATTCTGATACATCAGGATATAACAATTCCAACCAACCAAAATCAGGAGATTTTTTAACAATGAGTTTATTGTCTTTTACTTTCAGTAATAATCTATGTGAAGCTTTTCTAAATGCAGAACGATAATCGCGTTGTCCTTGAAAACTTTTGTCCTTATGTTTAAGTAAAAGGTTTCTCTTTAGTTCATTTAAAACTTGTAGACCATTGCTGTAAAACTCTTCAACAAGCACATACTTTCCTGCAATCATTTCGACAACAGTCGCCTTTGTATCCATTTTACGATAGAAGCTTATAGCTTCAATCTCTGTAGTTAGTATATTTGGTCTATCTGCTTGGATGGATTTTAAATCATTATTCATGTCTTATGCCTTTTATCTTAATGTCGCAGTTTAATGTATACAGGCTTTGTTCTGGTTTGATTTCTATATATACCAGCGAATATTATTTATTAAAATTAATAAAATTTATGCTAAAAAATAAGCTAATAGTAGTTAGAATATAAATGTAGCTGTTTCCTAGTACTTTACCTTTGGATACAGATTCTCTTTTAAAGGGATTCAGAGCATACTGTACCTTTACAGAGAGTGATTAAGACTAGGATACAGCTTCTTCTTTTGTAGAATGTGAGAATATTTAACATCTTTCGTTGACTTTATTTTAAAATAAGATCCCCTTTAGTATCATAAAATTATTTAAAAGGTTAATATGATGATAAATAGTCTACATCATAATTAAGGAATGAAAATTTCATTCTTCGAAATTCTAAAAGTGGTTTTGATCGGACTGCTTTCCATTTTTTTGATAATCTTTCTGCTTTTTGGCAGCTGGGTACTTTGGGAGCGAAACCGTGATGCGCTTGTAGCCATAGATCTTTACTCCGGTAAAGTTGAACTCTCATATGATGCTAGCTATGACTTGTCAATTAAGGAGTTTACTGAACGAACATATCGTCATATTACATTAACAACGGAATATTTGGGAAATATAGAAGCGTTTATTTCTGCACCGACAATTATTCCTAAGGAAGGGCTTCCTGTTGTTATTATTATGGGTGGTCTTGAAGTCGGTGCAGAGACTTTTAGACTGATCCCTGATCCTGGAGAAAATATTTATGTTGTCTTTAAATATCCCTACGCGCCGGAGTACTGGAAGGAGGGGACACCTGTTGTGGAGATCCCCGTGATCAGAAAATCGGTATTGAGTGTACCGTCTCAGGTACTTAGTTTGCAAGAATGGGTGTCTGAACAGCCCTGGGCAGAGAAAGAGCGTGTTACATTTGCAGGTTTCAGCCTGGGTGCGATGTTTTTGCCGGCGGTCTACCATTTGGCTGAGAGCCGTGATGTAGTGTTAAATCCCGCTGTTCTCGCTTATGCGGGTGCAGACATATCGGACCTTCTCTACACGAATATGAAAAAAATTGATCCGCTGTGGCGCTCGTCCATAGCATGGCTTGGTGAAACGGTTATCTATGGCATAGAACCGGCACGACATCTACCCTATATGAACAATGAATTTCTTCTTATTAACGGGACTAGAGATCATCAGGTCTCCACATACAGCTGGAAAAAGCTGCATCGATTGATATCGCAGCCCAAAACGATTGTGATTCTTGATGAGGGGCATATGCATCCCCGTAAACCTGAATTGACCAAAAAACTGGTCAAGATCAGCAGAGAGTGGCTGGGGGAAAGAGGATTGATCAATTAGCGGACAGTGAATTCTACAAAGACCGGCAGATGAGTTGTAATAATCATATCCCGATCTTCTCTCCATGCTTCACAATATGTGACTTTTTATGCAAACGTTTCTCAATCTCTTTTTGGAAGATCTCTTGTTTGTCTCTTTCTCCGTGGATGAGAAAGATCTTATCAAGTTTTTTAAACTTACCCATCCATTCTATGAGACCATTCTGATCTGCATGTGCTGAAAATCCGTTGATGGTATGTACTTTTGCTTTGACGATGATATCTTCTCCATAGATCTTGATCTTTTTTGCACCATCTACCAGTTTTCTTCCCAAAGTACCCTGTACCTGGTAGCCTACAAAGACAACGGCATTTTTTTCATTCCAGAGACGATGTTTAAAGTGCTGAAGTATACGACCGCCATTACACATACCCGCACCGGCGATGATGATACAGCGGGACTCTTCGGCATTGATCTCCATGGAGTCTTGTACTCTGAGTGTATAGTGTAAATAGGGGAAGTCAAAGATAGTACCGTCACGTTCCAAAAATCTATTACAACATTCATTTAACTCTTCATGATATTTTTTATAAATTTCTGTGGCACGAATGGCCATAGGTGAATCCAGGAAAACCTGACACACTGGCAACTCGCCTCTCTCATACATCTGTTTAAGCAGACAGAGTATCTCTTGTGTACGTTCTATGGCAAAAGAGGGTATGAGTACATTTCCCTCATTTTTGAAAGTTTCCAGTATGACCTGTTGCAGCTCAATGTCACTCTCTTTAACCCCTTTATGGTTTCTGTCTCCATAAGTAGACTCGATGAAAAGTGAATTTGCTTCTTCAACGGTATCAGGTAAGGGCATGACCAACTCATCATCATTACCAAGGTCACCTGAGAAAACAACGGTTTTTTTCAAGCCGTTTTCTTCAAACATGACTTGAATAATGGAAGAACCCAAAATATGCCCGGCATTTTTAAAGTTCACAAAAATACCATTGCCAAGATCGATCTGTTCATCATAAGAAACAAATATCATAGGACAGCGATACACTGCACGCACATCACTTTCTGTGTACAGGGCTTCTCTTATCTCTTTCTCTTTTCCTACACGCTGCGCTTTTTTATAACGGGTTTTATAACTCTCTTTCATGAGATGCGCAGAGTCTAACATCACCACTTCTGCCAGGTCCATAGTTGACTGGCATGTGACAATGGTACCTTTAAAGCCTTCTTTAATCAGTTTGGGGGTTCTACCCACATGGTCCAGGTGTCCATGGGTGAGTAGCAAAAAGTCTACCGATTCAGGGTTAAAGCCAAAAGTCTGGTAATTACGTTCTTCCACCTCTCCTTGGAACATACCACAATCGATCAAAAGAGTGATACCGTTTTGTAATTGTAGCAGATGACAAGAACCTGTAACAACTTCTGCTGCGCCGTATGATTGTAATGTAGCCATGGATTCTCCTTATATGGTTTTGAGATACTCTTTATACTATTTTACTTCCTTTATGATTTAAAGAAGATTACACATTAACTGCACAGAGATGTAAGATAATAGATTTACTAATCTCAATAAAAAGGAGGATTAGATGATAAAAACTCTTACTATTTTTGCAGCGATGCTGCTACTTTCAATGAACAGTTACGGTGGGGAATCCATTGAAGATAAGATCGCACGTGCCCAAAGTGCTGCACATCCTGCGATCAGTAAAAATGCTACGATCATGGATGTTGATGGAAAAGTTTTAAAAAAAGGTACAAATGGCTGGACCTGTATGCCCGGTGTTATACCGGGAGATAAACATCCTATGTGTAATGATGCCGTATGGGGTAAAGTCATGAAGGCAGTTGCAACAAAATCAGATATAAAAATTGATCGCATCGGAATATCATATATGTTGCAGGGTGATATGATGGTAAGTAATGCAAGTCCTTATGCAACAGATCAGAAAAATGGTGATGTATGGGTGCAGGAAGGATCGCATCTTATGATCATCGTACCCAAAGAACTGCTTAAAGGACTTCCTACAGATCCTTTCAACGGCGGACCTTATGTGATGTGGAAAGATACACCTTACGCACACATCATGGTTCCTGTTAAAGTAGAAAAGTAGGGATGTTGTGGGTATAACCTATTATTAGAGGTTCCCTTATCTTTACCAGGCTTCACGATAATAACGGTTAAGATCATAAAGACCTGCACCCCGTGGGTCTGCATGTTCAAAATGTGCTTGAAACCAGTCAAAGGTTTCCCAGAACTTTGGATCTGAACGGGAGACAAAATACTTGTCTACTTTTTGAAGATAGTGTTCACTCTTATCAAAGTGAGTGATCAGATCAAAAAAGTCCGGCAGATCTTTATAATGTACAATCCCGAAAAGATTAGGATAAGAACCGATAGATCCGGGGAGTATATCGATCGTATCTTTACTGCTGTCGAGTCTACTCTCTTCCCCGAAGAGTGAATTAACATTATCATGCCAACGGTTGATGACCAGTGTACTGACCCGACTCTTACCATTAGGTTGAATGATACGCAAGTGCAGGAGATTGGCTCCACGATCAGTGACGTGTTTTACAAAACCAATTCCGGCAGTGGTCAAAGAACGCGCACCTTGCTCAAAATCTTTGTAGGTACGGAAGGTTTTTGGCAGCGTAGGAGGTTTCTCACCTTCTTTATAATAATTGATAGGATCAAAGGTGATACCTGTAGATTTGAGTATATGCTTTTTGACCACTTTTTCTATGAATTCACTTTTTGGGTAGGGGGTATGATACTTGATTTTGGTTCCGCGATCCAGAAGATTGTCTGCTTTATCTTCTACTTGCCCGTCCCCGATATACCATGAATTAAAGAGTGGAATGCGATATTTTTTGGGTAGATAGGAGAGGAAGTTTGCTTCACCTTCTATACGCAGGAAGTCCATATATCGGCGGACATTGGTTTGGTGAGAGATATTGCCATAGACATCGTAACCTGCGACAAGAGAGTAGTATATACGCTCAAGCTGAGGATAATCGATAACCCACAGGGTACGAGGCAGCTCACCAATGACACCACGATGTACAGAAGCAGAGTCAAAGTGTCTATAGATCGTCAACAGTGGGGCATCTTCTGCTCTGTTTCCTTTCCATATACCTTCCAGTCCAAGCCCTTGAGGATAGGTTTTATCATAGAGTGCCTGTTTGGCTTCAAAATAGTTTTTATACTTATTGCGGTAGGCATCACTGAAAGTTTGCCATACACTGAGCATACTTGACTGTATTGGCATGCTGAGATTGTCTGATTGTTCCTGTAAAAAGTTGGGTTTTTGCACAGAGAGATCATACTTCGGATCCTGGAACATGACCCAGAAGTGATCATGGATGACATTGAGCGCCATCTGTCCTCTACAGACAGGACCTCGTATAAAAGTCATTACGATATAGTGGTTATGGTTCAGGAGAAACTGATAGCGTGACTGTACGGGAATTTGCGCGAAAGATACAAAGGGATTGGCGGAGAGTTTTTTCTCATATCCTACACGATGAGGTGTTTGATGCCATTTGGGCGCAATAAAGAGTTCCTTGATCTCTGCCAATTCCTTATCATCAAACTCTACAACCATATGTGTCTTATGCACGATAGTAGAATGGATACGTCTAAAGCGGTAATAAAACTTCTCTGTTCCCGGGTCATCAAAAGGACGCAGGGTAGGGATGACTTCAACAGGCTGAGGAGAAGGTGTCTTGGAGCGAACAAGCTTGTAGAATTCTTTAGGGGATTTCTTGAAGTTAATATGGGCAAGAAAATAGTGTTCATAAAGATAACGTGCCGTCATGGCATGTTTGGCATCAGGTGCATTAAAAAATCTTTCCCATTTCCGGATCTCTACCTTTGCCTGTTTGCTTGGGGGAAGTGATCTTCTTTTGCTTTTGTACTGTAGGTCCTTTAGCTCCTTGAAGCAGCCATTGACTCAGTGTTTCAAACTCTTTTCTTTTGAGTGCAGGAAAGCCATAAGGCATGCCGTGATTGGGTTTTTTTCTAAGATACTTATCCATCTCTTTTTGATCTTTTGGACAAATGAGCGTATCATGTTCAGGATCATACTCTCCGATGATCTGCGGATTGTCCCGTTTGTCACTAAGGAGCTGCATCATGATGGAATCATTTTGATACGTGTTTGGATCCAGATCATCTGTCAGACTGTAAAAGTCTTTTTTTCTCCACTCTTGTGTCGTTTGTGCATCTATGAAGAGTCGTGTGGCATCTGTAGCGAATAGTCGTGTCGCATCATAGACCAGGTCTTTGCTTCCACCCCGGTCAACTCCTTCAAAAGAACTGAACTTTGACTGGCAGGGAGAATTATAGCAGGAGTGACAGGAAACACAGCGTTTATCCAGAATGGGTTTGACTTCATCCAGGTAATCGACCCTTGGCTGATTGAGCTGCATGTTTTCTACGGGTTTGGCTTTTGTTTTGATCTTACTGTCACAACTTGAGAGAAATAAAGCGCAGAAGAGTATGAAGACAATACGATAGGGCATAGGTGCTCTCTTTTGTTCATGGAATTAGGATGAGGAAAGATCATTTGACCTTTCCTCTTTTAAAAGTTTAAAATTATTTTATAAAGACTTCTGTAGCATTTTTTGGCATGGCAAATACAAAGTCAGAAGCTGAGATGGTGTTTGCATTTTTCCAGTAAAGAGTTGTGGCTTTATAGGCATTGTTTTTACTTGTTTTGTCTTTGATCATATAGTTTTTTATCACCGGTGTCTCTCCGGTGGTTACCCATACATGTACCTCGTTTGCCTTAGTTGAAAATGCTAGATAATGACACTCCACACCCTTAAGATCAACGATACCAAAGTTTTTACTGCTGTCAAATTTGATACGCTCACCCATGTTGGTATACATAAGTTGTGCCAGTGGAGATGAGATCTCAAATCTGTCAAAAAGATCGTCCAGAGCATTGTCGATCTCTTTTTCTGTCTTTATACGCACATACATGTTCTTATCATGATCATAAACAGTATAGAGTCCATCATTCAGATAGTTACTTCGATTTTTGATGTCTCCTGTGACATCAACACGTAATTGACCCGGACGATTGACTTTAACCGCAACCTGATGCGTATTTTCCCCGTCATCAGAGTGGTTGAGGATCGCTGCATTAAAAGCATAGCTTTGCTGGCTGTCAAGTGCAGCATAGGCTTTTTTAGCGATTTCTTTTGCACTCATTTCATCTGCCAAAAGAGTTGCCGTACCAAGAAGTAGTCCCAATCCTGTTGCATAGAGTAGTTTCTGCGGTGATTTCATAATAAAGTTCCTTTTTTTAAGAGTCTGTTTTTTAAAACGTAGCTAAGATGTGATCTAATGGGTTAGTTGCTTGCACTTGAAGCAACAGCGGCACCAACCACCATACCTGCTACAAGAGCGGCTCCATTGTTATTGTTGTTATTATAATACCCTCCACCATAGTAACGACCTCCGCCACCATGTACATGCACATTACGGTTTACATTGACATTTCGGTTACGGTTCACGTTACGGTTGCGATTGACGTTACGGTTACGGTTTACATTACGGCTACGATTCCCGCTGCGAGCTCTTGCACGTCCTCTTCCTCTTGCTTCGGCGGTATTGAGGATTGATACACTCACGTTATATCCTTCTTTTACTCCTGTGAGAGTTACATTCTTTACAACGCTCAATGAGGGAGAGAAGAAGCCCACTGCCAGCGCAACGACTGCAAGCTTCGCTACAGATAAGTTATTCTTTTTCACATCATTTCCTTTTAGTTAATTTGTATTCGCTTATATTCTATCATGAAATGAGGCTTTTGTATATAAGAAATTTTAAAACATCCACATACTTGCAGTTTTTAACTAGTAAATAATCTGTATTGGCTAATCCAAGATCTCCTTTAGTGCCTCTTCAATAGTTGGGTAGTTAAATGTGAAGTCATTTGCCAACAGGCGCTCAGGAATGACACGCTGACCCTCGGTAAGTACAGTTGCACCTTCCGAAAAAAGAAGCTTAAGGACAAATTTTGGTAAGGGTATCACTGTTGGTCTATGCAGTATGCTGCCAAGTGTTTTAGTAAGCTCTCTATTTGTCACAGGATTTGGTGCACAGAGATTGAAAGTACCTTCGAGTTTCTCAGAGGCGAAAACAAATAGATAGGCATGAAGCAGATCATCTATATGTACCCAGCTAAATGGTTCGCTACCATCTCCTATCGTCCCTGCGATACCCAGTCTGAAAGCGGGTAGCATTTTGGAGAGTGCTCCGCCACCTTTGCCAAGTACTACACCGAAACGAAAAATGACAACTCTGCTGAGATCATCTGCCTGTTGTGCCTGGGCTTCCCAATCTTTACAGATCTTGGTTAAAAAATTATCACCATAGGTATAGTTTGATTCACTCATGGGACCGTTTGTGGCATAGATCCCGACAGCAGATGTAGAAATAAAGAGTTCCGGCTTCTTTTTCATCTGTGCCATAGCATCTACAAGTTTTTTTGTGGTGATAATTCTGCTGTTGTAGAGAATTTTTTTATAGGCAGGACTCCATCGATGAATGATCTGGGCACCGGCAAGATTGATAACAATATCTGTTCCCTCCAGCATTTTGGCGATCTCATTACTATTTTTACGGGTCTCCTCCTTACCTAAAGGGAGTACAATAAAACCTTCTGCTTTAAAAAAAGATTGCATATATGTCCCTATAAAACCGTTAGCACCTATGATCGAGATCTTTTTCATAACCATATCCTTTATTTTTATTATAAATATTTTTTATGTAATGCTTGTGCAGTCCAGACTTTTGTTGCCGTGTTATACTGTTGATATCTTGACTTTTTAATATTTATTTGTAAGGATGGGTTGAWRKAWKWWWSTANGVWTTTANANNHDMHYYHWWTVWAWATTTANDDYDTDWAATTTWMDNNNANTTTBDHAAATWBYNNACTTCAGATTTAAATTTTGGATTGGTAGTATCCATGCCAAAATATTAAGGAGTATTTAACCTCAAGTCAATTAAAATCTATAGCTGATACTCAGCAGTAAAGAAGAGATAAAAAATTAATAAAAGAGGATTATTATGAATATTTCAAAATTTGTTTTATCATTCATTTTAAGTATAACACTGTTTGCTCAGACTTCATGGGCACAAATGGCTTCCACGGAGGCACTTTTTAAACAGCCGGTAACAGTATCGGCAAAAGAGAAAGTCATTCAGTTTTCTGCTCGTGAAGATGTAAGCAAAATATTGGAACAGATGGATGTTGATCCAAAAATGATTGAAGCGAGAGTTGCTTCGATGACGGATGAAGAAGCATTGAAAATCGCTTCACAGATCGAGACATTGCCAGCTGGCGGTAGTTCATTGATTGGTGCCGCTGTTTTTGTTTTTGTACTCTTGCTGATTACTGATATTCTCGGACTTACAAAAGTTTTTGGTTTTACCCGTTCTGTCCGGTAATGTGGGAATAAACTACTACACCTCCTTACTATTGGCATCCTCCGCTTTGATTATACTGAGCGGTTGTACACCCAAAGAGCCTTTACTTTCAAGCAAATATGATTCTTCATCAAATATCAAAGTCCCTTTTATGTCTCCGCGCTCTGATTTGTGTGGTTCAACATCAATTGAGATGATTTCCTCGTATTGGCAATCAAGAACATCCTATGTCCCCCGTTTATCACGGGATGAGCTGGATGGACGAACATTGATTCCTGGAAAAGGCGGTACGCTACAGGTAGAACTGGTAGTCACTGCACGGGCTAACGGTCTACTCGTTTACACTTTGAATCCAACACTTGATGCACTTATCTCCGAACTTGAAAAACAACATCCCGTCATCGTACTTATCAACCGTGGCTACTCTTGGTACCCACTCTGGCACTACGCACCCGTGACAGGATATGATAGTAAAAATCAAACCATTTTGATGCATTTTTCCGATCAACCGAATGAAGCATTGCCCATCGAAACATTTGCAGCACTATGGAAACGAAGCGATAATTGGGGAGTTGTGCTTCTGCCTCCAGGGCACCTTCCGGCATCAGCTTCAGCAAAAACGTTTCTACGCTCTGCCTACGAGTTTGAAAAAATGGGGATGAGAGATGATGCCATCATCGCTTATAAAAGTGCTTTGCGACGTTGGCCAAAAGATATTGATATTCTTTTTGCATTAGCCAATGCCTATTATCATGCGCATAGGCTAAGTGATGCAGAACAGAGCTATCGTAAGCTCTTATCTTCTGAACCGGCACACCCTCTAGCGCTTAACAATCTGGCTGATCTTCTGTGCCGGACGGGTCGATCAAAGGAGGCATTACGAGTGCTTGACAAGGCTGTGACGGATAACATTAAGATGCAATCCATTATAAAAGCTACACGGAAAGAGATTGCTGAGGGGTGTACTCCTCTACGCAAAAACCAATAGACTAGTTTATCTTAATATAATATTTCAGTTCAAGCACTCTAACAATCAGGAGATCAATGTAAATACATAGAAGCTCCCGGACTACATATGCCCTATACAAACCTTATAATATATTAATCTAAAACAGATGTAAAGAGGTATATGATGAAAAAAAAAGACTTAATAGTAAATAACAGTGAAAGGATAAAAGATGTCCAAATATATCAAATGGTTCAATGAACTCGCTATGGATGATGTTGATCTTGTCGGTGGTAAAAATGCTTCTTTGGGGGAGATGTACCAAAATCTTAGTCAGGAAGGGATACGTATACCCAACGGTTTTGCCATTACGGCAGATGCCTATGATGACATTTTAAATGTCAATGATGCCTGGGAAAAACTCCATGAACAGCTTGATGTCTTTGATCCGGATGATGTGGCTCAGTTGCAGGAGAGAGGAAAGGCATGTAGAGAGATCATCCATAACTGCACACTGCCTGATGATCTTAGGGCACAGATCAAAGATGCGTATGAATCCCTAAAAGTTGAATATGGCGAAGAGGTTACCTTGGCTGTCAGAAGTTCTGCCACAGCGGAAGACTCTCCTGAAGCTTCTTTTGCAGGACAGAATGACTCTTATCTCAACATACATGGTTTGGAGGCACTTTTAGATGCCTATCAACGCTGTCTTGCCTCCAACTTTACTGACCGTTCCATACACTATAAGTTTGACCATGGGTTTGACTATCTGAAAGTTCATCTGAGTGTTGTGGTGATGAAAATGGTCAGATCAGACATCGGGCAGAGCGGGGTGATGTTTTCCATAGATCCGGAGACAGGCTTTAAAGATGTTGTTTTCATCACTGCCGCCTATGGACTGGGTGAGAACATTGTTCAGGGGGCTATTGCTCCGGACAGTTTTTACGTCCATAAACCTACATTCAAAAAAGGCTTTCGAACTGTACTTAAACACAGCCTGGGTGACAAAGCCCTCAGTATGGTCTTTGCCGATGAGATCCATAAGGACATTATCGCTGTAGAATATACAAAGAACATTGCCACACCCAAAGAGAAGCAGATACAGTTTTGTATTTCTGATGAAGATGTACTGCTTTTGGCAGAGTATGCCATCAAGATAGAAGCACATTACTCAAAACAGGCCGGTTATGAGAAACCTATGGATATAGAGTGGGCAAAAGACGGATTGGACGGTCAACTTTACATCGTGCAGGCACGTCCTGAAACAGTTGAATCAAGAAAAAGTGAAAGAACCTTGGAAATATACCGCCTCAAAGAGCAGTCAAAAGTACTTCTGGAAGGTCGTGCAGTCGGCACAAAGATCGGTTCAGGAAAAGTGTGTAAGATTACGGATGCAAGCAGACTTGATGTGTTTGAAGAAGGAGATGTACTGGTGGCTGAAACCACCAGTCCTGATTGGGAACCGGTGATGAAGATAGCCTCTGCCATTGTTACAAACTCCGGAGGAAGAACCTGTCATGCTGCTATCGTTTCCAGAGAACTGGGTATCCCTGCCATTGTAGGTGCAAAAGGGGCTTCAGAAGTATTGGAAGAGGGAGAGGAAGTCACGGTGAACTGTGCAGACGGTGCAACGGGTTTTGTGTATGAAGGTTTATTGGATTTTGAGATCAAAAAAACAGATCTTGACAGTATACCGGAGACAAAAACGAAGATCATGATGAACCTTGGTAACCCTGATCTTGCTTTTTCTCTTTCCTCTTTACCCGTTGACGGCATAGGTCTGGCACGCATGGAGTTCATTATCACTACTTCCATAAAAGCGCATCCTATGGCATTCATACACCCTGAAAAGCTTGATGATGAGAGCCAAGAGAAGATCGATGTATTAACACAGGCACATGAGAATTATGAAACATTTTTTATACAAACACTCTCAGAAGGTGTTGCAAGTATCGCAGCAGCTGTGTACCCTAAGCCCTGCGTGGTAAGAATGAGTGATTTTAAAACCAATGAATATGCGACACTGCTTGGAGGAGAGTATTTTGAAGCAGAAGAACCCAACCCTATGATAGGTTTTCGTGGTGCAGCCCGGTATACCCATCCAAAATATGAAGAAGCTTTTGCTTTGGAATGTGCAGCGATGAAACGCGTCAGGGAGGAGATGGGCTTTGATAATGTCATCTTAATGATACCGTTTTGCCGTAGGGTAGAAGAGGGAGAAAAAGTACTGAGAGCCATGGCAAAATATGGGCTTGAGCGCGGTCGAAACGGATTAAAGATCTATGTGATGTGTGAGATCCCCAACAATGTTATACTCATAGATGAGTTTTGCAAACTTTTTGACGGCATCAGCATCGGTTCCAATGACTTAACACAACTGACACTGGGAGTGGATCGTGACTCTGAGATAGTTGCATTTGACTATGATGAACGAGATCCTGGCGTGATGAAAATGATAGAGATGGCAGTGGAAGGGGCAAAACGAAATCACCGTCACAGCGGTATCTGCGGTCAGGGACCTTCCGATTACCCTGAGATGGCAGAAGCACTGGTGAGAATGGGTGTAGATTCAATGAGTTTGAATCCTGACTCTGTATTGGAAACCATACAAACCATCAGTGAACTTGAGTCTAAACAAAAGAAATAGTTACACTATTTCTTTTTACTTTTTTCAGCTTTATCTTTTTTCTTATAGTCTTTGATATGCTTTTTGATCTCTTGTTTTAACTCTTTTTTAAGTCGGCTGTCCACCTCTTTCTTGATGTACTTTTTAATTTTCTTTTTTTCAACTGTAGCCATTGTTTATCCTTTTAAATTTTACAATGATATGACAAAGAAACTTAAGCGTTTCTAAAAGCACCTATAAGAGCATCCTGTCAGATGCTGTTTATTTGGCAGTTTTGATGCGTAAAATAAGATACCCGGCATTGAGAAAAGTAAAAAGAGGCAAAGAATGAAATACGGAGAAATTATGAAGGTGATGTTGACAAAGAGAGAAGATTGAACTAGAATAAGAGAAAAGGAATTATTATGAAAGAAAAAATTGATGAAGTTATTCGACATGTGGAAAAATCAGATAAAATTTCTGTGGAGAATAAACCGTTGATCTTGGAAAAACTTCATGAGTGGAGAAGTGAAGATGACGCCATCTCAGAGGTTTCTCTGAGATTTGAGACCTGGTGGATGGAGATGGAGCCTATATTCGCTGAACTGGGGTGGGTTTAGGCCTTGGATCTTTATACCCGGTACACGTACGAAAAGAAATGGATGAAAACCTCTCAAAAAGATGCACTTCGCATGATAGAAGAAGAGATGCCTGAGACGGATGCAGCGGGGACTTTGAAATATATCTTATCTGAAACAGCCAAGGGCAAAACGGTGACACTTGGAGCGTGTAGATTTAAATCATCGTAGGGTCGATCTTATCGACCAAGGGGAATGGTATACTTCTCTTTATCGTTAGCGTAATCTACGTCACCTTCATAATTTCTCCGTATTTCACATTGTGTCTCTTTCTCTTTTCCCAGTGTCCGTAACATCCTGTGTGAGATAACGACAGCTTTCGCTTCTGCCTTTTTCGCGATCTCTCCTATGATGAGAGGGGTCATGTGAAGTTTGACTGCTACACCTTTTGCATTTTTGGGTACGGCATTGTGCATGACCAGTAAGTCTGTTTTAAAAGCCAATTTTTCAAGTGTATGGTAATCACCATTCATATCTCCGGAAAAGGTGATGCTTTTCTTACCTATATTTACCCTGTACGCTATCGCCGGTATAGGACCATGATGTACAGAGACAGCACTAATACTGATATCACCTTGTTTATAGATGACTTTTTCTTTTTTACTCATGGCAATGTTGTGTGATTTGAGTTGCAGTCTGGCATTGCCGTCCAGATGGTCACCCAGATATTGCCATGCACCGTCGTTATCATCAAAGAGTCTCTTGACAAAACTTTTTGTACTTGGCATTTGATCATTTCCATCGGGACCAAAAATGTGCAGGTGACCTGAAGCGCTTGTGAAAAAACTTGATTTTAGCAGTGTAGGAAGGTCTGCGGTGTGGTCTACATGAAGATGGCTGAGTAAGATAACATCCAGGTCCTGTATGCGCGCGCCAACCTCTTCAAAACGCAAAGAGGCACCGCCGCCAAAGTCTATGAGTATTCTGCTTTTGCCGTCTATCCATATCAGGTAGCCTGAGGATGCTCTTTTGTCTCCGCTTTCAGGTCCGCCTGAACCTAAAACCTGCAAGGTGACTTTAGGCTGTGCTAAAAGTAGAAGAGGGGAGAGTAGTAAAATTAAAATGAGTTTTTTCATGATGTTTCCCAATATGATTTTTCAGTGTAAGGTGAGTGCATACATGTTACACAATTGAAAGTGTATACTTACTCTATGTAATAATTGTGTACTTGGAAGGATTTTTATGAAAGATTTTGTGGGTGAGTTATATGTGTTGTTTTCGTATCCGAAAAATATTATTCTTTTGATATCCAGGATTGTTCTGGCTTATGGTTTTTCACTTCCGGCACTTCTCAAGATCAATGATCTTGAAGGAACGATAAGTTGGTTCGAAAGTATATCTATCCCTTTCCCTACATTATTAGCCTATATGGTTTCAGGGTTGGAGTCCATAGGTATCATTCTTCTTATCCTTGGTTTATTTACGCGTTATATCTCTATACTTCTTGCTTTTGTCATGATAGGTGCTATTTTATTTGTACATCTTCCTAATGGTTTCTTAGCAAGTAACGGAGGGTTTGAAATACCATTGTATTATTTTATATTTCTTATGATCTTTGCAACATTCGGTGCGGGTAAATACAGTTTGGACAGAGTACTGTTAAAGGATGGAAATAATGAATAAAGAAGCTTTTACCTGGCAATTCCCACTTCTTCATGCAGACTGGTTTGTATTATTTAAGCTTTTAATCATTGTACTTTTAGTAGTCCTGATATCTATTGCGATATATGACCGTTTTATTCAGAGGAAAAATCAACTGCTTATTAATTATCCTCTTGTAGGTCGTATGCGTTATCTGTTTTATCTTTTACGAAATCCTATGCGTCAGTATTTTGGTGATGAAACCTATTATGATTCTTTTGAAAAACTTGAATGGATCAATAAGGTTTCACATGGCGAAAATGCCTATTTGTCTTTTTCAACCGCTACTCCTTACGGTAACCAAAAAACACTTTTTAGACATGCCAATTTTGTCAAGGAAATACATGAAGTACAAGGTGAGTTTTCTGTAGTGTTTGGAGAACAGAGAAAAGTGCCCTATGTAAGTAGAAGTATTATAGGCAGGTCGGCTATGAGTGATGGTGCCGTCTCTCCAGAAGGTACCCGTGCCTATGCTAGAGGTTCATTTAATGGACATTTTCCCATCAATACAGGAGAAGGCAGCTTAACATCCAACTTCCTTGCTACACTAAACTTGAAAGATTGTGAGAGTGCTTATCTTGAGATGAAAGAGGGGACTTTTTTTGCTAAGTCTATTTATAAGATAATGAGATTGTTTACAAACAGAGAAGTTTCTCAACGCCTTTATAGAAGTATGGTTGTACGTCAAAAAGATAGAGGTTCATTTATTTTTGATAGAGCCAGACTGGTTTATTTTCGTATTGATTGGAGAAGTCCCTTGGATCTGTTCCCTCAAAGTGTACCTGAGGGGATACCTGATATAATTTTTCAGATGGGAAGCGGATTGTATGGTGTGAGAGATGAAGAGGGAAATTTTGATGATGAACGCTACCAAAAAGTAATGCGTTTTTGTCGTATGACTGAAGTGAAATTGGCACAAGGAGCAAAACAGACAGGAGGAAAACTTCTTGCGACTAAAGTAAGTGATGACATTGCTTATTATCGTGGTGTCCCTGCACATAAAGACCTCATGAGTCCCAATCGTTTCCCTTATGCTACAGATATGGAGACCTTTTTTAACTTTATAGAGCATTTGCAAACACTTTCAGATAAACCTGTAGGCTTTAAAATTGTAATTTCTACAAAGGAAAGTTTTAAAGAGTATGCCAAAGCATTACATCAAAGAGTACTAGATGGGCAAAGTATTCCTGACTTTATTACGATAGACGGAGGGGATGGCGGCTCAGCAACAGCACCGCTTGAGATGATGTCCAAGATAGGAGTACCTATTCGTGAAGCACTGCTTATAGCCAATAAAGTATTAAAAGAGTTTGGACTAAAAGAACACATAAAAATCATTGCGAGTGAAAAAGTACTCACACCTGATGATGTTGTCGAATTGCTTTGTCACGGAGCTGATTTTATCAATATCGCCAGAGGCTTTATGATCTCTGCGGGCTGCATAAGAGCCAGAGAGTGCAGCGGAGCAAATGGTAGGGACTGTCCTGTAGGACTTAATACCATGAATGAAGCTAAAAGAAGCAAGTATCTTGTGATAGAAAAGTCAAAACATATTGCATTCTATCATCATCAGCTTCTTCACGGTGTGCGTACTTTACTTGCTGTGATGGGTAAGACACATATCAATGAACTACATATGGGTGATCTGATACTCCGGACTAAAAAAGATAGACGAAATTAGAAAAATCACTGAAATAAGTTGATATTTAAGTACTGCAAAAGGTGGTAGAAATAAGACATCTGCAGGAAGGAAATGGATGGAAGATCAACTGCTATGCCGAGTGCAAAGAATTAGTCTTTCCAGACCAATTTAAATTCATTTCCTAAGATAGCGACTGTACTCATCTAAAGTCCTAAAGTATTTAATTTTGCTACTAAAATACTCTAAACAATATGCTTCCGCTATTCTCTTCTTTCTTTTTTTATCACTTTTATAATTTTCATATTCACTTCACACTTCTATATTATCATGTGACTATCAAAAATTAAAGGATTGAGATGAAAAAATTTACTAAAGTGTTATTAACCACGATAGCAACACTATCCATGTTCGCACAAAGTGCCCATGCAGAAGACTATGGAATCAGAGCATTCTATGGTGATAGACTCCTAGATCGTGTCATTGTCATAGATGTTGAAAATATGTCACTCACAGATGCAGTTGAGACTGTAGGTATCGACCCCTATCCGGTAGATCAGGCAGGAAAGCTAGACAAAGTATATGCCATTACACGTGGGAGTAACTCTATAGATGTCATTGATGCCTCTACTTTAGAGCCTATGGGTCTCATAGAACTAGAGCATTTCCCAAGATCTTCAGAAGCATATAATGCTGTTCTTGGATTACAGTTAGTCACAGGTGTTGATAAACCAATGGCAAGTCTTATTGATGTCGTAACAGATAAAGTAGTTGCTACAGTGGGAGACAGTTCGCTCGTCTATCCTATCGATTATGGTGGATCGAATGCGACAGGACACCCCTATTGGTTTGATGACAACAAGTTTGCTCTTATAGACAGAGGAAGCCGAACTATCAGTATGTATGCAGTCAAAAAAAACAGAAGAGGTGTTTGGAAAGTTGTGCTCTTAGATACCATCTCTACACCTACTGCGGTACACCACTTTGTTAAAAGAGATACTTCTACACTAAGTGGCAGAGAAAGTATTAGCTATTATGCCTTGTCAGAAGGTTCACCCGATACAGGCATCGCACCTTCTGTATTAAAGTATGTACTCACTCCAAGAAATAAACTAAAACTTGTTGGAGAAGCCAATCTTGCGGAAACAGGTGATCCGATCACCGTAGAGATGGGAAGCCACCACGCAGATGTTCACCCTAATGGAGTTCATATGTACGTAGGTTCCACAGAAGGGTATGTCTATATCATCAACATGATAAAGATGGCCGTAGTTAAAAAAGTAAAAGCAGGTTTAGGTGCAGGTCACACAATATTTGTTCCCCAGAGAAATCTCGCTGTTGTTACGAATCATAAAGATAAATTTGTAACTATTATCGATACAACAACACATACACACAAAGCCAATGTAACAGTAAGTGGTGAGTCTGTAAATGGTGAGATTTTACAATCACATTCAAGTTTTGTGCATCCTGACATGAACTTCTTCTATGCTTTTGCCACAGATAACGGTGTCTTTTATGAGCTTGATCTTGAAACACTAAAGGTATCACGTACACTTTATACAGATGGAACACCCCTACAGGGTGTATTTATGTGTCAAGGTGCTGAGTGTGAGAACTTAATGTAAAACACATACATTAAGTCAGGTTTTCATCTTCACTTTTGAACTCTTGAATATCACTATAGCGACAAACCTTATACTCTATGTTGGATTATAAGGTTGGAGTCTATAGCTTTTTTTAGTACTTTCCATATTTTTGTACTCATTGGGATAAATTTCTTCATATTTTATACTTCTCCAGAATCTTTCAATGCAGATATTATCAGTCGCTCTCTCTTTACCATTCATTGAGGTTTTTATATCATGTTTTTTTGAGTATTCTGATATGTTCCTTTACCGTATATTGACTCCCTGATCTGTATTGAATATCTCTGGCTTGGGATAAAGTGCAAGGGCTTCCTTTAACACATCAGTCACCAATGATATATCCATAGTATTTGAAAGTTTCCAAGAGAGTATTTTCTTGCTATGCCAGTCAATAATGGCAGCCAAATAGAGAAAGCCTTTTTCTAGCTTGATATAGGTGATGTCTGTGCTCCATACTTTATTGGCTCTATCTATTACAATTTGTCCTGTATCGTTTCTAAAGTCTTTGAGTAGGAGGGGGGTACCTTGTAATGCTCTTTATTGGCTGTAGTTGTCTTAGGCTTCTATGCTCATATACTTTCCATGAGCATAAGCGAGGAAATGCCCTTGGGATACAAAGATTTTTTTGCTTACAGATTGCTTCCTCTCGCTCTTCCCGAAGGGTGCAGTGCTTTCGCCCATACTCTGCGTTAGATTCTTTCGAATTCGCTAAGGTGGATCCTTCAAAAATCTGCCTTGATTATGAATAAAATCACAGCATTAAAATTGATATGTTTAGTTAGTATTGTAATAGTATATTAGTTAGATAGTATATTGCTTTTGTATTTTTATTAAAATCAATTCTCAAATATTTTTCTAATGCCATAAGTATCCTTTCCGGTTGTTATAGCATAATAAAGCTACTTCAGTTTCTATAAGTCCATTAATTTATATCGGCCAATCTACATACCATTGCTTGTTGTGGTACTTTCACTGGAACTACCCATTAAGCAGTAAGCGTTTTCTAAAGTCAAACTGTCTTCAATAGTGATATTCTCTAAATTTATTTTATAAAGTGTACTGTTCTGCCCGGTATTAAACATAAAATAGAGTTTTGAATCTACGATATGCGTTGTATGTGATTGCATGGTAATGCCTGGATAAACTTGATCAGAGAATTTCAATTCTTTTATAAGCTTATTGTTTTTTGGGTCTGTTACATCGTAAAATGATTTGAAATTATCATAATGATTTGTTGTGATCATCAGAGTGTCGTGAAAAGTAAAGTGTCCTACTCCTTTTCCTGATTTAAATGTATCTGCTAAGGTCAATTCTGCAAGATCCAATACAAATACATTACCCTCAGCTGAGCCAACATAGATATGATCAGAACTTGGATGAAATGCACCATGATGTGCGCCCCAGACAGTACTGTTAAAATCATCTGGAAGATCAGACAATGAATCAAGTAATCGTTCGAGGGCAAGTGTGATCTTAGCGTTAGCCACAGAAAATTTTACAATGCCCGGAGAGACAGAATTTTCTCCTTGTTCTCCCTCACTGATACCATAATAATACCCGTCTTTATACATCACATGGTGTACAGAGCTTTGTGTGGTGAGTTTATCTATAGGAGAGTTGTTGTCTTTTTGATAGAGTTCTATCGTATTTTCTGTTCTGTCCAAGAGTAAAAAATAGTTATCATCTACCCAAACAGGATGTCCTGTCGCATTTGAACCTCCAAACGAAGCGGGTGTAACATAAGCAGAGTCAGTGTAGGATTGCGAAGCAGTATTTGATGTAATGATCGCAGCAGCAGGTTCATTTGCGCTTGTGAGTAAAATGTCATTTAGGTTGATACTGATCGAACGCGGATAAAAACTTAAAGCGATCTCATCCTCAATGGTATCGGTAGTGGTGTCTAAAATACCTATAGTGTAGTCGGATCTGTTAATGACATAAAGCTCATCACCTAAGGCTTGAGATATTTCATAAGGATTCACACCATTACTGTTTATGACTTCTTTAAGTTGCATTTTCTCTATATCAAAAAGAACAACTGTGTCATCATTTACATTACCATAATAGAGGGTAGTACTTGTGGTTGTCACTTCTGTGCTGGTATCCATTGAATCTGCATCCATTAAAGTAGTATCCATTGAATCATCATCCATATGATCACCGGGACCACAACCAAGTAAGAAGAATGTAGAGAGTAGTAAGAGATAGTAACGCATAATAAAGCCTTTGTAGGAGGGGTCGATAGGATAAAGTATAAGAACCTTTAAATTTGATATCGTATGGGCATGTTATTATGATAGTGTGAATTTAGTATGAATATAAAAGATGGTTTATGTAAAATATTTTAAGTTGCAATTTTATCTAAATTGACACAGAATTATTTACAGTCCCTAAATTAGTCTTTCCAGACCAATCTAAATTCACTTCCTTCCGAGAGTTCTGACTCAAGTACGATCTTTATGTGATACTCTTTACAGATCTGATTTACGATATCCAACCCTACACCAAAACCTCCATGTAAACTGTAAGAGGATTTAAAACGTTTAAAAATATTTTTCTGATCTTTTTGGGAAATACCAATACCATGGTCTTTTACAGATAAATACTGCTCAGTCAGATCAATCTGAATATCTCCACTTTTTTTACTGAACTTGATAGCATTTGTGAGCAGGTTGTCTATAAGTAAAATCAGTTTTCTCTTATCCATATATATGGTTTTATGCTCCACTTCAAAGGCTATGTGTATGTCTTTAAAATGTATAAGGGTATCCATATACTTGACTCTTTCTAGAACAACTTCTTTGACATCAAGGGCTGTATCCTTATACTCTATATAGTCATGAAAAGAGGCAAAAGAGAGATCTCTGTAGAGGCTGGAGAGCGTTTTTGTTGCGATATCTATGCGATCGAGTGAACGAAGTTGTTTGGTATTGAGATCGTTTTTATCCATATGTTCAAAAGTCATGAGAATGGTACTGATGGGCGTATTCATTTCATGGGTTGCATCTTTCATGAAGTTGGTCAAAGATGAGATAGATTTTTTGATGGGATAGAGCATTATCTTAGATAAAAGCAGTGCAAGAACAAGTAAAAATACAAAACCATACGTCGCCAGCAGAGTAATCTGTTCTAGGATCTCATCGAGTTTTTTTACATCAAGAGACTTCTTGAGCACGATATACTTGACATTAAGATATTCTTTGAAGAGTGATTCAACCAAATAATATTCATCAGCCTTTGCATAAAATAATTGAGAAAAATCTATAGTTTTATCTTTAAAAGTTGAAGCGATCAGTTCTTGATTGTTATCATACAGTGCTATCGAATAACCCTCTTCATAAAAAGTAAAATTCTCACTTTTATTCAAATGATAATATTCTAATTGGGCGTTAATGCTTTTTGTTTTATATCGCATTTCCAAATGCAATTGATCGATGAGGGATTTTTTTTGATTCATATAATAGAGATATCCCATCCCCGAAGATAAAATACCAAGAGAGACCAGATAGACGATCATAAAAATGACAACACTCTTCGTACTGGCTTTCATTACTGTGAAGCTTTCATCTCAAATCTGTAGCCTACACCTCTGAGATTTTGTATCATGTTTTCTGCAAGATGTTTTCTGAGATTTTTTATATGTGCCCTCAATGATTCGGGTGAAACATTTTCATCATAGTCCCACATGACCTTATAGAGATTTTCAAAGGTCACTACTTCATTGGGGTGCTGAAGGAAGTGTTTGAGTAATTTAAGCTCTTTTTGTGGTAGAGAGATATTTGCGCCATTGCTGTTCAGAAACTCCGTATCGATGTCAAAAGTTATGTTCTTGTCTATCTGTATAAGAGTAGAACGCTGTTGGGTAAAGGAACGTTTTTGTATATTTTTCACACGTAAAAGAAGTTCAGCAAGCTCAAAAGGTTTTTTGAGGTAATCATCCGCACCACTTTCAAAACCTTTGGAAACATCCTCAATATCATTGAGTGATGTGACAAATATCGTAGGTGTACTGTCTCCATTTCCTCTCAGTATTTTAAGTAGATCAAAGCCTTTAATGGCAGGGACATTGACATCAAATATATAGAGATCGTATTTCGTTTCATAGGCATTAAACAATGCATCTTCCCCATCGTAGACAAGATCTAACTCAAAATTGTTATCCTCTAAATATTCTAATAGGATATCAGCTAAAGCGATGTCATCTTCCAAAAGTAAAATTTTCATAATGGCTCCTGATTATTATTATAACATAGTCCAGAAATAAGACTTCATACTTTTTTCATACTTTTTTACTATAATAGATGTAAAGTTAAAAAATATGAGAAAGGTACTGAGATGAGATACAGATATATTCTCCCTGTTTTTTGTATGTTCAGTACCTTTCCCCTGTATGCAGAACAGAGTGCTCTAGGTAATATACTTCAAAAAGCAGGGCAGGAGAACGCTCTTGTTGAGCCTGTACCTAAAAAGAAAAAATCAAAAAAAGAGTCACGTTTTATTTTTGTAGACAAATATAATGCCAACGGCATTGGATCGAAAGATAAAATGGCTGCCAAAGAGAGATCAAAAAGATATGATTATGAAAATAAACCAAGATTTAAATTTAAATTTAATCCGGGGACAGGTTATAATAATATAGCAGGTGGTTCAGGCGGTGGCTCTGCCGGAGCCGGGGTTGGAGGTAGTGCTGGAGCTGCTGGCGGAGGTATGGGTGGCGGTGGGCATGGCGGAGGAAGTCATGGTGGAGGCGGACGTCGATAAACTCTCTTTCTTTTCATCATCTTTCATCTTTTCTCTTCACACTTCACAGTTACTTCATACTTTTAACCTACAATTCAAGAGTAAGTAATCATTTACCAATAAAAAGGATTTACATGAAAAAAACACTATTAACATTGGGTGCTGTGGCACTTTTGGCTTCTCCTTCACTCTTTGCAAATGAAGATAACGTGATGGAACATCTTCGTATGCAAGATCAGATGGAAAAACAAGAACGAAACAGAGTTAGAGACGGCAGCGGCTCAAAGAATCAATACAAACATCAAAGCCAAAATCAAAACCAGTACAAAGGGTCAAGCTCAAGTAGATCAAATATGGGTTCAGGTTCAGGTGGAGGACAAAGAGGCGGTGGGGGAGGACGCCATTAAATAGTTCCTTTAGATACACATCGCCTGTTTGATCTTTTCTTGATTAAGCTTTTTAATGAGTTTTGCTGAAAGCTCACCGTAACGCTCTTCATCCAGGCTTAAACTACTTTGTATCTCTTCCTGTGATGTTTCCTCTGCCCATGACTTTAGAAGCTTTAATTCTTTTTTTGTCAGTTTTACTTTGAGCACTGAGAGTAATTCTTCAGGGGCTTTTAGAGGATTGACCAGTTTCTTAATGTGTTTTTCTATCTCTTGGTTTAATGTTGACAATGTGTTTTCCTGTTATTTTGTGATTTGCATGATGATATAGTAGCCGATTCCTGCAAGCAGGATAGTACCAAAAAGGTTAAGTGCCATGTTGGCAAAAGCATGTATGTAATGTCCCGACTGGAGCAAAAAGAAACTCTCTATGGCAAAGGTGGAGTAGGTGGTCAGTGCACCCAGTATCCCTGTCACCAAAAATGTTTTGACCTGTGGTGAGAGAGAGGTATTGAAGTGGAAATAGGCAAAAAGCATACCAATGAGCAGAGATCCGATCAAGTTGACGGCGAGTGTACCTAAGGGAAGGGCATGCACAAAATATTTATTTGTGGCTCCATTGATAAGCAGTCTCAGGGTTGCGCCTATGGCACCACCGCTAGCGACTGCGATGATGGTTGTTAAACTCGTCATCTATGACCTTTTGCATATCGTCTCTAAGCGTAGTGTACCACTCTTTATCGGCTGTACTTGCATCAATAGTATCTAAAAAATGGTAGTGTACTATAGCTGAATGTGCCGTTTTATTATGTTCATTGAGTAATTTCTTACTTCCTGTGATAACGATGGGTTGTACTCTAAGTCCTAACTTTTCAGCAATGAGTTTAGTGCCACCCTTAAAGGGGAGTAACTCTTGCCCATCTGTTCTTGTACCCTCTGGGAATATCGCTACGGGACGTTTATAGACATCCCTAGATTCTTCAACATCAGAGATAAATTTACGCAAAGAAGATTTACCTCCTCTGTCAATAGAAATTTGTTCAGCATGGACTAGAAGATTACCAAACCATAAAGTATCAAACAGTTCTTTTTTAGCTGCCCAACGCATATGATTATTTTGAACAGCCTCAAGTCCTATAATATCTACAATCCCCTGATGGTTCATTACAAACATATCAGCACTTTTATCCAGCGTACCTTTTTTTAGCGCAATACCACCCATCATGAAAAGCGTCAAAGAGTTGATATGATGTACAATAGTACTTTTGTGTTTTCCAAATAGCATTAAAGCAGGGATCATTAAAACAGCAGTATTGAATGAGATGATGAACGCACCCCAGTAAAATCTAATTGTTGCAAAGGTCTTCATTTTTTACCCATCCTATGATTCCTTCTTTGTATTCCACTTTTTTGAACCCTTCACGTTCACCCAGTAACATGGTGTCGAACTCCTGGTTTATCTTTGTACTTATCGTACTTGTGTTGGTTGGTAAGATATACAAAGATGCTCCCTGTGTCACACATATTTTTTTATGTGGTATGTAAAATGTCAATAAGGTGATAAGAGAGATCACTCCAAAAACCAGATAAAAGAAGTCTCTTCTAAATAAAAACATAATGAAAAAGAAAACGACCAAAGTCATAAAGGTATATTTTTTGAGTTTCTCAAAACTGTCTTCTTTGGGATTTAGGTCAGACTGTGTGCTTACGGTAGCATCCACAACGACTACAGGAACCTCTAAAAAAACATACTGTTTTTTGATGGTATTGAAATAGGTGAATTTCAGTACCTTTTCTTCCACAGGAAGCACCACATAGAACTCAGCTTCTACCTTTGCATTATCACGTGTCAATGAGTCTATGTCAGACTCCTGTACACCATTTAACTTCATATCTTCAAGGTTTGCTTCAAAGGCTTCTATGGAGAGTGTGACGATATGGTTCTTCTCATCATAATGTGAAACCTGAGAGTTTTTGATCTTCATATCTGCAGCCAGAACATTAGAGAAGTCTTCTCTTTTTTTGAGATTCTTTATGAAGATCGTTTTAGATTCAAGTGTTGCTTCTGTATTTTGAGTTGAGATAAAAAGAGAGGGGATACGTATATCCTGGTCAGACGCTTTAAAATAAAAGGTATAAAAACTGTCATTTCCATTTTGAACCACTAGAGGTTTGGAGAAAAGGGCTTGTGTTCTACTGGAACGGTCAAAGGTAAAAAAAGGCATATCTGAATCAGATTTACCTATGGCCATGATGGTCACTGCGAAGAGTTGGTTCTCATAGACCTTTTTAGGCATATAAGAGTATTTAAATTCGCTCTGGGCACTGACTAAGGTAGTGTAGGCTAGTAAAAGCCCTATGAAAAGCCATACCGAGCGAAAGTGACGCATTAGGCTTCAAAACCTTTAAGCATACGCAGACCGTCTTCAGATCCGAGTATCGCTTCTAAAGCACGCTCCGGGTGAGGCATAAGGCCAAATACATTTTTACCTTCATTACACACACCGGCGATAGAAGTAACTGAGCCATTCACCACAACTGGTTCACCTTTCTCATCCGAATAACGAAGCAGTATCTGTCCGTTGGCTTCAAGTTTTTTAAAACCGGCATCATCGATGTAGTAATTACCGTCTGCATGGGCAATAGGGATGTTGAGTACTTCACCTTTGTCACAGAGATTTAAAAAAGCATTGTCATTATTGATAACACAAAGGTTTTGGTGTTTGGAGATGAAGTGAAGGTTGTTGTTGCGCTTCAATGCACCCGGAAGTAGTCCTGCTTCGGTAAGGATCTGGAAACCGTTACAGATACCCAGCACTTTACCGCTCTTCTCTGCATAGGCTGTAACGGCTTTCATTACAGGAGAAAATCTGGCGATAGACCCTGAACGCAAATAGTCACCGTAAGAGAATCCGCCAGGCACCACAACAAGATCAATGTCTTCGGGAAGTGTTTCATTTTCGTGCCATACAAGCTCTGTTGTATGTCCCAGTTTCTCAAAAGCATACTGGGTGTCAAACTCACAGTTTGTTCCCGGAAATCTTAATACTGCTACTTTTAATGATTTCTTTTGCATCTTAGCTGATCTCTATCGTATAATCTTCGATCACCGTATTGGCAAGAAGTGTTTCGCACATCTCTTTGACTTCAGCCTCAGCCTCAGCTTTATCTTCTGTATCAAGCTTAATAATGATCTGTTTACCGATACGTACATCATCAACGCCTGCAAATCCTAAAGAATCAAGCGCATGGTGTGCTGCTTTCCCTTGAGGATCAAGTACACCTTCTTTTAAAAATACGTTTACTACTGCTGTCATTATTTGTCTCCCAAAATTCTATTTAATACTTCTTCATAAGCCACTTTCAGTCCGCCTAAACCTTCTCTGAATCTATCTTTATCCATCTTCTCACCACTCTCCGAATCCCAAAGTCTGAAGTTGTCCGGACTCAACTCATCGATAAGGATAATGTTGCCGTCCACATCTTTTCCAAATTCAAGTTTGAAATCAACCAGTGTTAAATTACGTTCTGCATAAAATGCTTTAAGCAGATCATTGATCTTTCTTGCCATGAAACGCATATAGTCAAGTTCTGCTGTACTTCTTACCAGATCCAGGATAATGCAGTGCTGGTCATTGAGTTTAGGGTCACCGAGTTCATCATTTTTATAGTCAAACTCTACCAGGGTAAAGGGAAGGATCGTTCCATCTTCGATACCCAGATTACGGGTAAGGCTTCCTGTCGCAATATTTCTGACGATGACCTCTATGTAGATCACATCAGCCCTTTTATGAAGCATATGGTTATCGTCGAGCATTTCAACAAAGTGTGTAGGTATACCTTTTTTATTGAGGTATTTGAAAAGTTCTGTGGAGATCTTGTTGTTCAGTGCACCTTTACCGGCTTCACTTGATTTCTTTGCACCGTTAAAAGCAGTCAGGTCATCCTTAAACTCAGAGATATAGAGATCCGGGTATTCTGTTGTCCAAATTTTCTTTGCTTTCCCTTCATACACCAGTGTCTGTTTTACGAGTGTGTCGTGTACCATTATTTCCTTCCTTTGTGAGTGATGATGAGTGCTTTTAAAATGTCTACAGCAGATTTAAGCTGTGCATCTTTGTAGAGTTGTTCTTCCGTGATGATCGTATCGTCTACAACTGTTTCGTTGTTCTCTGCCGATACATTGCCATCACTTGATTTTGTTTCAGTCACATCTATTTTGGCAAGTTCACCTTCCAAATGCTTTTTGAGATCTTTTTCTTTAAGCAAGACGGGGTCTTCTATAAAGTCGATCTTTCCAAGATGAACGATGATATCCGGTGTGACGCCCAAAGCCTGGATCGTACGTCCGCTTGGAAGATAATAGCGTGCCACAGTGAGTTTTAATGCTTCATCTTCACCTATAGGCATCACTACCTGAACAGAGCCTTTACCAAAGGTTTTTTCGCCTATGACGATGGAACGGTTAAAGTCTTGAAGTGCTCCCGCAACGATCTCTGATGCAGAAGCAGATCCGCCGTTGACAATTATAACGATAGGTGTCTCTTTATCTGTATCTTTTTTATGTGCTTTGTAAGAGATATTCTCACTTTTCATCTTGCCTTTTTGGCTTACGATGGCACCTTCCTCTACAAAAAGGTCTACAAGATCAACTGCCTGGTCAAGCAGTCCTCCCGGATTGTTTCTAAGATCCAGGATCATACCTTTGGTTGCATTGTGCTCTTTCATTGCTTTTTTAACACCTTCGACAACTTTCTGGTCAAAAGAGGTGATATGGACATAGAGTATATCATCTTCAATGGTTTTCACGTAAACAGACTGTATCTTGATGATGGCTCTGGTGATCTTGATCTTAAGCGGTTTAGGCTCTTTTTTTCTGATGAT
The DNA here is from genome assembly GCA_002733215.1 of Sulfurovum sp. Taxonomy (GTDB): domain Bacteria; phylum Campylobacterota; class Campylobacteria; order Campylobacterales; family Sulfurovaceae; genus Sulfurovum. The sequence continues at coordinate 59,443 of NVUY01000011.1, read as the reverse complement.
GGTTAAAACCAGAGAAGTGTCAGGTTTACCTCTCATCAACTTTACAGAATCATCGATGTTCATACCAATGGTCGCTGTGTCGTTGATCTTTAAGATAATGTCTCCAGCTTTGACCCCCGCTTTATCTGCGGGTGTATCCTTTATAGGAGCGATCACCGTAAGGGCACCTTCTTTCATACCTATAGAGATACCCAAGCCGCCAAATTCACCTTTTGTCTGAACCGAAAGGTCTTTGTACTCTTTTGTATTCATAAAGGAAGAGTGGGAATCAAGGTTTTCCAGAAGTCCTTCAAGTGCTTTATCTACAAGGTCTGTGGCATTGATATCATCAACGTACTGATTCTCTATGACATTGAGGATCTGTGTAAATTTGATATAGGCTTCCAGCTTTTCTTTCGCAGAAGAGGGTTGATAGGCTTTTTTAGTGCTGTCTTTGGCCTGGGCAAAAGATCCAAAGAGGTATGCTACTGTTAAAGTAGAAGCCAGTCCTGCAAGTATAACTTTTTTACTTTTTTTAATCATTTGGGTAATATCTCCGTTCGGAATTAGTTTATAATTTTATTTAAAAACATCTGAGAGGTTGCTTTTAACTATAATTTTAATAGTACAGAAGGAAGGTTAACCGTTTTTAGGGTTGGGTTTTGTGCGGAAGACTTTAAAGACTTGGTAAATTTAAATCTTTCTTTTGTTGGCATAGATCTCATCATTTTTTATATATGAAAACTCTACGGTACGGTAGATGTCGATGACTGTGCCATCGTTAGAAAAATAGTCTAGTTTTTGTTTGATCGTTAGAAGTTCGTCTTTGGGTAATTCAAGTGAGATGACATTAAATCTCTTAGGACTTTCATATATCTGGTATTTACTTCTATCCTCTGCGTTTAATGTTTCTAGATTTTGAAGATAAATGAGTGCAACATCCGGACTGTATGATTTGCCATTGATCCCTTCATCGCTTATAAATGTTTTGGCAAGGATGATCTTTGATATCTTGTCCCAATGGTAGTGCTCTAATGACATACCCATGTCTGGCGCAAGAGAGAGACCTTCTTTCGTAGCCAGAAGATGGATAAAGCCCTCATTATCCTTCACTACCTTATGTTGCTGTATGGTTGAAAACAATGAGAGTGCACCTAAAAATATGAATACAATACCAATGATCAGGAAATAAAATTCTTTTTCATTGTCATATCCCCAATAAGAAAAAAACACACCACACAAGATAGTTGCTGCAGCTAGAAGAAGCATCGTATTTGTGCTGCTTTTTTTATCTCTATAGAGTTCAAATTTCTTTTCTTCAGAACGGATCTTTATCGCCATAAACCTCTCCTGCTATACTTTAATTATAATGGATATGTTGCCAAGTTAATGATTTAATACAGATGAATCATCAAGTTAAACTCTTACGAATGAACAACTTTAACTCTTTTTTTGTTTCTTTAGAATCATCCCCTGCATATAAAATCTGTTCATAACACCTGTCTACCTCTTTTATGGCAGTTTTATCCGGATGATCGTTCAGGTATCGTAAGAAGTATTGGTGTAGGGTTTCTTCTTTTTTTCGCAGGTATCCCTCTTTTTTGAGGGCACTTAAAAGAGGCTGCAAGAGTTTTAGGGTTTCTGAACTATACTTTGGACGACGAAAATGGGCTATGACCAAAAAGCTGAATAGAATGAGTGCAAGTATACTCATGACAAAAGTAACAATGAATTTTGGGTTCTCTTTAGCATATTGCAAGAGTTGGAGTTGACGGATGTTAGAGTAGTAAAGTATCCATGTTTCTACCTGATATTTGGCATACATGAGGTAGAGGTTTATGCTTTTAGAAAGTTGGCTTTCCGATTCTTTTAGCTGTTGAATTTGTGACTGTGCCTCTATACTTGAGGCAGTAGCTGTGGTCTCAAAGCGTACCCAGTGTTCATTTATGTATAACTCTGCCCATGCATGTGCATCTTTTTCTTTCACTGCCAAGTAGTTTTTCATGCTGTTTTCCAAGTCTGCTTTGTAGCCTGTAACGATACGTGAGGGGATGCCGGCCATACGTGCCATAGTGACAAAAGAGGAAGCGAAATGTACACAATAGCCCTGATGTGTGTCGAAGAGAAAGCTGTCTGTGCTGTGGTTGATATCTAAAGGTTCAGGCTTGAGACTGTAGGTAAGTGACTGATCCTGAAAGAATGTCACTATGGCTTTTGCTCTCTTCTCTATTGAGAGGTAAGCCGTTTTTAGTTTTTGGGCTTCTTTATAGGTTAGAGGATTTTGCTCTTTTGAAAAAGCAGAAGACATTTGAAGTGTATAGCTGTCTAATACATCATGAAACCTGAGACTCAAAGAAGAACTGGCAGCATAATGTAAAGGCTCTTTAATGGGTTTTTCAAGTGTAGAGATAAGGTCTCTGTCCAAGCTAGATTTCCTGACCGTCATGGAAGGCATGTCGAGCAGATAGATCCATTGTTTTTGTGTAGGGTAGAGGGTAACTTTGTAGTCAACATTTGTACCTTCCGTAGGGTAGTACATTTTATTTTCTCTTTTAATGTAGCTTGGCAGGGGTTCCCAATGATCTATTTTATCGATATAAAGCATACTGCCTCTAAAATAAAGTAGATCTGACGAGGGTATGTCTTTGTCAAAGCCCACTTCCATCACGATACGGTTCGAGGGGACAAGTAAGGCTTTACTATCCAGGTGCATTGTACCATCATGCCCCATACGCTGTATGTTCTCACCCTTAAACCCATAGCTGGCATGTTCAAACGAGATACGAGGGAAAAAGATAAACAGAACAACCACCCATGGCAACGAAACCATAAACATTACCATGCCGGAACGGAAACCTTCCCACACATCTCCTTCCATGTGATGTGCCAGTATCATCCAAAGCAGAAAAAAGATTTCAAATACCACATAAATAAGCATATACATGCCATAATAAAAGAACAAAGAGAGTGCCAAAAATAACATGGGTGAGATAAGCAGGTAAATGTTAATGACCCTTGTGAGCCTTTGCATGGAGACAACAATGATGAGTATATAGACGAGCAGTTCAAGAAAAAGTTTTAAACGTGATAAGCCTCTAAAAGAAAAAGTACCATACAAAGACAAATAGAGTGCCAATATCCCCATGATAAATACAAACATGATCAATGTATTTTTTGCAGGGGTCTTTTTAAAGAAAAGTATGGTGAGCACCATAAAAACAAACACGAGCATAGGTATTTTGAGCATTAGCAGTAAAGGCAATAGTATGACTATGTACGCCATGTCTAAAAGTGCTAAAGGAGAGAACTTAGTAGGTTGAAAGGATTTGAAGTATGTCATCTATGCTCTCCTTTGATGAGTTTAGTTTTTTCCCTGGCATTTGTATACTGAACGGCAAGTGTTTTTTCTCGCATTCAAGTACCCAGAGACAGAGCTGTGACAGACGTGCTTCATCATTACTTCCCGCATGATGAAAGTCAAAGGCAAGTTTGGGCGTGTGAGTCTCTTGAGTGAAAATCTTGACTGCCATCTCCCCCTTGGCTACGGATGCCCAGTGTATATGTGAGAGTCTTTGTGAGCCGTCATAGGCACGCAGACCGTCAAATTCTTTCTCTTCACCATAAGGCATCTCTTCTTCCTGTAAAAACGCCGCCAGACTTTTTCCCTTAGGTTCAGGATAGACAAACCCTTCATATCTTTGGGCTATGTTTTTGCTTAAATGTGCGGTTGAAAGAGGGTATTTACTTTCAAAGTAGAAGTTGCCATAGGTAAATTTACCCCGTTTGTCAGGAGTGACAGGAAAGTGAAGTATTTTTGAGCTTTCTCCTTCTAGTTTTGCCAAGGGAAGAATGGTATCATCATTATGTAGGCTGACAGACCATGAAGTTGTTTTTGAATTGTTAGTGATAGAAATCGGTATTTTACCCTCTTGATGTGCAAAAAGACGTATCTTACGCAGAAAATCTGCTTCAAGGTTTCCTATGTTCAGCACACCTATAGGGCCTGATGAGAAAGCAAGAGAAAAGACAAAAAAGAGTGTGATATAGACCAGGTTGAAGTCATGCATATAAGCTTCCATAAAAAGCCCGAAAAGCAAGATGACAACCACCAGACTAAAGCGTGTGGCGTGTTGTTTGATGCTTCTATGTATCTGAATGAATTTGAGTAAAGATTTCATGCTGTATTCGCAGTACCGTAGTATGACCTTCTTTAAAATGCAAACGATGTGCACAGACAATGCCCGTGACCATCTGCAGATCATCTGCCGTGGCATAACTTCGACCCTGTAACATGGCCCAGGACTTGGTCATAGCAGTCAATGCCAAAGCCCCACGTGTTGAAAGACCATATTCAAACAGCCCGCTCTCTCTGGTAAAGGTGATGATATCCTGGAGAAAGTCGAGCAGGGTCTCACTGAGTGTGACCTTTGCGGCTTTCTGCAGATAGCTTTCTATCTCTGTGATGGAGAACAACGGTGCTGTAGTGGATGAAGTATCTTGTGTTAGTCCTTTCAAGATCTCTCTTTCTGATGCTTTATCGGGATAGCCGATGCCAAAGGAACACATAAAACGGTCTAGCTGTGAGCTTGGGAGAGGAAAAGTACCAACCTCTTCATGAGGGTTTTGTGTTGCCATCACAAAAAACGGCCTGCTGAGTGTGTAGGCTTTTGTATCGATGTTTATGATGCCTTCTTCCATCGCCTGAAGCAGGGCAGACTGAGTTTTTGGCATGGAACGGTTTATTTCATCCGCCAATAGAAATGAAGTAAAGACAGGCCCTTTTTTAAAGATAAAAGAGCCTTCTTTTTGGTTGTAGTAATTCACACCAAGTATGTCGGAGGGAAGCATGTCGGAAGTAAACTGTATACGCCCAAAATCGAGTCCTAAAATCTGAGAGAGATGTTTGGCCAAAGTAGTTTTTCCTACACCGGGGATGTCTTCCAAAAGTAAGTGCCCTCCGGCAAAAAATGTCGCTAAAGAGAGCGCTATGGTTTCTCGTTTCCCTACTAAATGGGTCTCTATAGCATCTATGACGGGGATGAACTCAGGGGCAATTTTATAATTCATGTGCTAATAGTAGCGTATTTTTTATGTGATTTTTGTGCATAATTTGAGTCTTTCCTCTTTTTATCAAATTAATAACGTATTTGGAGAAAATTTTGTTATAATAAGAATAAGAACAATTCTTATCTTATATTATTTGCTGAAAGGTTTTTTATGAATCGTACTGAAAAAAGAAATATCCATTACTCGTCATTTCCTGAAGATGAAGTGAAGTTGGTTAAAACGATGATGGATAAAATGGGAACTACTTTAGAGTTTTTTTATTATCTGATGAATAACAAAAGAGAGTCGGCTACGATGATGATCTTATTATCAGCGGATGATGTTAATCTGGAACACTTACTTCCAAAATGGAAACGTAATACAGATGTCTTGTTTGAGCTTGATAAGGAACGTAATGTGTATGTGATCATTTGTCAATCTACAGACAGTGAGGGCGTAAAACAATTTGCAGAGATTCTTATTGCCAATATACGTTTACACAGTGCTCATGATATTTATTGTGTCGTTTCAGAATCCAAGACAGCATCAAGTTCTGCTCAGGAAGTTATTTTTAAAATGGTAGAAAAGTATATTAAGATAAAAGATGCAGGAAAAGCCAATAGAGTATTTTTTACTGATCTGAAGAATGCAGAAGAGCCAGATGTCATTTACAATGGCAGTCCAAGACTCTATAAAACACACTAGTGAGTATGATATGATGAATATATAGGGTGCGTTGAGACAGACCTGTTTTTATACCTTTCTACTTTTTGTCAAAATGATAAATAGAGTTTTTATTGTTCGGTTTTTGATCTGTCCATCCCAGATAAGATGATTTGAGATGTTTCCATTCATTTGAAAATTCAAGTATGATCTGATGGATATGATCTTCATCTGATTGACATAAAGCAGTTTCCATATTACAGTTAAAAATGATCTTCTCTTTTGTAGATGTTTTTATGTCCAATATAAATTGAGGCTGATTCATCTTTGTACAGAAATGAGTAGCCAGCACTTGCGTACAATCCACATAATCATTACAATGATACATGGTTACCATCTGTTTTTTAGTGTTTGGAAGCAGGTCTTCCTGCAGAGTGGAGCCAAAACCGATGGGTTTGTAGGCTAGGGCAGTGATATCTGTACCCACTAAAGGCAACACTAATTTGTTTTTATAGGCACCTGTTGTATCTATTTGTTTCTTCTCCGGGGACAAAGACCATTCTCCGATTAATGCACTTTGCATATGCTCATACACGTCGATGGGTTCCAACTCTTTTGCTATGGATGATATGGATAATGCCACGATGATACATAATGTGAATAATACTTTTTTCATAATCACTTACCTTACGTAATAATCTATAAGATTATATCTTAATTTTTTGTAAAATGTATATGAATTTTACACATACTTTCCATACACCTTTAGTATTATTGTAGTTAAAAGAATGGAATGGCTTCTAAAATTTAGTACGAAAGAAAAGATGATGAAGAAATTTGGTTTTACAAGTATTTTGAGACTGAGACTAACAAAGTATATACTCTTCTCTTTGATACTTTCTGCGGTGTTTATGCTCGACCTGTCTGCCTCCAACACGGATCATAAAAACCAGTTTACCTTTCCAGACTGGAAGAATCTGCATAAACTCAATACTGAAGCATTACTCTCCAATTCACACAGAGCATGGTTTGATATTTATATCAATGCATTGGCTAAAAAGGCTTATATCCAACAGTGGAGTTTATTGCCGGTGGGTTCAATTGTAGTGAAACCACTTTATCCTGACTCAGATCGCTCTGAAACATCCAAACTGACCATTATGATTAAAATGGAAAAAGGCTATGACAGGGACAATGGAGATTGGTGGTATGGTGTCTATGATGAAAGCGGAATGAAAGGATCGCATCAGGGAAAAATCAAATCCTGTATAAAATGCCATGCACACGGTAAAGAGACAGACTATATGTTTTCTGAAAGTGTGATGGAGAGTATTAGCGAATGGGAATGATCTGTGAAATAGCTGTCATAATCTAATAATATGCATCATTCTCTGAAATAGATAACCTTATAAAATGTACTATACAGGAGGTTTTGTAAGGATGCATGTGGGTAATTAATATACAATTTTCTTACTCAATCACTCAATAATCAATGCAATCATACAAATAAAAATTACCTCGTAATTTATGATATTTACTAAATAAACTTGACAAGAAGTGACTAAAGGTTGTATAATAATTAAAATCAATTATTATTTAGGAGTTATTTATGAGTATATTAGAAAAATTAACCAATCAAATGCAGGGGACTATCGAGTCAGGTGTGTCTCTTGCACTGCATAATAAAAATCAGGAAGTAGACCCTATACACTTGATGTGGGCACTGCTCACTAACTCTGGTTCCATCTTGCATCAGGCACTGACTAAAATGAATGTGGACAAAGCTGCCATAGAGTTGGAGACCAAGAGTATAGCAAATAAATTGCCGGCAGTTTCATCTGTCACCAAAGAGAATATAAAGCTCTCACAAAATCTGGCACGTACACTGGAAAATGCTGAGGGAGTTATGACTGCCAATGGTGATCAGTACCTTGCGGTAGATGCCTGGTTGCTTGCCAATACAGCCGAGAGTTTCATTCGAGATACTTTGGGTAAATACCTTGATATCTCTGAGTTTGAAAAAACACTTGAAAGCATCCGAGGGGGTAAACAGATAGATTCACAGTCGGGTGATGAAACTTTGGAAGCACTTGCAAAGTATGGTATAGACTTGAACCAGAAAGCGTTAGACGGAGAGTTGGATCCTGTCATCGGTAGAGATGAAGAGGTACAGCGTATGATGCAGATACTCATACGTAAGACCAAGAATAACCCTATACTCATCGGTGAACCGGGAACCGGTAAAACAGCCATCGTTGAGGGGCTTGCACAGCGCATTGTAAATAAAGAAGTACCATTGAGTCTTCAAAACATGCGTGTCATCAGCTTAGATATGTCGCGACTCATAGCTGGAGCAAAGTACAGAGGTGAATTTGAAGACAGACTTAAAGCCGTCATCGATGAAGTCAAAGAGTCTGCAAATATCATTTTGTTCATCGATGAGATACACACTATAATTGGTGCAGGTGCAGCAGAAGGTGGTATGGATGCAGCAAATATTTTGAAGCCGGCACTTGCTCGTGGAGAGCTTCACACTATTGGGGCTACGACACTTAAAGAGTATAGAAAGTTTTTTGAAAAAGATACGGCACTGCAACGTCGTTTTCAGCCTGTCAAAGTGGAAGAACCGAGTATTAACGAAGCCTTACAGATTCTAAGAGGTATCAAAGACAAGCTCGAAGCACACCACAATGTCAATATCACGGATGCAGCCTTGGTCGCAGCAGCGAAATTGTCTGACAGATACATTACAGACAGGTTTTTGCCGGATAAAGCCATTGACCTCATTGATGAGGCTGCTGCCGAACTCAAGATGCAGATAGAGTCCGAACCAACAGACCTAGCCAAGTCAAAACGTGAGATAAGCACGCTTCAAGTGGAAAAAGAAGCACTCAAAATGGAAGAGAGTGATAAAAACAGTTCCCGTCTTGTGGAGATAGAAAAAGAGTTGGCCGATCTTGAAGAGAAACGTATGTCATTGCAAAGTCAATTTGACAATGAAAAGAATGTCTTTAATGAGATAGCTGAAGTGAAATCGACTATTGATTCACTCAAAACTCAGGCAGAACATGTCAAACGAGATGGTGACTTCAACAAAGCAGCAGAGATAGAATACGGTCAGATCCCTGAACAGGAAGCGTTACTCAAAACATTTGAAGACAAATGGACGCAAATGATGTCTGAGGGTACGCTGCTTAAAAACTCAGTGGATGAAGAGATGATCGCCGGTATCGTGAGCCGATGGACAGGTATCTCTGTTTCTAAGATGATGCAAGGTGAAAAAGAAAAGATTTTAGCTATCGAAAGCATACTTAGAAAAGAGGTAGTGGGGCAAGATGAAGCACTCAAGGCTGTGGCGCGTGCCATCAAGCGGAACAAAGCAGGGCTTTCTGACCTGAACAGACCTATAGGAAGCTTTATGTTCCTCGGACCTACAGGGGTCGGAAAAACTCAGGTGGCCAAAACACTTGCTAAGTTCTTGTTTGACTCTGAAAAAGCACTGATACGTATAGATATGTCTGAATATATGGAGAAACATGCAGCGAGCAGACTGGTGGGTGCACCTCCGGGGTATGTCGGTTATGAAGAGGGTGGACAGCTCACAGAGGCAGTGCGAAGAAAACCTTACTCAGTAGTCCTCTTCGATGAGATAGAAAAAGCACACCCTGATGTGTTCAATACACTCTTGCAAGTGCTAGATGACGGACGTTTGACTGACAATAAAGGGGTGACGGTGGATTTTAAAAATACCATTATCATCATGACCTCGAACATCGCGTCAGACAAGATCATGACCATCACAGATAAAGAGGAGAGAAGAGAGGCGGTGAATGAAGAACTTAAGCGAAGCTTCAAGCCGGAGTTCCTTAACCGTTTGGATGAGCAGGTTATCTTTAATCCGCTTGATCTTGAAGCGATCACGAGTATTGTGGACATCTTGTTTAAAAGTATCCAGGCGAAGCTGGCAGAACGTGATATCACTATCACGCTGACAGAAAGTGCAAAAGCGTATATCGCAGAAGCAGGGTTTGATCCGGTATATGGTGCACGTCCGTTGAAAAGAGCTTTGTATGAAGTAGTGGAAGACAGATTGGCTGAGTTGATACTTGAAGATAAAGTGCTTGAAGGTTCTTCTGTACGCTTTGATGTGATAGATAATGAAGTAGTGGTTGAAATAGACTAAAAGATTCCCGGCATAGATGCCGGGAAAGAGAAAATAGAGGAGAAGTTTTTAATAGCCGCTTCTAGCTCTATCTTTATTGTCTTCATTGTGACCTATAGCACCACCCGCAAGACCACCAATAGCAGCTCCAGCAAGGGCAGTACCGCTGTTTCCAACCATAGAACCGATAAGTGCTCCGGTACCTGCACCTATAGCTGCACCACTTTGTGTTTTATTTGCACAACCTGACAATAAAATAAGGCTTGCGCTTGAAACTGCAAGCACTGTCATAGTTAATTTTGTTCTTTTTATCATCTTTTTTCCTTTGTGTGATTAAGATACTTTTATTATAGCACTGCAATTTTAAAATTGCAAGACATTGAAATGAATATTTATTTTATAAACTGACTTTATCCCAATTGATATTGACTGAGTTGTCTTTAAAAGGAAGCTTTTTTGACGAAGGGATCATATAGGTTGAGTTTGCTTCTTGTTCTTTTTGTTTCTTTCTCTCTTTTTGATAGGCTCGAAAAGCGCTGACATTTTCCAAGTGTTTATCATAGGTTTCAGTAAAATCATGGGTTCCTGTTTTGTTGAGCATGAAAAAGAGATACTCGTTTGGCATCGGTTTCATGGAAGCTCTGAGTGCCTCAATGGTGACGGTACTGAGCGGGTGGGGCGGTAAGCCTTTGTGTTTATAGGTATTGTAGAGACTTGTGTCGCTTTTTATGCGTTCAGGTGTGACAATGGTATGGGCAAATTTTCCGTAGTTCAGGGTGCCATCCATCTGTAGTTTCATGTTTTTTTCCAAACGGTTATAGATGACAGAAGAGATCAAGCCCATCTCTTCGACGGAGTTACTCTCTTTTTGGATAATGGACGCGATGACATAGACGATCTTCAATTCCTTTTTATCGGGGGAGTGTTTAAAATACTCTTTTTCAAAGGCTCGTGATTTTCGTCTGGAGTCCAGAAAAATGTATTTCATCGTCTCTTCTTCACCCGCTTTACGTGCAAGCGTATAACGTTGTGCCAGGATATCTGCTTCTTCATAATAGGCAAGCATTTGATAGGTCTCTAAAAGTTTTTTTTGATCAAGTTTCATATCATTGGCAAGACGCGCAGTGACTTCGTTCTTTGTTTCTCCTGCATAGACTACAATATCCATAGTTTCACTGCTTTTGTATTTATAAAAACCCCGAAAAAATAAAAAGCGCCCCTCATCAGCAGGTGCAACACTATACCAGCCTTCCTCAGGAATTTTTGTAAGCCCCAAGATCATTTTGTCCAGCCATGTCACGCCATAGCCATTTACCTTGAGTGTTTGTACAATGTAGTCCGGATCTGAAGAGGGCATATAGAAGATCTTTGTTCCTTCTTTGACCGGCATAAAATTATAGGCAACAGGGATCAGTACAATAACCACGAGGATCTCAAGATAAAGAATAAAACGTTTGTATTTTTTTGCGAGTATCTTTTTCATCTATGCTCAGTGTTTCCTGTATGATTTTACTTTTGTTATTATAGCTAAGTTGTATGAACTGCTGTAAATTTATGTCAAATTGTCATATAATGATAGATCATATAGAGAGGAGAATTATTTATGATACCTTTTAATCATCTAGGTTGGATCTTTAAAACTATAGGACCTGCTATCTATCCTCGTAAAGTACGTGAATTATTCTGTCTGTTTTTAAAACTTCTTTCGAAGCAGGCATCGGTTTTGGATCTGGGTGCAGGAACAGGGGTCATGAGTGAATTTGCCTATGCATGCAGAGATGATCTTCGCTATGTTGCCGTTGACCCTGCGGAAGGTATGCTTAAATTCTCTCCGGAGTATTTGCAAACATACAAGGCTACCGCTGAAGCACTTCCTTTTGAAGCTGAAAGCTTTGATATGATCTTTATGGGTGAATCGCTTCATCATTTTCAGGATGTAGACAAAGCGCTGCAAGAGAGTGTACGGGTACTTAAAAAAGAGGGAAGGCTTTTTATCTATGATTTTGATGTCAGTACTTTTATGGGTAAAAGTATTTGCAGAGGAGAGAAATTCCTGGGTGAACCCGGAAATTTCTTTAGACCTGAAGCATTGAAAAAGAAACTTGAAAGTTACGGATTTGTAGCGTTCATCGATCAGTACGGGTATCGTTATACGATCTCCGCACAATTGAAAAAAGAATAGACTTATTTGTAATATTTTGTTAAAAATGCATTGAGTTGATTTGCAAAGGCATGGGCATCTTTTTGACCAAAGGCTTTTGGTCCACCCGTTATCTCTCCACTCTCCCTGATACTCTCCATCAGATTTCTCATAGCCAAGTACTGTTTGATGTTATCTACACTGTAGAGTTCACCTCTGTGGTCTACGGCATGGGCATTTTTGTTGATGATCCTGTCTGCCAAAGGTATGTCTGCAGTGATGACCAGGTCATCTTCCTGGCATAATTCCACTATGAGATGGTCTGCCTCATCGGCACCCTGGTCCACGATGATATACTCTATGTGTTCTGACTTACCTATATGTATCTTTTTATTGGCTATGACTTTGGTGCTGAGTGCCAAGCGTTCAATACTTCGTAAGACGATAGGTTTAAGGAGGTTAGGAAAGGCATCTCCATCTATGAAGAGAGTCATTATTTAACAAACTCTTTTACACGTCCCACTTCAGCGGAACTGAGACGTACTTTGATACCGTGAGGGTGTGTAGGTGAATTGGTCAAGATCTTTTGTACTTTACCATAGGTTATATAGCCGCTGGACTGGTCTTCTTTGAGGACGATACCTACATTCATACCATATTTGATATCTGCTCTTTTCTGTCCTTCTGACATTTTATACCTTTGCTTCGTAGTTCAATACTTTTTTAACTGTATCTACAGAACAAAAGAAAATAGCATCAAAAACAGGATTGAGTTTTGTTTTTTTTTCATCTATTATATCAAAGGGCTGGAAGAAAAATCCGGAACCATCTTCTTTATCTGCCGGTTTTACATTGAAAACAATAGGTTTGAGTGTACGAACGACATTGAGAATTTTTTTATAGTTTTTTGCATCTTTATCTGGTAGCAAGTTGTCTTGTTTACTTTCGTTCACACGAGCTTTCAGGAGGAGTTGAAGTTTATCGTTAAAGATAACTTTATTCCATTTGATCGTTCCTAATTCAATGTTAAATTCACTGTTCCCCGCCACTAAAGGATGGGGTTTTGTCTCTCGGATAGCTTCAAGGAGTTGTAAAAAGAAGTTTTTCCCGCCAAATGCATTGGCACAGTGGAGAAGTTTTTGATGATGAAGGATTTTTTCTTCATCCGTTAAGGCATTGAAATCACACATAATAGCTCTTTACGGGGTATGTAGATATCCCCTTAATTAATTTTTGCAAATTATACCCTAATTTAGTTGCAAACCTCAGATTAAACATATATCGATATAATTATAACAATTATAAGTGATGATGGGGGATATATGGGCAAACAACCAGAAGAGATAGAAGGTATGTTTATTGCAGACAAAGAACATAAATATACACGCTATGCAGATGTAGATCAGGAACAACTTGAAAGAGACATAGATGCCATAAAAGAGGCTATGCCTCCAGTGTGTGAAGAAGATTTTCAACACTTATTAAAGCTTGAGCGTTGGGGTAAAATGTTTACTTTTTCGGGGATCGGCTTGATTCTTGTGTTGAGTATTGTTGAATTTGTACTTGGTGGATTAAGTGCTTTTGTTTTTTGGCCGCTTGCGATAGTCGCAGCACTTCTCATTTCTACGGGTAATGTCTCAAGGTGGGCAAATACTACACACCCCATACTTCACGGTGGATACGATAAAGTACCAAATATCCCTGAGCGTTATACTAAAAAATACTATGCAAAAGGTGCAAGACGTTATGTGGACTGGTTAGATTGGATCAAACCGGATGCATGGGCATATGAGCACAACATTATGCACCACTATCACCTGGGTGAAGATGATGACCCTGATAATGTTGAGAGAAATCTTCAGTGGCTTATCCAGTCCAAAACGCCAATGTGGCTTCGTTATGTCATCGTTTATGCTTTTACAGGCATGTGGAAATATCTTTATTACGCACCCAATACACTTAGAATACTGGCAAATAAAAAACTTAAAGAACAAGATAAATTAGAACTAAAAGACTTTAATTTTAATCCTCGAACTAAAGGTGGGTTGGAACTTTGGATGGAGTATTACCTCCCTTATGGTCTTATCAAATTTGTTGTATTTCCGGCACTCTTTTTACCGTTGGGATTAACAGCTGTATTTAATGCCTTCATTATTATGTTGATAGCAGAATTCTTTGCTAACGTACATTCATTTACCGTGATCGTTCCTAATCACTCGGCTGAAGATATCTATATGTTTTCTGAGCCACATAAAAGTACAGGTGAGTTTTATCTTAGACAGATCATGGGCTCTGTCAACTACAATACCGGTTCTGATGCTATAGACTTTGCACATGGTTTTCTCAATTATCAGATCGAGCATCATCTTTTTCCAAACATGCCTCTGAGCTATTATCAAAAGATGCAACCCCTAGTGAAAGATATTTGTAAAAAACACAATCTTGAATATAGACAGGAATCTGTATTTAAACGTGCATTGATGAGCATTGACCTCATGGTAGGGAAAACAAAACTGCTTCGTGTAGACGGTATCTAGTCCCTGTCTTTAGAGTAATTATTTTACAGGTTTATGCCTAAAGGATCAACCTGTGAACTTCTGTAAGTATATAAAATATTAACTTATTTTTTGAGTGAAAACTTAAACTTTTTTTCCATAGAAATGGCTTCATCTCTTCCATACACAATGATGTCACAATCTACTTCAATTTCTTTTTTACTGATCTTATTTGGATAATCAACAAAACTCAAGATATGTTTTATACAATTTATTCTAGCTCTCTTCTTATTGTCACTTTTAACAATGGTCCAGGGAGCTGCTTCTGTATGTGTTGCACTTAGCATCATAAATTTAGCAAGTGAATATTCATTCCATAATTTTTGTGATTCTTTATCTACAGGTGAGAGTTTGTATTGCTTTAGAGGATCGGTTTCTCTGGCTTTAAATCTTTTTGCTTGCTCATCTTTGGATACAGAAAAATAAAATTTAAATATCTGGATATCTTCATCTACGATCATTCTTTCAAACTCTGGCGCATCTTTTAAGAACTTATGATGCTGCCTTTCGGTACAAAAGCCCATAACAGGCTCAACCATTGATCTGTTATACCAAGATCTATCAAAAAGAACAATTTCACCAGCAGAAGGAAGGTGTTTAGCATATCTTTGAAAGTACCACTGTGAAGTCTCTTTATCACTAGGTTTTTCAAGAGCAACTACTCTTGCACCTCTCGGATTGAGATGTTCTGTAATTCTCTTGATCGTACCACCTTTCCCCGCAGCATCGCGGCCTTCAAAAATCATTAAGATCTTAAGACCTTTATCTTTCACATGATTTTGAAATTTTAAAAGTTCAACTTGAAGTCTTGTCAACTCTTTTTCATAGGCTAAGGTTTCTTTTTTTACCCATATCTGTACTTTTTCTGTGTTATTCTTTATTTTAGTATTAGTATTAGTATTAGTATTAGTATTAGTATTTTTCTTTTGCATATTTTTCCTTTGATGTTTATCCTATGAACTTTCCGCTTTTACTTCTCTGTGCATCCATGATCTCTATCTCTCTTGCCCCTGAAATGACGACCTCCGGATCAAGTGTATAATCAAGATTCTCATCTCTACCTTCATAATTGACTGAATTAATGATGACCTTCAGTGCTTCATATCTTGCCTTCTGCTTGTCATTTGAACGTATCACTGTCCAGGGAGCATTGTGGGAGTGTGTTTGTTTGATCATATTATATTTTGTGTCTGTGAACTCATCCCATTTATCTTGAGCCTGTACGTCTATCTCACTGAGTTTCCATTGTCTGAGCGGGTCTGTTTTTCTTCTCTCAAATCTTCTGGCCTGCTCATCTTTTGTCACAGAGAAATAGAGCTTGATAAGTATAATACCTTGACGTGTAAGATCTTTTTCAAATCCTTTAACACCTTTCATGAAGTCATCATACTCCCTTTGGGTACAAAATCCGAAAACAGACTCTACCATAGCTCTGTTGTACCAGCTTCTGTCAAAGAGAACGATCTCTCCGCCTCTTGGAAAGTGCGAGATATATTTTTGGTAGAACCATTGGGTCTTTTGTTCTTCTGTCGGTTTTCCAAGTGCAACGATACGATAATGTTTCTCATTCATATATCGCGTCACCCTTCTAATGGTTCCGCCTTTTCCTGCTGCATCACGACCTTCAAAAAGGATGATCATCTTTTGATTGGTCTCTTCTATATGTCTTTGAAGTTTGATAAGTTCTGCCTGATAAGGTTTTAACTGCTGCTCATCTTTTCTTTTTTTCGCTGCCTTGTTCACTGTACTTTTCTCAACCTTTGCTTCTTTAAATACATTGATCAATTCATCCAGTGAGATTACGTCACCGTCTATCTCTATCACTTTTTCATTATTTTCTGTCATTATTTTTCCTTATTTTAATTTTATTTGAGGTGCCCATCTGTTAAAGTACAATACCTTTGATCATAAAGAATATGCCTGCGGAAAGTATTGCTGCAGCAGGTACGGTGATCACCCAGGCAGCAATGATCTTTTTCACTGCATCTCTTTTTACATACTTGATCTTTTCTGCACTCTTTAACTGCTTTTTGGCACTTTTGATCATCTCTTCTTCTTCATCGATCATCTTATAGAGATCAACGACCCTCATATAGTCTGCTTTGCTTTTTCCAGATTTTTCTTCCAGTGTTTTAAGTTCATTTTTGTAAGCTTTTAATGATTTTTTCTCATCATGGAGTGTCTCTTGTTCATCTGTGATGATCGACTTCTCTTTTTTTGCTTCCAAATACTCTCTTAGAAACCCAACACCAAAGATACCACCCACAGCAATATGTGTTGATGAGACAGGAAGCCCAAGCTGTGAAGCGATGATCACCGTAATAGATGCTGCCATGGCAACAGAAAATGCTCTCATCTGGTCGAGTTCTGTGATCTCAGAACCTACAGTCTTGATAAGCTTTGGCCCGTAAAGGGCAAGACCAAGAGCGATACCAATCGCACCAACGGCCATCACCCAGAAAGGAATACCTGCTTTGTCCGAAATACCGCCGGTCATGACGGCATCATTGATCGCCGCCAGGGGACCAATAGCATTGGCGACATCATTGGCACCGTGTGCAAAACTTAAAAGTGCTGCTGCAAAGATCAAAGGTACGGTAAATAACATGTTGATGCCGTCTCTGGTGTTTTCAAGATCATTGGCTCTATGGGCAACTGTTTTCTTTACTATCATATAGACGATCACCGCAACGAGTAATCCAAAAATGGCGGCTACAAGAAAAGAAGGTTTTTCTGCATGAGGAAGAAAGACTAACACATCAACGATGGAAGGCCAGATCTTTTTTAAGCCTTTGAGTGTGAGGTAGGTCACAAAGGCCCAGGACATAATGGCTACAAAAACAGGTACCCATTTTTTAGCTGCAGAAATTTTGTCTTCTTTATATATTATTGATTTTTTAATAGCATAGAGGAAGAGGGCAGCGATCACACCGCCAAGAATTGGTGAGATGACCCATGATGCAGCGATTTTAGCCATCGTTCCCCATGCGACTATGCTGAAGCCGGCTGCCGCAATACCTGCACCCATGACACCGCCGACGATGGAGTGTGTGGTTGAGACCGGTGCTTTCATCATCGTTGCAAAGTTCAGCCAGAGTGCTGCAGAGAGAAGTGCTGCCATCATTGCCCAGATAAATGGGTCGACATTGCCGCCAAAAGCATCAATGTCAATGATACCTTTTTTAATGGTCTTGATCACATCTCCACCTGCGATAAATGCACCGGCTGCTTCAAAGATAGCTGCTATGACAATGGCACCACCCATGGTAAGCGCTTTTGACCCCACTGCCGGTCCTACATTGTTGGCAACATCATTGGCCCCTATGTTCATCGCCATATAGGCACCAAAGAGTGCTGCAATCGCCAAAAAGAGATTATTTGGTATGCCGCCTGTACTTAGAAAACTATAGGTTAAAACAGCAACCATAAAAAAGAGTCCAAGTCCCAACTTTATAAAATCTATGCCGCTACTTTTTCTAGCCTCTTTTTCCAACTTTTTGATTGTTTGTATCATTTCCATGTTTTGGAGTCCTTTGTGAGTACCTATACTATATATTATACTCCTACTTCTCTTAGCAACATAATAAAAAAACAAAATAAATCTCATTATGAACCTATAGGCTTGTCAAGGAACCCATATGTTATCATCTCTTATGAAAAGTGAAAATGTAATTACCCCTGAACCTGTGGATCACTTGGCACAACGGGTAAGCAGCAAAAAAGAGAGCAACAAAGGTTTTTTGTTCGATTTACTTTAGGCTCAAGTAAACCCACAAATCATAGCATTGGGAATAAATTGTATAGTACAAGTATCTGCACCTCTCTAGGGGTCTGTCGGATCAGTGCTCAATCGGCTACAAATTACATCTTTTTACCATCTTCTCCACACTTTTTCGTTAAATAGCTACGGCTATTCGTCTCAAGAATCTAAACTTAAAGGATAATTATTATCTTTTAAGTTTAGATTGTCTATAATTTCTTGTGGATAAAAATTATCCTCTACAAATATAAAAGGATTGAAGATGAAAAAGAAAATCTTAACAATGGCAAATGGACGTGAAGTAGAAGACAATCAAAATTCAATGACCGCAGGTTCAAGAGGACCGGTACTTATGCAAGATGTACAACTTATGGAAAAGTTGGCACATTTTGACAGAGAAGAGATACCTGAGCGTATAGTACATGCAAAGGGAGCTGGAGCACACGGGACATTTACAGTCACTCATGACATTACAGCATACACAAAGGCATCTATCTTTGCAGAAGTAGGCAAAGTAACAGAAACATTTACACGCTTTTCTACAGTAGGTGGTGAAAGAGGCTCAGCTGATACGGCTAGAGACCCCAGAGGTTTTGCAACAAAGTTTTATACAGATGAAGGTAACTGGGATCTGGTTGGTAACAATACCCCGGTCTTTTTTATACGTGATGCGATGAAGTTCCCTGATTTTATACATACACAAAAGAGATTACCGGATTCAAACATACCTTCAAACACAATGAAATGGGACTTTTGGTCCAAAACCCCTGAGTCACTTCATCAGCTAACCACACTATTTTCTAATCGTGGTACACCGAACGGATATAGAAAAATGAATGGTTATGGAAGTCATACTTATAGTTTTATCAATGCAGAAAATGAACGTTTTTGGGTGAAGTTTCATCTTAAGACACAACAGGGTAACCACACATTAAGAGCAGATGAAGCGACTAAACTTGCAGGAGAGAACCCTGACTACGCAACTGAAGATCTGTTTAATGCCATCAAAGACGGAGATTTTCCAAAGTGGACGATGTCTGTACAGATCATGCCTGAACTTGAGGCAAATGACTATCATATCAATCCCTTTGATGTCACCAAAGTATGGCCGCATGGTGATTATCCGCTGATTGAAGTAGGTGTATTGGAGATGAATAGAAATCCTGAGAATTATTTTGCTGAAGTAGAGCAATCTGCATTTTCACCGTCAAATAAGGTACCGGGTATTTCTTTTTCTCCGGACAAGATGCTACAGGGAAGGCTTTTCTCATACCCTGATACACAGCGTTACCGTTTGGGTGTGAATTACAACTCATTACCTGTAAACAAGCCTAAAAATGAAGTAAGCAACAATTACAGAAATGGAACCATGAGACACGATGCTAATGGTGGAGCAAGTACACACTACGAGCCTAGTCATTTTGCTTCTGTGGCACAAACAAACAACAGTAATGAGCCCGAACTTAAGATAGACGGGAATGCAGACAGGTTTGCTTATGATACATCACTTGAAGCAGATACAGCACAAGCTGGTGATTTATACCGTATTATGGAAGCCAGTGAACAAGCTGATCTCGTAGAAAATATAGCCAATGCGATGGCAGGTGTACCTGAAGAGATCGTAAGATTGCAGTTAAGCTATTTTGTCGCTGCAGACAAGTCTTATGGCGAGAGAATTGCTAAACATTTAGGCATAAGCCTTTAACCCATACTATGGAGAGAAAGTATAAGATATTTAAGTATAAATATCTTATACTTCATACACATTAATTTAAGGAAAAAATATGAGTAAAGTCGTTTCACAATTAAAACAATTACAAGCTGACAGTCATGCACTGTATATCAAATTACACAACTACCACTGGAATGTAAAAGGTATGGATTTTAACCCTGTACATGCACATACAGAGTCAATTTATAATTCTATGTCAACACTTTATGATGATACGGCTGAACGTGTTATTCAACTGGGTGGAAAACCACACTTGACGATGAGTGAATTGCAAAAGGCTACAAACATAAAAGAAGAGAGTGGTGATTCTTTCACATCAAAGAAAATCGTTAAAAATATCATTGCTGACTTTGAGTACCTTCTTAAAAGCTTCTCTGCTTTAAGTGATGCAGCAGAAAAAGCAGGCGATAAAACAACAGCTGCCTTTGCTGATGATAATGTAGCAGGTTATGAAAAGGAACTTTGGATCCTCGGGGCTATGCTTAAATAGTCTCTTTTTAAATACTTATCCCCATTAAAGGGTAAGTATTATTGGAGTTTTCCGTTTCTCCAATGTTCAAAGAGCTAGTTAGTTTTATCCCTCTGTATTATAAGAGCGGTCACCGGCATCTCCCAATCCCGGTATAATAAACATACTTTCGTTCAGTTTTTCATCTATGTGGGCAATATATATATCGATATCAGGATGTTTTTGTTCCAAAATTCTCATCCCTTCCGGGGAACCTATTAGGTTAAGTGAAATAATTTTTTTGGGTGCTTTGGATCGGATGACAGAGATGGCATCACAGAGTGACCCCGCAGTGGCGACCATGGGGTCAACGAGTATGACTGTTTTACCTTGACATTCGGGTATACGGTCATAATAAAGTACACTCTGATGGGTTTTTTCATCACGTTTCATGGCTAAAAACCCGGAAGATGATTGGGGGAATAGGGCAGTAACAGACTCTATCATAGGAAGTCCTGCACGTAGAATAGTGACAAAAAGAAGATCTACCTCTTTGATAAAACCAAATGACTTTTCACCCTGCCATGTGCTGATAGCCTGTTCTTCAAGTGATTCTGAGCTAAGGGCTTCATAGGCAAGTAGTCGTGTTAATTCCTGAACTATATGCCGAAAACGCAAAGCATCTGTTTTTGTCTCTCTTAAATGGTTTAACAAGGTCTTTACAACAGGATTGGAAAGTTCATGGATCATAATGCACCTTTTTCTTTTATTATACCTACTTGTTGTGAGTTATGTTAGAATAAGAGTAACTATTGAATGTTAAAGGTTAGATGATGGCAAGAAAAAAATCTACAGATACCCCGCAAATCAATACTTCTACAATAGGTTTTAATGATATTGTTGGACATAAACAGATCAAAGAACGTCTCAGATCGATCAATAACATAGTCAAAAACCCGGAAACACTTGAACGTTTTGATACGCCTCCACCCAAAGGTTTACTTATCTATGGTCCTGTTAGCGTAGGTAAAAGTATGCTGGCCAAAGCATTTGCCAAAGAGGCAAAACTCCCTTATTATGAAATATCAGGTTCCAGGCTTTTTGAGCTTGAATACATTAAAGAGGTGTATGAAACCGCTTCCAAACATGCCCCTTGTGTAGTGATCCTGGAAGATGTAGATATCAAAGGTCTTATACAAGGCGCAGTGACCAATGTGCCATTTTCGGATATCGCCAAAGTGTTGGAGTCTACGGAGGCGATGGTATTTACCATCGCTACTGCTGAGAGCCTTGATGCCATAGATCCTGTGTTGACAGGAGCCCAAAAACTTGATTTTTTACTTGAAGTTTTAAAGTTGGATAAAGATGCCAGAAGATTTTTCATCGAGAAGATACTGAAAAAACCGCATGATCCAGAGATCGATATTGAACGGATCGTACGGTACATTACGGGTATGAGTGCCCTGGAACTTGAGAGACTAGGGCGTATGGCTGTCTTGAATGTGGTGGAACAGGGAAAAGAGATGATCACAGAAGAGATACTCATCGAACAGATCAACATCATCAAATACGGACACAAGATCGAAAAACAGATGGTGAAAGATCTTGAAAAAGAAATGGAAATGACAGCCTACCATGAAGCATCCCATGCTGTACTCTCTTCGCTTCTTCTGCCACATATTAAGATAGAACAGGTCACCATTGCCCCAAGAAGTAAAATGCTTGGTTTTGTCTCTTATAATGCAGATGATGAACTGTCGAATGTCACAAAAGAAGAGTTATTTAATGATGTCTGTGTTTTACTTGCCGGACGTGTGGCAAAGATCAAAAAAGCAGGAGAAACACATATGGACAGCGGGGCGGTCAATGATCTCTCACAAGCTTCACTGCAAGTCTATGCAGCCATTACAAATCTTGGTATGGACAAAGAACTGGGCTTTATCAATATTGATTCTATCTCTGTACTGGATAATTATTTTTTAAGCCAGCAGATCGAGAAAAGGTTTTTACATTGGATACATGTAGCCAAAGAACATACAGACAAATTGGTAGAGGCACATTGGAGTATCATCGAGGCATTGGCACTCAAGTTGATAGAGCAGGAGATCGTTGAGAGTGATGCACTTTCCAAGATCATAGGAAAAACAAAGATCACACATAAGATTCCTGACAGTTTATAGGCGAAATGATAAGAAAAAAACGGTATCGGTTTTTATATCATTCTTGTACAATAAAATATGATTGTACATAATTTTTTTCTGATACTTTTTTTTCTGGATTTTTAAATATGATAAAGCATAATAAACGCATTTCTTAGAGAAATTCTATACGATTCCTGCCACTGTTTTTCGCCAAATACAGTGCATCATCGGCTCTTTTAATAACAGAATCGATCGTATCACCTTTACTGGACTGCGTGAGACCAAAACTTGCCGTGATCCCGGCAGGGATAGAAAAGCGATGTTGTTCTATCTTTAGACAAAGTTTTTTAACACGTTCCAACACTTCTTTCTGATCGGTTTCTGCACAGATAAGCAGGAACTCTTCACCACCCCAACGAACCACTTTATCTTTTGGACGGAGTCCTTCCGTGACGAGTTGACTGACTTCTCTCAAGACAGTATCACCAGCCTGATGTCCGTACGTGTCATTGATCTCCTTAAAATGATCTAGATCCATAATGACCAGTCCGAAGGTATGATGAAATTGCTCCGCACGATCTAATTCATTTTGCAGCAGCTCATCCAGTTTTGCACGATTATACAAACCGGTCAGTTTATCGGTCATTGCTAAGTGTATGAGCTGTTCATGAGTAGAAAACACTTCTTTATAGGATCTATCCAAAAGATACGCACCTAAGAAACCAAAAGAGAATGAGGCAAGCATCCAGAAAGAGTGCATGACAAAAGATTCTAATGAAAGAGAGAAGAAAAAGTAGGTTACAATAAAAATAACTATAACGGTAGTCATGGCAGAGATGGTTGCCTCCCATAAGCGCAGTCCAGAAACAGTAAATATCCAAAATATAATAAGATAGAGTTCTGTCATATAGAGTGCTGGATCTTCCAATTTTGAAGTGATAAACAAGTTTCCTATAGTCGCTGCTATGGGAGCTATGATCAGTAGAAAGATGAAGAGTCTGTAGAGATCTTTTTTAAATGTCATAAGAGAGATCAAAAAGAGAAATGGAGGCATAACGTAGAGGTGTATGGTAACCATGAGGGATAAAATTTCACCTGATATGATCAAGCTGTTTATGAGTGCAGCAATCATATAGAGTAAGCCTGTGAGTGCAGATACAAGTCGTATCTGTAGTGTACTTGACTTGATCATCCATTCATTAAATTTTTCTTTTGTCGCTTTATCTTGAAAATCAGGAATGCGGAGAGAAGAGACAGTGTTCTTTTGCTGATAAGGCATCTGTAAATCACTCCTTGATTTTAATGAAAGGTTATAAAGAGTGATTATAACACTTTCTCCTTATATGGGGTAAGGATTTTCAATACCCTTTCATTTCTCCTTCTATATAAATGAGCGAAACCTTTAATGCATCCACTACAGAGATATCTTCTTCGTTTAAATGCTCAAGTGCCAAGATACGCAGTTTCTCCAGATAGAGGTTTAAAAGTTCTTCTTCATTCACTCCGTCTCCCTTAAGTTTTGATGTATAAATATATAAAATTAAATTTATGTTATACTAACAATATAAACTTAAGGGTTTAAATAAATTAAAATTACAAAAGGATTATCATGGAATTTGTATATATAGGTATTGGTATTGTAATTGGGGTAGTAGGTGTAACTTTTATTGATGTAGACATGTTTTCAAAAAAAGCGGCAGATGAAGAAGAAAAAGTTGATGATCATAACGAGGTGAAATAAACAACCCGGAATCTTTCTCGTACTTAAATGCGAGAAAGGTATTATGAAATAGTGTTGACCACTTTTTCACAAAAAACTTCAAAATCAGCTAACTTCAAATCACTTTCTCTTTGTTTTGTCCCCCACATAGGGTCAGGAAAGAAGCTGTCTTCTTCAAAACGTGCCATGATATGCCAATGTACATGAGGCATATAGTTTCCAAATGATGCGATGTTGATCTTTTTAGGTTTGTAGTAAGCTAACATCTCTTTTTCTATGCTGTCAAGTAGATCATAAATTTCAAACTTTATCTCTGCAGGTACTTCACTCATCTCTTTGTAGGGTGTCTGTGTAAAAATTTTGAGCCAGGGGATCTCACTCTCTTCGATTTCTATCTTAATATTTTCATTTTCATAAAGTGTTGACATTAACGTATCCTTTTGAGTCTTTTTTTGCCTAATTTATAGATATGAGAAGCTTTTTCTGTTCGCTGAAGAGGTTCGATGATTACCTCTGTCATCTCTTTGGCAAAAGCTTCATCGTAGGCCTTAGTACTTAGGTTCGCAGAAGTTGTGTATGCCCATTTAAGCCGATTTAACAGTAAAAGATGATGTTTGTCCTGCACCACACGATATGAATGCATATTTGGCATCACAAAGGTTGTTTTTTTAGATCTGCGTACTCTGTTCTTATGTTTGTTTGGAACACGCGTAAATGTTTGAAGTGTATGAAGTGAATTAAGCGCTTTGATGTAATGCTTGTGGGGAGGGCGTTGTTTTATCTCTGTAAGTTTGTCTGCATTTTGGGAGACAAAACCGATGGTGGTATCGGTTTGGGTAAGGAAAACAAGGTTTTTGAACATGTTAGGCCAAATAATCCTGCAGTGCTTTAGGTTCTAGCTCACCATCATTAGCTTTAAGCTCTTTGATGGCAAGTGCAGTAGCTCTCGCTGCAGAAATAGTAGTAAAGTAAGCAACATTATTAGAAAGTACAGATTGTCTGATAGTTCTGGCATCTGTTTTACTTCCTGCATTGTCTGAAGTGTTGATAGCAATGGAGATCTCTTCATTTCTGATCATGTCATCAATATTTGGACGACCTTCACTTATTTTTAACACTTTAGTTGAAGTTACACCAGCAGCTTCAAGTGCAGTATGCGTACCTGAAGTGGCTACTATCTTGAAACCAAGGTCTGTAAACATTTTACCTACTTCTCCAGCATATTCTTTATCGTTCTGCGTAAGTGAGATAAAGAGTTTTCCCTCAAGTGGTATGTTGTTTTTAGAAGCGAACTGAGACTTGGCAAATGACATACCAAAGTTGTCAGAGATACCCATCACTTCACCTGTAGATTTCATTTCGGGTCCTAAGATAAGATCAGATCCCGGTAATTTATTGAAAGGGAAAACTGCTTCTTTTACTGCAACATGACTTTTGGGATTTGGCTCCATGATCTTCTTGTCAAAGTTCACAATATTAAAGGTGTCATAGAATTTAAGTGCTTCTTTTAAGTCACCCTGTATCATCACTCTTGTTGCCACTTTTGCAAGAGGTACACCCGTTGCTTTAGACACAAAGGGAACAGTTCTGGATGCTCTTGGGTTGACTTCGATCAGGTAAATTTCACCTTTATGGATAGCATATTGGATATTCATAAGACCAACCACACCAAGGCCAAGAGCAATGGCAGCAGTTTGTTCTTTCACTTCTTCCTGTAATGCTTCAGAGATAGACATAGGTGGTAATGAACAAGCAGAGTCTCCAGAGTGGATACCTGCTTCTTCGATGTGTTGCATCACCGAACCGATATAGACATCTTTTCCGTCACAGATCGCATCAACATCAAGCTCGATGGCATTGTCAAGGAATTTATCTATGAGTACCGGAGCGTCATGGGAAACAGAGACGGCTTCATCCATGTATTGTCTAAGTTCTGCATCGTTATATACCGTTTTCATACCACGTCCGCCAAGTACAAAAGAGGGACGTACAAGTACGGGGTATCCGATGCGACTTGCAACAGCAATCGCTTCATCTTTGGCAATGACGGTACCATTCTCCGGTTGTTTAAGTCCAAGATCGTCAATGAATGCAGAGAAAAGTTTTCTGTCTTCTGCAAGGTCGATCACCTTAGCCGAAGTTCCAGAGATTTTTGCACCAATGGCTGTAAGCTTTTTAGCAAGCTTCAGTGGCGTCTGTCCACCAAAGTGAACGATCACCCCGTCTGGCTTTTCTATGTCAATCACATTTCTTACATGCTCAAAGTCAATTGGTTCAAAATAAAGGATATCAGAGGTATCGTAGTCTGTAGAAACTGTTTCCGGGTTACAGTTATACATAATGGACTTCACACCCATGTCTTCCAGTGCAAAAGCAGCATGCACACAACAGTAATCAAACTCGATACCCTGACCGATACGGTTAGGTCCGCCACCTATGACCAAGACCTTGCGGTCTTCCGAATGAGGAGTGAGGAGTGAGGAATTAGGAGTTGGGAGTTTAGTGATATTTGTTGTCGAATATAAATAGGGTGTGAGTGCTTTAAACTCGGCAGCACAGGTATCTACTTCATTGTACTCAAGTTGTACAGACATTTTTTCTCTGGCATTATAGATATCATTTTCTGTAAGAGAAAGCCCTTCTTTTTCATTGATCACAGCTGCGATCATTTCGTCTGAGAAACCTTCAGATTTTACTTCACGCAGTCTTGTAGCATCAGAGAGCAGGGCAATGTCCATTTCCTTTTCTCTAAGTGCGAGCTCTTCAAGCTGATAAAGGAACCATCTGTCGATCTTGCAAAGATCAAAGATAGTATCTACGCTCATACCGCGTCTGAGTCCTTCAAAGACATAAAGCATACGATTTTCATTTGGACGACGGATCTCACGTACAAGCTCTTCACCGTCACATTGGACAGGGTTAAAGCCGATAAGCCCGGTTTCCAGTGAACAGAGTGCTTTTTGGAAAGATTCTTTAAATGTTCTTCCTATAGCCATCGCTTCACCTACAGACTTCATTGCCGTAGTCAGTGTAGAGTTTGCCATTGGGAATTTTTCAAAAGTAAATCTTGGAAGCTTTGTCACGATATAATCGATCACCGGTTCAAAAGATGCAGGGGTACCTGTGATGTCATTGGTGATTTCATCAAGTGTAAAGCCCACAGCTAAAAGTGTTGCCACTTTAGCGATAGGATAACCGGTTGCTTTGGATGCAAGTGCAGAAGAACGGCTTACTCTTGGGTTCATCTCGATAACGATCATCCGGCCTGTATCGGGGTTGATGGAGAACTGTACGTTTGACCCACCCGTATCTACACCTACTTCACGCAAGATCTTGAAAGAGGCATCTCTCATGTTCTGGTACTCTTTGTCTGTCAGAGTCAAGGCAGGGGCTAGCGTAATAGAGTCTCCCGTATGCACACCCATAGGATCAAAGTTTTCGATAGAACAAACGATGATACAGTTGTCCGCTTTGTCACGTATGACTTCCATCTCGTACTCTTTCCAACCCAAAAGTGACTCTTCAATGAGGATCTCAGAGATAGGAGAAGCTTCAAGTCCGCCCTTAACGATCTCTTTGTACTCATCCATGTTGTAGGCAACACCGGAACCAGCACCGGCCATAGTAAATGAAGCACGAATGATAAGCGGGAAACCGATGTTCTTGGCAGCGTCCAGTGCTTCATCCATGTTGTAAGCGTATTGAGAAATAGGAAGGTCCATCCCTATCTTGAGCATCGCTTCTTTGAACTCTTGTCTGTCTTCACCTTTTCTGATCGCAGCAGGTGTCGCGCCCAGGAATTCTATCCCCTCAAGCATACCGGCTTCATTCATATCCATGGCAACGTTGAGTGCCGTTTGACCACCCATTGTAGGCAAGATGGCATCTACATTTTCTATCTTGATGATCTTATCGATCACTTCAGGTGTAATAGGTTCGATGTAGGTACGGTCTGCAAATTCGGGATCTGTCATGATCGTAGCAGGATTCGAGTTGATAAGAACCACTTTGTAGCCTAACTCTTTAAGGACTTTGGCTGCTTGTGTTCCGGAGTAGTCAAATTCACAAGCTTGACCGATAACAATAGGCCCTGAACCGATAAGTAAAATAGTTTTGATGTCATTGCGTTTTGGCATGGAAAGGTCACCTTTAGAGTAATCATATACCCTTGATTTTTAGTTTGATATTATACAGGGTGGAGACACAAAATGCCCTTAAAAAAAGGGCAAATATAAGGTTTTAGAAGAGGTCTAAAGTACTTGAACGAGGT
Source organism: Sulfurovum sp. (assembly GCA_002733215.1). Lineage (GTDB taxonomy): Bacteria > Campylobacterota > Campylobacteria > Campylobacterales > Sulfurovaceae > Sulfurovum. The sequence goes on along the minus strand of NVUY01000011.1, from coordinate 30,827 downwards.
TTAGGTTTAGGTTTTCTCTTCTTTACTTTCTTTGCTGCGGCAACAGGATGTGCAACAATCTCTTCAACTGCTTCTGGTGCCACCACATCTTCCTGTGTTTGATCGATACGGCTTGGGATACTCGAAACAACGGGGGTACTCAAATTGATATCATTTTGTTCTGCCATGCTGGCGTTTTGGTCTGCTATGGTGACATTGTTTTCTGGCTTAGGGCAGTGTAGTTCTATATTTGTAAGGTTACTGTCAAAATTATCTGCAAGTGTAGCCCTGGCATCATTGATGAGAAAAAATGTTTTAGGATGGAAAATATCACTATATGTTTTAATATGAGCCACCGTATAAGAACTTCTCACTTCAATTTTAGTCACAACGCCTACAGGTACATCAGCAAAGAAAATAGCATCTAAGCCTGAGGTCACAACTACATCACCTTCTTTTATCTTATACCATTTTGGTATGAATTTGACGATCATTTCATTTTGAGTTTTCCCAATAGCAATGCCGGGTGCCTTGCTTTCACCTATAAAAACAGAAAAACGGCATTTTTTATCGGAAGTGAGATATCCATAGAGTTGATTGCTTCGTACTGAGGCTATACCCGCAACGACACGACCCTGTATAAGACCATAAAGTCTGTTTTCTTCAAGACCTTTAGGTTTTGTGAGGATGATCTGTGAAAAACTGTTAAGTTTGACATAAGAGATCGTCTCAGTAATAGAAATATTGGGAATAGGTAAACGTGTTAACGCCGGAAGTACATCATAAATATTTTTTACCTGCTCTATATAGTGGATCTGTTCAAGAAGACGTTTACGTAAAATACGGTTTTCACGACTTAGTTTTTCTATAGACTCTTTTTGAAAAATATAAGAATGGCTTTTATCTTCGAGGTCACCTGTAAAGTTTTGATAACTTTGTTTGATAGGATTAATGATACCAAGAAGGGTATCTGAGATACGCTCATCATTGCGTGACAGTAGAACTGTTAGCATCAGTAAGAGTATGGCTATAACAATGAGTCTAGTCTTCATATGCCATTTGCTGAAGGAGATCTAGCTCATCAAGTGCGATACCTGTACCTTTTGCAACAGCAAGAAGCGGCTCTTCTGCGATATACACAGGAAGTTTTACAATATCAGAAAGGTATTTGTCCAAACCTCTGATCAGTGCGCCGCCACCGGTGAGTACTATACCGTTTTCTACGATATCACCTGCAAGTTCAGGTGGTGTCTGTTCAAGCACCTGTTTAAGTGCTTCTGAAATCTCTTCAAGTGAATCTTTCATTGCTTCTCTGATATGTTCAGATGAGATCTCTATGGAAGCCAAACTTCCTTCTACCTGGTCTCTACCGCGTACAGTGGTGACAAGTTCTTCATCTAATGGAATGGCTGTTCCAATGGCAATTTTGAGTTCTTCTGCAACGCGGTCACCGATAAGAAGGTTAAAATTCTTTTTAACAGAATCTACAATGGACTGGTCAATACTGTCACCGCCGGTACGTATAGACTTGGAGATAACAAGACCACCGAGTGATGTCACACCGATCTCAGTGGTTCCCCCACCGATGTCAACAACAAGGTTACCATTTGGATCTTTAACAGGGATACCTGCACCGATAGCGGCTGCCATAGGCTCTTCAATAAGATAAACATAACGTGCTCCTGCATTTTCAGCAGAATCTTTTACGGCACGTCTCTCGACCTGTGTTAGTCCGTAAGGGACACAAATAATGATACGAGGAGAGAAAAAACCTTTTCTTTTGTGTGCTTTTTCAATGAAATAACGGATCATCATTTCAGTCACTTCAAAGTCTGCGATAACACCATCCTTCATCGGACGGATCGCTCTGATGTTCCCAGGTGTTTTACCAACCATGTCTTTGGCTTCCTGCCCTACGGCCAAGATACGCTGCTGACCATGCTTATCGTATTGGATCGCGACAACAGAAGGTTCATTGATGCAGATACCTTGTCCTTTGACAAGTACAAGTGTATTTGCTGTTCCCAGGTCGATCGCAAGATCGTTAGAAAACATTCCTAGTAATTTTTTAAACATCTATTTCTCCTTTTTCTCATTGCGTACTTACGCAGTCTTTTTATCTTTTATATAAAGAGGTTTTGCCCCTGTTTCAACTACTTCTTCAGTAATAATAACTTCAAACCCTTCAAGTTCAGGCAATTCATACATAATATCGAGCAGAATCTCCTCAAGTATGGAACGCAGACCTCTTGCTCCGGTTTTTCTATCTAAGGCTTTTTGTGCGATCATAGAGAGTGCCTCTTCTTCAAAAGAGAGTTTGACATTATCAATCTCAAAAAGTTTCTGATATTGTCTCAGCAAAGAATTTTTTGGCTCTACCAGGATGCGTACCATATCTTCTTTAGAAATTTCACCCAGCGTTGCATGGATGTGGAGACGCCCGATAAGTTCAGGGATCAGTCCAAAAGAGACGAGATCATCCGGTTCTACAAGGTAGATCAGGTTCGCTTCTTCTTTTTTGGAACGTTTCTCCTGACCGAATCCCAGGGTATTGGAACCGAGTCTTTTTTTAATAATATCATTAAGACCGTCAAATGCACCACCACAGATAAATAGGATGTTCGATGTATCTATCTGGATAAAGTCCTGGTTAGGGTGTTTACGTCCACCCTTTGGCGGAATGTTCACTATGGAGCCCTCGATCAGTTTGAGAAGTGCCTGCTGTACACCTTCTCCCGAAACATCACGGGTGATAGAACGGTTTTCTCCCATTCTTGCGATCTTGTCTACTTCATCGATGAAGACGATGCCCTGTTCTGCAAGCTGAGGATCCCCATCGGCTGCCATAAGCAGTTTTGTAAGGATATTTTCTACATCTTCACCTACATAGCCTGCTTCTGTGAGGTTTGTAGCATCAGCAATGGCAATGGGTACGTTTAAAAATCTTGCGATCGTTTGAGCCAAAAGTGTTTTACCTGAACCTGTCGGTCCTATGAGAAGTACATTTGACTTGGAGATCTGAGTTTCATCTTCCGCATTGTCTCTGAAAATACGTTTATAATGATTATAAACTGCAACAGAAAGTGTTTTCTTTGCGTTTTCCTGACCAATGATATATTCGGCAAGAAGTGCATTGATCTCTTTGGGTGTATAAAGTGTATGTACCCCTAAATTTGCCTCTGCCTCTTCCTGCTCTTCGCCAAAGAGAATTTTGTATGCAGAAACCACACAGTTTGAACATATATATGCATTCTCTCCTGCGATGAGAGGATTATCATCACTCTCTCTAGCAGCACAGAAACTACATTCTTTATTTGACATTGACTATCCTTATATAATTTTGCTTCATATTATTTGTTCCTTGTAAAAGGGATACCTCTTTTTGAGGTTTTTATAAAGTCACACAGTGATCTCACTTTTTCAGATGTACTTGATGCATGGAGTGTTTCTACTACTTCCTGTAGAGGATTACCCTCTTCAAAGAGTGCTTTATAGGCACTTTTAAGTGCATTGATCTCATCTCGTTCCATACTTCTTCTGATCCCTGTCAGGTTTAGGCCACGCAAGACAGCACGGTTTCCTTCCGCTAAACAGAAAGGAGGGATGTCTTGTGACAAGGCAGAAGCCCCTCCTACCATCGCATAGTCGCCGATGTGAACAAATTGATGTATGGGTGTAAGCCCGCCGATAACCACATGGTTACCAAGTTCAACGTGACCTGCAAGTGTCGCACCGTTGGCCAAAATACAATGATCTCCCAAAATAACATCATGTCCCAAGTGGACATAACCCATGAGAAGGTTTCTGTTACCGATCCTGGTAATAGAACCTCCGCCTTTGGTACCGGGGTTGAGAAGAGTGAATTCCCTGATGGTATTGTTGTCACCGATAATGAGTTCTACATCTTCACCGTCAAACTTCAGATCCTGAGGGATGGTCCCTACAGCAGAGTGGGGAAAAATACGGTTGTTCTTCCCGATCGTTGTTTTTCCTTCGATCACTGCATGAGAAGCAACCGTAGTGTTATCACCGATCTTTACTTTTGAACCGATGTATGCAAAAGGTCCTACAGATACATTACTGCCTAAGACGGCACCGTCTTCTATGACTGCAGAGGGGTGTATTAAAGACATCAGAGAACCTATTTGTCTACGATCATAGCTTTAAGTTCAGCTTGCGCAACCACTTTGTCATCTACATATGCTTTCGCTTCAAGCTGCCAAACCGGCCCTTTTTGTTTCATCACGTTGATCTTGTAGACAAGTTGATCACCCGGCGTGACAGGTATGCGGAATTTTGCTTTGTCGATACTCATAAAGTAAACCACTTTATTTTCTATCTCTTCCTGAGTAGCACCATCCATACTTTTGAATGCAAGGACACCACCGGCCTGTGCCATACCTTCAAGTATCATCACACCAGGATAAATTGGATGATCAGGAAAGTGTCCTTGAAATACAGGTTCAGAGATAGAAACGTTTTTAAAACCTTCTATGTACTCACCGGGAGTAAGTTCCGTAATCCTATCCACAAGTAAAAATGGATATCTGTGAGGTAATATATTTTGAATGTCTACAACGTTATAAAGCATTAAGAAACCTTTTTATAAAAATTCTCTTATTTTATCGCAATGTTGGTAAAAAAGGGTTTAGAGGATTTTATAGCTTTATTAATACTTCTTTTACATCACTATAGGTTTCACTTTGACAAAGGATCTCTATTTTGTTTGTGGGTATCTCTTCAACCACTAAAATGATAGATATATCGTAAGGGGTCACACCCAGTTTTAGACGTAATTCTACTTCTAAATTAAAAGAAGGGGGACTGTAGATAAGCTCTGTAACACTTGTATACTCAGTATCTGCTATACGATTATAATGCGCTAAGGTAATGAAACGTACCTCATCACGGTTCATATGGTGTACCTTAGCGATGTTGTACTCTATCTTACCTCTGGTATATTCACCTTTCAGTGTGGAGTAGGGTAAAAAGTGTGCAGGCACAACTTCTTTACGTACACGTAAAAGCCCGGAAGACAAACGCCAGTTTAAAAAGCGTTGTTTGATGATCTTATGGGGAATATTCTCTTCCTCCATCTGCCAGCGCTTTTCATACATTTCTATACGTTCTTCTATGGATTCCGGTTGTACTTGTGCAGAGAGTGGTACAAAAAGTTCATCTGCCAGTTTTCTTTGCTGGTCACGCTGGATGTTAAGTCCAAACATACAGCCACAATAGTCTTGACGATAAAGGGCATCTTCTTTGGCCAAAATATTTTGTTCCTGAGTACCGGAAGCTTTCCGGTAATCAGGTGCCACAAAAGCTATGCCTTCACGTTCGGCAAGTGCATCTCCTGAGATCTGTAGTTGTTTAAGTGATTTTTTAGGGCTTGTGAGCAGGGTAGAAGTAAAAGTCTTTTCGCCCAGTTCAGAAGCTTTTTTCGCAGAAATTTCAAAACGTCTGTCAAAACAGACACCACAGCGCGAACCCTTTTCGGGTTCATGCTCCAACCCGCGTACCGCCTCAAGCCAGTTCTCCACGTCATACTCACCTTCTATCAGATCAATGCCAAGCATTTTACAGCTGCGCTTTACATCGAGCAGACGCAAGTAGTACTCAGAGTAGGGATGGATATTCGGGTCATAAAAGAACCCTGTAAGTTTCTCTTCTGGGTATTCTGTTTGAAGCTTTTTTAAAAAGTAATGGCTGTCGACTGAACAGCAGATATGTACTAGCATAGAAGCCTTTTATTAATCGTTTAAGAGTCTTATTAATCCCATGGGTGCATATTTAGACATTGGTCCACCTTCTAACCATTTTTTCATTGCGTGTTCACCTACGAAGATACAATGATTGCAATCATCTGTGTGACTGATATCGACGGAGTATTTTAATAGTTCTACAGCTTTTTCCATATCATTGTCTGCAAAATTTTTTGCCAGGTATTGAGTGTAGATGTCAGATATATCTTTCTCATTCAGTTGATATGATTTTTGAATTTGATTTTTCGCACCCATAAAATAACCAAATAATGCTGGGTGAACACGCTCATCATCAACTACGAAGGGGTTGTTCATTTTAGGCATTGCAAGAGATTCTTTTGTGAAAATATCTAATGCCTCATGAATCTCTTCATACGGTATTATAATTATAACTTTTTTTGTTTTGAAGAAATCAAAAAGTCCCACAATATACCTTTTTTAAAAATTATTATATCTTATATTTTAAATAAAGAAGATGAAAATTACAAATATTTTTCTACTATGCCATAATCACTTTTGCTACATTCTCAGAACTTCCATGAGAAAGATATGCTCTTAACTCTCTGGCTTTGTTTGCAAATATTTTCGGGTCAGTATTATAGTACTCTTTAAGCAAGTTGTCAACGGTGACCTCTTCCTGGAGCAGTTCGTTGTGCAAGGTCGTGTTGTTGTAGTGTGTGAGAATGATATTTGCCAGTCCGACTTGTGTGATATTGAGAAACTTGGTACCTATGAAAAAGTCTATTTTTTTCGCAATGTATGCCAGTGTAAAAGGTGTACCTATGAGTGCTGCTTCCAACGTGGCAGTCCCTGAACAGATGAAAGCAAACTCTGCGCGTTTCAGTGCTTCCTGTGTGTCACGTACGATTTCAAACTCTCTGTTGCCTCTATAGAGATGGGCTATCTTGTTTCTGGAAAATGAGGGAGGTATGACAAGTAAGGGTCTGATGTTATTACCCAGTTTTCTACGCACTTCAAGGAAAATAGGCATCAAACGTGTGATCTCAGATTTACGGGATCCCGGCATGAAGGCGATGCATCCTTTGGTCTCTTCATCAAATCGATGTACATCGATCTCATCAAGCAGGGGATGACCCACGTACTGTGCTTTTCCTTGAGGATAATAATCCACTTCAAAGGGCAGTATCCCCAGCAGTTTGTCACAGTATTTTTCCAGTTTCTCCACACGTTTGGGTCGAGATGCCCATACTTGAGGAAGTATATAATAGATGATCTCTTTGTCCGGGTATCTCTCTTTGATCTTTTTTGCCAAAGGAAGATTGAATCCGGAAGAATCCATTAAAAGTACTTTATCTGCCTCTGCGGCAAGTTCTACCATTTCATCGGCAACCTTAAAGAACCAGCGTAACTTTTTAAGTGCATCCACCACACCCATGATGGCCATTTCAGAAATGTCGTGGAGTGGGGTGCCTTGTTCTAAAGTTTTGCTAAAGATACCCAGGAGTTCTATATCTTGTGTATGTTTCAGTACCTCTTGAAGGTGTAGGTTTGATGAGGGTTCGAGGGCGCTTACTAATAGTTTCATTGCTTATCTCTTCCTATCTATTGATTTCTTGTATTTTATCATAATAAAGGGTGGGGTTTCCAACTTACCCGGTCTTAAGCACTTTTGGAGCAGCGACTTCAGTCGCTGACATGCGACTGAAGTCGCATCCCCTTGGCTATGTCATTGTCTTAATGGTGTTGACCCACCCTACAAAAAGAGAGGTAAAATGAGGTAATTTAAATTGTCAACCATCCAGCCACTAAAAATGACAAAGAAGCCAGAATCCCACCGATCAATGCATAAGGCAACTGTGTTCTAACATGGCTTATGTGGTCACAGCCTGCTGCCATGGAAGAGATGATGGTGGTGTCGGAGATGGGAGAGGCATGGTCTCCGAAGATCCCTCCGGAGATCACCGCTGCAATGACCAGTGGTATGTGTAAGTCCATCGTAGCACCCAGTGCCAAGCCTATGGGCATCATGATGGAAAATGTCCCCCAACTTGTACCTGTAGAAAATGCAGTGATACTCGCTATCAGAAAAATAAGCAGAGGGATGAGTACAGGGGAGATATTTCCGCTAAGAAGATGGGCCAGGTATTTGGCAGTGCCAAGGTCTCCGATGACTTTACCTATGAGCAGTGCGAAAATCATGATCAACCCCACGGGTATCATGTCACCTATACCTTCATACAGTCCTTTAAAATAGTTTTTATGTGTGAGTGCCTTGGTGGGTACAAAATAGAGATACATAAAGAAGAGGGTAACGATGACAGCATAATATACTGATGTTGAGCCAGACCCCTTGAACATGTCTCCTTCTCCTGTCAGATAAAGTCCTATGGGAACCATAAGTACCATCACCAAAATGGGTAATAGCATTTTGTAGGGTGTGGCTTTAATATTGGCTTCATCATTCGGTGCTATGTAGGGTACGGGGCTAGTGTATTTCATTGGTCCGATATTAATATTTAAAAATATAACACCTAATACTATAGCCAAAGTAATGAGCGAATAAAAGTTATAAGGAATGGACGCGATAAGCAGAGAGACACCGTCTCCGGAGATGACCTGAGAGTCTATGGCAGTCACGATAAGACCTAAGAGCAAAGCACCCCAGGCATTTAGAGGGATGAGTGAACAGATAGGTGCGGAAGTGCTGTCACAAATGTAAGCAAGTTTCTCTCTGCTGATACCGTTTTTGTCACAGAGCGGTTTGGCTACCGTACCTGCCACAAGTGCGGTGATGGAGGATTCTATAAAGATGATCACCCCGATGACATAGGCAAGCATCATCGCACCGATGGGAGAGTCTATTTTTTTGGATTTTTGGCTCAAGTAGGCTACAAAACTATCTACAGCACCACTCAGTGTAAGCAGTCTGATGATGGAGCCTACCATCAGTATAAAAAGCAGCGTTTTAGTGATCCATCCTTCAGAAAAGAGGGCGATGATACCATCGAATAGAGCAATGAAGGCATCGAAAGGATTGTAGCCATTAAGTACTAAAAAACCTGCAAAGATACCACCCATGAGGGAAACGATCACATCTTTGGTTATAATTGCTAAAAAGATTGTTAGTAGCGGGATCGCTATTGAGAGTATGCCATATTCCATAAATCTACCTTAGATAAGTAAATAAATTTGTAGGGTAGGTTTTGAACCCACCCTACAGATATCATAAAAGGATTATAACACAGATGAGAAAAATTTTACTACTAGCTATGTTAATGACTGTCACGTCTTTTGCACAAATGCCAGATACAAAACAACTTATAGTCGTTACAACTAAAAACTGGTCTACCCCTAATGGTACATTACAACGTTTTGAAAAAGAAGGAAACAGTTGGCAAAAAGTAGGTAAAGCCATCAAAATTAAACTAGGTAGAAACGGTTTAGGTTGGGGGATAGGCTTACATACTACACCTAAAAATGCCAAGACCATTAAAAAAGAGGGAGACGGTAAAGCACCCGCAGGCATATTTAGCCTCAAGCAGGCTTTTGGATATGCGCCTTTTAAGATAGAGTATCCTTATGAAGTCTATAAAGAAACAGATCATTGCGTAGATGATGTCAATTCAAAACTTTACAATAAAATAGTAGACAGTACAAAAGTAAAGATAGACTACAAAAGTAAAGAACATATGAAATTTCCCAAAGATTATTATAAGTACGGTATCGTGGTAAATCATAATCATATTGATGAATATGGAGCTAAGAAAGGTGCTGGGTCATGTATCTTTATGCACATCAAAAAAGTGCCTACTGCGGGATGTACTGTGATGAATGAAAGGGAGATGAAAGAGATCATGAAATGGTTGAATGCAGATAAAAATCCTCTCTTGCTTCAGGGGACTAAAGAGGTAGTTACAGGTTTATGGAAAAGAATTAAACTTTCTAAATAACTTTATAAAACTTTAGTTTGCTCCAAAATGATTTATGGCAAACTTGACCCTGTCTGCAATATCAAGTTTGTCTAATTGTTCATCTATCTTATCAAATCGTTTGAGCGAACCTACCCTGTTGGCAATTTGTATTGCCAGACCAGGGCGTGCATTCAACTCCAGGATCAGGGGACCGAGGTTTTTATCGAGTACGATATCTACCCCTAAGTAACCTAAATGGGTGACTTCATAACATGATGCTGAGAGTGAAAGCATTTCTTTCCAATGCGGTATTTGAAGTTCAGAAAAATCATACCCTGTATCGGGGTGTTTTGTGACGGGGGCATCATGCTGTACTGCAAAAAGTGCTTTTCCTGATGCCATGCCTATACCCACACCCACTGCACCTTGATGTAAATTTGCTTTTCCGTCACTCTCTTTTGTTGAACATCGTAACATAGCCATAGCAGGGTAACCCTTATAAATGATCACTCTAATATCTGGAACACCTTCGTAACTGTAACGTTCAAAGATAGGATCGAACTCTACCAACTGTTCGACCATTGCAACATCGGTTTTTCCACCAAGAGAATAAAGTCCACTGAGTATGTTTGAGATATCACGATGAATATCTCTAAGCTTTAAGCTTTGTCCATTTGGCTTAAAAAATAAATCACCTTCACGCCTTACAATGACTATAATACCTTTACCTGCACTTCCTTGTGCCGGTTTGATCACAAATTTTTTATAAGGGTCTAAAATATCTGTTAGCTTGCGCAGTTGTGACTGACGTTTAATGGTTGCCAGTAACTTAGGTACAGAAATACCCGCATTTTCGGCAATCACTTTTGTCTTGAGTTTGTTGTCCACCAATGGATAATATTTACGGTCATTTTGAGCAGCAATATAATGTATATTGCGTTTATTCATTCCTAAAATACCCAGCTTTTTAAGCGTAAAAGGATTTGCAAACATCTCTTAGTCCACCATAGATTTAAAACGAATGAGTTCACTTACACGATAGCCACTGTAACGTCCCAAAAGAATGATACCTGCCAACACTACCAAGAGTAGCTCCGGGAAGTTAAACGCCATATGTGAAACAAAAGGATCACTCATTACAAAGTAAGCGAATGTAGCCACGATCAAAGATCCTCCACCTTGTATAAAGACTTCTTTAGGCCCTTCTTCTTCCCAGAGTATTGACATTCTTTCGATCGTCCAGGCCAAGATGATCATAGGAAAAAAGGTGATAGTCATGACTTCCTTTATACCAAGTTTATAACTTAAAATACTCATAAAGGACATGATCAAGATCACCACGATCATTACGGCGGAGATCCTTGCCACCAGCAAGAGGTTGAGATTGCTTAAATAAGAGCGGATCACCAAACCTATACCCACAATGACAATAAACATGATCAGTCCGGCAAACAGTGTGGTCTCCATAAAAGCCAAGGCTATCAAAATAGGCATAAATGTTCCTGATGTACGTAAGCCTACCAAAACCCTTAATAATACTACAACTAAGGCACCAAAGGGTACCAACAATATATGCATATAGGCATTTTGTCCTGATACTGGTAGAGAAAATAGTGAAAAATCCAATATCGCAGCTTTATCTAAAAGTTCTTTCTTGTCAAGAAGATATTGTACGGGAACTTGGCGTTCATTGATGGAAAATCGAATGTTGGATTTTTTTGCCCCTGTGACATCGAGCAGTGAATCGCCACCTTGCTTCCAGATAAAGAAGTTCTTCTTGCGGGTGACTTTTCCTTTGTTTAGATCATAGAGTTGCCAATCTTTGCCATCATAGACTTCCAGCATAGGTGTCAATGCAATATTACGTCGTTCACTCACAAGATAGAGTCCATGAATTTTACGTACTCTTATATGTCTGTATCTTAAGAGGCGGCACAGCATATCTATCTTTGCCTTTCCTCCTTGAGTAAGAAGAATTTTTGCTGCCTGGGAAGGGTTTTTGTCATTAAACTCTTGAATTAACTGTGCTGTAAATGAGTGGGTATCCGCAGATCTTGCCCGTACATCATCTAGAAGAGTTTTTGCTGTATTTATCAATGTATTGGGAAGATCACTCAGAGATTCACTTTTTTGTGCCATAGATTCAATAGGTGGTTTCGGATTTCTTTCTCCAGGCTCTATCATAACTTCAAGAGAGTAATAGAGTATTTGGGAACCGATAACCCTGCGTTTACTCCATTCTGCTCTTTTCCCATTTTTAGTTTGTGCTTCAGCATAACCAAACCCTGATGAGGCGATATCTTCAGATAGTATTTGTATACCTTCTTGAGCCTCAGGTATGGCCATGGACACTAACACGGCTTTACTTTTACCCTCAAAAGAGACTTCTGCTCCCACTTTATAGACAGAACTCTTTTCATGTGGTAAAAATGGTATACCCAATACACTGACTTTATACCAAACTATAAAAAGTCCTATAAACGTCAGAGAAAGTGCAACCAGTATTACTTGAACTTTACTAGACATATAAAATCCTTTTTATTTAGCTAATTTCTTAGGCTTTAATTGATGCTTCTTTGAAACATCAACTATAAAGTAATCACGTAGCAAATTACGACCTATAAGTACAGGATAGGTATAGGATTTTCTATCATTTAAGTTCACATGAATGAGCTGAGAAACATTTCCAAGTATGATACGCATATTGATGACATAACGATTTTGCGCCTTTTTACCATGACGTTTGATCTGCACGGTTTTGATCACTTTTCTTTCAAGTGTATGCTCTTTTTCACCTGCGACACAAACAAAGCGTACCCACAGTTTCCCGTCACGCTCAAAAGCTGTAATATTCCGCGCATCAATTGATGTTGTTTTTGCACCTGTATCTATCCGTGCTTTGAGGATGACATTAGGGGGGATAAGTCTAATGTTCTCTATCTCTCCAATAATCATTTTTACATCAGGTTTCTCTGTGTTGAGATTCTCAAAGGTGCTATTTTGCTCATGTATAAGGCCACTATTCGCTTTATTTTCTGCGAAAGATACCGTATTTAATAAAAGTAAAAATAGTAAGTTATAGTGCCATCTCATTGATAAAATCATCGTTCTTTTCCTTTATTTTAACTGTCTCAATTATAGCATATTTGCATTACCTTAAAAATACTTACTTAGGATAAAAGGGATCGAAAAATTACTCCAATCCCAAAAACTTTAAAACCCTTTGTTTGGTATAGTCATGAAACGGATTCCATCGTTGTCTCAGCAGTGAGGCTCCTGACATTTGCAGAACAGAGGTTTCTCCATAGAGTGCCAAGTGACCTAATTCAATACCAGGACTTTTAGGTGCATTTTTATTTCCATAGAGTGGATCGTTATAGCTGGTAGGCATGGCTAAATGTGAGAGTGAGTAGAGTTGTGGGGGCCAACGTAAATGAAGGTTTTTACTTCTTGTATATTCTGTATCTTTTGTAATTTGCATCAGGCTTCCGTCTGTTGAATTCAGATCAGTGATCAGGTCAAATCGGTAGTGCGTATTTGCAGGTACTTCACGCAGTTGTTGTAAAGCAGTATCGACACTGTGTTTGACAAGGCGGTGAGATGCGAAGTTATGGTTGATATCGAAAAGTACAAGCGTATGGTTGTTTTCTTTCGTAAAACGTTTATAGAGATGATCAACTGTTGCTTTGACTACCACAGTAGAATCGACCATTGATGCAAAACTTATTATAGGAGGTAAGGGTTTTTTGTCTTGGGTATTTTGCTCGTAAGTATCCAACTGTTTTTGTACTTCATCACAAACAAGATAGACTTGATTCCCTGCATTGACAGCAAAAGAACCATATTTAAAGGGATCATATTCGGGTGTAATGGAATTCCACTCCAGTTTAGGCAGCCCTAAAAAATGTCCCAGACGACTTTGCCAGATAGCCAGAAAGGCCACTTTTGTAACTGCTACTGCAGGTGAAAAAAAGATGAGACCTGAAGGCATGCGCATGCTTTTGTCTTCAAGTGCCAGGAGTGTATAGTTCAATGCGAGTGGTGCACCTGTAGAATACCCAATGATATATATGGGCTTCTCTCCCACTTTTTGGGTTAAACGCTCCATACCTATCTTGGTAACGGCTGCCATATCTTGCCATTTTAGTTCTCTGAGACCTGAAGGGATGGTACCGTGACCAGGCATACGCATGGCTACGACCCAGAACCCCTGTTTGTGAAGATACACAGCCTGGGCATGAAGAGAGTAGGGGGAGTCAGACATACCGTGCAGAAGAAGTATACCCATCTTGGGGTTTTCAACAGGCAGTTCAAAACTTTTATTCCACGCTTTGTCCCAGCGTTTTGGGTCAGAAAGACTGTTTTTTGTATATCGATTGATACTTCTGGTATTAGAGCTTTTGTATTTATCATATATTTCTCTGTCCAACTCGTCAAAGAGTCTTTTCTCTAAAGCGACATAGCTATCAAAATCTTTTACATCAGAATCCGTATGAAATTCATTTTGAAGTATGGTTGTATGCCAAATGTTAAGTGCAGGAAGAGATTTCATATAGAATATAAAGGCGATGATCCCTACAAACAGTGCACCGACAGAGGCGATAAAGAGTATGTGAATGGCTTTTCGCATGGACCACAGTGGAAGTTTTATCAAGATGTTGTTTAGCAGTCCCATAAATATACCTTTCTGAATTACTATTTACTGCGCTAATATCATATCTTAATACATTGAATAAGTGACATAAAACATGATCTTGGTTTTTTTATTTGGTAAAGGATAATCTTTATAGGCAATACGTATCACGTCCAAAGTATTCTGGTCCAAGGCTTGATACCCAATGCGTGTTCTGAGTCTTAACCCTGAAATATCTCCATTGGGATGAAGATAAAAAGAGACCACATTCGTGCCCTGCTGTCTGGTTCTTACCGCAATGTCAGGGTAACCATTGCGTGTTAGTGTCCGCTGTGTGATACGGTGAATGGTCCCCAGGTTGTTTCGTATGAACTTTTTTTGCGTAGCACTGTAGCTGTTGAATTCTCCGCCATATAGGTTTTTTATCATTCTATTTGCGTAAGTGCTCGAAGAAGATTGTTGTCGGCTCTGCGTAGGGGCCATGGAAGTACCTGCTCCCATCAGCATATTGGCAAGAGGGTCTTTGGAACGTTTGGGTCGTCTTTTAGGTCTTGTTTTGGGTTTTGTTTTTTTGACCACACGTTTTTTCTGTACCTTTTTGACAGGCTTTTTGCCCTGAACTTGCGAGGAAATGCCCTTGGGGTGCTTAACAATTTTCTTTTTTTCTACTTTCTTCTTCTCCACCTTCTTCTCAACAGGCTTTGGTTCTACTTTCGTGACATTATTATCTTCTGTACTTTTTTGTGCAAAGGTTTTTTTACTTTCATCCAACACTTTTTTCTTTACAGGTTGTACTTCCGGTTTTGGTTCTACTTTCTTTTTAACTATAGGTGTGGGTATTGGTGGTATGATGGGTGTAGGCTTTGGTTTAGGCGGAACAACTACCGGTTTAGGTTTGGGTGCAGGGGGTGTGACGATCTGCTTTAGATCAAGACTTATCTTTTTTTCTTTTCCATGGGGAGGCGGCACTTTAAGGTCAACAACATTTTTTACAAAAAGAAGTAAAATGAGCAAGTGCAACAGTAATGAGAGCAATAATCCTTTCAGCGTTCTTGATCTGATGATACTCTCCTTGGTGTAGTCCTAAGTGCCCTTACTGTATAATCCACGTAATTATAACGACTAAACATTACAGAAGGTTAATAATATGGCATATGACAAAAGTATAGCAGCATTTGAAGAAGCATATAAAGTAATACCTGGAGGTGTTGATTCTCC
Organism: Sulfurovum sp.; assembly: GCA_002733215.1. Lineage (GTDB taxonomy): Bacteria > Campylobacterota > Campylobacteria > Campylobacterales > Sulfurovaceae > Sulfurovum. Next base: position 15,363 of record NVUY01000011.1, on the reverse strand, counting down.
GGTACGTGCATTTTCCGGGGTAGAGGGAACACCGCCATTCATAGAAAGAGGAGAGGGTGGATACCTTTTTGATATCGATGGCAACAGATACATTGATTATGTTCAGAGTTGGGGACCGCTGATCTTTGGTCACTGTGATGCAGAGATAGAAGCCTCTGTCATAGAAGCAGTGAAAAGAGGTCTTAGTTTTGGTGCACCTACCATAGTTGAGACAGAACTTGCAACGGAAATAGTGACACTTTTTGACAGCATAGACAAAGTACGTTTTGTAAGCTCAGGTACGGAAGCGGTCATGTCTGCTATTCGTCTGGCACGTGGGGTAACCGGCAGAGATAACATCTTGAAATTTACAGGTTGTTACCACGGACATTCAGACTCTTTACTTGTACAGGCAGGTTCGGGACTGGCTACTTTCGGAACACCGTCAAGCCCGGGTGTACCTGCAGATCTTACACGACATACTTTACTTGCAACCTATAATGATATTGCATCAGTATCGGCTTGTTTTGAAAAATCACCAGAAGGTATCGCCTGTGTGATCATCGAGCCTATCGCAGGAAATATGGGACTGGTCCCTGCGGACGAAGCATTTCTTGAAGAGCTTAGATGTCTCTGTACCAATCACGGAGCATTACTTATATTTGATGAGGTGATGAGTGGGTTTAGAGCATCTCTTAAAGGAGCACAAGGTATCTCTACTGTGAAACCTGATATGGTCACTCTTGGTAAGGTGATCGGTGCGGGTATGCCTGTAGGTGCCTTTGGTGCCTCTGCGGAGATCATGGCTCATCTTTCACCTGAAGGTCCGGTTTATCAGGCCGGAACACTTTCGGGTAACCCTGTAGCGATGGCAGCAGGTCTGACAAGCCTTAAGAAACTAAAGTCCAACCCCTCTCTTTATGTGGCACTGGGAACCAAAGCTAAAAAGCTTATGGATGGTTTCCAACATGCTGCAGATGCAGCAGGGCTTCCTTTTGTTACGGATGTAAGAGGCTCAATGTTCGGTTTTTTCTTTTCAGACAAACCTGTCAAAAATTTTGATGATGCACTCGCAAATGATTCTGATACTTTTGCCAAATTTCATAAAGGAATGTTGGATCGTGGTGTCTATCTTGCCTGTTCCTCATATGAGACAGGATTCATCTGTGCTGCTACGACAGATGAGATGATAGATGAATCTATTAAAACCGCGTATGAAGTGATGGCTGAAATTACTACTTAGTACGGTAATGGTAATTCCTAATCAGTATAGACCCCTTCAGACATATCAAAGTCATAGTCTGGTTCCAAAGAGGGGATTTTGGAAAGAATATCGGGGTCTACTTCATGTGCCTTTAAATCATAATCTTCACCTTGATAAAAAGCTTTCTCTTTTGCATATTTTTTCTCTTTTTCCATCTGTTTTTCTATCTCTGTATTGAGTTTAGTTTTCTCCTGGCTGCGGTTAGTATCATTTGAGTCTGCTAAAAGCATGCTCCCTCCAATGATAATAAAAATAAGAATTTTTTTCATACATACTCCTGCTCTTTAGTATAATTTACTACTGTTTTTTATCTAGTATAGCACATACTATGCACTATTTTGCTATAATTTTTTCTCCAAATCGATGGGCACCTCTAATAATAAGTGATACCCACATGGATAGATGAAGAAGGAATCATAATGCAAAATAAAAATGAAGAACCAAAATTCAAAAAACTAGTGAATGCCGCAGACGGTCTAAGTCTCGGTATCTCTATGGTGGTTGCTGTACTTATCGGGGTAGGGATCGGACTTGGATTACAGAATCTTACAGGTGCAAAATGGACATTATGGATCGGTGTATTCATCGGTGTGGGTGCTGCAGTTTCAAATGTATATAAAGCCTATGCAAAACAGAAAAAGTCTCTGGATGAGCTTGCGAAAGACCCAAGATACACTTATAAAAAAGAACAACAAGAGAAATATGATGCTGAGGATGAAGATGACAAATACTAATCTTGAACTCCTTAAAACACTCATTTTAGTCGATATATTATTGATAGCTGCTTCTTTAATATTTTTTGATATTAGAGTCTTGTACAATACACAGATCGGATTTATATCTGCTGCACTTGTTATGATAGCATCGATGATCTCTTACAGACGTATGGTCAACACACGTGTAGAACATAACATCATTACGGTAGATGATTCCAAAGATGTCATAGATCATCTTGAAGACCCTTATGATCTTTACAGTGAAGAGGTGGTAGAAGCTGAAGAGAAAGATCTGGTGGAAGTGGTAAAAGAAGAGCGTAAAAAACTCAAAGACGGCCGTTCCCTTTATCAGACACTTAAAGACACCAAAGCAGCACTCTCTATCTACAGACTGATTGCCTATGCGGTACTTATCCTGGGATTTTTGTATCTGAACAGACAGGGGCTGCTTTATATCCCCGCATATATCATAGCTTTGGGTATTCCGCCTGTGATCATTGTGACATTGCTCTTGAAAGAAAAAGAAACACATAGTTCTGAACCCTCAGAGTAACCTAGGCCTTCATAACATCACTAGTTATGTCTAGGCTAGGACTTGAAAGTCTCTTGCAAAATCTTACATTTGTAAATCCCATTATGAAGACCTAGGTTATTCAGAGGGTTCAGTTAATATTGGATAAAATAAGTTCAACTATAAATCAGGACTTAAGAATGACAAAAACCTTAGTACTCGCACTTGCACTCCTCACACTGACAGCCTGTGGAAATGAAGAACCCAAACCTTTAGTTTGTATGACAAAACCCATACAACCCCTCCAGATCCTTGATAAACCTATAGATTTTGGTCCGGAACGTATTGCGATGACAAAAGAGTACATCAAGTCGCACTATGGAAAGAGTGTTGATACGATAGAAATTACGCCTAAAATCATCTTACTCCATTGGACAGCGGAGATGAGCTTGGATAAATCTTTTAAACGTCTTCAGCCGGAAAGACTTCTTTCTGACAGAAAAGACATCATGAAAGCCTCTGCCTTAAATGTATCTTCTCAATTCTTGGTAGCGCGTGACGGGACGATTTACCGTTTGATGCCTGAGAACTGGATGGCTCGTCATGTCATAGGGCTTAACTACTCAAGTATCGGCATAGAAAATGTAGGAGGAAAAGACAACAAAAAAGATGATCTTACTTTTGCACAAGTACAAGCAAACATTGCTTTAGTGCAGTATCTGAAAGGGAAGTATCCAAGTATCGAGTACCTGGTAGGACACCATGAATACAGACAGATGGAACAAACCTCACTCTGGTTAGAAAAAGACAAAGGGTATAGAACAGTCAAAAATGATCCGGGTGATGCTTTTATGAACAAAGTGTACAGTAAAACAAAGAACCTGGGACTCAAAAGAGTTCCTAAAGGGCGTTAATGAATTCTGCCTTCTCTATAGTTGACTGGTCTATCTTTATTGCCTATTTCTTAGTCCTGACAGTGACTTCAGTACTTTTGAGCCAGGTAAAGGTGAAGAATACACGTGACTATTTTGTTGGTGGGAACTCTGTTCCTATGTTCGCGGTGGCCATCTCTGTTTTGGCTACTTCACAGTCGGCGGCTACTTTTCTTGGAGGACCTGAATATTCCTACGGGAAAGACCTTACCTTTATAGGGTTTTATCTCTCTGCCTTTTTAGCGGTGATCTTCGTAGCAAAAGTGCTCATCCCGCGTTTTTATGCTATCAATGCGGTAACTGTGTATGAACTTCTTGAAATTCGTTATGGTGAGTCTGCAAAGAAACAGGCAGGAGTGATGTTTCTCATCGGTCGTCTCTTTGCTTCCGGAGCAAGACTATACATCGGTGCGCTTGCTATTTCGATGATACTCTTTTTGGACATTACCCCTTCTCATGTGGCAGTATCTATAGCTATTTTGATGTTGGGTGCTTTAGCGTATGCATACTTTGGCGGTGTAAAATCTATTATCTTCTCAGACATTATTCAAGCTATGACGTACATAGGAGCAGGGATCGCCGTTCTTGTCTACCTTTATGTGACCATAGATACAGATTTCAGTACCATCGTATCGACACTGCAGACAGATAACAAACTCAACCTGCTTGACTGGTCCATGTCCGGCGGATTTTCTGTCTGGGCTTTACTGGGCGGATGGTTACTTCTGAACATTGCAGCTTATGGACTCGATCAGGACATGACCCAAAGAGCACTGAGCTGTAAAAATGCGAAAGAAGCACAGAAGTCATTGATGCTGAGTATTTACTTGACTATTCCGGTGGCGATCCTCTTTTTGTTTATAGGACTACTGCTTTATCTCTTTTACCAGCATCCTGAACTTTCAGGACTCAGCACAGAAGTGGTGCAAAAGTTTGAAGGGGAGAAGATCACGATCTTTATGTACTATATACTGCATGAGATGCCCGAAGGCATGCGAGGATTGGTGACTGTGGGGGCAGTAGCGGCTGCACTCTCATCTTCCAACTCTGTACTGGGTGCCATGTCATCCGTAGCCATAGAAGACCTTTATAAGCCCTGGAAGCTTAAAAGAGCCAAAGTAGAAGAGATCCACTTTGTAAAAGCTGGTAGAAATGCTGTACTTTTCTTCGCTGTAGCACTCTCACTTATGGCGATGCTCTCTTTCTACTGGCAACGCTACACAGAACTACCGCTACTTAGTTTTGCACTTGGAGTGATGGCATTTGCCTATACCGGTTTGCTTGGTGTGTTTGGGGCTGCCATCTTTACTAAGCGAGGAAACGCTACAACGGTACCATTGGCACTTTTGGGTGGATTTATGACAGTACTTTTACTTCAGCCTTATGTCCTAGGTGCAGCACTGGACTTTAAACTTGGATTTGCCTGGCAAATACTTGGTGGGACAGTTGTGGCGTTTGGGATTATGATGAGTGGGAAAGAAAAATAATTTTTCTACTACTTTATATTTTAATTAGTAACAATATGACAATTTGACATATTTCTATACTTCTTGAAGCTTTTTAGATAAAATGAGCTTATTAAAAATAAGTGAGTATTTATGTCCAATATCATCAAAGCATTTATAAACATTGTAAATAATCCAATAGTTGAATTGACTGATTACTATGAAGGTCGAAATAGAATTAACAATGCAGGTAAAGCTTTAGAAGTTTACATTCAAGATGCTTTTGCAGGTACTATAAATGAACTTGATGAAAATGTAAGACTCAGAAAATTCACAGAGATATATTCCTACCAAGGTAATCAAAACAACCCACCTGACTTGATGTTAAAAAACTCCGATGCCATAGAAGTAAAAAAACTACAGTCAAAAAATTCTGCCATCGCCCTAAATAGTTCATACCCAAAAGCTAAACTCTATGCTGACAGTCCTATGTTAACTAAGGCTTGTAAAGAGTGTGAGGATTGGGATGAGAAAGATATTATCTATACGATTGGTTACACAAGTGATACTAAGCTTAATTCTCTTTGGATGGTGTATGGTGACTGTTTTTGTGCTTCAAAAGAAATCTATGAGAGGATAAAAGATACTATTACAAATGGGATTAATAGCATACCTGATGTAGAGTTTACAGAGACTAAAGAGTTAGGTAAAGTGAAGAAGGTTGACCCACTTGGTATTACTGACTTACGCATACGAGGTATGTGGCATATAGACAATCCAAATAAGGTTTTTGATTATCTTTATAAATATGATGAGAGTAAGAGCTTTCAGTTGATTTGTCTGCTTAGTAAAGCTAAGTATGATGGTTTGCCTTTGGAAGATAGGGAGGCTTTGGAGAGTCTTGGTGTTGATGGTGTTGAGGTTTTGGATGTCGGGGTGAAGAATCCTGATAATCCTGTGAAGTTGGTGGATGCTAAAATGTTGGTTTTTAAAGTATAGAGGGATAGAACAGATGAGTATATCAACGAAGTTTGAAACTTTTAATAATGATATTAGAATTACTAGTACGAACGTAGAAAAAATTAGAAGAAGATATAAACAAATTACAAAAAGATTGAATTTAGATTTTTGGGATAGTGATTCTGAAACATCACATAGCATATATGTGGGTTCTTATGGTAGAGATACTGATGTTAATGTTAGTGATGTAGGTATTAAATTGGATACTGATTTTAATTTAGAACAAAATAGTCAAACCTTCTATATAAAAAAGAGGAAATCATGAAAATAATATCACTATTCTCAGGAGCAGGAGGTTTAGACCTTGGCTTTGAAAAAGCAGGCTTTAACACAGTTTGGGCAAATGAATATGATAAAGACATTTGGGAGACTTATGAAAAAAACTTTCCCAAGGCTACACTAGACAAAAGAAGCATTACTAAAATAGACTCAGATGAAATACCAAATGCCATAGGCATCATAGGTGGTCCACCATGTCAGAGTTGGAGTGAAGCAGGGGCTTTAAAGGGGATAGATGACAAGAGAGGGCAACTCTTTTTTGATTTTATTAGGTTGCTTCGAGAGAAAAAACCACTTTTCTTTTTAGCAGAAAATGTTTCAGGTATGTTGGCAAGTCGGCATTCTGAAGCTTTGGGGAACATCAAAAAACTTTTTAAAGAGAGTGGGTATAACCTGTCTTTTAAAATGTTAAATGCACATGACTACAATGTAGCACAAGATAGAAAAAGAATCTTTTTTATAGGATACAGAGAAGACCTTGGTATAGAGTTTGAGTTTCCAAAAGGTTTTGAAAAGAAGAGGTTTTTAAAAGACATCATTTGGGATATAAAAGAGACTGCTATTCCTGCAAAAGAGAAAAACTATACTAATGGAGATACTTGTAGTTTAGATAATCATGAGTATGCTATAGGTGGATTTTCATCTATGTTTATGTCTCGTAATCGTGTACGTTCTTGGGAAGAACCATCATTTACCATACAAGCAGGTGGAAGACACGCACCACTACACCCACAAGCACCTAAAATGGAATTTATAGAACAAAATAAAAGGATCTTTGTATCAGATAAAGAGCATTTGTATAGACGCTTAAGTGTTCGTGAATGTGCAAGAGTGCAAAGTTTCCCCGATACGCATAAGTTTTACTATAAAAATGTAATGGCAGGATACAAGATGGTAGGAAATGCTGTTCCACCTTACCTTGGATATTATTTGGCTAAAAAGATTTATAGTGATTTAAGTAGTTTAGGCATAGGGGTTGAAAAAGAATTTACAATTAAAAATCATAGGACATTAACATAAATAGACCGGTATATTGAGAGGTATAATAATTCAATACACCTGTGTAAATGAGATTGACTACAAACTTTTCAATCTCTCAATAGCTTCATCAAGCTCTTCTTCTTTCTTAGAAAAACAGAATCGTGCCAGATTAATTCCTTCACTGTCTTGGTAAAATGCCCTTGCTGGAACAGCGGCGATACCTGTCTTTTCTAGAAGTGTTATAACCTTTTGTTTATCATCTTCCCCTTCAAGTTTGGAGATATCAGCCAGTACATAGTAGGCACCTTTAACATATTCGGCAGCTAGTCCTGCATCGTTGAGTGCTTTGATGAATTTGTCTCTTTTTATCTGATGTTCTTTGGCTACATTTGTATAGTAAGACATTGGCAGTTCATTCAGTCCTTTTAATACACCATTTTGTAGTGGTGCAGGAGGGCAGACGTATACAAGGTCATTAAAGGCAGAGGCTGCATCGATGATCTCTTTTTTGGTAATTGCATATCCCAGTCTCCATCCTGTGATAGAATATATCTTAGAAAAACCAGAGATTACAACGGTACTTTTTTTTAAACTTTCAACACTGAGAGCAGATACGAACTCAAGACCATCATAGATAAAATGCTCATATATCTCATCACTAAAAAGAAATAAGTCGTTTTGCTTGATAATATCTGAGAGATTTTCCAGTTCCTCTCTTGTGTAGACTTTCCCACTAGGGTTTGAAGGATTACAAATGAGTATGGCTTTGGTATCTTCAGATATTTGATTTTTAAGGTTTTCAAAGTCAATCTCATACGCTGGTGGGGCAGTTCTTATGTATTTGATCTTACAACCTATGGACTTGAGTGTTTCTACATGATAGCCATAATATGGCTCAAAAAGGATGACTTCATCACCTTCATTGAGCAGTGACATTGCAGTAGCATAAAAAGCCCCGGTTGCTCCTAGACTTACAAGTACATTGTCTACACTAACACCTTGAGCATAAAAGTCATTTTGTTTCTTAGCTATGGCGGCCCTTAGCTTGTAATTACCGTAGGCAGATGTATAAACATTCTTGCCATCGTCAATCCCTTCTTTTGCACCCTGTACAACAGGTAATGGTACTTCAAGGTCACAAAGCCCTTGCGCCATATTGAGTCCACTTTTCTCGTTACAAAGGATAGACATCGCTCTGATCTCAGATTGTGCTATATTTTGTGCTCGATTACTTAGTTTCATATTTACCTCACTTGTTTTACTTGTTGAAGTATAGTTGAAATTTACTTATACAAATACTCTACGATATTGATTTATTAGTTTTCTTCGATACAACATCACGTTTATAACCATATTAAGCAGCAAGTATGTATAATCTTCATACTATAAAACTATGTAAACAGATGATGAATTATTGTCCATATCGGTACACTGTAAAGAGATATATAAATGAATAAAGAACGCTATATTGGTATCATGTCAGGAACTTCACTAGATGGTGTAGATGTTGTACTCTGTGAGATAGATGCTGACACATGTACAGTTATTGACAGTTTAGAATACCCCATGTCATTAGAACTAAAAACTGATATTTTAAATATCATAGAAGGTAAAAGTAGCTTAGCGCAGGTAGGGCAGTTAGACCATCGTTTGGGGATTTTATTCACTCAGGCTGTGGGTGCTTTGCTCATACGTGATAACATAGACGTTTCAAGCATCACAGCCATAGGTTTACATGGTCAGACTTTATGGCATCAGCCTGAAGATGGATTTACTATGCAGTTAGGTGATCCCAATATAGTCGCTGCTAAAACAGGCATAGCCGTAGTCTCAGATTTCAGACGTAAAGATGTTGCACTTGGTGGGCAGGGTGCACCTTTTGCTCCTGCTTTTCATGAATTTATATTTGATAATATTAATAACTCTGTATCTATCGTGAATATCGGGGGCATGGCAAACATCACTATTTTAGGTGAGAAACTCATAGGGTATGATACAGGCTGTGGAAATGTACTGTTGGACATGTGGATAGCGAAACATGAAAATGTCTCTTATGATAAAGATGGTGCGTGGGCAAGATCAGGAAAGGTTGACTATGGGCTTCTTGATAGGATGATGGATGATGACTATTTCTCTTTACCTTACCCAAAAAGTACAGGACGTGAGAAATTTAATGAAGCTTGGTTACAAAATCTTCTTAGTAACCAACATTCAACGTTCAGCCCGGAAGATGTACAGCGAACACTCCTTGAGTTGACAGCTTTGAGCATCTCTAACGAAGTATTGAAGTTTAACAAAGATATACTCATGCTTTGTGGCGGCGGGGCTAGGAATGTTTTTTTAGTAGAGAGACTCTCTGCACTCATGCCAAATATTCAAGTAGGCATTGCCAACAATGCAGATATGCTCGAAGCGATGACCTTTGCATGGTTGGCATATAAGCGAATACACCAAGAAAAAGTAAATTTGAAAGATGTCACTGGAGCCAGTGACAACGCAGTTTTAGGAGCTATATATGCATGATGAGTTAAAAGGTTGGTTAGAGTGGTTAGGTATAGAAGAGCCAGAACTTAATGCACTACATGGAGATGCAAGTTCTCGAAGCTACTATCGTCTTGAAAATGATGTTGGTGGCATCGTGATGGATGCTTCTGAAAATAAAGAGATTGTCCCCATCTTTATAGGTATAAGTATGAGGCTTAATGATGCAAAAGTACGTATACCAAAGATAAAGTCTTTTGAACAACATAAAGGTTTCATCTTCTTAGAGGATGTTGGTTCAACACACTTGCTCGATAAATGTGTTGAAGGTTTTGATGCCAGACCTTACTTTGACAAAGCTGTAGAAACTCTCGTTAAGGTACAAGAAACGCCCTCTCAAGGCTTAGAACCTTATGACGAGAGTTTTTTACTTGAAGAGATGAATCTTATGACTCAGTGGTATCTCAAAGAGTATTTGGGTGCTACACTTGAATGTGTGGAAGCACGTATGGTATTAGAGAGTTTTTCTCTCATTTGCAAAGAGGTATTGGCCCAGCCTCAGGGCAACTTTGTACATCGTGACTACCACTCACGTAACTTGATGATAGACTCTAATGAAGAGATAGTGGTCATCGATTTCCAAGATGCAAGAGAGGGTGCACTTACCTATGACTTGGTCTCACTCCTTCGTGATGTCTATGTGAAGCTTGATGACAGAGAACTGAGAAGACTTGTCTTACTCTTTAAAGAGTTAAAAGGCTTGGATGTAGATGATGAGACGTTTATGCGCTGGTTTGACTTTACAGGCTTACAACGGCATATAAAGATACTGGGTATCTTTGCCAGACTAGCACTACGTGATGGAAAAAAAGAGTATTTAAAGGATATTCCTTTAACTTTGAAATACGTTTTAGAAGTGGGTTATAAGTACCCGGAGTTAGATGCATTAATGTCATTGCTAAAGTCTCAGTATGGCGAGTTTAAAGACGCACCGGCAACCATGAGGATATTTTAATGAAAGTCATGATACTGGCCGCAGGATCAGGAACAAGAATGAGACCACTTACTGACAGCACGCCAAAACCCTTACTTAAAGTAGGTGGTATACCCCTTATACTTTGGCATATAGAACGTTTAGCACATGATGACTTTAAAAATATCGTCATCAATATTGCACATTTGGGGTATCAGATATCTGAAGCTTTAGGTGACGGTTCTTACTGGGGAGTGAATATTAGATACTCAGATGAACAGGATGAAGGTGCATTGGAAAGTGCAGGGGGGATTGTAAAGGCTTTGCCATTACTGGGAGATGAAACATTTTTAGTACTCAATGGTGATATCTTTACAGATTATGATTTCCAGTATCATAGAAAATTAGCAGATGGCATTTTGGCACATTTGATTCTCGTCCCCAACCCTGAACATAACCCTGAGGGTGATTTTGCTTTAGATGGACAAAGAGTCGTAGATGTGAAGCAATATACCTTTTCAGGTATAGGTTACTATTCTCCAAAACTCTTTGAGGGTGTACCATATGGTAAAAGTGCATTGGCCCCTTTACTTCGAGCAGCGATGAAAGAGGGAAAAGTGACAGGAGAATTGTATGAAGGTGAATGGCTTGATATTGGTACACCACAGAGACTTGAACTGTTGAATGCCCAGTTGATGAATAATTACTAAATAATAATATGAGCAATTTTAACGTTAATGATTCTAATATATTAAATTCTTTGATTTAAATCAATAAAATTATTGTTTATTATCAATATAATAGTAATTGAACATGACATATAAGGAGAATAAATGAAAAAAATGTTGTTAGTATCGCTAGTGTTAGGGAGTGTTCTTTTGATGGCAGCGCCAGCAAAGGTAAATGTAGAAATGAATAAAACAATGCAGAGCCTGGAAGTTTCAATGGCATTGATCCAAAAAGGTTTTTTATACAATCAGAGAGGAAGAGTAAAAAAAGGTATTGCATCGCTCAGAAGTGAATTAAAAAATATAGATTCTTTTGTGATTGAAAATGATAAAGATATCAAATTTAATGCTAAAGAGTATGCTGTAAAAGAAACAAAAGCATTGGATATGTTGGCATCAGGAATATTAGAAGATTTTGATAAAGGCAATAAAGATGTAGTATTGATAAATTTTCAACAAATGTTAAACAGATGTGTTACCTGTCACGCACTTGTGAGAAAGTGGTAAGACTTTCTAACAAAAATAAACGAATTAAATAGTATCTTTTAATTCGTTTATACCTTCCAAATACTTCGCAACCCCATCTTCATCATTAGAATGTTCCAGTACCACATCCGCTATAGCTTTGACTTCCTCAAGTGCATTTGAAACAGCTACCGAAGTGCCCGCAAGCTTAAACATACCTATATCATTCACAGAGTCACCAAATACGGTGACATCCGCAGGGTCTCGACCTAGGTAGTCCATCACTTTTTGCAGGGCATGGGCTTTGTCTCCATCCGGGTGGAGGATAGTAAGGAAATAGCCTTCTGAGTACTTTTCTGGAGAGAGTTTACATTCTATAGCGTCTTCAAATGTCTCTTTGAGTTTCACGGTCAGTGGGTTTAAAGTTTCATAGTCTCCAAAATAGACGATTTTAAGGTTCAACTCCATTGTTTTGTTTTGTGGATTGAACTGCATACGAGGATCATTTTTATATCCTTTTAGGACAAACTTCTGATGCTCGTTGAGTTTACGCGGATATAAAAAAATTTCATTGAGCTGCATGTCTTTGAGTCCTATGATGAAAGGGTCTATGTCAAACTCCAATCCCACATCAACGATGGCATCACCCAAAGCTTTATTGATGGTCTTCAGGTCTATCAGCTTTTTATCCGGAGAAACGATCATGGTACCGTCCAACAGTATCATAGGGGCATCCAGGTGGAGGTTGTCCAGAAAATCATGGGTTTTTTGGTAACTTCTTGCTGTGGCTACGGAGAGTATGGCATCTTTGCTTCTGTTGTTCCATACTTGGGTAGAGAAATCACTCACGCTCTGATCTGTACGCAAAAAAGTATGGTCTAGGTCGGTAATGTAGATGGGTCTGTTAGGCATTTATCTATTTTCCATTTAACTTGCAAACCCACTTTTAAACTTATCTTCTTTCTTTACCACAATTGCTTTTTGTTTCTCTTTACGCTTGGTATCTTTTTCTACAAAAATCTTTTTACGTGTTTTAGGATCCATCTCTGTGTAGTACATGACTGCAGAGTAGGTACTGGGCGTAGGGGTAAAGACTTGAGCCTGTTCAGGATTCATCTGTAGTTCGTTGGTCGTGAAGTCTTTGAGTGAGTACATGTCTTTTTCCGTACAACCCGGATGTGCAGCGATGAGATAGTAGGTGAGAAACTGCTTTTTACCCATATCTTTGTTCAGTTTGTCGTAGAGTTTCTTGAAGTCTATCAGTGTTTGTTTACCGGGCTTACCCATGAGTTCAAGTACATGTTGTTCTGTATGTTCAGGTGCTACTTTCATCTGCCCGGAAATGTGGTGTTTTACCATCTCTTTAAGATAAGAGTAGCCATGTTTTTTGTCTTTTGTTATGAGGTCATAGCGTACGCCGGAGGCTACAAAAGCCTTGCGTACACCTTCTACCTGACGTACTTGCCGAAGCAGGTTGATGTTTCGGCTGTGGTCTGGTTTCATAGAAGAGCATAAATGTGTGGCATCAACACAACGCTGGTGATCACAGGTACCCAGTTTTAATTTTTTGTTACATTCATAGCCATACATATTGGCTGTAGGTCCACCCACATCTGAGATGATACCCTTGTAGTCTTTGTACTGATTAAAATCTTTGGCTTCCTGGAGTATGTTTTTTTCAGAACGTGTGCGAATGGTACGTCCCTGATGTACTCCTATGGCACAGAAATTACACTCACCCCAGCAGCCATGATGTGTCATAATGGAAAACTTAATGGTCTCCAGACATTTGACTTTACCATCTTTGGCGTAGTAGGGGTGTAGCTCACGTGTAAACGGCAGGTTTGAGTTCTCATCCATTTCTGTTTCGTTCAAGTAATCACAGGGGGGATTTTGTATGAGAAAGCGTGTATCTACAGGCTGACAAAGTCCACGTGCCGAGATGGGGTCATTGTGGTCATAAAAGTCATCAAAAAGGTCTATATATTTTTCTTTGTCTTCCAGGCAGTCTGCATGAGAAGGAAGCTGTATGTACTCATAGTTTGCTTCTTTGGCTATGTAGCAAACTCCACGAATGTCACGGTAATCTCTTCCCTCTTCCAGTGCCCTGCTGAGCTGTTCAAGTGCTATCTCACCCATACCATAGATGAGTATGTCTGCTTTAGAGTCAAAGAGTATAGGTTTTTTGAGCTTGTTGGACCAGTAATCGTAGTGGCTTACACGCCGTAAAGAGGCTTCTATGCCGCCAAGTACCAAGGGTACAGTATTTTTAAAGTGTCTTCGTATGAGGTTACAGTATACACTCAGTGCACGGTCCGGGCGTTTGTTGTTTTTACCACCGGGTGTATAGTCATCTGAGTTCCTGAACTTTTTGGTAGCGGTGTAGTTGGAGACCATAGAGTCTACAGACCCACCACTTATACCCCAGTAAAGACGTGGCTCTCCAAGGCGTTTAATATCTGTATCTGACTTTACATCCGGCTGTCCTATCATCCCCACTTTGTAGCCCATACGCTCTAACATCCGACCTACCATCGCCACACCGATGAAAGGAGAGTCTATGTAGGCATCACCGGAGACAAGTATGATATCACACTGTTTCCAGCCTAAAGCGTCCATTTCAGCTCTTGTTGTCGGTAGGAAATCTTTCTCTGTAAAGTTAATCTGCGGGTTGTTTTTTATTCTTGTATTCATAGCTATTCTTCTTAATGTTTGGAAATGTCATAACGACTGGCCATGGAGAGAAAAAATTCGTGCAGTGCATAGGCAGTTGCACCAAAAACGGCTTTGGTCTCATGGTTTACGGCAGGTGTCTTTGCTATTTCAAGCAGTGCATCCAACTCTTCCATACTAAACTCTCTTGTGGCAAAGAGTGTCTCTTTTCTTGAAGATTCAATCATCCTTTTCATATAAGCTTCTCTGCGTTGCTTCATAGCAGTATCATCCAGTTTATCACCACCTTTTGCACTTTCCATAAGGGGTTTCATCAATTCATCAAACATTTGTATCATGGCGTCTTTGTTGTTGATCTTCTGACTGATCTCTTCGACAAGCTTCATGCGTGCTTCTGCTTCCGGGTCTTCCTTAAGGGTATTAATGTAGGTGTCTGTCACATTTTGATCAAAGGTATTATCATTTTTTGCAGAGACAAATTGCAGGAAGATCACATTTTTATAGTTATTTAAAATTTCATCCATCTCATTTTCACTCAAATGGCTTTGTATATAGTCTCTAAAACGAATCGAGATAAGTTCCATTTCATAGGTTTTGTTTTCAGAAGCATTACTGTCTTGGCTAAAGCCACTTTGCATCTGTGAAAACTGCGACTCAAGAAGAAGGAGCTCTTCTTCTGCCTGTGAAATGCTAAGATAGCGTTCTACCTGTTCGGCAGTAGCAGAGTAGAGAAACTGGCTGAGTAAGATGATGATCAATAATTGTTTTTTAAGACTCGGCATTTAGTGACTCCCCGTATTGAGCTGTTGACTCTTAGCATCGAGTAGAACTACCCCTCAACCAAAGTTTCAGTTGTAGGTAGGACCCTCACAAATCCGTACGTGCGGATTTCCCGCATACGGCTTTTCAATGTCTT
>NVUY01000010.1 GCA_002733215.1 Sulfurovum sp. | reverse complement strand
TGAGAATTTCAACATAAGCTTTTGCTGTGTATTGGCTACCTTGATCTGTGTTAAATATTTCTGGCTTTGGATAAAATGCCAGTGCTTCATTTAATACACTTGTGACTAATGAAATATCCATTGTGTTTGAGAGATTCCAAGAGAGTATTTTTTTGCTATGCCAGTCAATAATGGCAGCTAAATAAACAAATCCTTTTTCAAGTTTGATATAGGTGATATCCGTACTCCATACTTTGTTGTTTCTGTCAATTACTACTTGTCCTGCATCATTCCTGAAATCTTTTAACAAATATGGATACTTGTAATGCTCTTTATTAGCTGTAGTGGTTTTAGGCTTAGGGTACAGGGCTTCTATACCCATATACTTCATAGCCTTCTTAACAAGCTTTTTACCCACGTTGTAGCCATCTCTTTGCAGTTGTTTGGTCATGCGTCTATAGCCGTAGCTGGGAAACTCTTCGTAGATTTCATCAATGGCATTTAAAAGTTTTATTTCATTACTGGTACTAAAGGGTTTTATAGGCTCATAATACAAAGAAGACTTAGAGATTTTCAACAAGTTACATTGTCTATTTAGAGATATTTTAAGCTTGGTATCCAAGAGTTCTTTACGCTCTTTAGAGGATGCCAAGCTGACGAGCTTTTCCACAAGAAAATCCTTTTCGACAATGGTCTCTCCCAATTTTTTTGCAATGGAATCTTTTGACTTTTTCAGCTCTTCTATCTCATCTTTATATTCTTTGACTACTGTACTTTTATCAAATGCTAATGACATATTTCCCAGGAACTGCTTTTTCCAACTTTTCAGACTTGTTGGCAAAACCTTATATTGACTAGCGATCTCATTGACTGGTTTCTCACCTTCTAAAACTTCTAAAACCAATTTGGCTTTAAACTCTGCAGTATATGTTTTTCTTTTTACACTCATTTTATCTTTCCTTACTTTCTATGCTTTTATTCTATCATTTTGAAATAAGAAAGTTATTTTTAGTGGTTCGATTTATGGGGTTCATTATACCTAAATATGGAACTAAGAGTAGTTGTAATGAATTTAAAAAACCTGCTTGGAAATTCAGGGCGCATGTTGCTCCTTTAGGTGTAAAATTTTATACCGGAAAACAATTTCCTGAGAAATACTCGAATGCTATTTTTATTGCTCAACATGGTTCTTGGAATCGATCAAATAAAATTGGATATAGAATTATGGTAGGGTTTAAAACGGAAAATAATATTGACAAAATGGAGGTGTTTGCTTCGGGATGGCTAGACAATAAGACTCAAAAAGCATGGGGAAGACCAGTGGCTTTTGCACAGATGCCTGATGGGTCTTTATTGGTTTCGGATGATTATGCTGATCTGATTTATAGAATAAGTTATGAAGCCAATTAGAAATTATAGGGTTACCCATTTAAGTCCAGAATAGACCAATAAACAAGTCTATTTAATGCCAAAACCAAAATAATAAAATTCTTCAGGGTACAAATTGTCATGTTTTACTCCACACCCAATCCACACCATAAAGCTACCATAAATGATAAATAAATTTATTTTAGGAGGCAGACATGGGACTATTATTTTCAGTCATCCTTGTTGCACTTGCTCTGGCATTTTTTGCAGCACCTTTATGGTCTTGGTTTGTTGCGTTAGCTGTATTTTTATTAGGCTTTGATGCCTCTATACTTTGGTGGATACCTGCTATTGGACTTGGAGTTGTATTTCTCATCAAAGAGATAAGGGTAAGACTCATCACCAAACCTCTTTTTGCAGTGTTAAAGGCGAAAGGTTTACTTCCTAAAATTTCAGACACAGAAAAAACAGCCCTTCGTGCAGGGGATGTATGGGTAGAGGGGGAACTATTTTCCGGTAAACCGGATTTTAAAAAGATCTTTGCAAACCCGTACCCTAAACTCAGTACCGAGGAACAGGATTTCATAGACAATGAAGTCAATGAAGTCTGTGCCATGACCTCTGATTGGGAAGTATTTGAAGAAAGAGATCTGTCTCCGGAAGTCTGGAAATACCTCAAAAGTAAGAAGTTCCTGGGTATGATCATCCCTAAAGAATATGGCGGACTCGGTTTTTCTGCCTATGGACACTCTTGTGTCATCGAGAAACTGGCTTCTCACTCTCAAGTGCTTGCCATTACCGTGATGGTACCGAACTCACTAGGGCCTGCTGAGTTACTATTACACTATGGGCTTGATGCACAGAAAAAACACTACTTACCGAGACTAGCAGATGGACGTGACATCCCTTGTTTTGCACTTACTGAACCTGAAGCAGGTTCAGATGCAGGGGCTATACGTTCTGAAGGTGTGGTGTTTAAAGATGAAGACGGTGAAGTAAAAATACGTCTT
Source organism: Sulfurovum sp. (assembly GCA_002733215.1). Lineage (GTDB taxonomy): Bacteria > Campylobacterota > Campylobacteria > Campylobacterales > Sulfurovaceae > Sulfurovum. The sequence continues at coordinate 92,366 of NVUY01000010.1, read as the reverse complement.
AACTTTGAAAAACGTTACATTACACTCTCTTCTATTGCTACAGTTATAGGACTTGCTTTTGTCCTCAAAGACCCTGAAAAACTTTTGGGTAAAGGGGAAGACTGGGGTATTACTTGTGCCTTGGTAGATGCTAAAAACAAAGGGATAGACCAAAGTAAAAGACATGACCCACTGGGTGTGCCATTTGTCAATGCACCACTGCTTGGTAAAGATGTTATCATCAGCATAGACGATGTCATCGGCGGTGAGTCTGGACTTGGGTGTGGATGGCGTATGCTTATGGAATCGCTTGCGGTAGGACGGGGTATCTCACTTCCGAGTACCAGTACAGGAGGTTCCAAACTTGCTGCCTATGTGGCTTCCACTTACGCTGTAGTACGTTACCAGTTTGGACTGAGCATCGCCAAGTTTGAAGGTATCGCTGAAGTCTTAGGGCGTTTGGGTGCGAGCACATACATACTGGATGCTGCAAAGACCTTTACTTTGGGTGCCATCAACGCAGGAGAGAAACCGGCTGTTGCCAATGCCATCATGAAGTACCAGAGTACAGAAATGTTCAGAAAAAACATCATCGATGCGATGGACATACAGGGGGGTGCCGCTATCTCCATGGGTCCTCGGAACCTACTGGCACATGCTTACTTTGGAGCTCCTGTAGCCATTACGGTGGAAGGTGCGAACATTATGACACGTACACTCATCATGTTCGGACAGGGGATGATCCGCTGTCATCCTTACGCCTATGCACAGATAGAAGCACTTGAACAAGGGGATGTGAAGGCTTTTGATACCCTGTTATTCTCACATATAGGACATGTCACACGCAACAAGGCAAGAACTTTTGTATTGGGATTGACACGTGGATATGCTCACCCTGCACAGACTAAAGGCAAAGCCAGACGTTACGAGCAGAAGCTTGCATGGGCATCGGCCAGATTCGCTTACTTGAGTGATGTGGCTTTGGGTTTGATGGGTGCTTCTTTAAAACGAAGAGAATCTGTTTCGGGAAGATTCGGGGATGTGCTGACTCAAATGTATTTCATTACTGCTGCACTGAAACGTTTTGATATAGAAGGCAGCAAAGAGAGTGATGAAGTGTTTTTGGAAGTGGCAGTAGAAGATGCCTTTGGCAAGATAGACCTTGCATTCAGCGGTATACTTGAAAACCTTGTATCGGGAATGCTGGCTGTACCTTTTAAACTCTATGGATGGTATACACGTCTGAATCCTATGGGAAAAACCATTAAAGACAAAAGTCTGCATCGTATAGCTGTAGCTATGTGTGAAGATGACAGTGTTAGGGATCGTGTGTGTGGGAATATTTATATGGGAGATCGGCTAAGAGAGCTTTTAGAAGCTACTCATAAAATGCAAGAGGTAAAAGAACTACTGGTTAATGAGAAAAAAGGGGAACGTTTAACGGAGGGTGAAAAACGGACTCTTAAAGTGGCTAGAGACTTACAACATGAGATCATTACGGTAGATGCGTTTGAACATGATGCCTATTTTTCAAGAACCACTGTGAAAAAGGCTTAGTCATGCGAATAGCGTTTGCATTCTCTTCACTGGTGATAGGTTTGGTTCGAAAACTGTCAGGAGCCAATATCACTATTAGTGGTGAAGAGATTCCAGACTCTCCTGTGCTTTTTGTTGCCAATCACTTTACACGTTTTGAAACTTTTGTGCTGCCTCATATGCTTTACAAAGAGTATGGACGTTCTTCTCGCTCTTTGGCTGATGATACTATGTTTGTAGGCTTTTTAGGTAAATTCATGTCCTGGGTGGGAACGATCTCCAATAAAAACAAGGCACGCGACTGCATCATTGTTGAAGATCTATTGAAAGGGAATTCGGACTGGGTGATATATCCTGAAGGATATATGGTGAAAAATAAGCGTATAACCTTTGATATGGGTGAGTTTTGCACTCATTCTCCGGAGTATGAGGGCCCCATTTATACGGGTGCAGCGGTGATGGCACTTAGAGCAAGAATGGCACAACTTAGAGCAAAGCATGACGGTAAAGATGCACTTAAACTATTTTGTTCTTCTATGGGGATAGATGCAAGTACGATAGATAAAAGTTTAGAGGTCAAGATCGTTCCTATTTCTATTACCTATTATCCCATACGTCCCGGTAAGAATCGTTTTTTAGTATGGATCGATAGTATATTGCATCAACGTAATACCCGATTATTTGAAGAATTGGAGATAGAAGTAAATTTACTCATGGATGCCCATATGAATCTACGTTTCGGGAAAGCAATAGGTCTTGACAGTTATTTACAAACATTTATAAAAGATGAAAAGGCATTGTATGATACAAAGAAGATAAATGCTTTGATAGATACACAGCGTAAAACCCTCACAAACGACATGATGCAAAGAGTCTACTCCCAAATGCAAATACATTTTGACCATATCTTCATCTTGTCTCTGGTGACGATGCCTACGGTGAAAGTCTGTCCCTCGTATCTTAAAACACTCATTTATAAAAATGCCCGTTCTTTACGAAGCTTTGAAGACTATAATTTACACAGTGAGTTACAAAAGGAACTCTTTAAACTGATACTGGATGAACAGTATGAGCCGTTTGTATCAGCCATTGACCTTGCCCTCAAACAGCAGATACTATATCTGGACAGTGACGGTGAGTATCTGTTTGACAGGTCTTTGCTTGAAAAAGAGTACCCTTTTCATAAGGTGAGGGTTAAAAATACCCTTCAAGTCATTTTAAATGAGATCAAATGGCAAGAACCCATCGTCGAAAGGGCAAAAGAAAACAGCATCTACAGTGAAAATGAGTTAAAAGAAGATAACTTCAAACATTTACTTCAAAGAGAGTGGGGATATTTTGAAGAAGAGTATAAAAAGTATCTGCATAAGACTCCTCTTAAAGATGATAAAGGTGCACCTATCGTACTGTATGATGCATCGTATGCCACAGGTGTGGTCTTGTCACACGGGTATATGGCAGCACCTCAGGAGTTAAAGACTCTGGCTGAAACTCTTTTTGACAAAGGCATTAATGTCCATGTCATAAGACTAAGAGGACATGGTACAGACCCAAATGCCTTAAAGGAGGTCAGAGTGGAAGAGTGGGAGACAGACTTTGAACGTGCTTTTGTCGCTATGAGACAAGTATGTGACAAAGTGTTCATCGGTGGTTTTTCCATGGGTGGTCTGCTTGCGCTTGAGCATGCGGAACAGTACAAAGTAGATGGGGTCATCGCCATCAATTCCGCACTTAAACTTCATGACCTGCGTGTCTCTTACGTCGTCCCCACGCTACACTTCTTCAATGAAATGATCGCTTATCTTAATGCAGAAGGTATCATGGAGTGGATAGATAATTCCCACACTGAACAACCTGAAGTAAACTACCTGAAGCATCCTTTGGCTTCTGTGGCACAAATGGAAAAGCTTATGACAAAGGTCGAAAATAACTTAGAAAATATCACAGACCCCATACTCATCATCCAAAGTGACAATGATCCTATCGTCAAACGTGAGAGTGGCAAGCTCATTTATGACGGCATCTTTTCAAAAGATAAAAAGTTACTCATCCTGCCACGGGAGAAACACAGTATCTTGGCAGGTGAGGGAAGTGATGAGATTTCTGAGGCAATAGCAGGGTTTATTGGACAAAACAGTTAAGATATATTATTTAATATTAATATCATATCTAAAATCTTTATGCTATGATTCAATCAAAAATAGTTATAGGATTTAAAAATTAATATGGAACAGTGTTATTGTAAAAGCGGATTAAAATTTTCTGAATGTTGTGAACCTGTTTTAAGAGTATTGGAAGTACCGGAAACAGCATTGGCATTGATGCGCTCACGCTACTCTGCCTACTGTTTAGGGGATGTGAATTATCTTCAGGCTACCACACACGACCACACATGGACAGATGAAGAACTCAAGTTCATACAGGACTGGGCTGACAACAGTTTTTGGCAGCACTTGGAGATAGTCGATTCTTCTTATGATATGGTTGAATTTAAAGCCTACTATATCTTTGAGGGCAAACAACATCTACATCATGAAAAGTCTACTTTTTTGAAAGTAAATGATATGTGGAAGTACGTAGATGGTGAAATCTATGAAGATAAAGTAGAATTTTTACGAAATTCAGCCTGTATCTGTGGAAGCGGACAGAAGTACAAACGATGCTGTGCTACTAAAATCAGCAAGTAAATCTTATCCTTTATTTTTCTCAGCTATCCACTGAGACATATACTTTGTACTCATCATACTGTGGTGTTTAAGCATCGCCCCGGTGAAGTTATTTAAGCGATGTTGCTTTAAATTCCCCTCAACTTCAAGTATCTTTTTTATGAGTCCGTCACCTAGGAAATTAGAGTCATAACGGGCATGTAAAAGTGCAGTAGCATTTTCTTGGGCTTTTGTCCATGCTTCTTCATCGTTATAGAGTTTGACTGCGGCTTCAACAAATGTCTCTACATCATTTGCAACGGCACCTCCCCAGGGTTTGTTGTCATGCATACCTTCAGAGCCCAGTGAAGAAGTGACACTTGGCGTCTGCATAATCATGGCATCGAGCAATTTACCTTTAATGCCCGCACCAAAGCGTATGGGAGCTAAACAGATGCGTGCTTCCCCCATTACGCTAAAGGCATCTTCGGCCCATCCTTTGATGTGAAAGCCGGTTTTCGGGTTATGCAAAGCTGTGGCTTTTGGCGGTGGGTAGGAACCGTAAATGTGCAGTTGAGCCTCAGGGATCTGTTTTCGTATCAACGGCCATATCTGTTGCAGGTACAAGACGACATCCCAATTAGGCGCGTGACGGAAATTTCCGATGGTCATAAAGTTTTGACGTTCTGTATAAGGTTTGGTCCTGGCCGGGCACTTTGCCAAGTCCACCATAAATGGCAGAGGGTGAAGCAAAGAAGCATCGACTTTGAACGTATTGACCAGTAGATCCATTTCGTAAGAAGAGATAATGAGCGAAATGTCAGAACGTAAAATGGCTGCTATTTCACGTTTGGCTATGTCTGAGTAGAGATCTTCCTGTGTCATTTTCCGTCCTGCTTTATGGGCTTGATGGCGGGCATTTCGTAAACACTGCAAGTCTTCAGTGTCAAGTATTTTCAATGCAGAGGGACAGTTCTTCTCCACTCTCCACCCAAACTGCTCTTCCATCATGAAACGGTCAAACAGTACGATATTAGGTTGATATGAATTAATATAAGAATCAAAACTGTCGCAGTTTAGTGTTATGCTTTGGGACGTTATACCCTCATCATCTAAGTCTATAGCATGTTCAGATGCCAGTGCAGGTGTTGCAAACACTACTTGCCAGTTTTGTTTTTTAAAGAGCCGTAAGATGGACATCATATGGCTACCCGCAGCAGATGAGTTTGGTTCAGGCCATACATAACCGATGATCAGGATCTTTTTAAGATTCGGCATTTTCTGCCTCACTGTACTGAATTTCACATAAATCATTTAGTGATTTATTGCATTGCATTTTAATGCTTATAATTCTTGTCAATTATAGTTCTTCCTCATTTTCAATAAATTCCAACATCCCCTCAGTCACAGCATCATCATCCAGGATCTTCCTGTGTCCCAGACCCTCAGTAGGTACAAGCTTAGCCCATGGCCACATTTTACAGATCTGTTCTGAGTGTTCTATGCCTATCTCTTTGTCTTCTTTATCATGAAAGAGAAGGGTGGGGACTTTGAAATCTGAGATGACGATATCCTGCCAGTTTGTTCCATACTTGCTGAAGTTCTTTTCATTGTGCTTCCAGGTATAGTCACGCATTTTTTTGACGATGTTCAGCGGGATATTTAAATGTTCTGCAAAGTTGTCTGCAACGGAGCTGATGTCATGTATGGGTGCAACCAGGACGAGTTTTTGAGTCTCTAAGCCTAACTTTGAAGCAACGGTGACCGCTGCTCCTCCAAAAGAGTGTGCAATGATGCATTCGACCGGACCTATGTGCTGCATGACAGCCTGCACAGAGTCTGCCCAGCTTGCCAGGTCTGAAAACTTTCCTTTGCTTGCTCCATGACGCAAGGCATCATAAGTGATGACCTGGTAGTTATTTTTGAGAAGCTTGTCCGTAAAGTGGCTCATACTTCGTGAAGTGGTAGACCAGCCATGTACTAAAAGTATTTTAGGGCGAGAATGCTCTCCCCATCTATATCCTTGCAGAGTGAGGTTGTCGTAAAGAGAAATGTCAAACTTATCTGGATCAGTCAGTGTTATTTCATTACGGTTTTTTCTTTTTGTATTTACGGGATAGTGAAAAAGTTTATGTACTGAGGTTACAGCCAATGACGGAAATAAACGGCTTACTATCGTAAAATAGATACGTATGACTGTAAGTTGTAATCTATTATGCATCTATTGCCTTTTTCTGTTATATTTTATTTTAACATATCCCTATAAAAATATGGGTACCTCTTTACTGCAATGTATTTTCACCTTCTCGTTAAGCTTCGTTAATAGTTCAGTAAATGTTCGTTTAACTTCATACCCCATAATAGCACTATCGAAAGATAATTTATTAATTAAAAAGGTATTAACATGAAAACATTAAAAGTATTAACTATCGTAGCTATCACAGGATTGGTAGGTGCAACAGCAGCAAATGCGTGCCCATCCAACAATGGAAATGGAATGAATTGTCCAATGCATGAAAAGTGTGGAAAACAAAACAAAGGGATGATGGGCAAACACGATAAAAGAAAAGAAATGAAAGAGATCTATCAAAAACTTGATCTTACAGCTGAACAGAAAAGTGCCATGAAAGCAGATCGTGCAAGTATACGTGAATATAGAAAAGCACAAAGAGGAAAAATGCATGGTCAACATGGCATGGCCGGTATGAATAAATTTATCTCTTCGGATGGTTTCGATAAACAGGGTTATATAGATATGGCAACACAGAGAAGTCAAAAGAGAATAGAAATGCGTGCAACGATGTTTGAAAAAAAGATCAAAACCTTGACAGAAGAGCAGAGAGTTAAACTCATGACGCTTCTGGAAGAAAAGTCAAAATAAAGCTATAATCACTTCATGACAAAGATATTGATGATAGAAGATGATGCGGAGTATGCATCACTTCTTAGCAGCTACTTAAAACAGTACAACATAGAAGTCAGCAATTATGAAGACCCGTTTCTTGGTTTGAGTGCAGGGGTGGAAAAGTATGACCTGCTTATACTTGATCTTACGCTGCCCGGCATGGATGGTCTGGAAGTGTGTAAAGAAGTTGTGAGTAAGTACGATATCCCCATTATCATCTCTTCTGCGCGTTCTGACCTTAGTGACAAAGTCATCGGTCTGCAGCTGGGAGCAGATGACTATCTCCCCAAGCCTTATGATCCCCAGGAAATGTACGCACGTATCATCTCTCTTTTACGACGTTATAAAAAAAGCCATAGGCAGGAAGAACCCGTTTATCGTCTTAGGCTTGACGAAGAGAAAGAGACTGTTTTTCTGGATGATGTGGCTTTAGAGCTCACCGCAGCAGAGTATGCTGTACTTAAACTTTTAGTTCAAAACAGAGGATCAACGGTTTCAAAAGAGCAGATACTCTATGACTCTGAAGTATTTCAGTTGGGTTCAGACGCTTCGCTCGCAGTCATATTGAATAGACTTAGAAAAAAACTGGATGAAGATATACAGCTTAAAACAGTACGTGGTGTGGGTTACAGGCTGCTCTCGTGAGTATTTACAACAAGATCCGAATTATCTTTCTGGTCTCTTTCCTTTTTCTCACAGCATTTTTTGCCTCTTCTTTTTACATTGAAAGATCTCAACATTTTCAGAAAATAGAAAAAAGATACATGCAAACTTCGCTTTTTTTACATAAACATTTTAGACAAAGTATGAGACATGATGAGAATGTAGATTTTTCAGATGCTACGGTGAAGCTTTATCTGAAAGAGAGTAACTTTAGACTGATCACAGATGAAAAGAAGATCAGAAATATACACAGAAAAGCAAAAGTGATGAAACAGAGACGGGTACTGCGCAGTAATTCCCAGATACTGAGAATGAATAATAGATTTTATCTCTCTTTGCAGCACCCGAGATTTGACTTACTTCTTTTAGATAAACAAGTCATAACATTGCCCTGGCAGTTACTCATAGGCTATGTTTTGTCTTTACTCTTTTTACTTGGACTTTATTTTTGGCTTACCCGAAGTTTGAAACCGCTCAAAACCTTACAAAAACAGATACAGAAAGTGGCAGAAGGCGATCTGTCCGTCTCTGTAAAAAGTGATAAAAGAGATGAGATAGCCCAGGTTTCAAATGCTTTTGATGATGCTTTGCGTAAACTGGAATCTCTTATAAACTCACGTCAACTTTTTTTACGAACCATCATGCATGAACTTAAAACGCCTATAGGTAAAGGGAAGATACTTAATGCTTTTTTAGAAGATGACAGACTCAAAGAGGGATACGAAGGGGTATTTGACCGCCTTGAACTTTTACTGGGTGAATTTTCGAAGATCGAGCAAATGCTTAGTTCCAACTATGAACTGCATCTTGCGAACTATAATGCCAAAGATCTCGTGGAACAGGCTTTGGAGCTGATGATCATGGACGAAGAGGAGTTGAGCAAACAAGTAGAGATCATCCAGGAGGCTCCTTTACAAATACATACAGACTTTACGCTTTTTCCTTTGGCACTTAAAAATCTTATAGATAATGCCATCAAATACGCTCCCGATCATAAAGTGGAGATAGTCATCAAGAAAGAGGGGATCTCCATACGCAATAACGGTCCGCAGTTCACTGAGAACATTGAAAGCTATTTCAAGCCTTTTTATAGAAAAGATGGAAGAGATGGAAAAAGAGAGGGATTGGGCTTGGGACTTTACATTGTGCATAATATTATGGAGATGTTGAAGTTGAAATTGGATTATAGCTATGAAGATAATAAAAACTGTTTTAGCATAGCACCCTCTACATAAGCAGGGGGGAACGAGCTATTTGATATCAGTATTGGTCTTTATTGCCAAATGTATTGCTTGGTATCAACACAAGACAAAGGAAGACAAGTGAATCAAAAATTTGTATGATCATATTTGTTGTAGTGAGAGTAGTACTTACAGTTGCTGCTACAATATCATCACTCTGTACTGCAAGGGCACTCATAGATACTTCTTGAGGTGGAAAAAGCAGATTTAATACCATAGAAAGAACAATGATCCCTAAAATTGTCCAGACTACAGGCAGTCCCATATCTCTGATACGCTTTCCAAGGATGTTGACTTGTCCCAGTACGGTTATGAATACTAAAGCAGCGATAAAAATAATAGCGATGATCCCAAATTTATCAGCTAACAATTTTTGTGTTGCTTCAAGATCTCCGCTCATGAGGTTTTCGGTCGCACCCATAGCAAAGATCCCGCCAAAAATGACAGCCACAACAAGTACCATTAAGAGTATATGATAACCCAAATAAGGTAATCTTTGCAGTTTACCATATCCCCATTCTCCAAAATATGTTTTTAGCATAGAGCTATCCTTTGATTATATGATTCACTATTATATCTCAAAATAATATCAATTTAAACAGTTGTGTAATATAGAGGAACGTTATTATAAAAGTATAAACTTGGCTATACTTGTAAAAAGGAAAGACGGACTAACATGAAACTTTTAAAATTACTAACACTTTTTCTAATATTTACGATCCTGGCAGCAGCAAATGAGGGTATAAAGAATCCATTTTTATGGGAAGTTAAAAAAGGGGAACAGACTTTTTATCTTTTTGGGACGATGCACTTGGGTGATCCTCTCTTGCAAACACTTCCTAAAGCACTTAAAGTTGCCATAGACAAGAGTGATGAAGTGCGTACTGAAATCCCTATGGATGCAAGTCTGCAAATGAAGAGTGCTGCTTTGCTGCTGAGGAGTGATGATAAAAGTTTGCAGGAGATCATCCCCAAACCGCTTTACCAAAGAACTGAAAACTATATCAAACAGATCAATCCCCAACTGAACCTTATACCTTTTGATAAAATGAAGGTATGGGCACTTTCTACTGTGACTTCTATGTTGGAAAATCAACTAAAGCATCCTATGTTAGAAGCTATAGACTCTCAGATCTATGCCTATGCGCAGAGTATGGGCAAAGGGGTAGGTGGTATTGAGACTGTAGAAGAACAGATAAGTGCTATGGATACATTCTCATTAGATGAGCAGATCATGGGATTGGAGTCTACACTGGATTATCTTGAGGAGAATGGTGATTTTATTGAAGAGATGAAAAGCCTTTATCTGCTTGGTGATGAAAAGAAGATGATGGCATTCATAGAAGGGACTATGTTTAAACTGGAGAAGTATCAAAAGTTTGATGAGAAATTTATGCAAGTACTTCTCTATGATAGAAACAGACGGATGGCTCAACGGATAGAATCATTATTGCATAAACAGCTGACACAACGTTATCTCTTTGCCTTTGGTGTGATGCATTTTTTGGGGAAGCAGAGTATTGTAGACCATTTTGAGCGTCAGGGGTATCGTGTGGGTAGGGTGAAGTAGTTTTGTGATTTCTATGGCATATTTCGGGATTATGGAGATGTTGAAGTTCTCTTATAAATATGAAGATAATAAAAATAGTTTTAACCTTATAAAACCTTCTATATAGCACATTTTATAAGGTTTTCTATGGGAGGTTACGAAAAAGGGGTCTCTAAACGTCGTTACAGCGAATAACCTTATAAAATATGTTAGATTATAAGGTTTTGATAAAGTGATATATAGAATTATTTTTATCAAGCAAATTTTTTTCACATCTTCTTAATTACACATATAGTACACACACATCTCTTATACTAATCAATGCGAATATATATTATAAATGGAAGGAAAAAAACATGAAAAAAATTATTCTTGGAACACTTGTATCGACATTAGGATTATTTGCTCAAACTCCTATTGTCCATGATGCAGAGCATTATATATTAAAATCCCAAAACGCAGAAAAATGGGCAAAAGCAGATGTCGGTGTGAGTAAAAAACTTGCTGAACTGAAAAAGAAGTTTGGCACAAGACCAAATATCATATATATTTTATGGGATGATCAACAAGTAGGTGCCATTGGTAATCCAATGATTCAACAGCAATTGGGTTATTCCACACCGAACTTAAATAAAATGGCAGATGAAGGTATTAACTTTTCACGTATGTATTCTGAACCTTCTTGTACACCGACGCGTGCGGCTTTCTTAACAGGTCGTACACCTGTTCGTAATGGTATGGGTGTTGTAGGTATGCCTCATGAATCTGCTGGTTTAGCTGCGAGTGAAGTAACCATTGGTGAGGTTCTCTCTGAAGCAGGTTATTCAACGGCATTTTACGGTAAGGGTCATTTAGGTGATATCGAAGAATCTTACCTGCATAATCAAGGTTTTGATGAAGCACTATTTACGCCTATGAATCAAATCTCTTCGCTTTGGAACCCACAGGCAAATGCAGTAAATGCGATTATGGGGATGTTCCCAGAGATGTATCCAAATGATCCATATGCAATGGATAACCCAGGTCTAAACCCTACGGGTTGGGTTATGACCATTGAGGGTAAAAAAGGTGAAAAAGGTAAAGAGTTCTGTGGAACTTCAAACGAATGTTATGACAAGATTGACAATGAATCTGAAAAACGTTTAATCTCTTTCATTCGTACAAATGCAAAAGCAAAAAAACCTTTCTTTGCTACCTATCAACCTATGTGGTTGAACTTTTTAGCACCTGAACCTAAGAAATCAAGCCTTAATGGTGGTAAAGTAGCAAATGTCTATGCAAAATTAGATACATATATTGGTACATTGATGAAAGAGTTAAAAGATTTAGGTATTGCTGAAAACACATTATTGGTAGCCATGGCAGATAATGGTCCTATGTCTCATAACCCTCCTCCAGGTTGGGCAATGACAGAACTTCTTTACCGTGGTGGAAAAGGTGATTATACTGAAGGTGGTGTACGTGTTCCTGCAGTTGCATGGTGGCCTGGTATGATTAATGAGAAGCAACTAGTAGGTGATATTATTCATGTAACTGATCTCTTTACTACCTTTGCTCGTATTGCTGAAGCAACTAAGTATATTCCTAGAGATCGCGTGATTGATGGTGTGGATCAAACAGAGTTACTTCTAGAAGGTGATTCTCACTCTCACCGTGATTATGTCCATATCTATCAAGGACACACTTTAGCAGCTACAGTTAAGGGACGCTATAAGTACCATTGGGTCAATCAAGGGGCTGGTGCAGAGTCAGGAATTGCACAATCTTTTTATGATCTTTATCAAGATCCAAAAGAACTTGCGCCTCACCTGGTTCCTTTAATTCACTTTTTAGGACAATTTAATGCGATGAAAGAGCGTCATGAGTTATTTAAAGAAGCGTACCCTGATGCCCCTAATGCACAGGGCATTCCTTACACAGGATTAAGTAATGCAAGACCAGAAACATTAGAAATAGTGAAACGTCTCGAACGTGAAAAAGCAGCTATGCCAAAAAGTATACAAAAGATAATGGATTAAGACGTAAACATGGTGTAGATCAGACAGTTCTGTTTTAACGCAGAAATTTGAACTTCACCCTTTTAGTGAATAATATCCAAGGACAACAGATCAAAAAATAAAAAAGAAGTTGAAATAATGAAAAGAATAAAGACAACTTGAAAACCTTATAAAATATATAAATTTATAAGGTTTTCACCACTCCACAGTTTACGTGAGAATGAGGCAAATCTATTTTAAATATGGTGTCATATCTACTGAATCAGTACCTGTATAAATTGGTGGTTTATTTGCTTTTTGTTTTGCTTTTATCTTTTTTTCTTCATTTCGGGCAAGTGACCCTGCAAGATCTAAAAAGTCTACTCTACATTTTACAATTTCTGTATCTATAAATGAATGATCCACACAAGATTTTACACTTGATACCTCTTTAAGAATAGCATTCATATCTAATTTTTTATCACTTGGTTTCATCGTTTTAAAGTTTATTTTTTCTTTAAGTAGGTCATCATAGACATACATTGTAAATGCCGCTGATTTTATTTGAGAAACTATCTTTTTCATATCTTTTTTAGCATCTGCTTTCTTGATATTATTTTTAAGTTTATGCAGTGTTCTTATACTCAGTCTTTTTTGAAAGATAAATTCATCACTTGGTTCATCAAATCCGGGAGTTCTTGATTCACTATATATATCGGCAGACATGGCATCTGTATCAACACCTAAGTTTACTTCTTTGATCATAAGATCTTTCATAGGACCACCAAGACCATTTTTATATCCATCAAGTGCAGCTTTTATCTCTTGTTCTGACATATTCTTTACTATTTTACTAACCCCTAATGCTTTTTTCTCAAAATCTACACCATGACATGAAACACATCTATCCATATCGGCCATTGATATCATTGGAGTCATTACTAACATTGCAAGAGTTGTCATTTTTACTTTTTTAAGATTCGGCATTTAGTGCCTCACTGTACTGAATTTTAATTTTTGTCATTTTATAACCTTATTGAACTAATTTTAATACATACTAACATTGTAGTATTAATTATATATGAATAATAAGTTTGAAGATATGTAGTTCTGTATAACAGATGTGCATTCATCCAGAAATAATAAAATAATCTTAAAAATAGCCCATAATTCTTGCTTTATGGATAGACAAAGGTTCAATAACATGTTACAATAGAGATTGAGGTAATAACGTTAGGGCAATCGTGTCCAGAAAGTTATATAACTTGTACGTATGAAAAAAGGAGTCATTGATGGCTAAAAAGAAAGACGATAAGAAAAAAGCTAAAAAAGCGTTACTTAAAAAAGTAGAAAAGAAAAAAGCGAAAGAGAAAGCTGCTAAAAAAGTGGCAAAGAAAAAAGTAGCTAAAAAGACTACAAAGAAAAAATCAAAGAAAAAGTCTAAAAAATAAGATAATTTCAACCTTGTCCCAATTGGGTTTTCCTTCTTCCCTCTTTACCCCAATTGGGTTTTAAACTCTTCCTGAACAATAAAATGTATTAAAGGAATGAAAGATGATAGCTGCTCCTTCTTTAAATCACATATTAAAACGTCAAATGATCGTTTTGTTCCTACTCGCTTTTCTAATGATGACTTATCTTTATGCCACAAAGGAAGCATTACCTCCTTCTGTAGATTGGTTTGAGAGCGGTATGGGACTTTTTGGCGGACTTGCACTTTTTCTGGCCGGTCTTGATCAGCTTACAGACGGGCTGAAAATGGCTGCAGGTGATGCCCTGAAAAATATTTTGCAAAAACTGACGACCAATCGTGTGATGGGTGTTATCACAGGTACACTGGTGACCGGTATTTTGAACTCTTCTTCGGTAACAACTGTGCTTGTTATAGGGTTTGTGACCGTGGAGATCATGACGCTGCAGCAGTCTGTGGCTGTCATTATGGGAGCCAATATCGGAAGTACTGTTACCGCGCAGCTACTGGCATTCAATATCAGTAAATTTGCACTGCTTCCTGTTGCTATAGGTTTTTTTATAACCTTTACCGCCAAACGGGAAAAGATACGTTATTACGGGATGATGTTGATGGGGATCGGTATGGTATTTTTCGGTATGGGCATTATGAGTGATGCGATGGCGCCATTGCGTACTTATCCTCCTTTTATAGACTTTTTGGAACAGATGCAGAACCCACTGCTTGGCATCTTGGCCGGTGCACTTTTTACGGCACTGGTACAGTCATCTGCTGCGACCGTCGGTATATCTATCGCTTTGGCTTCCGAGGGTCTGCTCTCTTTGCCTGCGGGGATTGCCCTTGCACTGGGTGCCAACATCGGTACCTGTGTGACGGCACTGCTTGCATCTTTGGGAAAACCGGTTGAAGCAGTTAGAACAGCCATTGTACATGTGTTGTTCAATGTCATGGGGGTTTTGATCTGGATCCCTTTTATTGGCTATCTTGCAGATATCTCCATTGCTATCTCCCCTGTTGCCGAAGGTTTGGAAGGAGTGGAAAAAATGGCGCGGGAAGTACCCAGACAGATCGCCAACGGTAACACATTTTTTAATATTGCCAATGTATTTATATTTATATTATTCACGCCGCTGTTTGCCAAAGCAGCCATCAAACTCGTACCCGAAAAGAAAAAGAAAAAAGAGGTGATGATCACCCCGAAATACCTCAATGAATCTGCCCTTGAAGTCCCTTCTTCCGCTTTTGACAATGTCCGCTTTGAATCTGTACGTTCTATAGAATTGATCGAAGAGATCGTCAGCATTTTACGCGCATCCGTTCAAGGACAATATACTCCGCCAAAAGAGAAATTGCATAGACTGTATCAAAATGTACGTATACTTGAAAATGCAAATCTGATCTACCTTGGCAAGATCCGCCAGCTTCCTTTGACCCAAAGAGACAGTCTGACCCATCAAAACCTTATGGGTACCAACACAATGATAGAAGGGATCGCTTATACACTTCAAACAGAGATCCTGGATATCGTAACGAAAGCAGTAAATATAGAGTATCAGTCAAGTGAAACAACACGTTCCTACATACGACAAATTGTGGATAAGACGCTGTATGCACTTGCTTTGACAAAAAAAGGCCTTAAAGAGCATGACTATGCTGCTTTTGAAGAGATACTGGAAATGAAAAAATCTTACAAGGATCTTGTCAATAAATTTATGCAGAGAAAATCTGAGCGTCTGGTAGGGGCAAGTAAAACGTACCTTGAAGTCGTAAAGATAGAAACCACTTTTGTCAATACTTTTTACCATATTTATCACATGAACCGACTTCTGGCTAAACAGTGGAAAAAAGAGCATGATCTTCTTGAAGAAGACAAGGTTTGATAGCATATGGCTAAAGTTTTTTTTTGATATTAAGACGTTCACTGCACCGGAAATTTTATTTTATAATATTTCCGGTGCAGTGATACTTTCATCGAGTGTGGCATACCCCTGTCCGACTCTGGCGATGCTTGAAAACTCAAAACGCATCTTCTCTTTGTCTGTGATGATCTTCTCATCCAGGTAGAGATGTTTGATCTCTACGATGACAGGGATGGTCTTGGAGCCTTTGAGATCTACTTCTTGTAGGTATTCGCAAAAGAATGCTACTTTGATACCTTCAGGCATAGGAGGGAACCCTTCTACTACATCTTGTGTAGCAATGTCAAAAACTTCCACTTCACTTTCTGAAGCATCCAAGCCCTTAGAACTCATATGCATCGCTTCAAAATGATCTTCATCTACAATGCAGACGACACATTTTTTACTTTCCCTGAGGTTTCTCAGCGTGTCTTTTGCACTTCCATCTGCTTTGTGTCCTATGGATACAATGAGTGTAGCCGGTTCAGAAGAGAGGGGCGTGAAGTAGGAAAAAGGCGCGATGTTGAGTACTTCACCTTGTGTGGCTATCCATGCGATGGGTCGGGGTATGACGGCAGATGCCATGAGATGGTAGCGTACGGGAGGCGTTTTTTCTTTAAAGTCTATCAGCATGGTCTTACTTGATGAACTCAACCACTTCATCAAAAGGAAGTCTGAGTTGTGAGGACTGTTCATTGAGTCTGTATCCAAAGGGAACAACAACAGATACCTGGTATTTGCTAGTATCCAGATCTAAAACTGTTTCCAGATTTTCTTTTTCAAACCCTTCTATGGGACAAGAGTCTATGCCTATGAAGGCTGCAGCAGTCATCATGTTCGCCAAAGCGAGGTAAGATTGTTTGGCTGTCCAATGGTAGATGTTCTCGTCACTGCTAAGTGTTTTCTCCAAGTGTTTTGCATAAATATCCATATAAAAGTCAAGTTTTTCTTGTGGCATTTCACGTCTTCTAAAGCGTTTTTCAACTTCGCCACTCTCAACTTTAACTGAGTCTATGCCTGCCAGTACGATGAGCAGATGAGAACAGGATGTGACTTGAACCTGATCCCAGCAAAAAGGTCTCACTGCAGCTTTTACGTCTTTATTGGTGATGACAAGGAACTTCCATGCCTCCATACCAAAAGAGGAGGGGGATGTTCTTCCTGCCTCCAGTATGTAATGCATCTCCTCATCGTTTATCTTTTTGTTTTCATCAAATATTTTACAGGCATGTCTAAAACCCATCGCTTTGCTAAAATCATTTTGCATTGTTCATCCTTTTTGTTGTATTTTGTCAATATTTTACTACAAGGTCTCTGAATCTATCCACTTAAGGTAAAATTCATTGGCATCTAAAAGGGGTAGCATGAGAATCTCCGGCACATCGTAAGTGTGTAATTTCTCTATCTCTTGTTTGATCTGTGTAAAGAGAGATTTTTTTGTTTTCATTTGAAGATGTATCTCTTTAGATAAAATGATCTTCCCCTGCCACCTGTAGGAGCTGTCTATGGTGGAAGACTGTGCGCAGGCGATAAGTCTTTGTTGCAAGAGGGATTGAGTGATAGCTTTGGCATTTTCTTTTGTATCAGTCGTGGTACTGATGATGCAGTAATCAGAGGGATTCATTTTCTACCTTTTCTATAAAGTCTTCTACACAAGTAGAAACCATAGTATACACTTTTTCAAAACCTTCAAAGCCGTTAAAAAAGTAAGGATCAGGCACATCCTCTCCTCTAAAGTCCCCAAAATCACCTAAAAGATAGACATTCCTAAAGCCAAAGGCTTCCATATCTTCTCTGTTCTGTCGGTCCATTGCCACGACGTATTGAAAGGAGATGATGTCCTCTTTTGTGATAGGACGGGAGTGCTGCCTGCTGATATCAACCCGGTATTGTTTTGCTACCCTGATGGAGTTTTCACAGGGTGCTTCTCCCTCATGCCAGTTAGAGGTACCCGCAGAGTCTATGAGTAGTTCAAGGTTTTTTTCTTTTGCGATCTTCTGTGCTGCACCGTGAGCCAGAGGACTACGACAGATATTGCCAAGACAGACAAATAAAATGGATTTCATGATTTTCCTTCGTATAATCTATTTATCATCCAAATTGATAACATATTTGTTACGCTTCTTCTTTAAGTATTTTATGACGATTAGTTTTCAACAGCTTTCTTTAGACTAAAGTATATGCGTTTGAGTTCCATGAAGCCTTCCATGGCTAGAGCTATATTTTCAATACGCTCTTCTATATCAAAGTGATATTCATGTGCAAGTATATTTCGTGTTTCACGTAATTTTTCCCATTCCTCAGAAGCATCAAGGATGTTCAGTTTTTCTAGTTTATTTAAAACATCTATCATCGTAAGAGAAAAAGTGTCTATTTCTTTTAGTTCATAAAGCACTTGTTTAAAAAGTTTTGCACCAATTTTGTCTTGAAGTTTAGAGAAGTTAAATAAAAAGCTATTGACAATACGGGTATTATTGTAGTCATCAAAAAATCTTTCATCTATGGACGCATTTTGCAGGTCATTGTAGTCAATAGTGCAGTTTTCAATCATCGTATCAATGATAAGAAACATAGAATTCAGTACATCACTCACAACAAAACGCCTTCTTTCATAGCAACCTTGTCTATGAGCCTATTGAAACCTTTGTTGAAAACAACATCAATTTTTTGATCACCTATCTCTTTTTTGAGTTTTACCAAGAAATCCAGTTTTTTGTGCACAAGGTTTTTTTTGTTTGTTGCGTCTATATAGAGGTCAATATCGCCTCCTCTTTTTTCATCATCAACACGAGAACCAAAAAGATATATTTGACCATTATGAAATACTTCCCTAAAGTACTTTTTAATAGCTTCATGCTCTTTTCTGCTTAGTCTCATCTCTCTTTTTCCTATGTGTATATTTGATAGATTATAACATAAAATGAAGAACAAATAGGAGAATTTGCACCCCAAGGGCATTTCCTCCCTACGGTCAGGGCACAGTTTTTTGGAAGCGTTGAAAATTTGATGTAAAATTTATGTGCAGTCTGAATGTATTGTGTCAAACAATAGATAGGACAGCTGTTTGACCTACTTTGTCAAATGTTGACTTCTAGAATAAAAAATATTAAGCATTTTTGAGCAGCGACTTCTGTAACTGACACACGTCTAAAGTCGTGTCCTCTTGCTTTGTTTTCTTAACCTGGTATACAGCAGACACTAAACTATTAATGACTACGCGTAGGGTGGGTTCTACCAACCACATAAATCAATTTGCATAAAATAAAGTTTCGCCGTAAGGGCCAAAGACTATGAACATTTTATAAGACTTTTAGCAAAAGTGTCAGCTAGACACCAGACCCTACTAAATTTTTAAATTTTAAGTAGCCTCGTATCTAAAATTTTTTTAATAATTTCTACCCTATACTAACTGTGAGAGTTCGTTAAAAGTAATGTATCGTTAAGTAGCCAAAGCAACATAGTTTAGCTTGAGGGACAGTCAGATAATTACACTAAAAACTTGAGTGGCGAGCGAATCGGTTTTTATATATTTTTTGTTGCAACAAAAAATTAAAACTAAAGGTATAGGGGTCAAGGTATAGGGGTCAGGTGACAATGACAACTTAATCTATTTCCTGCTATACTCCCTTTAAGGAATTACATATGGCAAGACGACTACGCATTGAACTAGCAGGAAAGTATCATGTCATGAACAGAGGTGTGGCTCAAATGCACATCTTTAAAGAACCTGCTGATTATGAATACTTTGAAGAGTTGATGTGCTTTTATGCTAAAAGTTTTGGTATTGTCATACATAACTATTGTCTAATGGGGAACCATTATCATCTACTGCTAGAAATCACACAAGCAAACCTCTCCAAGTTCATGAGACAACTAAACATGAACTACTCCATATACTTCAATAAAAAATATAAAAGAGTCGGACACCTATGGCAGGGAAGGTTTAAATCTTGGTATGTCACAGATGAAGCTTACCTCTATACTCTCATGTGTTACATAGAACAAAACCCACTTAAAGCCAATATGGTTAAAAGGTTAGAAGAGTACCCTTACAGCTCTTACCACTATTTTCTCAACCATAAAGAGATACCCGAATGTTTAAAAAAGTCATGGGTAGTAGAAAACTATAAAGAGGATAAAGAAGCGATAGAAGCATTTTTAAACAATCCTGTAGATACAGCACAACTGCAAGAACTTAGAAATGCATCGTCACTTGTTGAAGCAGCAAATATTGATAATAAGCCGGATATGCAAGTGTTGGTAAAAATGTTTGAAAATATCAGTGACATAAAAGAGCGAAACAAACAGATACTTAAAGCCATAAAGAAAGACTATTCTCAGCATAGGATTGCTAAGGTGTTAGGTGTATCACAGCAGGCTGTTTATGGTGTAGTGATGAGGAATAGGATATGAGTTGTCATTGTCATCTGACCCTAATTTCTGATTTTATGTTTAAAATACATTATCAAAGTATGTCAATTTGACATACTTTCTCCAATAAGCCATTTTTTATAGATAGACTCTAACAATAAAGTTTAAATATTTGACAAAAATTATCAAATATGATAATATTTAGGAGTTAGAAATATGTCATGGAAAGTTACTTTTTATAGTGAGAAGGTTGAAAAAGAGATACTTGAATTTTCCGTTGGAATATTGGCTGACCTTTTACATATATTGGAGATGATAGAAAATCTTGGCCCCAATTTAGGTAAGCCTCATACAGCAGCGATGGGTGATGGACTTTTTGAAATTAGAGCGAAAGGTAAAGAGGGTATAGGACGTGCTTTTTTTGCTATCGTTGTTGATAAAGAGATAGTAATTTTACATTCCTTTGTAAAGAAATCTCGAAAGACACCCAAAAAAGAATTAGACAAAGCACGCAAACGACTGAAGGAGTTCCAATGAGCAGAACAACATTAAAACAATTTAAAGAGAAAGCATTTAAAAATACTGAAGTCCAAGAAGAATATATTGCATTAAAACCAGAGTATGCTATTAAGAAAAAACTAATAGCCATGCGAAAAGAGGCAGGTTTGACACAGGAAAAACTTGCAGTACTCATGGGAACTAAAAAGAGTAACATCTCTAGACTAGAGAGTTTTAAAAGCAGTATTTCTCCACGTATCGATACGTTAATGAACTATGCAAAAGCAACAGGGCATGAGCTTAAAGTAGATTTTGTTTAGAGGTATAGGGGTCAAAGTATACCAATAAGGACGACCTGATGAGAAAGGCAATAGTAAATGAAGAGTTTATTTAACTTCATAAGTTCCAAAGAGAACAGTGAGCTAAAAAAAGGCTCAGAAGAGTGGGAGAAAATATTACCAACCTTGTGGTTGCTTGGAAAAACAGGTTCAGGCAAGTCATCACTCATACAGGCGATAACCAAAAACTCTTCCATCGAAATAGGTAATGGTTTCAGTCCATGTAGCAAAACATCAGAGAGTTACGAATACCCTCCCGAAAAACCTATAGTACGATTTTTAGATACAAGAGGATTGTCAGAAGCCGGTTATGACCCTGTTGAAGATATTGAAGTTCTTCATAAAAGCAGTCATGCTTTGGTTATAGTGATGAAAGTTGATGATGTGGAGCAGAGTGATCTCATACATACTTTGAAAAAAATTAAAGATATAGGCGGGATCAGACATCTATTGGTGGTACATTCAAATATAGCTTCCATGTCTCAACAAGAAAGAGCAAGAGCAATTGAATATAATCAACATCAAATTGAGGAAGTATGGGGTGAGGAGATTCATTCCGTTGATGTAGACTTTTTGTCTGAATATGATACTACATCGGGTGTGTCTGAACTATTAGATGAGATAAAAGAAATGTTGCCGTTGATCCATACTCTTCTAGATGAAAAAAAGCATCTTTCTCAAGAAGAAGAGAATTTTGCATTACTGCGTAAAGAGATCATCTGGTATGCCGGTTCGGCAGGTGCCAGTGACCTAATTCCTGGTGTAGGACTTGTCTCTGTGCCGGCTATTCAATCAAAAATGTTGCATAGTTTAGCAAATAGCTATGGTATGGAGTGGAGTAAACAGTTGATGAAAGAATTTATGGGAGCACTTGGTACAAGTTTTGCGTTTAAATATTTTTCCAAATTCCTTGTTCGTGAAGGAGTGAAGTTTATTCCCATGTATGGTCAAACTGTTGGAGCAACAGCTGCAGGAGTCATCAGCTCAACATCAACCTATGCTTTAGGCAGAGTAGCATGTAAATACTTTTATCATAAAAGTAAAGGTGAAGTTGTGCCTAAAAATGAGATGCAGCATCTGTATAAAGAAAGTTTAGCATGGGCAAAGGAGGTATCTGAGAATGAGACAGATCAAAAATAGTTTGAATCTTTTAGATCGTTTATCAAATGCATTATTACCTTTTATTGGTATTTTGATAATTATTCCAGTTCTGCTACTTTCTCTATTGGGCATATATTATTTATATGTAGAAAGTTATTTATTGTACTTTCTGGCTTTTTTAGTTGTTGTAAGTCTGCTCGTTGCGATGCCTTTTCTTTTAAGAAAGAAGAGAAGTAACATTGGAGAAAAGCCACAAGATGAGATAAGTATTGAAATATCTCCGCAGTGGTCTGACTTTGATCATCAAAACTGGGGAAAACTTGAAAAAATAATTGATGAAAGGGTTGCTGAAGGTATTGAATGGAATATGATGCAAGCTTATGCATTGAAAATTATTTCTGAGACAGCTTCTTGCTATCACCCTGAAAATTTAGAAAAAGAGTTAGCGTTTACAGCTTCTGAATTACTTTTAGCATTAGAAGAAGTAAGTCGTCGTTATCGTGATTATATGCAAGAGTATATTCCATTTGAAAATAAAATCAAACTTTCACTAATTATGCAAGGTAATGCCCACAAAGAGAAGTTGACTTTTGTAAAGCACTCTTATGATCTGTATAGAATATTTAGACTTATGAACCTACCTATGGCAGCACTCTCGGAATTAAGAGGTAAATTGACTGAGGTTTTATTTGACAATGTATCAAATACACTTCAAGATAAAATAAAAAGAGCTGTACTAAAAGATTTGGCATCAGTATCTATTGACCTCTATCGTGGACATTTTAAGATGAAAGAGAGTGAGTTAAGAGAAAGTAAAATTTCGATTGAAGATAAATCCAATCAAGCTGTAGATATTGAACCATTGCGTGTAGTAGTTGTTGGGCAAGTCAGTGCAGGGAAATCATCATTAATCAATATATTAAATGAGAAGATGGTTGCAGAGGTAAATATTGTTCCTTCAACAGATCAAGTGACGGTACATGAGTGTAAAATTGACGGTGTGGATGTCCTTAAGTTAATAGATCTGCCGGGTCTAAATGGAGATCTGAAACTTGAAGAGAATATGATTGAACAAATGTCACAAAGTGATCTTGTTTTATGGGTTTTAAAGGCAAACCAGTCTGCTCGAAAATTAGATGTTCAACTTAAAAAGAAATTTGATGTATTTTATCAAAAAAATGAGAATAGAAGCAAGAAAAGACCTACCATCATTACCTTGGTAAATCAAGTAGATAAACTACCTCCAGCAAACGAATGGAATCCTCCATACGATTTAGCTAACTGTACTGCTGTAGATAAAAAGGCTTGTACTATTAGAGATGCGCTAAAGTATAATAAAGAATTGTTAGAACCAGACTATATTTTACCCATATCTCTAAATAAGGATCTATCTCTATATAATATAGAACTTTTGAAAGAACATATTCAAAAGGTTTATGATGACGGAATCAGTACACAACTGAATAGACGTAAATATGAGCATAGTGGTAATGGCTTGGGTAAAAGTGCTAAAAAACTGTTTAAAGGTGCACAGAAATTTTATAGTTTATGAGAGAATAAGATCTTATTAACTTTTTCATTTTTTATAACGTACCTTTTATGTCCATACTGTACAATAACGCTATTATTCTGGAGTAGTTTAATGATAAGGATGACCTGATGAACAAATCAATCATAGTACTACTTTTATTGACTTTAATGGTATCTGCAAAAGATTATACGAAAAACAAAGAAGTACGCTCTTTTATGAATACGCTTGTTAAAAAATATGACTTTGAAAAATCGTATCTGAAAAAACTTTTTTCAAATGTGAAAGTACAAAAGAGTGCACTGCGGGCATTTTTACCACGTAAACAACAACCGCGCATCAAAGAGACACGTACTCCGGAGCAGATAGCCAAAGCGAAAAAATTACGTGAAAAATATGGTCCGTGGGAGAGATACGCCAGACTTACGGTGACGACAAAACGTATAAATGACGGAGTTGCTTTTCTTGAAGCCTATAAAACGACATTTGCAAAAGTAGAAAAACAGTATGGCGTACCCAAAGAGTATATCGCAGCGATCATCGGTGTGGAAACTGCTTATGGTGCCAATGTGGGGAAGTACCCTGTATTTGATACTTTGACTACCTTAGCTTTTGAAAAAAACAGACGAAACAAGTTTTTTAAAAAGCAATTGAAAGAATTCCTGCGTTTGTCCCAAACTGAAAAGTTCAATCCCAAAAATGTCTACGGCTCTTATGCCGGAGCCATTGGACTGGGGCAGTTCATGCCCAGCAATTATGCAGCCTATGGCGTTGATTTTAACGGTGACGGCAGGATCACGCTTCAGAGAAAACAGGATGCCATCGCAAGCATTGCCAATTATCTTAAGAAAAACGGCTGGCGTACAGGTGAACTTGTTGCAACAAGGGTGTCGTATGAAGGGAAGCGCTTCAGAAAATATAAAACAGGATATAAAACCACGTATAATCGTAAACAGCTTAAAGGGATAGCACCCAAAAAATACTGGCCTTATAAAGAGAAGGTACGTTTGATCAAACTCAATAAAAAGAGTCATGATGAGCTTTGGTACGGAGCAAAAAACTTTTATGTTATCACACGCTATAATCACTCTGCCTATTATGCGATGTCGGTACATCAGCTTGCCACAAAAATAAAAGCACAAATGGAAGAGTAGCCTATGAAAATCAATGTGATCATCATCGATAAAAAAGGGAAAGACAATCTCTATGCCGGTTTGATAGAACATTATAAAAAGATATCCAAACCTTTTTCAAAAGTAGAAGTCATCGAAGTTTTTGACAAAGAGATAGCAAAAGCCCAGGATATTTCACCCCAGGCTGCCCAAAGATCATACAGCAAAGCGTTGGGAAAATATCTGCATACCGGTACAAATATCGTTTTGGATCCTGCTTCAAAAGAGGTAGACAGTCATGAATTTGCAAAATTGCTTAAGGATAGCGTTCAGGTAAATCTCTTTATTGGCGGTGCATACGGCTTTGAGAGGGATTTTATATCTAAATGTAATAATGCCGTATCATTTGGTAGAATGACACTTTCACATAAACTTGTGAAAGTTGTTTTGCTGGAACAGATCTTCAGAGGTCTGACCATCAACAACAATCACCCATATCATAAATAGGACAAGGACAAAGATGTTAACAAAAATAGAGTTGGAAGAGTTTCAAAACAAGTTATTGGACAGAAGAGTACAGATAGATAAAAATCTTAGAGGTACGTCACTTGAGTTAGATGGAATGAAAGACCTTGAGTTGAATGATGAGGGTGATTATGCTGCTGCATCTGCAGAAACTATTGTAGATAGTGCTATTTTAGTGCAACAGCGCAAAGAATTAAACGAGATTGAACTTGCTTTAGATAAAATAAAAGGAGAGACATTCGGTATATGTGAAATGTGTGAAGAACCCATAGGGCTTCCACGCTTGGAAGTAAAGAACTTTGCACGTTTTTGTATCACATGTCGGGAGATCACTGAAAAAGAACAGAAGTAATAAAGGGGAAGAAAATGAGATTAGGGCTATATACTTTTGCGGCATTGGTATTGATGGGAATCATCGGAGCGGTTACATATAGTATCAATCCGCATCATTATGTGTTAGAATTGATGGGTATTAATTTTACTTTCCCTGTCGCAGTTTGGATCGTTCTGCCTATGTTTATTTTATTTCTTTTTACACTTGGGCATATGTTTGTGTATGGTTTAAAAAACTATTTCAAACTTAAAAAATGGCACAAAGATACACAAACTTTGGAAGATGCACTCTACTGGTCTTTGGTAAATGAGCCGAAAGAACAGAAGTACGGCATCGAAGATATCAGGAATTCTGCACGTCTTTTAACGAAAGCATCGATCAGTGTATCTGATAATATTGACGGATTGACACCAAGACTTTCACGGGTTGTGAATATCATACGGAAGATCAAAAATGGTGAGTATATTGACCTGAAAGAAGAGAAAATGGCTAAAGTCTTTCATAAAGGTAATCCTATTCTCATGCAAAATAGACTTAATTGCCTGAAAACGGATGATAGTTTTGTTGAAGAGGTGATGAAGGCTACTTCAGAATATACTAAAATCGTGCAAGCTGAAGCACTTGATATCTTCGCAGCTACAAAGAACTTTACAGAAGCACGTAAATATGTAAAAGTGTTTGACACTAAAAGTTTTTTTCTGATGCTCAATAGAGTGGATTCAGCGAATGATCTTGAGCTTACTCCGGAAGTACTTACAGATTTTGTAAAAGCACTTGATCTAACATGCCAAGACTTTATTCAGATCGCTTATGTCACTAAAAAGTATTTTAAACCTGAAGAGAATTTACTGCTCTTTAGAAGTTATCAATTAGAAAACAATAAGGCACAGAATGCCTTTCTTTATCTTCTTTTTGAATATGAACTTTTAGAACAGGTCACTGCTTACCTTGATGAGCATGAAGAGACTGAATTTGTGAAATTTAGAGCACTACATGATCTCAAACAGCAAAACAGTAAATATATACTTGAAGATATTATTGATATCAGTACCGTTTGTAATGAAACGAGACTTTACTAAAAGAGAACAATGCCTACGTTAGACTTCAGCAAACCACTCTACGCCTTAGCCCCTCTTGCGGGCTTTACTGACCTTCCTTTCCGTTCTGTTGTTAAGAAATTTGGTGTTGACCTTACCGTTTCTGAAATGATAAGTTCCAATGCTTTGGTGCACAACAGCAAAAAGACATATCGTATGCTGGAAAAAAACCCTAGTGAAAATCCATACTCCATACAGATCGCAGGATCTGACCTTGATGTAATTAAACGTGCAGTTGAAATACTCAATGAGAGAGATGATGTTGACATCATCGATCTCAACTGTGGCTGCCCCGCACCCAAAGTGGTCAATAATCTTCAAGGATCTTCCCTCTTGACAGACTTGCCTCAAATGGCAAAAGTCATAGAAACGATCAAGAGATATTCAAACAAAGAGTATACGTCTGTGAAGTTTCGTTTGGGCTTTAATGAAAAAAATCATGAAGAGATAGCAAGAATATGTCAAGAGAGCGGGGCAGACTACATTGCAGTACATGGAAGAACTAGAGCAGGCAGATATAAAGCGCCTGTAGATTATGATGCCATTGCAGAGATAAAGCGGGCGGTTTCTATTCCTGTACTTGCTAACGGTGACATAGACTCTCCTGCCAAAGCCAAATGGGTACTTGAACACACAGGTGCAGACGGCATCATGATAGGACGGGCAGCTGTAGGTAGCCCTTGGATATTTAAACAGATAAAAGAGGGTATGGAAGAACCCACATCCGCACTTATAAAAGAAGTGGTATTGGAACATTTTGATCAAATGATAGCGCATTATGACAAGTATGGCGCCATCGTCTTTCGAAAGAATCTACACTCTTACTCCAAAGCAGGCTATCCGGGAGCTTCCGCTTTTAGGAACCTGGTGAACCGTATAGAAGATCCTCTTGAGATGAGGAGAGTGATAGAAGAGTTCTTCTCACAGCCTTTTTTGTCTCAGACTTGATGCTCATCAAATGACTCTCTGTCAAAATAGAATATAATCTTTAAAAAATAAAGGGCCGACCCTATGACTTTTGTACTCATAAAAACCATCCATCTCTTTGCAGCATTTATCTACGGGGGTTTCCTCATTGTTGATAATCTCTTTTTAGTGCATATTAAAGAGTCATATACAGACGAAGAGTCTAAAGAGATCAGAGAATCTTTTATGAAGGTTGTACGCAAGGTGGTACCGCCAAGTCTTATTGTTGCGGTACTGACAGGACTGTACCTGATCACACAGGTCTTTGGTCCTATAAGTCCTGAGGGAATGAACTCTTTTCAAATGATGCTTTCACTCAAATCTTTCCTTGGGATCTGGCTGGGTATCAGAGGGTTTGCACAGGTTTATCTGGGTATTCAGCCTCTATTCTTTAAGAGCCATGTCCTACCGTTCGCTTTTGTTGTGACTATTATTTTTCTTTCTCAATTTATGTATATTTAGTCAGGCTTTTTTCGTGACCCTTCTACCATTATTGAAAGTACAAAACTACTAAAGACAAAGCCAAGGAAGAGGAAAAAACCAACGTTTAAATGTGTGGCATTTGTGGTGATAATATTAATGAGAGTACTTTGGGCTTCAAGGGCTTTTAATTCATGGGCTACAATTCCATCTAAACCGAGATATGCCATAAAGATAGAAAGGACCATCACATCGGCCATAGACCATTTGGTTGATTTTAGAGTGAAGAAACGTACAACAGCATTGTTCCCTATAAAACTTCTACTATAAAAATAAAGATAAGTGGAAACAAGTTTGAGGAAGGGGAAAATAACACTGAAAAGTATTAAGAGTACTCCCACAAATATCATTTTTACTTCACCATACTCCAGTAAAAGTCTTACCAGGTCTGAAATACTTTTGCTTTGATAGAAAAGAACCTGATCCGTAAATACGATGGATTTTTCAAGCATAGTAAAATGGAATTTTGCTATTTTTGCTTCTATATCGATCATAGGGAGAAGAAGACCTGGCACAAGCAGTGTGACAGATGTTGCTGTGAGTAAAAAAAGTGTTATGGATTTGAGTATGGATCCCTGAATGATGACAAGTAATATAAGAAGGGCAGCAAGAGACAAGATGATGATAGAATCTTTATCCATATCTTGGGTATTTTGTGCCAATATACCATCAAGGACTATGGTACAGGCTTCAAAACTCTCAGTGTTGTAACGTTTTAAAATGGCATTGTACTCACTGGTATCTGTAGGTGAAATATTATTTTCAGTTAATTCATAGAGTTTTTCTCTCATCACCTTTTTGAGTATCTTTTGATTCTGGGGTCTTTCAAGTTCAGTGAGGATAGTGTCTGTAAATTCAGGTACGCGTTTTCTTAGATCTTTAATGTCCAGAAGTGTATCTGTGACCAGTTGTTTGGTATCACCCAGGAGAGAGTTAAAAAACCCTCTTTTCTTGTTGTTACTTTCTCTTATGCTTTTGTCTGCCTCAACGATGAGGGTGTCAAGTATGGTTTCTACATAAGTTTTTATTTCTGCGCGACTGCTTTCTGTAAAATCAAATTCATCTATTTTTTGGTCAATGACATTTGCAATTTTCTCTGTCCATATAGCAGAGTTGAAAAGTCCAAACTCTACACTGTGCAGTTGACCATAATCTACTTTTAATACTTTAGCCTCACGTCCCGTTTCAAGAAGATGCATAACGGTATAAATCATAGAAGCGAGTATCATAATACTTAAAATAACCAATAAATAATTAAATATTTTTTTAATTAATGCCATATTTATATTTTCCTGAAGTTTATATAGACTTAGTATATCAGAATTAGTGTAAATTATGTAAGAAAAGTGATATAATCTATTCTTGGTTTTTGGAGCACAGTGGATGATGATAGAACTTATATTTGTCGGTATCTTTATCGGTACGATGTCAGGTTTTTTTGGTATAGGCGGGGGGATGATCCTTGTGCCTATACTTTTGTTACTGGGGTTTGGGATCAAAGATGCCATCGGTATCTCTATTGTGCAGATGGTTTTTTCTTCTATTTACGGTTCTTACCTGAATTATAAAAAAGGTTCTCTAATCGTAGGTGAAGGGATCTTTGTAGGTCTTGGCGGATTTGTCGGCGGATACATCGGCGGATATGTCACACAGTTCATCGCAGACAGCGTGTTACAGTATATGTTTTTGGGACTGCTCCTTTTTGCACTTTTCAGACTCTTCTTTTCGATAAACCATGAAGATGATGTAGAAATAAAATCACTAAACAAGGCTTTACTTCTTGGTATCGGAGTAGGTATAGGTATCTTTTCCATTACACTTGGTATTGGGGGTTCTATCATTTTGATACCACTTTTAGTGGGGCTTTTGCATTATCCTCTCAGGAAAGCAGTGAGTGCAGGACTTTTCTTCGTGGTATTTTCTTCGGTAGCAGGGATGATCAGTCGTTTAAGTACCGGCACGATAGATTTTTCAACCGGATTGGTGGTTGCGATTGCAGCACTTGTAGGTGTAGCACTGGGTATATGGCTTAAAGACCATGTAAGCTCACAAAAACATAAAATAGCACTTTTAGCACTTTATGTGTTCGTATTGGGTATGTTAGTAAAAAAGATGTGGTTTTGATAAAATTAGAAATTAGAAATTTGGAGAATTATGGCAATTAAAAAAGACATGATACACGTTTATGGGGCAAGAGAGAATAACTTAAAAAATATAGACATAAGCATCCCTAAAAATAAATTGGTTGTAGTGACTGGTATATCAGGATCAGGTAAGTCAACATTGGCTTTCTCAACACTTTATGCTGAGGGACAAAGACGTTATATAGAATCACTTTCTTCTTATGCAAGACAGTTTTTGGGACGTGTGGGAAAGCCGGATGTCGACAAGATCGAGGGGCTTACTCCTGCCATTGCCATAGACCAGAAAACCACCTCCAAGAACCCGCGTTCTACGGTGGGGACGATCACAGAGATCTATGATTATCTAAGACTGCTTTTTTCACGTATAGGTGAACAGCATTGTCATGAGTGTGGGAAACCTATCTCGTCCATGTCTGCTTCTGATATCATCGAAGAAGTTTTGAAACTGCCTGATGGTGCAAAACTGGTCATCATGGCACCACTGGTAAAAGAGAAAAAGGGTACCTTTGCCGATATGCTTGAGTCTCTGCGTCATAAAGGGTATATCCGTGCTATGATAGACGGTGTGATGGTACGTCTTGACGATGAGATAGAACTTTCCAAAACCAAAAAACATACTATTAAAGTGGTTGTTGACCGAGTGGTGGTCAAAGAAGAGAGCCGTGATCGTATAGGGCAGGATGTCGAAAAAGCACTCAAAGAGAGTTATGGTGAGATGGAGATAGAGGTACTTAACTTTGAAGAGTTGGATCTGGATAGACAACATATACACTACTCTGAGCACCTGGCCTGTTTTGACTGCAAGCTGAGTTTTGAGCCTTTGGAACCTGTCAGTTTTTCTTTTAACTCGCCTAAAGGTGCCTGTCCGACCTGTGACGGACTGGGGATCCGTTATGCCATAGACTTAAAGAAAGTGATCGACTCTGCACTGTGTATCGATAAAGGTGCAGTGAAGATCATGTATGGTTTCAACAAGAGTTATTATACTAAATTTCTCAATGCTTTTTGTGAACAAAATGATATCAATATCAAAATCCCCTACGGAGAACTTGAAATTCACCAGCAAAAAGCCATACTCTACGGTAACGGCGGTTCTGTAGACTTTACATGGAAACGGCATAAGCTCAAACGCGAATGGCCGGGTGTGGTGAAATTTGCCCACGATATGTTTAAAGAGGAGAAAGACCTTTCAGAATATATGACAGAAAAAGTCTGTGACAAGTGTGACGGTCATAGACTCAGACCCCGCTCTCTGGCAGTAAAAATAGAGGGAAAAAATATCGCAGATATCATCGATATGCCTATAGAAAAGTCTTATGCTTATTTTGAAGATAAAGAGAGTTTTTCCCACCTCACTGAGCAGCAAAAAATGATCGCGGAGTCCATACTCAAAGAGTTGTATGAGAGACTCTACTTCCTGTATGATGTCGGTTTGGGGTATATTACACTTTCTCGTGATGCACGGAGTATCTCGGGAGGAGAAGCACAGCGTATACGTATCGCTTCTCAGATAGGTTCGGGACTTACAGGTGTGATGTATGTTTTAGATGAACCAAGCATAGGGCTGCATGAAAGAGATACGATGAAGCTCATACGTACGCTGAACTCACTGCGTGATAAAGGTAACTCTGTGATCGTGGTTGAACATGATAAAGAGACGATCTTAGCAGCTGATTACATCATAGATATCGGTCCTGGTGCCGGAGAGTTTGGTGGGGAGATAGTCTTTGCCGGTGATGCGAAGAAACTTGCTAAAGCTAAAACGCTTACGGCAGATTATATGTATGGTAGAAAAGACATTATATATTCGCATGACAACCCTCAAGAAGAGTGGATCGAGATCAAAAATGTAACGCTTAATAATATTGAAAAACTGGATGCTAAGATACCTTTACGGAATTTTGTATGTATCACAGGGGTCAGCGGGTCTGGAAAATCTTCACTGATCCTACAAACCTTGCTTCCCGTCGCAAGAGAGTTATTGAATCGCGCAAAGAAAGTCAATAAAGTCGATGGTGTAGAGATCAGCGGACTTGAAAAACTCGATAAAGTGATCTACCTTGACCAAAGTCCCATAGGACGAACACCGCGTTCCAATCCGGCAACCTATACCGGTATGATGGATGAGATACGTAAACTTTTTGCACAAACCAAAGAAGCAGAGCTGAGAGGCTACAAGATAGGACGTTTTTCATTTAACGTGAAAGGCGGACGCTGCGAGAAGTGTCAAGGGGATGGGCAGATAAAGATCGAGATGCACTTCCTGCCTGATGTGCTTGTCTCTTGTGACACCTGTAACGGTACACGTTATAATGCACAAACACTAGAAGTACGTTACAAAGGGAAATCGATAGCGGATGTCCTTGCAATGAGCGTGGGGGAAGCATTGGAGTTTTTTAAAGCCATCCCCATGATAGCAGTGAAACTTAAAACCCTGACAGATGTAGGACTTGATTACATTACACTGGGACAAAATGCAACGACACTTTCCGGTGGTGAAGCACAGCGAATCAAGCTGAGTAAAGAGTTGAGCCGTAAAGATACGGGTCAAACACTCTATATACTGGATGAACCTACGACAGGACTTCACTTTGCAGATGTCGACAGACTCACCGGCGTACTGCACCACCTGGTGGAACTGGGGAATTCTGTTGTGGTCATAGAGCATAACTTGGATATGGTTAAAAATGCTGATTACATCATAGATATGGGTCCTGAAGGCGGAAATAAAGGCGGATTGATCATTGCTACGGGAAGTCCGGAAAAGCTGGCCGCTGAATATAAAGAGACCGGCTCATATACGGGGGAGTATCTGCTTAAAGAGTTAGCGTAAACTTAGAGGTCTCCTTATGCTCAGCGATATCTTTTTACGCTCGGTTTTGGCTTTGACTTTCGATTTTCATTTGCAAAAGTCAGAGACATTTTTACGATATAAAGCAGGAGAAGTGCTGCGAGGATCTCATACCCTATAGTCCAGGTTAACATGAAAAATGAAGCTTCATAAATAGATGAAAAGAGATCCGGAGAGCTCTCTGCGACATAAAAAAAAAGGAAAAGAGTGCCTGCGATATAGGGGAGTATAATAAAATAGATAGCCAGAAATATCATTTCAAAACCTTCCGGAAAAAAAAGAGGTGTCTTTTGAAGGTCAACTTCCTGTTGTGAAAACTTTGTATCTATGTTAAGAGGCTGTATATAGGTTTCATTTCTGGTACTGGTATGCTTGTGCATCATTCTCGGTTCATTTATCTCCATACTGTCATCCCTCATGTTTATATACAATATAATGCACAATAATAACAGCAACAATGTTAATGTTGAATTAAATAAAACTGATAATGATGAAAACGCCAATCTCTAACAGAGAATAGGCTAAAATGCATAAAAAACTAGGCTTTTTCTTGAAAACAATCACTATTATAGATACTTTCGGCTTCTTCTTTCGTTCTTACTTTGCACTTCCTCCTCTACGTAATTCTGAAGGCTTTCCCACAGGACTGTTGACAGGCTTTGCCAATCTTGTTGACTCCCTGCATCGTGACCACAGTACAGATTATCTGGTATTTGCACTGGATGCAAAAGGCAGAACATTCCGTAATGACCTTTACCCGGAATACAAGGCAAACCGTGATCCTGCACCGGATGATCTGGTCAAACAACTTCCTGTTGCCATAGAGTGGATAGAACAAATGGGCTTTGCCAATTTGTGCAGAGAAGGATTTGAAGCAGATGATGTCATCACGACAGTTACAAAATTCGCCAAAGAAAAAGGGATAAAAGTCCGTATTGTATCTCATGATAAAGACCTCTATCAAATGATAGAAGACGGCAAGGTAGAGATGTATGATTCTGTGAAGAAACAGGTGGTAGATGAACAAGCGTGTATCGACAAGTTTGGAGTACACCCCAGAGATTTCATCAATTTCCAGGCCATACTGGGTGATAGCTCAGATAATGTTCCCGGTGTTAAAGGCATAGGAAAAGTAGGGGCGTCAAAACTTATCAATGCGTATCATACACTTGAGGCTATTTATGCGGACATAGAGAACTGTGGTACGCCACGCATACAGAAACTTCTTTTAGAGAGCAAAGAAAGTGCATTTTTATCTCGTGAATTGGTCACGATGAGTACGGATGTGTTTAAAGATATGGATGTGGAAAGTTTTGTATTTGAAGACAAGAACTACCTTTCCTGTTTGC
Source organism: Sulfurovum sp. (assembly GCA_002733215.1). GTDB lineage: Bacteria > Campylobacterota > Campylobacteria > Campylobacterales > Sulfurovaceae > Sulfurovum. The sequence goes on along the minus strand of NVUY01000010.1, from coordinate 57,809 downwards.
TGGAAGAGTTTGAACAATATGAGATGAAACAAGCCATACGAAGAGCCAAAGTAGGGATGAAGGAAGATGAATATGGCACAGAGGTAGAGGCAGCAAAACCTAAAACAGTAGATCCAACACTGCGTTTTGAAGCCATTACTCTAGACAGTAAAGAGAAGCTTGATGCTGTCCTTGACAAGATAGATAAAGATGCCATTGTGGCATTTGACACAGAGACCACCGGCTTAGACACGAAAGTAGCCAAAATGGTAGGATTCAGTTTTTGTCTGGCTTCGGATAAAGCCTATTATGTACCCGTAGGACATAGCTATTTGGGTGTGGAAGATCAGGTAAACATTAAAGATGCGGTGAGGGCATTAAAAAAACTACTCATACATAATGTTGTGGGACAAAATCTAAAATTTGATTTTTCATTACTTTGCAATCAGTATGGTTTTGAAGAGATTACACCTTATGCTGACACGATGATCATGGCTTGGCTTTCAAATCCCGGTTCAAAAGTCGGACTTGATACGCTTGCCAAGATGTTTTTTAAATACGAAATGAAACCTTTTAAAGAGATGGTGAAAAAAGGTGAAGACTTCTCTGCTGTTGCCATAGATGATGCAACATTTTATGCAGCAGAAGATGCATGGATGACCTTTCTTTTGTATGCTGCACTGAAGAAAAAGATGGAACTCTCTTCTTTGACACATCTTTTGAAAGAAGCAAAAAATGTAGAGTACCCGTTTATGAATGTACTCATGCGTATGGAACGTTTGGGGATCAAGATAGACCCCTCTGTCCTTGTAAAACTTCAAAAAACACTTTCTGAAGACTTAAAGATATTAACTGATGAGATATATGCATTGTCTGAGTCTGAATTTAACATCAAATCACCCAAACAACTCGGAGAGATACTCTTCCAAAAACTGGGATTAAAAGGTGCTAAGAAAACCAAGACAGGTTACAGTACAAATGAAGCGGTGCTGAGCGGACTGCTGGGAGAACACCCTGTGATCGAAAAGATACTTGCCTATCGTGAATATCAAAAAATACTTTCAACCTATGTAGAGCCATTGTTAAAACTTGCAAATGCAGATGAAGAGAGTCGTATCTATACTTCGTTTGGACAAACAGGAACAGCAACGGGTCGTTTATCTTCACGTGACCCTAACTTGCAAAATATCCCTGTGCGTTCAGCGCTTGGACGTTCTGTAAGAGAGGCTTTTGTGGCTAAAGCAGGATATAAACTGGTTTCTATAGATTACTCTCAAATTGAACTTCGTTTACTCGCACACTTTTCAAAAGATGCCGCACTAATGGAAGCCTTTCAAAATGGTGTTGACATTCACCTAGCCACTTCAACTATACTCTTTGGAGAGGAAGATGCCAAAGAAAAAAGAAGTTTTGCAAAGTCTGTGAACTTTGGACTACTTTACGGTATGGGACCTAAAAAACTCTCTGACGAACTGGGTATCTCTACGGGTGAGGCAAAAGAGATCATTACTAACTACTTTGCTTCATTCCCTACAGTCAAAAGTTTTCTGGAAGGTATTCAGGAAAGGGTCAAGATAGACGGATATGTGGAAACCATACTCAAAAGAAGACGACTCTTCGACTACGAATCTGCAAACGGTATGCAAAAAGCAGCGTTCATGCGTGAGTCTGTCAATACAGTATTCCAAGGCTCGGCCGCTGACCTCATAAAACTCTCCATGAACCAGATAGACTCTATGATACAGGAAGAAAAACTGGATGCATTCATGCTGCTTCAGATACATGATGAACTCATTTTTGAAGTGAAAGAAGAGAAAGTAGAAGAGATTAGTAAACGTTTTGTACATACTATGGTGAATGTTTTAGAACTCGATGTTCCTTTGGAGTGTTCTGTGTCTGTGGGTGATTCTTGGGGTGAGTTGAAATAATATTCTAAATATGAAAATTGGATATCACAAATAGTGATATCCAATTTTGAACAAGTTAAAGAGGTGTTTAAGATACTGGATGGTTTGACAGAGGAGACTAAAAGTGTTGATGAGGTTGTGATGGGGTTCTTAAAAAATAACAAGTTTTACGCTAGCTACTTTACGCTAAAATATATAATCTTAATCTACAGGAATAATTCGTGATTTTCCAACTTTGTGATGAGGGCTATACTTCTACCAAAAGTAACAGTACAGGAAGAAGACATACTAACTGGCTCAACATGATCTACCCACGACTTTGCTTGAGTCGTAATCTGCTCAAAGAGGATGGGGTTATCTTTGTAAGTATAGACGAGGATGAAGTACATAATCTTCGTAAAGTGATGTATGAGATTTATGGGGAAGAGAATTTATTTGAAACAAGATATTTTGATTTCCCAAAACCAACCTTATTATTAAAAGAGTTTATTAAACAATCTACATCAGATAATGACATTAAGGTGCAAAAGCTTATCTGTTATGAGAAAGCGTTGAGTACCAATGTGAAGTTGAATTTGCGTGAGAATTTGGATTTGGAGGTGTTGTGATGGATAAACAGACGATATTATCATTTTTAAAAGAGAATAGAACAATGCTTCAAGAAAAGTATCAGATAAAAAAGATAGGACTGTTTGGCAGTTATGCAGAAGGTGAAGAGACAAGTGAAAGTGATATTGATATCCTTGCAGACATGCCATCTAGTTTTGATCTGTATTATGACCTGAAAGAATTTTTAGAAAAATCTTTTGGCAAATCTATAGATCTGGGCATGGAGAAGAGTATAAGAAAACTTATACGCAGTAAAATAGAAGAGGATATTGTTTATGTTACATAGAGATAATACATTTTATGTTGTAGATATCTTTATTGCCATTGACAAGGTAAAACGATATACAGAAAGGTTTGAAAATGGAAGTAACTTTTATACGATGAAGTCTATTGGGATGCAACTATTCGTGAATTGGAAATTATAGGTGAAGCAACAAAATATTTACTTAAAGATGAGCTAATAGATGCAAAGTACAGAAGGATAGTTGATTTTAGAAATCAAATTTTACACGGATATTTTGGTATAGATGAAAATATCGTTTGGGATGTAGTAAAAAATAAATTATCAGAGTATGAGGTTGATTTGAAATATATGTTGTTGGAGGAAAATATGAATTTCTCTCTCGCTGTAGAATATGCGGAAGATGAGTATCAAAACCAGAGTAATATATTGAAAACCCTACAAAATATAAAAAAATTGTGAATGTATCAAATGATTTTTAATAATGGTCGCTCATACGGCAGAGCGGAGCCACTTGTAGAGTTGTTAAGACTCTCATACCTTACTGATAACAGTAAGAGGAAACTATACTTGAAAACCTTCATTAAGTACAGAGAACCAATGGTATTGAAGAGTCGATGATGCTGCAAAGTCGTGATTTCTCTGTAGAGATGGAAACCGGCACGGGAAAAATGTATGTGTACATAAAAACCATATTGGAACTTTATGAGCATTACGGATGGAATAAATATATCATCATTACTCCGTCTATCGCCATTAAAGAGGGTGTGCTCAATGCCCTTTCAAGTATGCAAGAACACTTTAGAGAACAGTACCATTTTCCGTATGAAGAAGCATTTTGAGCTGCTTGATGTGAAGTATAGGGCTAGGGCTACAGAGTGTAAGGAAGTGTAGGACTAAGCAGATATTGTAAAAGGTGTAAAATGGCAAGAATACAGTACGGAACCACTATTTGGGGAGCAGAACTTTTAAAAGTATTGGAGAGGAAAACAGATTACGGAAGACTGGGAAGGGGGAGGACGTATGCCAATACGGGCAGAGTATATGATGTCTCTGTCAAAAAGAGTCACATCGGAGCAAAGGTAGAGGGGAACTATAGCCCGTACTACAGTACCGACATGGATTTTACTCCTTTTAGCAAAGATGAGATAGAGAGTATTAAAACTATCTTAGAGGATAATCCTCTTATCTTAGCTTCGATCATGAATGGGGATCTGCCTGAATCCTTTTTAAAACTTCTCCTTGAAGCTAAAATCTCTCTTTTTGAAAATTTCAATATGTCTTGTTCCTGTCCTGATTTTTGGGGTGAGTATGCCTGCAAGCATATTGCAGGGCTTTACTACATAGCAGTGAGTGAGATGGATAAAAATCCTTTTATCCTTTTTTCTCTTCGCGGGTTTGACCTGATTGAGTATTATGGGATAGAGAGTGAGATAAATATAGAGTATCCACTATCCCTAACTCCTTATGAGGAACAGGAGGTGAGTAGTGAGCCTTTGGAGATCATTAAACTGCAAGACAGCTCCAACTTTATACTCTCTATGCTCTCTTCCAATCCTCCTTTTGCATCCATTGACTACAAAGAGGTGATGGAGGAGTTTTACAAAAAAGTACCAAGGGCTTTGGCATACAATATCACAGCGATCCAAAGCAGAGATATTGAAGCTATAGAGCGACTGTTTCAAAATGCAGATTTTGAGTTTTTGCTTGATTATAATATTTATGATAGCAGGTTTGATATCAAAAATCCTCTTCTGGCAGAGTCCGGTGAACTTTTTCAGGACATGGATGCTGTTTTCAAAAAAGACACTATGAGTCTTGACATTAGTGAACTGTTCAGACTCTTTATCTCCTTTGAAGATGACAGTGGCAGCGAGAGTTACCGTTTTCTCTTTTATCTCTTCAGGGTAGCCTATTTAATGATAGAAGCAAAAGCATTTATCCCGGCTGTGATTGAAGACAAAAAGAGTTTCACTATTGTTTACAGACCCCTTCACTCCATTCCCCAGGTGCAAGAACAGTTAAGTTCTCTCTCAAAAATGGCTCCCAAGATAGTAAAGTACAAAACGAACTATCTAGATCAGAACTGTTCTACTGATGCGATACTTTCTGCAGTCATAAGTGATTTTGCAACGGGTATGGGATTTATACACAGAAAGCAGAACAATAACCCTCCTGCTATCACATGGACATTTTTTCATGCAAAAGTATTTAAAGTCAAAGGATTTGAGGAGGAAAATCTAGCCTCATCCATCTATAACTATTTTGCTGTCTTTGATATCGTTAAAAGTAAGTACCGATATAAAATATATATAGACAAAGATAAAGAGTATTATCTTTCCATAAAAGTACAAGAGGTAAATAAGGAGTACCTTCTCAATCAAAGCTTAACAAGCCTGAAGAAGATGGAGATACTGAAATTTATCTCTTTTCTTCATGCCTATCTTCCTGAGATAAGCCAACTTTTACAGAAAGACAGCATCAAACTCTCTAAGTTGAAACTTGAAGAGTTCCTCTTGAAGACTTCGTCTATTATCACAAATCTTGGTATAGATATTGTCCTGCCTAAAGAGCTTAAAAATCTTTTACGTCCAAAACTGTCGCTTAAAGTAAGCAGCAAAAAAGGTAAAAACCTGCAATCATTCTTTGATCTGCAATCCATGCTTGAATATGACTGGCAGATCGCCATAGGTGATGAGGTCTTAAGTGTAGAGGAGTTTGAAAAGCTTGTAGAGAGTGGAAAGGAACTTATAGAATTTAAAGAAAACTTTGTAGTGATTTCGGCGGAAGAAGCTAAAAATATCTTTGCAGAGATCAAACGAAAAAAAAGCCTCAATCAGTTCGATATTTTACAGGCAACGCTTAATGGAGAAGCTTTTCTAAGCAAAGAGTTGGAAGCCTATATCGATGACCTGTTTAGACCCAAGGATATAGCTGTTCCTTCTTCGTTACAAGCTAATCTCAGAGCCTATCAAGAGCGAGGTTTTTCGTGGAATATCAACAATCTTCTTAACGGGTTTGGTACCATTTTGGCTGATGATATGGGGCTTGGAAAAACGATCCAGGCCATTAGTACCATCTTGTATCTTAAAGAGAATAGTTTTATCAAAAAGCGTGTGGTCATTGTGGTGCCGACTTCACTTATCAGCAACTGGGAAAATGAGCTGGAGAAGTTTGCTCCATCACTTGGCTATTTCTCTTACTATGGTCTTAAAAGAGAGTTTCAGGAGTCAGATATACTCATCACTACCTATGATATAGTACGAAGAGATCTGGCAAAACTAAAAAAAGAGAAGATAGATTGTCTTATTATTGATGAAGCGCAAAAAATAAAAAATCCAAATACCGAGATCAGTAAGGCAATAAAGTCTATCAAGGCTAAATATAAAATCGCTCTAAGCGGTACACCTGTTGAGAACAATCTCTCAGAGCTTTGGAGCATTTTTGATTTTGCACTGCCTAAATATCTTAAAACGCTCAAAGATTTTCAAAACAACTATGCAAAAGATATAGAGATAAAAAAAGACAGAGTCAAAATAGAAAAGCTCAAAAAGATCACAGCCCCTTTTATGCTGAGACGGCTCAAAACCGATAAAAATATCGCTCCTGATCTGCCTGAAAAGATCATTATTGATGAATACTCTGTTATGACAAAAGAGCAAGCAGGACTTTACCAAAGTGTCGTTGATGAAAGCTTCAGGATGATGGAAAATGAGGAAAACACAGGAGCATTGGTGCTTAAGCTCATTATCTCCCTGAAACAGATATGTAACCACCCAAGAAACTTTGATAAAACAAGCCCTATCGACCCAAAACTATCAGGAAAATCACAACTACTCTTAACACTACTGGAGACCATTTTGCAACGAAACGAGAAAGTGCTTATCTTTACTCAATATACTCAAATGGGTGATATTCTTGTCAAAATGATAGAAGATGTACTGCTCACTACACCACTCTTTCTAAAAGGTTCACAAACAAAGAAAAAACGAGATGAGATAGTCGAAAGTTTCCAAAATGACCCCAAACATAAGATCTTCATCCTTTCTCTAAAAGCTGGTGGAGTAGGGCTAAATCTGACAGAGGCAAATCATGTCATCCACTACGACCTGTGGTTTAATCCGGCTGTTGAAAACCAGGCAACGGATAGAGCCTTCAGGATCGGGCAGAAGAGAAATGTTTCTGTGTATCGTTTTATCACCAAAGACAGTTTTGAGGAGAAGATGGATAAGATGATAAAAGCCAAGAAAGAGCTATCTGATCTTAGTGTGAGTATCGGCGAGAACTGGCTTGGAGATATGGACAGGGATGAGTTGAGGGGAATTTTTAATTCGTAATCATAAGTATACACGAAGAAAGAAAAGGTAGGCAAAAATGACAGAACAAAAAGAGGGTATTTGGAAAGAGGTATTAGGTGTTCTGCGGCAGAGCATGGTAAAGCTCTTTACTATTCACCTTATATATATGGCACTTGGTTTGACCTTGTTTGCTCCTTTAGTCGGTATTGTCGGTAAATTCCTGCTAAGTCTATCGGGAGAGGCGGTACTCTCCGACATGGACATTGCTATGTTTATGCTGTCACCTGCGGGGATAACGGCGTTGATCGTCTTTGCCGGTTTGTTGATCACTATTCTTATTTTTGAAAAAGCTTCTATGATGGCAGTAAGTGCGACAAGGCTGCATGGACAAAATATGGCTGTGCTTGCTGCACTTCATTTTACGTTTAACCATGCAAAAAGTATCTATCTCTTTACTCTACGGCTTCTTATTCGTATATTGATCATCGTGGTACCCTTTCTTGCTGTCTCTGCGGCTATTGCCTGGTTTTTAATCACAGATCATGATATCAACTATTATTTGGCTGAAAAACCGCCTGTATTCATCGTGAATGTTTTGATCATCGGGTTGATCATGATGCTGATGCTCTTTGTACTGGTACGTAAACTGCTCTCCTGGTCTCTTGCCCTTCCTCTGATCCTTTTTTCAGGCGTCTCAGCAGCTGACTCTTTTGCCAAAAGTGAAGCTTTGGCTAAAGGGCATAAGTATCAGATACTAAAGTCATTTTCCCTCTGGGCTTTTGCTGCATTTTTGTTATCTGTATTTGTGTTGGGAACGATTCACTTTTTAGCAAGCCAAGTAGTGCCTCTCTTTTACGATTCATTCAAAGTACTTATCTTGGTGATGGGTGCTATGGTTGCTTTGTTATCTCTTGGAAATATCTTTGTGACGACATTTACATCAAGCAGTTTTGCGACTTTGATCGTAGTGCTCTCTGAGCGTTACGGATGCCATATAAACACAAGTGATATGAGAGTAAAAGAAGAGGGAGAAGGGTTAAAATTAACAACGACAAAAGTGACACTTCTTTTGATCACTGCGGTGACAGCAGCAGTTTTAGCCGGTACCTGGCTCCTAAAAGATATCCAGACTGTAGATAATGTGGAGATCATTGCCCATCGCGGTGCAGCAGGGAAAGCACCTGAAAACACGATAGCAGCCATACGACAGGCGATCAATGACAATGCCCACTGGGTAGAGATAGATGTTCAGGAAACTAAAGATGGTGAAGTGGTTGTGATACACGACAGTGACTTCATGAAGATTTCAAATGTGCCAACAAAAGTATGGGATGGTACACTGGATGAGTTACGTCAGATCGATATAGGCAGTTGGCTTGACCCTAAGTTTTCTGCACAACGCATACAGACACTCGAAGAGGTACTGCTTGAAGCGAAAGGGAAAGCAAAAGTGCTCATTGAACTCAAATATTATGGTCATGACGAACAGCTTGAACAACGTGTGATAGACGTGGTTGAAAAGGTCGGTATGTCACAGAATGTTGCACTGATGTCATTGTGGCCTGGCGGCATCAAAAAAGTACGGTCATTGAGACCTGACTTGGAGACCGGTATTTTACTATCGATAGCTATGGGAGATATTTCCAAGATGGATGTAGATTTCCTTGCGATCAATATGGATATGATGGAACCAAACTTTGTAAGAAGAGCGCATAAAGTAGGCAAAAAAGTATTTATCTGGACAGCCAATGATCCTGTCTCTATGACCAGTATGATATCTTTGGGTGTAGACGGCATCATTACTGATGAACCTGCAATGGCTCAAAATGTACTGACACAGCGTACCAAACTGGGTACCATTGAGCGTCTACTGTTGCATACAACGGTTTTACTGGGACAACCGATCCCTAAACGTGCCTATAGGGATCAATCCCCATAGAGGAGAATCAGTACTATGTTTCATTTCAGATTATTATAAGGAACCAAAAATATCTTCTTTATCTACGTAATTTGCAGTTTTTCTATACTAGTAAATTTCATTTTTATGGTATATTATCAAGTTAGATAGAATACATAAAAAAGGGATGAAAAATGAACTTACATAAAAAACTCCTCTGCACAGCAGGAGTAGCACTCTTGCTAAGCAGTACAAATCTCTTTGCAGCAGAACAGTCTGCAAGAGACATACTCAATAATGCTTATCAAACTATCGGTAGTATGGACAAATACGCGTTTACTGCGACCATAACAGATGGTGAAGTAGAGGGTAAAACATATAAACATACAGCTCTTGTAAAAGTATACAGACCGGGCAAGCTGCGTGTAGATACTACAGGAACAGTGAAAAATAGAACAAATTACCTCAATGACGGTAGCTTTACTATGATAGACCATAATCATAACTATTACGGTCAAATACAAACACCCAAAAAACTAGATGCAGCACTTGATTTCCTTTTTGAAAAGTTTGGCATCAGAGCACCTCTTGCACAATTGATCTATAGTGATATGGATAAAAGAGTAAAGTTCAGTTCAAGCAAATACTTTGGTACTAAAGATGTAGCTGGCGTAGAGTGTGACTACATAGCGTTTAAAAATGGCACAAGAGAGATACATGTCTGGATAGCTACGGGAGATAAACCACTGGTAAAAAGTTATAGCATCATAGATACAAGTAATGACTCTCCATCAAGAGTCAATACCAATATAACTTGGGATACTAATGCAAACATTTCAGAGAGCGATTTTGTTTTTGTAGCACCAAAAGGTGCATCAAAAATATCAGTTAATAAATCAAAGTAAGAAAGGATTGAGATATGAAAAATAAAAACAGTTATTTAGCGAAGTTCACTGTAGTGGCTGCCATGATAGGTCTTTTTTCTCCATCAGTGAGTGTTGAAAAAATCACTCCATTAGGAAACGGTTTTGCTACTATGCCTATAGAAATGAATGTGTCTCTCTTTACGCAGGCAGAGGCTAGACGAGGTGGCGGTGGAGCACGAAGAGGTGGTGGAGCAAACCGAAGTCGCAGTACGAATCGTAACAGGAATACCAATAAAAACAGAAATGTCAATAAAAACAGAAATGTCAATAGAAATAAAAATGTCAATAGAAATGTGAACAAAAATGTGAATGTGAACGTAAATCATAATAGCCGTTATTATGGTGGGCACAGACGTGGGCATTATGGTTATTATCGTGGTGCTCCACTGATGGCTTTCACAACAGGTTTAGTGATAGGTTCAGTGATCGCAGCCTCAACTATGCCAACGACTTGTACTACAGTTATTGCTAACGGCATCTCCTATAGAAGATGTGATAATTCATATTATCAGCCTTTCTATGAAGGTGATGCTTTGGTTTATAAAGTAGTTTCTTCTCCTTATTGATCTGTAGAAAATATAAAATAAAAAGAGAGAAAAATGACGAATTTTAAAAAAATACTTTCAGGGTTAATGTTAACTTTGGCATTGACATCAACCACAGCTGTTTATGCTGAGGAAACACCTGTAAAACCTACAGCTGTTACGACAGCAGATGCGGATGTTTCACCTGAAATACTTAATCTGATGGTCAGACATATGTCCAGTGATGAACTATTTGTCGAAGCTGACGGATGGTTAGAACTACTAAAAGTATCTGCTAAAAAAGTCTATGATACTAAAATTTTAGTGAGAGAAAAAAATGTTGAAATCGATGCTATGAAAGCATTGGACAATAACGAGACAGCAGCCGAGGAGAGAGAGGGAGTTCAGCAGAAGCTCACTGTAGCAAATGAAGAGAAATCTGCTATCCTTGAAGAACAGATAAAGCTACGTTCCGAAAGAAAGATAATGGTGGATCGTCTTGATACCGTGCTGGAAAATATCAACGAAAAGATCGGTACAGATGAAACAGGTAAAGAGCTTGAAAAGGTACTGCCATACCGCCGCTATATAGATACCGTTAGCGGTATCTCTTTAGAAGTGACGGATGCCCATTCTGCGTGGACAACTGTCTCTGGATGGATCATGTCTGAGGATGGCGGTATCTACTGGTTGATAAATATTCTTAAATTTCTTGCTATCCTTTTTCTTGCTATGTTCATCTCTAGCTTATTGAGTAGAGGAGCAAAAAAGGCATTGCAAAACACAAAAAACAGTTCACAGCTTCTCAATGAATTTATTTCCAACAGTATCCATAAAGTGGTGATGTTCATCGGACTTTTGGTCGCACTCGCGGCAATGGATATCAATGTAGCACCGATCATGGCAATGGTAGGTGCCGCAGGTTTTGTGGTTGCATTTGCACTACAGGGAACACTGAGTAACTTTGCCAGCGGACTGATGATCATGTTCTACCGTCCTTATGACATAGGTGATGTTGTGGATGTTGCAGGTATCATAGGTACTGTTGAGTCAATGACATTAGTATCGACAAGCATTGTCACAGCAGATAACAGAATGATGATTATTCCAAACAACTCAATCTGGGGTGATATCATTACCAATGTAACACATAGTGATACACGACGTGTAGATCTGGTCTTTGGTATCGGTTATGATGATAACATTGAACAGGCAGAGAAGGTGATGGAGCAGATCCTCTCAGAACATCCACTGGTACTCAAAGACCCTGCACCTACCATCAAGGTAAGTGAATTGGCAGATTCATCGGTGAACTTCATATGCCGTCCATGGGTTAAAACAGCTGATTATTGGACTGTCTTCTGGGAAGTAACCCGTACAGTCAAAGAACGCTTTGATGAAGAAGGTATCTCTATCCCTTATCCTCAGAGTGACATACATGTTATTGGGCAAAATACACAGACAGAGAAAGCGGCAGACGAGCATAGTAAAGAAACTTACACTAAAAAATCAAAAGATACTGTAGATACAAAAGATATGAGTGTTGATGACGATTAGTAATGAAATAAGTACAAAAAATTAAAGCAGGTGCTCTTGGAGCAGTCACTGCTTCTAAAGCTTCAATACCTGATGCAAGCGCAAAAAAAGAAACTGCAAAGTTAGCTATTAGCTCAGTACTTTAATACAAAACGATACATTTTTACACTTCTAAACTTAGTTTAGGAGTGCATTTCTTCTATTCCACTATTCAAAATCTAAAACTCATCGTCTTTATACTGTTAATTACATGGGTACAAAATAGACCATGCAATCAGCAAAGCTATTGCTATAAGCTACTTTCCCTATAATGAATGAATAAGATATGGGAGAGCCTTTATGTCATCTATACTTTTTCCCATTGGACTGAAGATAGACTTTAGAGATATTAACCTAGAAGAGATGGAGTTTTATGCACGATCTTGGAGCCTTGAGCGTATACAGATACAAAAAGGTTCATTTTATGGTTCAATGATTGTGACCCATACGCCACATATACAGCTTATGCGTACACCATATTCTCATGGTGTGTTATTACGTGGAGATTTCCCAAAAGGTACTGTACTTATTGCTTTTGTAGTGACAAAGGCTGATATTTCATTTCAAAACAAACTAGCAGTGCATCATCAAATCAAGATTTTAAGATCTGGTGATGAAATTGACTTTCTTTGTACGGGTGAAAGTGAAACTTTTGTACTTTCGGTTAAAGAAGGGTTTTTCACGAAAGCGTACTACAGTTATTTTAATGAAGATTTTAATAGCCATACAAAAAACAAAGAATTCTACATTGAGCCTGAGTCCTTCTCTCACTTTGTAAAGGGTATTGAAAACTGGATGTCTTATTTGATGAAAGATCATACCACTTTGCCCATAGATACATACTACCCTAAAATTGAATCTGAGATACTTCATCATGTTTTTTCTTATATTTACTTGGAAGAAAATGCTAAGCGAAAACAAACTTTTCACATTAAAAACGTGCGAGACTTGCTACACCAGTCTATTGAAGAATCCATTTCTATTCCTCACATAACAACAGAACTTAGCATCAGTGAACGTACACTGCATCACTCTTTCAAAGCCCAATATGGAGTCACACCTAAAAAATACCTTTTAGCTCTTCGTATGCATGCGATTAAACAGGAACTTATTTTAGCAGATCCACGTACTGAACACATCTCCAGCGTTGCATTACGATACAATTTTTACAATATGAGCACTTTTACTGCTGCCTATAAAAACATGTTTGGAGAACTTCCTTCTTTAACGTTGCAAAGACAGTCTTAAAATCATCAAAACCTTTACATCTTGCAGTTTTTCTATACCCATTAGATATAGTTTTTGGGTATTATTAAAAAAAGTTATTAAGAATAAAAATGAAAGAGTTTAATATGAAAAAAATGAGTATAAAAAAAACTATGTTATCTTTAGGGTATGCTCTTGCATTAAGTGTATCTTCACTCTATTCAGAAACTGACTTGTCACAAAAAGCAAATGACCCCACAGCCCCACTTATGGCTGTACAGCTGATAGACAATTACACGTCTGATTATTATAACAGTTTAGAGGGTGAAAGTGGAAATAGTGTTTCATTCCGTGCAGCATATCCTTACAAATGGGGTGAGTACAACCACATAGCTAGAATCACACAGCCATACGCAACAGACAGCCCTTCGGGTGATACCGGTCTAGCAGATATGACTCTGTTTGACATGACAGTGTTTCCTGCTTCCTGGGGACGTTTTGGTGTAGGTGTAGTTGCAGGTATTCCCATAGAAGGGGGAAACAAACAATGGAGTCTAGGCCCTGCCTTTGGTTTTGTAAACAATACCATCACCAAAGGTCTAAACCTAGGACTCTTTAACCAAAATCTCTTTCGTATAGCAGGGGATGATGTACGTCCTCATACTAAAATAAGTTCTTTTCAACCTATAGTAAACTACTCTTTGGGTGGAGGATGGAACATCGGTACGGGAGACATACAGTACATGTATGACTGGGAGTCTACACAATGGGTTTCTTTACCCATTGCTTTACAAGTAGGGAAACTTCATAGGTTTGGAAAACTACCTGTGATGTTCTCTTTACAATACGCACATAATTTTGCAGATAAAGTAAACATAGGTAACGGAATTTTTGCTCCAACACCTAAAAATTCTTTGACATTTACTGCCAAGTTTTTATTTCCAACATTTTAATCGTATATTGAAAAATATATTTACTTTAACTTTAAACAAGGAACTAAGATGACACTATCTAAAAAAATACTCTTTACGGGTATGGTCGCTATGACATCTCTGTGGTTACAAGCAGTAGATAAACCAAACATTTTGGTAATTATGGCAGATGATATCGGTATCAATAACGTAAGTGCTTACGGACAAGGGATTGTAGGCTATCAGACACCAAACATTGACCGTATTGCAAAAGAGGGTGCACTTATGACTGACTACTATGGACAGCAGTCTTGTACAGCAGGAAGATCAGCGTTTATTTTGGGTCAGGTTCCTTTTAGGACGGGACTTTCAAAAGTAGGTTTTCCTGGTGCACCACAAGGGATAAAAAAAGAAGACCCAACCATTGCTGAGATGCTCAAACCTCTTGGATATGCTACAGGTCAGTTTGGTAAAAACCATTTAGGTGACAGAGATGACATGTTACCTACCAACCATGGTTTTGATGAGTTTTATGGAAACCTATACCATTTAAACTCAGAAGAAGAGCCAGAAAATGAAGACTATCCGACAAATCCTAAATTTTTAAAAAAGTATGGACCAAGAGGTGTCATCTCTTCAACAGCAGATGGGAAAATAGAGGACACGGGACCCCTCAATAAAAAAAGAATGGAAACCATCGATGAAGAAGTGTTGGCTAAAACCAAAGACTTTATAAGCAGACAAAAAGCAGCGAAGAAACCTTGGTTTGTTTGGTTTAACCCTACGCGTATGCATAACTTTACCCATGTAAAAAAAGAAAACAGAAACAATCCAAAGGGTATCTACCCAGTACTGGGTGCATATGCAGATGGCATGATGGAACATGATGCACTCATAGGTAAACTACTTGATTTCTTAGATGATGAGAAGTTAACAGAAAATACCATAGTGATGTATCTGTCCGATAATGGCCCAATGGTGTGTCTCTGGCCAGATGCTGGTTCTACACCATTCAGAGGCGAAAAAAATACAAACTGGGAAGGTGGATGGAGAGTACCTGCACTTGTTAGATGGCCAAATAATATCAAGCCGGGTACAGTGATTAACCATGTATTTGCAGGGGAAGACTGGTTCCCAACACTTGTGGGAATTGCTGGAAACAAAAATGTAAAACAAGAACTTCTAAAAGGGCATACCTATGGGAACAAAACATTTAAAGTACATTTAGATGGATACGACCAAACAGGTCTACTTACTGGTACAGGGAAAGAAGCCAGAAAAGAATTTTTCTACTTCTCTGATGATGGAGACCTTTTGGCACTTAGATTTGGACGTACAAAAATTCACTTTATGGTTCAAAATGCAACAGGTATGGATGTTTGGAGAACACCATTTGAAAAACTTAGAGCACCTATCTTTTTTGACTTGAAATCTGATCCTTCTGAGCGTGGTATGGAAGGTATGGGGTACAATGATTGGTGGTATAGACGTGCTTTTATTGCACTTCCTGTACAAGAGATGGTAGGAAAATTCTTAGCAACATTTAAAGAATTCCCTCCGAGACAAAAGCCAGGAAGTTTTACGGTAGGAGATGCTATCCAAATGATTTCTGCACATCCAACAAACAATTAAGATAACATTCTTATGTGCTTTCCTTTGCCAAGGAGAGTCATAAGAGTTTAGTTTAAAAGGTCTCAACTTTTTAAACTAAGCTCTTACAAAAAAGGAAAATTATGAACATATCTTTACGCATAAAATACTCTATTATTGCTACTTTAGTGTTGGCTACACCGATTTTAGCAGAGAATGAAAAAAACAAAGACAGCTCTTATGCTGCACAAGCAGAGCATATAAAACAGCTTGAAAAAGATGCACCCTCTAACCCTCTTAAAAATGCTTACTTTGGTGAAACCCACATGCATACCTCTTACTCGTTAGATGCATATATAGGAGGTAACCGGATGACACCTTCAGACTCTTTACGTTTTGCTAAAGGGGAAGAGATGCTCATTAATGGTCAAAAACATAAACTTGAACGTCCTTTGGACTTTTGTGCCGTAACTGACCACTCTGAGTATATTGGTGAAATGTACACTGCTATGCATGCCCAAGCAAAAGGGTATGACCAGGATGTGCTGAAAGAGTTACGTTCACTCACTAAGTATGAAGAGCAAATCAAGTGGTTTATTAAGTATGTTATTTCAGTAAACCGTGGAGATGCACCGCCTAAACATACAGACTTTTTCACAGGAGTAGAGAGCATCAACTCTGCATGGAAAGTAAATGTTGATGCTGTAAGAGAACACTATGAACCGGGAGTTTTTACAACACTTGCTGCTTTTGAGTGGTCGGGAGCACCCAAAGGTGGAAACCTACACAGAAATGTATTTTTCCGTGACATGGTTTTACCAGAACGTCCAGTAGGGTATGCAGAGTTTAATCGTGAAGAGGGGCTTTGGGGATGGATGAGTGAACAAGAAAAAAAAGGTAGCAGACTTTTTGCGATTCCTCACAACTCCAATGCTTCAAAAGGCATGATGTTTAACAAAAATGATTCTACAGGTAAACCCATTACGTTAGAGTATGCCCAAACGCGTAACCATTTTGAAAGACTCATTGAGATGATGCAAATCAAAGGAAACTCTGAAGTGCATAGAAAGTTTTGGACAGCCGATGAGTTTGCAGACTTTGAAAATGCAGATTCTCTAGCAAAATTTTCAAAACGTGAGATAAAAAAAGAGAACTTTGTTAGACATGGGGTGATAGAAGGACTTAAATACAGCACTTCTTTAGGTGTAAATCCGTACAAATATGGCTTTAGCGGTGGAACAGACAGCCACAATGGTTTAACTGCAGATGTTGCAGAAGACAATTTTATAGGTGGACATGGTGCAGCAGACAGTACAGTTGCACTTAGACGTAAAGGTCAAGTACCTGAATGGCTTGATGCTATAGATCAGAGTATAGGTTCTATTACAGGTGTATGGGCAGAGAAAAATACGCGTGCAGACATTTGGGATGCTATGTACAATAGAGAAACATTTGTGACTTCCGGTCCTAGAATGCTAGTACGTTTCTTTGCAGGAGAAACTTTATCTAAAAACCCAAATGACGCTAAAAATATGATAGAAGATGGCTATAAAAATGGCGTAGCGATGGGACAAACCATTGTAGGACTTAAAAAGGCACCAACATTTACCGTTTGGGCACAAAAAGATGTAGACAAAGGCAACCTTGACCGTATACAAATCATCAAAGGTTGGGTAGACAAAGATGGTAAACAACAAGAAAAGATCATCAATGTAGCCTGGTCAGACAAACGTAAAATGGATAAAAATGGAAATCTTCCAAAAGTAGGAAACACAGTAGACCTCAAAACTGCTAAATATACCAACGAAATAGGAAGTCCTATGCTCATGGGTTCGTTTACAGACACAGAGTTTGATGCAACACTGCCTACACTCTACTATGCACGCGTCATACAAATACCCACACCAAGATGGAGTACTTATGATGCTGTAAGAAATAACTTGCCTTTGCTTGATAGAGTTCCTGCAACCATTCAAGAACGTGCTTGGTCTTCACCAATCTGGTTTACACCTACAAAAGAGAAGGAAATTTAATGAAATTATTACAAACACCATTACTTTGTGCACTTTTAGTCACAAGTATGAGTTATGCCCAAGAAAGCAAAAAAACGTATTCACCGTATGCAGACAGAGCATACCCGACAAAACTTCTTTTTGGGGAACAACACATTCACTCTGCACTTTCAGCAGATGCTGGAGGAGGAGGTACTAAACTTCTTCCTCGTGATTTGTACCGTTTTGCTAAAGGTCATGAAATACTATCCAATACAAATCAACCTATTAAACGAAATCGAGCTTTAGATTTTATGTGTATTACTGAACATACAGATGGTATGGGAGCCATTACAGACATCTTAAAAGGGACACCTGAAATCATGGCAGATAAACAGGGTAAAGACCTACATGATAGGTTTGCCCAGGGTGGAAATGTAGCTAAAAAAGCATCACAAGATCTCATAAGTTGGTTTTCTCAAGGTACTTTGTCTACTGCACTCAACTACCAGCCTGGGAATGCAGGGTATAAACGCACGTGGCAAGACCTTGTCAATGCAGCAGAAGAGAACAATGAACCCCATAAATTTACGACTATGATTGCTTATGAATGGACATCACTCGTCAAAGGAAACAACTTACATAGAAATGTTATTTTTAGAGATGGTCCTGAGCGTACCTATAACATTCTTCCTTTTACTATGACACCCCCAATGGGAAGTCCAAACCCAGAAGACTTATGGAAATGGTTACAAACCTATGAAGACACTACAGGGGGACAAGTCATTGCCATTCCTCATAATGGAGACCTTTCTAACGGGATGTTGTTTAATACTGTAGATGACTTTAAAAATGGTGCAAAGTTTGATTCAAACTATATAAAAACCAGAGCCAAATGGGAAAAACTTTATGAAATTATGCAGTCTAAAGGGGATGGTGAGACCCATAGTAAACTCTCTCCTAAAGACGAATTTGCAGACTATGAAACGTTTGATTATGGTAATTTAGATGCAACAGAGAAAAAAACAGATGCAATGTTAGAGTATGAATATGCACGTTCATCTCTCAAAAATGGTCTTAAACTAGGTAAGGAATTTGGTACCAACCCTTTTAAGTTTGGCTTTGTTGCAGGATCTGATCACCATACAGGACTTGCTACGCAAATGGATGATAACTATTTTGGTGCTTTTACATGGATGGAACCTAACAGACATAGAATTGTAGGCAAAAATGGAAAAATAACAGTAGCCAAAGAGAATAAAAAACTTGATTTTGGTTTTGATACATGGCAGTATAGTTCTCCTGGTGTGACCGCAGTTTGGGCTGATGCCAATACACGTGCAGGTATATTTGATGCGATGAAACGAAAAGAAGTGTATGCCACAACTGGACCACGTATTCGTGTGAGAGTATTTGCAGGTTTTGACTTTACAAAAGAAGATCTTAAACACCGTGACTTAGCAACAGTTGGGTATGCCAAAGGTGTTCCAATGGGTGGTGACCTTAGTGTTCACAATGCAGGGCAGAACCCGACATTTATCATCGCTGCGATGAGAGACCCTGAAGGGGCAAATCTTGACAGAGTACAACTCATAAAAGGTTGGATAGACACAAAAGGTGAAACCCATGAAGAGGTCATTAATGTGGCTTGGGGTGGAGATAGAAAACTCTCAGTCAATGGAAAACTTCCTGCTGTGGGTGATACGGTAGACCTTTCTGTACCAACATGGACAAACACTATTGGTGCTGCGACACTTTATGGTTATTATGAAGATAAAGACTTTGACAGTAAACAAAGTACTTTTTATTATATCCGTGTACTAGAGATACCAACACCAAGATGGACAGCATATGATGCAGTACGATATAATCTTACTTTACCCAAAGAAGTGAAAGTTAAAACACAAGAACGTGCATATACCTCACCTATTTGGTATACACCTAGCAAATAAGGTAACAATTGATCAAAAAAATACTACAAGAACCACTCCTGCATTTTCTTATAGTGGGAGGACTGCTCTTTTTTTATATCTCAAACAATGATGACAGTGTGGAAAAAGAGAAAGTGATTATTTCACAAGGTAAAATAAAACAACTCTCAGCACAATTTAAAAAGACAAGACAACGTGAGGCGACTAAAGAAGAACTTCAAGCTCTCATAGATAACCAAATACGCGAAGACCTTGTCTTTAAACATGGTCAAGAAATGGGACTAGTAGAAAACGATACCATCATCAAACGTCGAGTACAACAAAAGATAGAGTTTATGCTCAATGATTCCATCTCTTCACTTGAACCTACACAAGAAGGACTTCAAGCGTTTATGGATAAACATAAAGAAAGGTACACCATTGCACCTATCTACACCTTTAAACATATTTACATAAACCCTGAACAGCATAAGGATGTAGATGCTTATATTGAGAAGCTAAAAGCAGAAAAATTAAGTTTAGTCTATGCGGAACGTGGAGACTCTATTATGCTTAAACAAAGTTATGAAGACATTTCTAGTGCAGGCTTAGCCAGACTTTTTGGCTTAAAATTTGAAAAGGCATTAAATACTTTACCTCTAAACACTTGGTTAGGACCCGTCAAGTCAGGTTATGGTGTACACTTGGTGTACATTGAAAACAAAAAAGCTAGACATCTGGCAACGCTTGAAGAAGTGCAGGCTAAAGTAAAACTTGATTTTAGGGTAAATGCACAGAAAAAAGCCATAGATGCATTTTATGATGCACTTCAAAACAAATATGACCTTGTCATAGAAAAAGAAGTAAAATGATACGTTCTGTCGTTTTACTGTTGCTGCTTTTTTATGCTGCATTTGCAGATGAGATACGCCCAGCTTTTTTAGAACTCACACAAAAAAGTGACACTTCTTACAAGGTGTTGTGGAAAAAACCAACACAAGGTGAAACCAAAAACCCTCTAAAACTAGAACCTCTCTTTCCTAAAAGTGCCAAAGTTGTAGGGCTTAAAAACCTAAGAAGAACCAATACAGCCTTACTTGAAAGTTATGTCATAGATGAAGTGGACGCACTCATAGGTAAAAAAATCACTATTGTAGGATTGGAATCCACTTCAAGTGATGTGCTGGTACGTATACATTACTTAGATGGTGAAACAGAGTTCATACGTGTATTACCAGAGAACCCAAGCTTTTCCCTAAGTCATCAAAGTGGTTTTTACAACATGTCATCTACCTATTTTGTCTTAGGGGTAGAACACATTTTAGAGGGCTATGACCATTTATTGTTTGTTTTGGCACTTTTATTGCTTGTCTCAAACATTCGTATGCTGATTTTGACTATTACAGCTTTTACTGTGGCACATACCATTACTCTGATGTTGGCTTCTTTTGAAATGATACAGCTCTCTAGTACAGCAGTGGAAGCTATCATCGCACTCTCCATTGTCTTTGTGGCTGCAGAAGTGATTTATGCCATGCGTGGGAGAAAACATGTAAGTGCAAAATACCCTTGGCTCATTGCTTTTGGTTTTGGACTCATTCATGGTTTAGGATTTGCAGGAGCACTCAAAGAAATAGGTTTACCTCAAAGTGATATTGTGCCATCACTCATCTTCTTTAATGTTGGAGTAGAATTGGGACAGTTGATCTTTGTATTTGCAGTTTTAATGATAGCATGGGTAGTGAAGAAAGTGTTTACACAAAATGTATTACGTAGAGGTGAGACAGGCATAGCTTATGTTATAGGGAGTCTCGCTGCATTTTGGCTGATAGAACGTACGGTTAGTTTTTTGCTTTGATGAAAGAAACTTTTGTAAATGTACAAAAAGAAAAAATCTCTCATTATTATGTAAAATAATAAGATATAATAATTTTCTAATCAACTTAAAGGAGTCACCTATTAAAAACTTTATACAACTGCCGCGCGGGAGCTTTCTTATGGGCTCAGATGATGCAGATGCAAGAGAAAGAGAACAGCCTGTACATGAAGTGCATATAGATTATGATGTAGCGATGTGTAAATTCCCGGTGACAGTGGAAGATTACATGCTTTTTGCGCAGGCTACAGGTGCAGTTGTACCTGAAGACAGACATGAGCATTTGGGTTTTGATGTACCTGTACGTCGTGTACGCTGGACAGATGCAAAAGCGTATTGTGCCTGGAAAAGTGAGAGGGAAGGGGCGACCTACCGTTTGCCCACTGAAGCTGAATGGGAGTATGCCTGCAGGGCAGGAAGTTCTGGAAAATACTGTTTTTCTGAGAATGAAAAAGCATTTGCCGAGTATGCCTGGTATGCAGAAAATGCTGAAGGTGTGACCCATAATGTGGGGTCAAAAAAACCAAATGCCTGGGGACTTTATGATATGCATGGCAACGTATGGGAGTGGTGCAGTGACCATTATGCAGAAAGCTATGAGCATACACCCAGAGATGGCAGCGCGTATAAAATACAAAGTGAAAAGGGTAGAGTACTGCGTGGGGGATCATGGAACGGAAGTGCAGAAAACAGCCGTTGTGCCTCCAGGATAAACCTTGGCTCAGGAGGACGTAATTATTTTGTAGGGTTTCGTGTGCTTATTGAGCTTTAAAGTAACATTCATTATGTCTTATTGTAATAACAAGAGATAAATAATCCCGATTAATATTGGGTTAGTAAACATCAGTTATAATCCTTCTAATTATGGCTTAGGTCAATTACAAGGATATTAGAAGATGAAGTATATTTTTTCCATGAAAATGGCTGTGTTAATGTTGTTTACTTTTGGAGTACTGGTAGGTACTGCAACGTTTATAGAAAATGATTATGGTACACAAACGGCCCAAGCACTCATATATAAAGCACAATGGTTTGAAGTATTTTTGGCTTATTTCATTGCAATTCTTGTTTATAATATGATTAAAACCAAATCGTATAAAACAAAACCCGCTGTTTTCCTTTTTCACTTCTCTTTCCTTGTCATCGCTATCGGTGCGCTCATGACACGTTACATAGGTTATGAGGGTGTGATGCATATACGTGAGGGAGAAGAGGTAAATACTATGGTCTCAAATGAAAAAACCTTACAAGTTGTCGTCAGTGATGGTGAAACTCAAAATGAACTTGAAAAAATACTTTATTTCTCCAGCATGAGTAAAAATAGTTTAGATGAAACACTGGAACTTAAAAATGCGGAAGTAAATATAGAACTTTTAGAGTATCTTCCAACAGTTCAGGAGAAGATAGTGCCTGACCCTAAGGGAAAGGACATGGTAGAACTAAAAGTCTCAGCAGGGGGACAAGGAAAGGTATATTATTTTTCCAAAGGGGAGAGAAAAGATTTCGGATCTTTTTATATCGCTTATGAGCCTACAAAAGAGTATAAAGACAAACCCACATTTTTAATCAAAGGTGAGATTGATAACCTTAGTCTGGACTTTCCATTCATTTTAAAAACATTGAATATGGATACAAAAGAGCCAGGAGAGATAAAAAAAGGTAAAGGTGTTTTTGCTTCACGAATGCTCTATCAGTTTGGTGGAAATGCTGTTGTCCTGAAAGATATTCATAAGAAATCAGCCATAAAATTATTTTCTAATGATTATAAAACACAAGGTGGATTACCTGAACTTATCAAGTTGAAAATAAGTGTAGGTGATAAAAGCAAAATTATTGATTTTAAACCATACCAAGGAAGAACAGGAGCTTTAGAAAAGTTTACTTTGGCTGGAGTAGACATTAATATGCGTTTGGGTGCAAAGCTTATTGATCTGCCTTTTTTTATAAAACTTGAAAAATTTACGATGGATCGTTACCCTGGATCCATGACACCTGCAGCGTATTCTTCAGATGTAGTGCTTATAGATAAGGAACAGGATATAAACATGCCATACAAAATATTTATGAACCATGTTTTAGACCACAGAAATTACCGATTCTTCCAGTCCTCTTATGATCAAGATGAAAAAGGAACTGTACTCTCAGTGAATCATGATCCTGGTACATGGCCAACATACATAGGTTACATTTTGATGACATTAGGGATGCTTTGGTCATTAGGGGCTCCATCTGGACGTTTTAGAAAACTGCTTAAAAATACTAGAAAGATCCAAGGTACCATGGCTGCATTTATGCTCTTTACTTTTGTAGCCTTTGCTCCACAAGGGTTACAGGCAGCCGTGCCAACAGCAAGTCCTGAACTTCAAAAAGTGATAAGTTCTTATGATAAAGAACATGCGACAAGCTTTGGTAAACTTGTTGTGCAGGATCCTAGAGGTCGTATGAAACCTATGGATACCATGGCCCATGAAATGGTTTCTAAAATTACAGGAAGAACATCACTTTTTGACTTAGATGCCACGCAAGTACTTTTAGGGATGCTCATGCAGCCTAATATATATCAAGAAGTCAACATGATTAAAATAGGGCATAAAAGAATTGCTCTTGATTTGGGATTGCCTGAAGATACTAAATTTGCTAAATTTTCAGATTTTTTTACAAAGCCTGACAGTCAGTATAAAATTTATGATTCTATTGTAGAAGCAGGAAGAAAAAAACCTTTGGAAAAGTCACAGTACGACAAAGAACTTCTTAAAGTTGATGAGCGTGTGAATGTTGCTTTTATGGCATATCAAGGCTCTATGTTACGCATCTATCCAAAACCAAACGATGCAAACAACAAATGGCTGGCACCTATGAATGCCATAAAAGAATTTCCGAAAAAAGAAGCATCTGAAGTACAAATTAGTATCGCTGCATATTTTAAAATGGTTGATGAAGGGGTAAAAACTGGGGACTGGAACAATGCCAATATTGCATTAAAAGGGATAAATAAAATACAAGAAAAATATGGTGCGGCAGTCTTACTCAGTCAAACACATATAGCTATGGAAATTAAGTATAACGAACTGGGATTATTTTCTAAATTAGTCCCGCTTTATCTATTTATGGGTCTTATTTTACTTGTTTTTGCATTTATCAATGTATTGAAAACAAATTTTCCTATGAAATGGATCATGAATATCTCATGGGCTATACTTCTTCTTGGTTTTTCACTGCACATCATAGGTCTTGCACTTAGATGGTACATTGGAGGTCATGCTCCTTGGTCAAATGCTTATGAATCCATAGTCGTGATAGCTGCTTCAACAGTTTTGGCAGGTATATTGCTTGCAAAAAATTCACCGTTTGCACTTGCAGGTACGGCAATTCTTGCAGGTATCACGATGGGTGTGGCACATATGAGTTTCATTAACCCCGAAATTACAACACTTGTTCCTGTGCTTAATTCCTATTGGCTTATGATCCATGTGGCAACGATCATCTCTGGTGATGGCTTCTTTGGACTTGGGTTTATCTTATCCTTTTTAGTGTTGATACTTTATATCATGAGAGGAAAAGAAGGACATACAAACATAGACCGTGCCATCAAAGAGTTGACAAACCTTTCTGAAATGTCACTCATCATAGGGATTTTTATCTTTACTATAGGAAACTTCCTTGGTGGTGTATGGGCAAATGAATCATGGGGACGTTACTGGGGCTGGGATGCCAAAGAGACATGGGCAGCAGTGACCATCTTGATTTATGCAACGGTACTTCATTTACGTTTTGTGCCGGCACTTAAATCTAATTTTACCTTTAATGTGGCAACAACCTGGGCTTACTTCTCAGTACTTATGACATACTTTGGGGTAAATTATTACCTATCAGGTCTTCATTCGTACGCAGCTGGAGATCCTGTACCGATCCCTATGTGGGTCTATTATGCAGTGGCAGGACTCTTTGTCTTGACAGTGCTTGCAGCTAGAAATAGAAAGCTAAAATAACTTTCATTAATTTTTCTTTAGGATAAGGTTTTACCTTATCCTTTATGCTCACCTAAAATACTCTCAATAAACTCAATCCCTCTTGCTCAATTCCTTTTTTATGCTTCATAATGACCTCTATTAAGCTATTGACCTCAGCATCATTACTAAGCAAATTTTGATACTGTTTCTGATTTTCATACAACTCGCTATTACCGTACTTTTCAATGAGTTGTTCTATGTTATGAGGTATAAACATAGAGTATTTTTGAGACTTTAAAAGTCGTGGTATAATTTTGTTTAAATATATGTTGACTCCGGCTAAATCATAATCTCCAAAGTGTACATACTCATTTTCCAAACTAGAGATCCACTCCAGCATATACGGAGTTATGACTACAAACAATAGCTTAGGCTTAGTAAAAAACTCTGTATATCTTTTTGCAAACCAAACTACTTGGTAGTTTTCAACTCCAACGACTATAGTATCTTCAAATAGTTCAATGTTTTCCGTATGAAAGAAAAAGTAGCCTAGTCCATCATTAGGCAATATACTTACTGGTTCGCCGTTTAATAGTACATCTAATTTTTGTAGAGATGACACATAAAGTCCATGCATACTTTTAGATGTTTTTGCTTTTGAACTGTTGTGGTGTTGTTGGATAATATCTCTTGATGCTTTTTTGTCAAATATATTTTCTATATAACTATCTATCTCTTCTATGGAAGAAATATTGTAGTTGTGGTTTTTTAAAAGTAGAAATACATTCTCTTTTTTAGCTAAATCAATATACTTTATTGTTTTCTTTCTTCTTTCTAAAACAGATCCATTCAATTTTAATTGTGAAACTATCTCTTGGTTTTTAAACTTACGTTCTGTTATGGCTCCACACTCTATAAGACTTTTGATGTTTAGCAAGTCTTGCCTGTTTACTTTCATATATCTACTCTGCTCGCAAGTATCATCTTGCTGTAGTCACCAAAATTTTGACCCACATAGATAGTTGGATACATGGACATCAGCATATCATCTTCCGTTGGCATACCATTTAAAAATACAAAGCCACTTTGATTTACAAAATCTTTTAGCTCCCTAAAGTACTCAGTAGATATAGTACCAATCTCATCCAAAATACAGTGAGTCACTATCTCATTATCTTTTACAATATTTTTACTAACCATCTTAAGCATAGAAATGTTTATGATGCTTTTTACGAGTGTAGAAGTTCCATTTGAACCTATGTCGTTGAGTGTCTGTCTCCACTTAAGGTCATTGCCTCTCTCAACTACCCTAAACTCCAATACAAAGCCATCTTCAAGCTCCAAATACTCTTTAGATACATTTAGCAACAGCACAAGTTCTACTATCTTGTCTCTTAACTTTTCTCTTAATTTTTGTGATGATTTATCATCCCCAAATGACTCAAATAATCCACTTAAGAACTTATCATTATTTTTATCGTAAAAGTCCGATAGCTCCTTTAGGGTATTGAGCGTATTATTATTGGTCTCAGAGAACTTAATGCGAATGCTGTCAATAACTTTAAAGGAATCTGTAGCTTTTTTAATGGAGTTTCCTAAAGAATTCACTTCACTGTGAATGTCTGCCAACGCTTCTTCAAAACTTCCTAATTCTTTTTTTATGAGAACTATATTACTTTTAAATTTTTCTAATGAAGCATCTTTAAGAAGTGAAAGCTTATCATTTTCTATGTATTCTATGAGTTCTTTTGCTGTTTTTAAGTAGGATTTATCGTCAATATAATCCGTTGGTGTAGATATTTTAAAGAGGTTGTCACTCTTGAGGTTCTTCACTATCTTCACAACAGAACTCTCTATGGAGTCTTGCATATTTTTAATCTCTTCAAATAGCTTAATAATTCTATCTACTACAGATGAACTCACTTCTGTATTGTTATCTAAAACATAGCTATCTAACTTCAAAGAGTGTTTTATAGCTTTTTCTATGTGTTGACCTTGGATTTTTTCGCTGTAGGCGTTTGTGAAGTTTTTTATGTCATTTTGCTTAGCCAAAAGAGCATTCTTTTTGGTGACTAAGTCTAAATCTTGTATCTTGAACTCATTTTGTTTTTCACGCTTCTTTTGCTTTAAGTCACTTAGGTATTTTTCGTCACTTTCTAGTTTTTGTTTAAGAGAGGGCATGTTTGCTATCTTGTCTTTATACTCTTTTAAGTATATGATTACAAAAGATTTATAATCCTCTATACTCCTCATCTTAACTGTTAATTTTGCAATCTCATCCTCTATACTCTTAAGGAGTTCATTGTCTACACCATTGTTTTTTAGTGTTTCATGTAACTCATCTTGGTTGCTTTGTATCTGAGTATTGCACGCTTCTTCCATCGTTACTATCTTAGATTCTAAAGCTGTTTCGCTCTCTCGTAGCTCTGCATCATATTGTGATACCTTTGCCACTATCTCTGTACCTATGTTTTGAGTTATCTGCTGTATTTGCTTGCTCAGTCCAAGAATTTTAGAGTTTAACTCATCTTGCTTTATCTTATTGAGAGAGTATGTTTTTTGAAGTTCTGCATTTTTTTGTTTTTTTAACGTTACAGCATCATCTTTTGCTTTTTCTAGGTTAAGTCTAGCTAAGGCTTGGTTCTTCTCATAACTTCTTTTGTTTTCATTTAATTTATCTGTTTGCTTGTAGAGGATGGTTCTTTGTCTATTTTTCTCTTTTGTAGCGTTAGTAGCCTCATTTTCTAAGGCATTCTTTTTTCTAAGCGCATCTCTATTTAACTGTTTTATGCTATCTTTTATGAGTTTTAACTCTTTTTGTAGTTTGGATTGTTTATAAGAGTCTACAAACTCTTCGTCAAACGCTATGTTTAACCCAAAAATAGAGCTACTCTCTGCATCTTCTTTGACGGTAAACTGCTTATCTGAAAAAAGAATTTCATCTTTCAGGTAGGTTACTAATTTCTTTGCATTTTTTACAGAGTTTCTGTTTATGTAGCCATAGAGGTTATCTCTATCAAAATCAAGTTTTTGTTCTACAAGGCTCTTTTGCTCAAATAGATCATCTTTTTTTTCTTTTGTATCTTTATCTAGTTTTTGAGAAGAGTCTCTCAAGTTTTTTGCTATCTCTTCGAGTTGCTGTTCGGTTTTTTGTATCTGAAAATCGTTGTCATTGAGTGATTTTTGAGTATCGAGTAGGGCTTTGTCATACTCACTTATCTCATCTCCATACTTGATGATCTCCTCTTTGTTAAATACAAAATGTTTTATCTCTCCTAGTTTTACATTTGTAGCATTAAGCGCTTCACTTGTGGCTTTTAGGCTAGCTTCCAAGTCTATTTTTTCATCTACATATTTTTGAGTTTCAGCTTTTATTTTCGCTTCTTTAGACTCTAAAAGATTTACCTTTTGCTCCCCCAGCTTCTTACTAAAATCAACACTCACCTTTTTCAAGTCAAATATCTGTTCATCTGTACTCTTTTTTAGCTGTTCTTGTATCTTCTTGTACTTCTCTTTTATACTGTCAAATTTTGATGTTAAAGCTCTGTATTTCTCTTCACTTATCTGCAGTTGGTTTTTGTACTCTTTCTCTTTTTTGTATTCATTTACTAATCCATCTATATTTTTAGACGCATATAGTTTAGATTTTTCTTCTAACTCTCTTAAATCTTTTTTTTGCTCTATGACCTCTTTGGAACTACCTTCTAATTTTTCATCAAGTTTGGACATCTCAATATCATTGCTTCTTTTTAGAGCAGTTTGTTCCTCTTTGACTATACCTATTTTTAGGGTTAACTCTTGCATCTTTTGGTTGACTTTATTATGGATAGCTTCAAGCTCATTAGACCTTTGCTTAAACGCCTCTCTATCGCTATGGTATTTGTTATATTTTTTAGTCAAGGCTTCTATATCGGGTATTTTTTTCTCAAACTTATCTATCTCGTCTTTATGTTTTACATACTCATCTAGGTTTAGCTTTATCTCATTTAGGTCTATCTTTAGCGTGGCGTTTTCTACGAGAGAGACTATGCTTTTTTTAATACTAGTCGAGTTGACTTTAGAAGACATAAATATATTTGAGAGTGTCTTGGCATACTCTCTTGT
Source organism: Sulfurovum sp. (assembly GCA_002733215.1). Taxonomy (GTDB): domain Bacteria; phylum Campylobacterota; class Campylobacteria; order Campylobacterales; family Sulfurovaceae; genus Sulfurovum. The sequence continues at coordinate 28,315 of NVUY01000010.1, read as the reverse complement.
AAATTTCATGCTCTCAAAAAGTGAAAAATCTACACTATGCTCTTGCTTGATTTTCTTAGCGTTCATGTCCCTTTTATGAAAAGTATTTATATACCTCTCTTTTATACTTGTGTGGTAGTTTGGCAGGTTGGCTTTTTGTACTTTTTCATTGAGCTTCTCTAAAGTCACAGGTCTATTTTCATCTACAAAAAGATCCTTGACATTTAACGAAGCGTTAGTCATATCTATGAAAGTATAGTTTAGCTTCCCACCCTTGCTGACTACAAAGAGAAATCTACTCTCTGCTTTGGTATATTCATAAACCAAGTGTGAGTTATGCTCTCTAAAGTACCAGTCATTAAAAGACTTTTTGGTGTCAGATGTCAGATTTAAGATGCTATCGGAGTAGTCCATAGTGTAGAAGAAGAGAACGGCTCTCATGATAGTAGTTTTACCCACGCCACTCTCTCCCAAAAGTAGCGTATTTTCTCTTAGGTCAATTTCATTGAACTCATATCCAGCACTCTTTATAAGATATATCTTCTTTAATCCATCACTACTCATATACTTCTATCTCCCCTAAAAAATACTCAATATAGTCATAAGAGTTCAAAACGATATACTCCCCATTTACGGAGCTTCTCTCTTCCACAAAGCTGTCTTTTTTTAACTTATCAACTATCTTTTGTATGAACTCTCTATTGTCATTTGCTTTTATACCTTTCATCTTAGTAGATAAGTCTTGTAACTCTATATTTGTATTGAGTTGATGCTCCATAGCCGTCAGTGAAAACCTATAGCCCACAGAAAAGTTTGCATCAAGGGTTTTAAAGAAATTTGCTATATCTATATAGTCTACTATCAGTTCAAGTGATGCCTCACCATCTGATGCATCATCTCTTGCAAAGTAGAAGTAACCCTCTCTTTTCATTAGGGCATAACCTAGTGGTTTAAAGTAGGCTCTTAGTTCGCTCTCTTTACTAACAATCGCCTCATAAAGTTCTACATTTCCATGTTTAGCACTGTTTTCATTTATATAGCCACCCTTTAGTATGGTTTGGTAAATCTTTCCTATGTGCTGTGGCACTAACTCTTCTACATTTATAAGCATCTTTTTACCTCTACATATTCTCTATGGTCATATTTTACAAATTTATCTGAGTCTACTTCATAGTTGTATGAGTAGTTTTTGAACATCCGTATAAATACACCTAGGAGTCTATTGTTATCTATATTTTTATTGACTAAAAATGTCATTAGGTCTTCATCTTGTGATAAAAAATCTTCATTTAACTTTTGGTAGTTGTATAACTTCCTCTCTACTTTGCTAACTTCATTTACATCATACTTTAAATCACTATCAACTCTGTTATCTTGTAATTCTATCTCTCTTAAACTTATGATCTTTCTCAGTGTCTCTAAGTAGTTAACTATCTGGTCATCAGGGTGTAGTTTTTTTACCTTTACACTTTTTGATATAACTCTTTGTTTTTCTGAAATCTCTTCTATATTGGTAGCGTTGAGAAGTTTTTTATCATCTTTTAACTCTTTTAATTTTTGAAGCTTCTTTATAAGCTCCCCATCTTTAATGCTTTGGTTTATAAAGTTCTTTATGTCATCAAAGAGTTTTATAAAGGACTTCTCAAGTGCTATGGACTCTCTTTTAAAACGTAAATTCACAGAGTTTATTTTGTAGTTATCCATAGACTTAAAAAAATGGTGTTGATCTAGTAAAAATTGGTCGCAAGCGTAGGTTGCAGTCATCAGTTCTTCTATCTCATCTTTAGAGACTTTAAGCTTCTCCATTTTTATTTTAAAGTTTGCTTCGCTCTTAAATGCAAAGATAGAGTTTGAAGCAATGGCTCTAAGATTATGCTTTAAGAGTGAAGGTATTTGAGACAGTAAGTTATAGATAGCTTTCATTTCCCTATCAGCTGGTTCAGAGCTTTTAACTCTTTGGTTGTAAAAGCCTAACTCTTTATCTAACTTTGTTAATTTATCTCCAACTAGTCCCAAATTTGTTTGTGTGTTCTGTCCAAGCCTAAGCTCGTAATACTCCCTGGTATCAGCCGAGAGAGAAAGTTCCTCAGTAAACTCATCATACTCAATAATCTCAAAACGAATAGCTTCATCTAGCTTAGAGCTTTTGTAACTATCACGAACAATATCATCAGGTCTGGACTCATAAGTATATAACTCTTGGATAATTTCTTTAGATGAGTTCTGTATGCCAATAATGTCTGATATATTTTTATTTATCATCATCAATATTTTCCTCCTAAAGTATATATACATGGGGTAAAGGCATGTGACATTATTTCAGTATCCTCTTTATCGCTTCAGAACAAACGGTTAATCCTACCGCACCGGTCACAGCCACACAAGAACCTTTTTCTTTACATTTATCTTCTTCTGGAGAAAAGACCACTAAAAAGTTTCTGTCAAACTTTGCTTTTTTAAGTTCATTACGTATTTTACGTGCAAGGGCATCACCATGGGTTTTCCAGATGGAAGCCACTTCTATTTTACTTGCATCATAGCGTTTGGCTGAACCCAGTGCCATGATGAGTTTTTTGTAACACTTTTTGGCTACTTCTATTTTGACTTTTGTGGTGTCCGCTGCATCTATGACGATGTCATAAGGGTCAAAATCAAAGTCTGCTACCCATGCCATATCCATACGTTGGTTGATGGTTTTGATACCGGGGTAGAGGTAGGCCAGCGTATCGACCTTACTTTCTCCTACCGCATCTGAACCTATCTGTCGGTTTCTATTGCTTTCATCATAGATATCAAAATCAAGGATGGTGATGTCAGTCACTCCGGAACGGTAAAGACAGTCAAGAGCGTAAGAACCTACACCGCCTATGCCAAGTATGAGTATCTTGGAAGACTGTATCTTTTCAAAGTCCTCATCCCCAAAGAGCATGCGACAACGTTCAAATCTCATAACCAGCTATCCAGAGATTTGATATCGTCATAACTGGTCATATCAAGATGTACCGGTGTAATGGAAACATAGCCGTCATTGATAGCTTCAAAGTCTGTGACGTGACCTTTGGTCTCCATCCATCCCAAAGAAGGTAACCCTATCCAATAGTACTCTTTGCCACGTGGGTTATGGTGTACTTCGGCGTGGTGTCCATAGAGGCGGTTTCCGGCACGTGTGACTTTAAAACCTTTACACTCTGACGTTGAAACAGGAGGGATATTGACATTTAGGAATTTACGGGCAGGTAAGGGGAAATCATTGGAAAATATTTTTTCTACAAGTGTTGCAATGCTCTCTTTGGCTAGATCATACCCCAGTTCTTTAATGCTTTCACCACGGTTTTTATAGACTTGAGAGATAGCAATGGCAGGGATACCCTGCAGTACAGCTTCCATCGCAGCAGATGCTGTACCAGAGTAAGTGATGTCTTCACCCATGTTTGAACCAATGTTGATACCTGAGATCACGATATCTGGCCTGTTCTCTTGAGTGAAAAGTTTATTGAGTGAGAGGAAAATACAGTCTGAAGGTGTACCATCGTCAAGTTTATAAAAGTTCTCTTCAAGCTGTACAAAGTGCAGCGGTTTGGTAAGTGTCAGTGAATGTCCACAGGCAGATTTTTCCATCGTAGGGGCAACAACGGTAACGTGCCCCAAAGGTTTAAGTGCTTCAACCAGTGCCAAAAGTCCCTTGGACTCAAAGCCGTCGTCATTTGTGAGTAGTATTTTTTTCATAAAAATTCTTTAAAATAGATTTGATTAGCGCTATTATAACCTTTTTGGTATAATACATGCAATCAATAAATTATCAAGGAATAATCGTGCAAAAAGAGCCGATGTTAAGAGTGACCTATGTCAAGCTTTCAGAAGAGTTGGAACAGCTTAAAACGACTGAGCGAGGGGTGATCGCTGCTGTGATAGATGAAGCAAGAGCACAGGGAGACCTGAAAGAAAATGCAGAGTACCATGCAGCTAAAGATGAACAGGGGCTTATGGAAGCTCGTATCACGGAACTTACAGATGTTGTGGGACGCGCACAGGTTGTAGATCCGTCAACACTTGCACATAAACGCATAAGTTTTGGTTCAACGGTACAGTTGACAGACCAGGCTACAGATGAAGAGCTAAGCTATACCATAGTAGGCAGACAAGAGTCAAGTCCGAGTAAAGGGCTTATCTCTATTCAGTCCCCTATGGCTAAAGTACTGTTGGGAAAAGAAGAGGGTGATGAAGTTTCCCTCGCGCTGCCATCGGGTAAAAAGACGTATGACATTGAAGAAGTTTCGTATGTCGAAATAGTATTAAATTAAGAGGTATAACATGATAAAAGTAGGTGTAGTAGGAGCAAGTGGATATACAGGACTGGAACTTGTCAAGATGTTAGTGACACATGGCGGCTTCCAGTTGACCTATCTTGCTACGACTCAGGGCGACACGATGATAGAAGCACTGCATCCTTCTCTTGTAGATGTGATCTCTCTGTTTGTAGAAAAAGCAGATGTTGACACTGTGGCTGAGCGTTGTGAACTTGTTTTCCTTGCACTTCCGCACAAAACTTCTATGGGCTTTGCCAAAGGTCTTTTAGACAAAGGTGTGAAAGTGGTAGATCTTTCCTCTGATTATCGTTTAGATCTTGATACTTACGAAGAACACTACTGCGAACATGAAGATACGGAGCATCTGGATGACTCTGTGTATGCACTTATAGAGTATTACCGTGAAGAGTTGAAAAATACGAATCTTGCTGCCGGTCCGGGATGTTACCCGACAGCGACCCTTTTGGGTATCTTGCCTTTCATTCCTTATCTTGATACCAATGCCCCTTTGTTTGTAGATGCAAAGTCAGGTGTGAGCGGAGCAGGGAAGAAACTCACAGAGATGACAAGCTTTGTCAATATGAACGAAAATATTTTTGCCTATAATCCTCTCAAGCATCGTCATGCACCTGAGATAGCAGAGAAGATAGAAAAGGTACACGGTGTGAAGATAAATGTCAATTTTGTACCACATCTCATTCCTGTGACGCGTGGTGAGCTTGTTTCTGTCTATGGTACATTAAAAGAAGATATTGATCCCTTGGAAGTACTTAAAAAACATTATGCCAATGATCCGTTCATTCGTATACGTGAAACACCCGTAGACATCAAAAGTACGGCGGGAACACATTTTTGTGATATCTTTGCAGCTAAAAATGGAAATGCTTTGTTTGTAAGTTCTGCCATCGATAACTTACTTCGTGGCGCTAGTTCACAGGCACTGGCTGCTGCGAATCTAATGTGTGGTTATGACGAAGGCATGGGGTTACCAGTTATTCCATATATGCCGTAACCCCGTAGGGTATCCATTAATAAAAAGAAATGTCATCCCGAACGACCTTGAAAGCGGAGCGTTTCGAGAGAGAATAGCAATTAAAAGGAAGGAGGAAAGAATATGATTGAGATCAAGGAAAATGCTTTGTTCATTGCAGACTCTCACTATCCTCATCATGGCAATGATTTTCTTGTTTTACTTCAAAAGTTGGAAAGCGGTGAAGTAGAAACTTCCCAACTCTTTTTAATGGGTGATAATTTTGATCTTCTTTTCGGATACAATGACTATATTCAAACTTTTTCTTCTAAAGCAATTGGACTCCTACACAAACTTTCAACAAAACTGGAGATTCACTATTTTGAAGGTAATCATGATTTTTGCCTTAATGAGTTGTTTCCTAGTATAAAAGTGTACAGTAGAGAAGAACAGCCAAAAATGTTTAAACTTGGGGAAAAGAAGGTTGCTATATCTCATGGAGATAAATATGTGACAGGTTTTGGCTATGATCTTTATTGCAAGATCTTACGAAACAAAACAGCACTGACACTTTTAAAACCTTTTGAAAAAACCATCATTGAGCATCGTATGAAAAAACTCTCACAAAAGCATATTTGTCATGATTTTTATGATTTTGAGAAAAGAGTAGAAGCGATATTGGAAAATTATACTGAAGCTGACATGGTGATAGAAGGGCATTTTCATCAGTCAAAGACAATAGGTAAATACATCTCTTTACCTTCACAGGCATGCCAGGGTAAAGTAGCTGTTATAGAAGAGGGTGAAATGGTATTTAAAACGCTTTAATGGTTTATATAACACTCTTTACGGTTGCTTTTCTTTCTGCTACGCTTTTACCGTTAGGAAGCGAAGCCTTACTCCTTTATGATATTTCCCAAAACTATTCATTATACTTGTTATGGATCTTCGCAACAGTGGGCAATACACTGGGCTCTATGGTCAATTATTGGCTGGGATTAAAGGGGGAAGCCTATCTTGAAAGAAAAGGATACTTATCTGCTAAAAAGATGGAAAAATCAAGAAAATTTTTTGATAGATATGGAGGAGGAACGCTGCTTTTGTCATGGGTTCCCATTATCGGAGACCCTTTGACTTTTATCGCAGGTGTATTGCGCTACAACTTTAAGAGATTTGTACTCATCGTTGCTGTAGCAAAAGGGTTACGTTACGCGATAGTCATCTTTCTCTCAAGCAGTTTGTCCGTATAGAAAGAACCAAACGGTATCAGTGACAAAATAGAATAGATCGCAGTTTCTTTCCAGGTAAATCCGGCTTCTCTTTTTGCTTCAATAATATAATAGATAAAAGCAAATACAAGCAGACCGTGCAGCATCCCCATCACTTTGGTAGCCATAGGGTAATCAAAGCTATATTTCATCGGCATTGCAATGAACAGTAAGATGATAAATGATATACCCTCTATTTTATTGACAAAACGGAATTTTTTTAATTCAGACATATATTCTCCTAATTTAATTTTTGAGAGTATAGCAGAAGATGTTTAACAAAAGTTATTTTTTTAAGTTATAATGATTTTTAAATTTCAAGGAGTGCATAAATGGAGAATGAAAACAGACCAACACCATACATACCAGAGTATGATTTTGATATTATAGGGATCATAAAAGAGGGTTTCCGTCGTATAGAAGGGGTAAAAGGGACTTTTGTCGCAGCATTTGGGGTCTATATTGTGGTTGCCATTATCCTGCAGATGATATTGGGACTTGTCTTTCCTTCTCCTCCGGCACCCGCAGAACCAAACCTTTTGAATCAGCAGATCATTACCATTTTGAGTTATCCGGTACTGATGCCGCTTATGGTAGGCATTATCATGCTTGCCATAAACTATTCGAGGGGAGAGAGTATTGCATTTAAGGATGTGTTTAACTACTATCACCTTACGGGTAAACTGGCATTGGCAGGTATATTCATCTACATTATGACGGTCATAGGGTTTATCCTGCTTATACTTCCCGGTATTTACTTGAGTATCGCCTACGTATTTGCTTTACCTCTTATCGTAGATAAAGGGATGGATGTATGGGAGGCGATGGAACTTTCAAGAAAAACAGTCACACAGCACTGGTTTAAAGTCTTTGGTTTGATGTTTCTCTTAAGTCTCATCATGGGACTTGGTGCGCTTGTTTTTGGCATAGGACTTATCTGGGCTATCCCGTTAATGTTTATTACACTTTACGGGTTACTTTATGTGTCGATATTTGACTAGCCTATCAACTCGGCACACAGATCAAAGCGATTGTGTGTCATCAAATGTACTTTCCCATGTTCTGTCATCACATCATCAAAGATCTTCTTAGAGAGCGCATATCCCACTTCACGCTCTTTTTCTACACTATCCATAGCAGCAAGGTTCATAGCATCTATGATGTTTTTAGGGACAGAAATGCCTGGGACTTTGTCATCTATAAAGGTGGCTGTTCTAGCAGATACTATAGGGAACTGACCAAGTATAAGTTGTGCATCTTTAGCGGTGTCACGCACAGAAAGTGTTTTTGCTTCTTCAAAAATAACCAGGAGCTCTTTGGCATTTTCTAGGTCATACACTGGTTGGGTGATGATGGCACGTGCACCATAATCTAATTTTTTAACCATTCGTTTTTTGAGTCTAGTCATATCTTTGGCATAAGAGTTTGTTACTGCAAAAGGGTAAATGGGTTTAGGTGCAGGTTTAAGAGGCTTGTTTGAGTAGTCCACACCATTATTAAGACGGTAAATGATACTTAAAAGTAAAGTTGAGTCACGCTCGACCACACCTTTGACTTCTGGTTGATCAGAAAACTTGGCAGGATCACCTGTAAGTGCAAGTATGCACCGCAAATCAAAGTCATTGGCACCTAGTAATGTAGACTGTAGTGAAAGTTTGTTTTTATCTCTCATACTCATGGTAGCAATGACTGGTTTTCCAAACTCTTGTTGTACTTTGATGGCTGAGAGTACACTAGACATTTTGAGCTTAGCCAGAGGGTTGTCTGTGCATGAAAAACCTGACACTTTTTCATGAAGTTTGTGTTTTTTAATGTCATCGATGATACCAGCTATAGACGCGCCATGGGGTGGATTAATCTCAACGGTGATGAACTCATCTGTTTGGCTGCACAAAAAATCACAAAATTCTTTAAACATAGGGTTGACTCTTTTTATTGGAATATTATTGCTATAATTCTACCTAAAATATACGTAGGGTCGGTTTACCGACCATCATAATACAATAGATACGAAGGAATATTATGTCTAAGTTGGCAGTATTTGATTTTGATTCAACATTGATGGATGGTGAAACCATCGATTTTTTTGCAGAAGTGCTTGGCTTTAAAGAACAGGTAGTAGCTATTACAGAACGTGCCATGGCAGGAGAGTTAGACTTTTATGCCTCCCTTGTAGAACGTGTAGTATTGCTAAAAGGTTTACCACAAAGTAAAGTAGATGAGATATGTAAAGATTTACCTATGATGCCTGGCGCACAAGAAGTAGTAGATGGACTTAAGGAGCGTGGATATACGGTAGTCTGTTTCTCAGGTGGTTTTAGAGACGCAACAAAACCAGCATGTGAAAAGCTTGGTATCTCTGCAGATTTCTCTAACTTCTTACACGCAGATGAAGAGGGGAACCTCACAGGCGCAGTAGGTGGAGAAATGATGTACTCTAATGCAAAGGGTGATATGATAACACGCCTGCAAGCTTTACTTGGTGTAAGCCGTGAAGATACACTTGTAGTAGGTGATGGAGCCAATGATCTCTCTATGTTCGCACATGCCGATACACGTGTGGCATTTTGTGCAAAACCTATTTTACGTGAAGCTGCTACGCATTCTGTGGATGTGAAAGATTTACGTGAGATACTTACTATTGTTGATACGATGTAATTTAATGGTGTGTTATGAACTCTAAATCTTGTACCATAAAAGGTATATTCCAGCAACTGCTAACACATAGAAAGCAAGTCATATTAGGAAATATTATAGCCATAGCAGCCACACTTCTTGTTGTACTCATTCCTCTTTTTATTCCTATACTTGTAGATGAGTTACTTCTAGCTAAAGACCATGGGTTCATCTCTTGGATAAGTGAAAACCTTTTTACCTCAGATGTCAAAGGGTATGTGCTATTTATATTAGTCATTATCTTGGTACTTAGAGTGTTGAGTACACTTTTATCCATACTTCAGACAAAGGTATTTGTTTCCATATCAAAAGATATTACATATAAAATGAGAGAGTCTTTAATTACTCACCTCAAGCGTGTTTCTCTCAAAGAGTATGAGATGATGCGGGTAGGGGCGGTGACATCTAAGCTGGTGACTGATGTCGAAACCATAGACGGTTTTGTAAGTTCTACTATCTCCAAACTCATTGTGGCTGTCTTGTTGCTTTTTTTCTCGGCAATTATTTTGTTGTGGATACACTGGCAGTTGGCTATTTTTATACTGGTTACCAATCCTGTGGTGATTCTCTTTACCGTGAAACTTGCACGTAACATCGGTGACCTGAAGAAAGAAGAGAACAAAGCGGTAGAACTTTTTCAGTCAAGTCTTACAGAAACGCTTGAACTTTTCCATCAGATACGTGCCGCAAACAAAGAGGAGTACTTCTTTGAACAGAGTCGCATCAAAGCAGATGAGTTGCGTACACATGCGGTGAACTATGGATACAAGAGTGACAGAGCACTTAAGTGCTCCTATTTGGTTTTTTTAGGTGGGTATGAAATTTTCAGAGCTGTTAGCATCTTGGCTGTGGCATACTCTGACCTCTCTGTGGGGCTTATGCTGGCAGTATTCTCTTACCTTTGGGTAATGGTGACACCTATACAGGACATCATTAACTTTCAGTATGTACTCTCTACAGCAAAAGCAGCATGTAAACGCATTGATAGCATCTTTGAGATGGAACAGGAACCAAAGGTAGAAGAAAAATATAACCCTTTTGTGGGACAGCACGACATAGACATTGAGGTCAGAAACCTCTCTTTTTCCTATCAGAAAGGCAAAAACATATTAACAAATATTAATATGCACTTTAAAGAAGGGTCAAAAGTTGCTATAGTCGGTGCAAGCGGCTCTGGTAAGACAACACTCTCGAACATACTGGTAGGTTTTTATCCACTGGATGAGGGTGAGATACTCTATGCCGGTGTTTCAAATAAAAACTTAAAACTTTCAACTATCAGAGAAAATATTCATCTTATCTTGCAACATCCTAAACTCTTTAATGATACAATGCTGTTTAATCTAACGCTAGGCAAAGAGTATGGTGTGGATGCCGTGAAAAAAGCACTTCATATAGCACAGCTTGATGATGTCATAGCAGGGTTAGATTTGGGACTTGATACGCTTGTTGGAAAAGACGGAATTAAGCTCAGCGGAGGACAAAGACAGAGAGTTGCCATTGCACGTATGATATTGAGTGATCCCAAAGTGGTCATATTTGATGAATCAACGTCAGCTTTGGATGTGTATACAGAGCTAAAGCTTTTTGCAGCACTGCATGACTTTTTACGTGAAAAGACGGTGATCACCATTGCACACAGGCTTAGCACCATTAAAAGTGCAGAGTTCATTTATGTGTTGGAAGATGGTAAAGTAGTAGATAGCGGAACTCCAAGAACACTGCTGTCAAAAGATGAAAGCTACTTCAGTAGCATGATATAGGAATCAATTTGGATATTTTTCAAGCGATAATCATAGGTATTATCGAAGGTTTTACAGAGTTCTTGCCCATCTCTTCTACAGGACATATGATAGTCGCTTCCAAATTTTTGGGGATCGAAGAAAATGCACTTACCAAGGCTTACCAGGTCATTATCCAATTTGCAGCTATTATGGCTGTTATGCTTATCTATAGAGAGAAGATCACTTTCAAACAAATAGATTTATGGCAAAAACTTTTTGTGGCTTTTCTCCCTCTGGCGATCGGCGGGTACATTTTTAAAGATCATATCAAAGCACTTTTTAATGTTGAGACGGTAGCCTGGATGTTCATCATCGGCGGTATTGTATTTCTTGTGCTTGAGTACTTTTATAAAGAAAAAAAGGCACATGTCACGCATGTGGAAAAAGTAAATTATAAACAGGCACTCTGGATAGGCATTGCGCAGATCTTCTCACTGGTACCCGGAACAAGTAGGGCAGGTGCGACCATTGTCGGGGGTTTGCTTGTAGGCTTGGATAGAAAAACCTCTACGGAGTTTTCATTTCTGCTTGCTATTCCCGTTATGGCTGCTGTTACCGGTTATGATCTGTTGAAGCATTACCAGGATTTTGCAGATGCGAATTGGGGTGCATTTATCATAGGCTTTGTGACGGCTTTTGTTGTCGCTTATATTACGATCAAGCTTTTCCTTGTATTTATCCAGCGTTTTACTTTTGTTGCCTTTGGTATTTACAGGATTGTTTTTGGGGTGATCTTGTTATTGATGATGTAGGGACAGACCCCTGTGTCTGTTCTGGGTCAACACGGGGGTTGACCCCTACACGTATTGGATTTATAGAGTTTCCATGATTTTATGGGAGACTTCATTAAGTTCAAAAAGTTTTTTTGGACATTTATTTTAAGGTATAAAATATGAAATTTTCTGAGTTTAATTTTCACCGTGATCTGGCAAAAGGTGTGATGGTAGCAGGGTTTAAAGAACCAAGTCCTATACAGGAGATGGCGATCCCTATCATTGCAAGCGGGAGTGACATGGTAGGTCAAGCCCATACAGGAACAGGAAAAACAGCAGCCTTTGGTCTGCCTATGATGGATAAACTGGCAAAGGGTGAGATAGAAAGAGCATTGGTCATCACCCCTACAAGAGAGTTGGCAACACAGGTGGCTGATGAACTTTATCACTTAGGTCGTTTTGCAGGCATACGTACACTCACTGTATACGGCGGGGTAGGGTATGGTCGTCAGATCGCACTTATACACAAAGGTGTACAGATTGTCGTAGCCACACCGGGAAGACTGAAAGACCTTTATAAAAAAGGAAAGATCGATGTTTTTAACCCCGAAATAGTTATACTTGATGAAGCAGATGAAATGCTTGATATGGGTTTCCTCGAAGAGATCAAAGAGATCTTTGAGTACATTCCACAAAACAGACAAACACTTCTTTTCTCTGCAACGATGCCTGAGCCTATCAAAGAATTGGCAAAGAGTATTCTCTACAACCCTGAATTCATCTCAGTGGTAGGGGATGAAGAGACGACCAATAACATCATAGACCAGCGTTATTATGTGATCAATGAATCTCAAAGAGATGATGCCATTGTAAAACTTCTTGAAACAGAAAAGACCAATAAATGTCTTATTTTCTGTCGTATGAAGAGAGAAGTGGACAGATTGGCCGAACATTTACAGGCGCTTGGTTTTAATGCCACTGGTTTACATGGTGACTTAGAGCAAAGAGACAGAGAAATAGTGATAAAAGCCTATAGAAGAGGGGAGACAAAGATCATGGTCGCTACAGATGTTGCGGCACGTGGTCTTGATGTGAAGGATGTCACACATGTCTTCAACTACCACATTCCTTTTGATCCTCAGTCTTATGTCCACCGTATCGGACGTACCGGGCGTGCGGGGAAGAGCGGTCAGGCGATCACTCTGGTAACCACAGAAGAGTTCAGAGAGCTTCAGCGTATACAAAAAGAAGTAGGTGCAGAGATGCGTCTGGCAACCATTGAGAGCGGTGGAGGACTTGATGATTCAGGACGTGAGTACCTGGCAGAACAGATCAGAGATATTCATGTGCATAATGATGCTGCTGTCATGCTGGAGTATATGGGTGATATGGATAAGGAGTTACTCTTGAAGAAGCTTTTTTCGCATCTTATAGAACAAAAACAGAACAATGTCGGAACGCAAATAGGTTTTGATCAAAATACTGTGGATGAGATGATGCAAGGATACATGGGTGAACAAAAAGCTACCCGAAATAACAATCGTAGAAAAAAGAGAAGATAATTCTTCTTTTTTAACTGCTAGAAAGCTAAAGTATTTTAAAATTTGAGTTATAACTATATAGGAAAGTGAGATTAGATGGAAGATGTTAATTTAATACTCGAAAGTGTGAAGTTTATGGTATTGGGAATGGCAGTTGTATTCTCATTCCTTATCATACTCATAATTGTCGTAAATCTTCAGGCAAAGATTATCGCTAAATTTTTCCCGGAAAAAGCTCCTGCTGCACCTGAAAAAACAGCTGACACAGACGAAGCACATCATGTTGCAGCTATTATCGCAGCTGTCACAGAATTTCGCAAGAACAAATAAATGATAAATCACAAATGCAAGGTATTATAAATGGCTAAAAAATATATTGATGTAATGGACACAACTTTTAGAGACGGATTTCAGTCTGTCTTTGGTGGTCGTGTACTTATGGACGACTTTTTCCCTGCACTGGAAGCAGCAAAAAAAGCAGGAATTAATCACTTCGAATTTGGTGGTGGAGCACGATTCCAAACACTTTACTTTTATTTGCAGGAAGATGCATTTGAAATGATGGATGGTTTCAGAGAGATCGTAGGACCGGACGCCAATCTTCAAGTACTTTCACGTGGTATCAACACCGTGATGCTTGACACTGGAAGCCGTGAAATGATAGATCTTTTCGCAAAAATGTTTAAAAAGCATGGGACAACAACCGTTAGAAACTTCGATGCACTCAATGATGTGAACAACCTTGCATTTTCGGCAGAAATGATCAAAAAGCATGGTCTTAACCATGAAGTAGTGGTGACAATGATGGATCTTCCTCCAGGATGTAAAGGTGCACATGATGTTGCTTTCTATGAAAAAACTCTTAGAAATATTTTAGACTCCGGTATTGATTTTGACTCTGTTTGTTTTAAAGATGCATCAGGTACGGCTAATCCTCATAAAGTCTATGAGACCATTGCAATGGCAAGAAAGCTTCTGGGTGACTCTGTTCACCTTAGACTTCATACACATGAGACAGCAGGTGTTTCTGTAGCAGCTTACCTTGCAGCACTTGAAGCAGGCGCAAATGGTATTGATATGGCAGCATCGCCGGTATCTGGCGGTACATCTCAGCCGGATATCCTTACTATGCTGCACGCAACAAAAGGTACCAATTATAATCTTGGTGACTTGAAGCTTGAGAAAATACTTAAATATGAAGAGCGACTCAAAGAGTGTCTTCATGAATACATGATCCCGCCTGAAGCAACACAGGTTTCACCTTTGATTCCATTCTCACCTATGCCTGGCGGCGCATTGACAGCCAATACTCAGATGATGAGAGATTCAGGTGATCTTGAGAAATTTGATGATGTGATCGCTGCGATGAAAGAAGTGGTTGAGCGTGGTGGCTACGGTACCTCTGTGACACCGGTCAGTCAGTTCTACTGGCAACAGGCGTATGCAAATGTCATGTTTGGTCCATGGAAGCAGATCGCTCCGGGATACGGACGTATGGTACTTGGTTACTTTGGTAAAACACCTGTTGAACCGGACAGAGAGATCATGGAGCTTGCATCCCAAAAACTCAAGCTTGATCCAACCACTGAAAATCCTCTGGATATTGCTGATAGAGATGAAAATAAATCTATTGCCCACTGGAGAAAAGTGCTTGAAGAAGAAGGGTTGGAGGTAACAGATGAAAATATTTTCATCGCAGGAGCTTGTGATCAAAAAGGTATTGCGTTCTTGAAGGGTGAAGGCCCTCTCATGATTAGAAAAGGTAAAAATAATTGTAGTGGAGATGAAGAAATGGCAGGAAATTATACAGTAGTAGTAGATGGTAAGCAATATAGTGTACAAGTAGCAGAGGGTGAAGGTGATATTCAAATCGCAGGGGCAGCCGTCACTGCAGTAGCTGAAGCAGCAGCACCGGCACCAACACCAGCTGGAGCAGGAGCTGTTGAGATCCATTCTCAAACTCCGGGTAACGTATGGAAGATCATTAAAAATCCAGGTGATACAGTAGCTGAGGGTGATATTATTATGATCCTTGAAGCTATGAAAATGGAAATTGACATTACAGCACCAAAAACAGGTAAGATCGCATCTATTAATGTCAATGTCAACGATACAGTCTCAGACGCGCAGCTTTTAGCCACAATGGAGTAAGCATGAAGCTTATTAAACATCTTTTACTAACCTTGTTATTTGCTTCTTTCGCATTGACATCGTCAGTACAGGCATCAGGACAGGTCGCGCCTTCTGCACCCACTGAAGAGGTAAAAAAAGAGTACGAACCAAAATCAATTACTCAACTTATGGGTAGTTTTTGGGAGACTACAGGTATTAATGCTATTGTGGACTTAAATGATGGTGAAAGAACATCGAGTCCTAAAGGTAGTAACTATGAACATGAGATGAACTGGTTTGAGTCTTCTTTAGGGCGTATTATTATGATACTCATCGTGTTTATTCTTTTCTATTTAGCTATTGCTAAGAAGTTTGAGCCACTACTTCTTATCCCTATAGCTTTTGGTGGACTGCTTGCCAACATTCCACTTGCAGGCATGGGAGGGGAAGGTGGTATGCTTGGTATTATTTATAATATGGGTATAGCCAATGAATTTTTCCCTCTGCTTATTTTTATGGGTGTTGGGGCGATGACAGACTTTGGTCCTCTTTTGGCGAACCCTAAGACAGCAATCCTTGGAGGTGCAGCACAATTTGGTATCTTTGGTGCACTTGTAGGAGCAGTCGCTATTGGTTTTTCTTTACAAGATGCTTCAGCTATCTCTATTATCGGTGGTGCAGATGGACCAACGTCTATCTTTATTGCCAGTAGACTTGCCCCTGAACTTTTAGGTGCAATTGCCGTTGCAGCATACTCATACATGGCACTTGTCCCTGTGATACAGCCTCCAATAATGAAACTTCTCACTACAGAAGATGAGCGTAAAATTGTAATGAAGACAGGTAGAAAAGTACATAGACTTGAAAAACTTTTCTTTCCTATCGTTGTTTTGATGCTTGCTATCTTGGTACTTCCTGAGTCTGCACCATTGATCGGAGCATTTACTTTTGGTAACTTTGCGAAAGAATCAGGTGTGGTTGATAGACTTTCAAATGAGATGCAAAATTCACTTATAAATATTGTTACTATTTTCCTTGGATTAGGTGTAGGATCTATGCTTGCTGCTGACAAATTCCTGGTGTTGGAGACTTTGGGAATTATGATCATAGGACTTCTTGCTTTTTCTACAGGTACTGCAGCAGGTGTTCTGATGGCTAAACTTATGAATAAGTTTTCAAAAGACCCTATCAACCCACTGATAGGTGCAGCAGGGGTTTCTGCTGTACCTATGTCAGCAAGGGTTGTGTCGAAAGTTGGTTCAGAGGCAAAACCGGGTAATATCCTGCTCATGCATGCCATGGGTCCAAATGTGGCCGGGGTTATCGGTTCGGCTGTCGCAGCAGGTGTATTGCTGTCGATCTTTAAATAATAAAGAAGGGCAAAGTGGTCTTAGCATTTTGCCCTTCTTTGTTTAAGGTATAAATCAAAAAATATTGTTTTTTGATTTATGCTTTAGCATTCAAACAAAACTGAAAATGATCGGTTTTAGTTTATAAATTATATGTATAAAAGAGGATACTATGAGTACCAAAACGCCCAACGGACTTGATAAACTAGGATTAAAAAACATCGCTGATGTTTACTATAATTTGAGTTATGACGAGTTGCAAGCGCACGAAGTAAACAGTGGAGAGTGTAAGATCTCTACATCAGGCACAGCGATGTGTGATACAGGTATTTTTACAGGACGAAGTCCAAAAGATAAGTATTTTGTAGACCAGGCACCTTCAAACGAGCATATTGCCTGGGGTAATGTCAATGCAAAGATAGATAAAAAGATCTATGAAGAACTTTTAGATATTACGTTGACACAACTTTCGGGTAAAAACATTTATGTAACTGATGTCTATGCAGGTGCAAGTGCTGCGAGTAAACGTTCTGTACGTTTTATCTCTGAAGTCGCATGGCAGGCACACTTTGTAAAAAATATGTTTATCCGTCCTACAGAGTCTGAACTTGAACGATTTAAACCGGACTTTACTGTTTACAATGCATGTAAAACTGTAGATGAAAAGTACAAAGAACATGGCATGAATTCTGATGTTTATGTTGTCTTCAATGTGGAAGACAATGTTTCTATCATCGGTGGTACCTGGTACGGTGGTGAGATGAAAAAGGGTATCTTCTCTATGATGAACTACTGGTTGCCGCTTGAGGGTAAACTCTCTATGCACTGTTCAGCGAATGTGGGTGAAGATGAAGATGTATGTCTTTTCTTTGGACTTTCAGGTACAGGAAAAACAACACTTTCAACAGACCCTAAAAGAGCACTGATAGGTGATGATGAACATGGTTGGGATGACCATGGTGTTTTCAACTTCGAAGGTGGGTGTTATGCCAAAGTGATCAATCTTGATCCTAAGTCAGAGCCAGAGATCTATGGTGCTATCGTTAAAGATGCGCTTTTGGAAAATGTGGTTGCTGATGAAAATGGTCTTGTGGATTATGAAAATGGTTCTAAAACAGAAAATACACGTGTTTCTTACCCTATAGAACACATAGTAAACCATAAAGAAGACTTGCAGGCAGGTCATCCAAATAACATCATCTTCCTTTCAGCAGATGCTTTTGGTGTTTTACCTCCGGTATCTAAGCTTACTAAAGAGCAGGCGATGTACTATTTCCTTTCCGGATATACTGCAAAAGTAGCGGGAACAGAAAGAGGTATCACTGAGCCAGTTGCAACATTTTCGGCATGTTTTGGTGAAGCATTTTTACCACTGCACCCAACGGTTTATGCTAAACTTCTTGGTGAGAAGATCGATGACCATCGTGTAAATGTTTACCTGGTAAACACTGGTTGGACAGGTGGTCCGTACGGTACAGGTAAACGTATGAGTATTAAAGATACCAGAGCATGTATTGATGGTATTTTAAATGGTTCTATCAACAATGCTGAATTTGATACACTCCCGCTCTTTAATCTTCAGATCCCAAAAACACTTGATGGTGTCAAAGACAACAAAGTCCTTAACCCAAGAGATACCTGGGAAAACAAAGAAGAGTACGATGCCATGTTAGCGAAACTCGCTGCTATGTTCCAGGAAAACTTCCACCGTTATGATGGTAATGGCGGAGAGTTTGACTATGCTTCGGCAGGGCCGCAACTCTAAAGGGAACCTCTTCTTCGTTCCCACGTTGTACGTGGGAATGCATACTTCAAAGTCAATTTACAAAACAAACTCCCATTTTTTAATAATATCGTATATGAAGGGCACTTCCTACCGTTGGTCAGGGCGCATTCCCACGCAAAGCATGGGAACGAGGAAACATCGCTATAGCGGTAAACATTATAAAATATGTTAGATTATAAGGTTTTCATTTAGTGGTCTTACTAAGTGAAAGTAAATCCAAAAAGTAATCTAAATAAAAAATACATCAAGATATGAATAAGTAGGTATACTACTATATAAGATAATAACTTAAGGTATAAACTAATGGATTTAAAGATATTAGAGCAACGGGCTAAAGCGTTTGATCACTTATTTGATGCTGTTGTAGTAACAGATGCAGAAGGAATCATTATCGATTGGAATATTGGTTCTGAATTGCTGTATGGTTATACCAAAGAAGAAGCTATCGGACAGCCTGCCCGTATAGTGCATGTCCCTGAAGATGTTGATCGTATTACAACACTTGTCCTTTCATCAGTAGAGAAAGTCGGGAAGTGGAATGGTGAAGTCAGATACTTACATAAAGATGGTCATATCGGTTGGCTTGAGTCAATGTGTGTTCCTATTCTTGATGATAATAACCAGATGATCGGTGCATTAGGTATCAACAGGGATATAACTGCTCGTATAGAAGAGACTAAACGACTTCAGGACTTAGCACATTATGATGCTCTTACCAAACTTCCCAATCGTACTCTCTTTTTCGATCGATTAGAAAAAACCTTGGCAATTTCAAAACGAAAGAAACATGCTTTTGCATTACTATTTATAGACCTAGATAGCTTTAAGAATATAAATGACAAATATGGACATGCTATTGGTGATCAAGTTTTGGTAGAAGTATCTAAAAAAATTCAGAGTTGCATACGTGAAGCCGATACTGTTGCGAGAATAGGTGGTGATGAATATGTCATTTTACTAACTGAAATAGCATCCAATGATGAGCCTGGCATTATGGCAAAACGTATTATTGATATCCTCACAAAACCTATTCACGTTAAAGGTCATACGTGCCATATTGGAGCATCGATCGGAATTAGCCTCTACCCTGAGCATAGTAGCGACCTGGATGAACTACTAGTACTTGCAGACAAAGCTATGTATGAAGTTAAACATTTTGGTAAAAAGAACTGTCGTTACGCAAAATAATTTTATAAGGTTTTCAAACAAGAAAACATACTTTTCTCGTTTCTATAACCATCGAGTCCATACATCATTATCCTTTTGATATACACGCGATCATAAAGAATAATGACACAGTTTAATCATGAGGTAAAATGATCGGTGCGAAGGCTTTCGTGGAGACAGTAATGCTCTCTCCCAAGGTAAGGCTTTTGGCTTGTGTTTCATCTATGACCACTTCCACAAGTTGTTGTCCTATAGCGACTATCGCTATGTAGATGACATCTGCTTTGACTATATCTAAAAGTTCCCCTTCAAAAGAGAATTTTTGCGAACCGCTTGTTTTAAGCAGTATCTCTTTTGGGCTTCCGTCATTGATGATCTTGCCTTGATCGAGTACAATGACACGGTTGGCAAGACGATAGATCTCAGAAGGATCATGACTGACCATCATGGTCGTAGTACCAAACTCTTTATGCAGTGTCAAAATTTCATTTTGAAGTTTTGTTCTCATAGTGGGGTCCAGCGCAGAGAGAGGTTCATCCATCAGGAGGAGTTTTGGCCGGTTCATCATGGCTCTGCATAAACTCACACGCTGTTTTTGCCCGCCACTGAGGGTATTGGGTGTTCTGTTTTTCAGTGAGCTGAGTTCTGTTATCTCTAAAAGATGAGAAGCTAACTTTTTATCTTTATTGACAAATAAAAGATTTTCTTCCACAGTCATGTTAGGAAAGAGGGCATAGTCCTGAAAAACAAAACCTATTTTCCTTTTTTGCGGAGGCAAGACACTTTTCTCATCCAGCCATAACGCTTCACCGATCTTGATAGTTCCCTTTGCCTCTTCAAGCCCTGCAAGTATTCTTAGAAGTGTTGTCTTCCCCGATCCGCTTTGTCCTGTTAAAGCTACAAAATCACCTTCATGGATAGTAAGATTTACATTGAGATCCATCTCCCCATTTGAGCCATGAAGTTTTTTATTTATCTTTATCTGTATCATGCGTGGAACCCGCCTATCTTTTTGTTTTGGCTATGGTTAAAGACGTACACAGCAAGAAGAACCAAAAAGCTGATGATGACCATGATAGCACTATAGATATGTGCTGAAGTATAATCCATGATCTCAACCATCTCATAAATAGCAACTGAAGCTACCTTGGTTTCACCAGGGATGCTTCCACCTACCATCAAAACCACACCAAATTCACCCACCGTATGTGCAAAGGTGATGATGATCGCTGTCAGTACCGCCGGTTTCATATTGGGGAGTGCCACTTTAAAAATAGTTTGAAGTTTACTTTTCCCTGCGATATAAGAGGCTTCAAGCATATTTTTATTGATCGATTCAAATCCAGCCTGTAAAGGCTGCACCATAAAAGGCAAAGAGTAAAAACAGCTGGCAACCACAAGTCCTGTAAAGTTAAATACCAGTTTGATCCCAAAGTACTCATCGAAAAAGGCCCCTAACGGCGAGTTCTGAGACAAAGCCACCAAGATATAGAACCCTAAAACAGAAGGAGGTAAAACTATGGGCAGAGCAGTAAAAGCTTCCAGAAAAGGTTTGGCTTTTGATCTTGTTTGAGAGAGATACCACGCCAATGGCACAGCGATCACAAATAAAATCACAGTGGTGATCCCGGCCAGTTTAAAGGAGAGTATAAAGGGGGTGAATTCCAAATTTCCCAGAGTTTCCCACATCACAATACCTTTAAGATGGAAAGTTCGCTGGCTTTTAACATCATGGTCACATCATCATTGACTTTTAAATCCATTTTTAGTGCAGATTCGAGGGTGATGATAGATTCTAAAACGATATCATTTATTGAGAGTTTAATACTGCTTAAGAGTTTACCGTTCTCACAAGAGATGATTGTTGCTTTCGTTTGATTGGCGTAACTTAGAAGGCCGGAGCAATCTTTCCCTATGGCTATATGTGTTGGTTTTATACCCAGAATGACTTCTGTACCCACCGATATCTCATCATTTAAAGCAAGACTCATCATAGTTAAAGAGTGACCATGAAAATCAAACTTTACGATATTGAGGTTATCAACCGTATCTATCTGTGTGATGAGGGCTTTTATCTGGTTCATGGTATGAGGTATCCAAATTCTTTAAATATCTTTTGGGCTTTTTTACTTAAGATAAAATCGTAAAAAGCTTTTACTTCGGGATTATTTTCACCTTCTTTAAGTATGACGATCCCCTGGTTGATAGGTGTATAGAGTGCACTCTCTACATCAGACCAGTTTATGGCCTCTTTAAAGTGTGACATATGTGGGCTATAAAGTGAAGACTTGGCTATAAATCCTATATCGGCTGCTGTGACTGTATAGGCTACGGTTTGTGAGGCAGACTCTGCATAGACAAATTTTTCTTTTACACTCTCGTAGACGTCTGAATTTTTTATGGCTTCCATGGCAGCTTTACCATAGGGAGCGGTTTTAGGATTGGCAATGGCTATCTTTTGAATATCTTTTTCCTTCAAGAGATCCATCTCTGCACAAAAATTACGTTTTTTGACAGATAAATAGGCAAGAGACCCTTGTGCATATACATGGGGTTTTGTTACGGCGATTTTGTCATTGTAGAGTGTTTCAGGATACTTCATATCTGCTGACATGAAAATCTGATAGGGTGCACCATTTTTTATTTGAGCTGTGAGTTTTCCGGAACTTCCGAGGATCACCTGCACGTTACTGTCAGGGTGAAGTAGTTTGAATTCTTTTTTTAGCGTATCTATAGCGTAAGAGACATTGGCAGCGACCGCGACATTGATAGTCCCTGCCATACTGTAGCTAGAGATCAGCAGTAGCAATAAAAATAATTTTTTTGTCATCATTTTCCTTTTGAACATCTAGTACAAATATACCTATGCGCGCCCATTGCCTTTTAGTATACACTTGGAGATGATAGTCTATCGTTATATACCTTAAAACATAACGAAACATAAAACAGTGTATAATATTAGGAGATCCCCTCCCTTATATAGTTTTAAGTTATTTATACTATAATCCAAAAAAATATATTAAAGGAAACAGTATGGATGTAAATAAATTTAGAGCAATATGCAGACCTATCAGAATTGTTGTAGGACTTGCTCTTATCGCATTTGGTGTATACTCAGGAATTCAGTGGTTCTATCTTGGGTTTATCCCTCTTATCGCAGGGCTTGTGAACTTTTGTCCGGCATGTATCATCACTAAAAAGTGTGATGTCGAAACAAAATAGAACTACTTCTAACTCGTTCCCCGCCCAAGGGTAGGAATGCAGTCAAAATATAATCAACAATTTAATATCTTTTCGCACTTAATCAAGTATAATTCTATACTCAAATTTCTAAAGGGATCATCATGGATAAATTGACACAATATTTAAATGAACACCCCCATAATGAACTACACCCTTCTGAAATTGCAAATCTTCTTAAAGATCTGAATGACAAGAGTTTTTCTCAGGCAGTTCAGTCTATTCCTAAAGAACTCATCGCAGATGTAGCACTTGAACTTCCCGACAGATATTTTGAAAATGTGGTTGAGTCATTTACCGCCAAAGAGATAGCCGATTCTCTTACGGAACTCGAATCTGATGATCAGACAGACTTTATACAGGAACTTGAAGAACGTGATGAAGAGATGGCACAAGAGGTCTTTGCCGAACTCGACAAAGAAGATCAGGCAGATATCTTACAGCTCAGTCAATATGAAGAAGATGAAGCCGGTGCGTATATGCAAGTTGAAGTATATACGGCCGATCTTAGTCATAATGTACATGATATTATCAAAGAATTCGCAAAACTCAGACGTAATGACGAACTTGAAAATGTGAGTTTTTTGTTTGTAACGGATAAAGATAAAAAGTTACGTTATGGCATAGGACTTGATCATCTGCTTGTGTTTGATTTTGATAAAACACTGGATGAAAATATACAGGAGAATCCGGAAAAATATAAACCGGTCAGTTCTAGAGATCATGATGACATTGACAGTGTGGTACAAAAATTTCAAGAGTATGATCTGAGCTCTATGGCTATCGTAAATGAACAGGGCATGCTGCTTGGACGTATCACTTCAGATGATATCTATGATATCATCAATGAACAGGCAACCGATCAGATGTACCACCTTGCAGGGGTAAATGATGATGCAGAAGAAGATGAAGATATCTTTAAAGCAGGTAAAGCTCGTGCACTATGGCTTTCCGTCAATCTGCTTACTGCTATCGCTGCTTCTCTGGTCATAGGCTTATTTGAAGAGACCTTACAAACGTTTGTTGCACTGGCTATTTTGATGCCTATCGTGGCTTCTATGGGTGGTAATGCAGGAACGCAGAGTCTTACGGTTGTGGTACGTCAACTGGCTCTTGGCGATATTGCCAAACATGACGCATTTCGTACCATTAAAAAAGAAGTCATACTCTCTCTTGCAAATGGACTCTTTTTTGCTATAATCATGGGTATAATAGCCTCACTGTGGTTCGACAAAGGGATGCTTGGTGTGGTGATAGGCCTTTCCATGATCATCAACTTGTTGAGTGCAGGGTTCTTTGGTTCGATGGTGCCATTGTTACTCAAAAGAATGGACGTTGATCCTGCCATCGGTAGTACTGTGATACTGACAACCGTGACCGATATAGTTGGTTTTTTCTCTTTTTTAGGTCTCGCGACCATTATTTTATTATAAGGATAGTTTCACTTAAATGGACTTGTTAATTATATATTTCTCTGCAGCGGTGATCATATCGTTTATCTGTTCTGTTTTGGAAGCAGTGCTTCTTTCTGTAAATATGCCTTATATTTCGGTACTCGAAAAAGAGAAACCAAAAGTAGGGGCATTACTTAAAAATCATAAAATCAATATCAATAAATCTATCGCATCTATTTTGATCTTAAATACGATTGCAAACACTTTGGGTGCAGCGGCAGTAGGTGCACAGGCAGAAAGTATTTATGGTGCAGGGGCAGTTTTTTATGTCTCTATTATTTTAACGTTTGCTATTTTGTTTTTATCTGAGATCATTCCTAAAACGATGGGTGCGACGTATTGGAAGACACTTGCGCCTACAGCAGCCTATGTCATACAGTTTTTTATCTGGATCACGTATCCTATTATACTTATGACAATGTTTGTAACGAACCGCATCAAGAAAGGTGATGAAGGGATGAGCCTCACAAAAGCAGAACTCATAGAGTCTACGCTCATGAGTGAAGATGAAGGTGTGCTTGATGAAAAAGAGTCTGATATTATTGAAAATATTTTGCTGCTTGACAAGATAAAGATCCACGAGATACTTACGCCCAGAACAGTTGTTTTTGCCTTAGATGGTAACCGTAGCATAAAAGATATTGTTGAAAATGAAGCTGCTATTTTTAAATTTTCAAGAGTGCCTGTTTATGATGGGGATATTGAAAAAATTACAGGTATTGTGATGACAAAGAAAATCTTTAAACAGGCACTTGAAGATGACTCTGTAAAACTTAAGAACATACAAAAAGATATTTATAAGATCAATGAAAACATTCCTGTCTCTTTAGCACTGGACTTGTTTATCAAGAAAAAAGAGCATATGTTTCTGGTACTTGATTCTTATGATCAGACAGAGGGTATTGTGACTCTTGAAGACTGTGTTGAGACTATTTTGGGTGTTGAGATCGTTGATGAGAGTGACTCTGATGTGGACATGAGAGAAGTGGCAAAACAAAAAATGCGTCTTAAAAGAAGACTTGACCAAAAATCTTCCAACGAGTAAATGATGTCCTTAGCCACACTCGGTCTTTCCTCTGAAATACTCAAAGCCCTTAAAGACAAAGGCTATGAGTCCGCTACACCCATACAAAAAGCACTCATTCCTGTGATGTTCACACGTCGTGATATTATGGCGGGTGCACAGACGGGCACAGGGAAAACAGCAGGTTTTGCCCTGCCCATCCTTCAGGAGCTTTCCAAGACCTTTGTAGAGGGGAAGCATTATCCTAAAGCAGTTGTTTTGGTTCCTACACGAGAACTTGCCAAACAGGTACATGCAAGCATAGAAGCGTATGGAAAATATCTTCCTTTAAAAAGTATTGTACTTTTTGGTGGCGCAAATCTGACTTCACAGGCCAACAGGCTTAACGCAGGGGTAGATATCATCGTGGCAACAAGTGGACGACTTTTGGAACATATCAATCAGAAAAATATTAATCTTGAAAGTGTTGATTATCTTGTCCTGGATGAAGCAGATACTATCCTGGATATGGGCTTCGTACATGAAGTCAGTAAGATACTCCAGCATCTGCCGTCACGCAGGCAAAATATTCTGGTATCTGCCACACTCTCAGGTGCAGTGAAAAGACTGGCAGAAAAGATACTGCACAGACCCAAACTTATAGAAGTGGACAGTATGGGGACTTCGGCAAGTTCAGTCATGCAGATCGTGTATCCTGTAGAAAAAGAAAAGAAAACTGAACTGCTCTCTTTTCTCATAGGCTCAAGAAACTATAAGCAGGTACTTGTATTTGCACGAAAAAAAGAAGTAGCGGATGAAGTGGGCAAAGAACTCAATCTCTCAGGACTTAAAACAGCTGTTATCCATGGGGGAAAATCTTCGGGAGAGAGAGGCAGGGCACTGGAAGGCTTCAAAGAAGGCAAAATTTGTGTACTGGTAGCCACAGACATCGCAGCACGCGGTTTGGACATTCCTACTTTGGGTGTGGTGATGAACTACGACATTCCTCATGTGACCGGTGACTACATCCACCGCATAGGACGTACGGGACGTGCAGGGGCAGAAGGTTTGGCCATTACCCTTATCTCACCTTTGGAAACGGTCGCACTTAAAGAAGTAGAAAAACTCATGGGTAAAGCCATACCTCAAGAGAGACTGGAGGGCTACGCACCCAAAGTGACAGTGGTACAAAAAGGTGCACGTAAAAACCCCAAAGAACATAAAAATACCGACGGTGCTTTTGGTAAAAAGAAACAAATAAAAACAGCACCTAAAAGTAAGAAACGCAAAACAAGCAAACGTGATGGGTTTAAAGCTTTTGATGCCGCCAAGCCAAAGCCGGATAAAAAAGATAAAAAACGCGGGAGAGGCAGAAGAAAGTAGATACTGTTAAAACATGCCCTATATGCTAAACGGTTCTTTATTTGCTTTCTGGCGTATTTTATTAAACGATTTGAGGACTATGGGATACTCGATGATCCACTTTTCAATCTTGTATTTGTAGGGGAAGTTCATCAAAAACAGACCTGCTATGATCGTCAATATACCCTGACCGGGTAGAAACAGCATGGCAATACCTGCTATGAGAAAGATCGTACCAACGAGATTTTTCAAAAAGATAAGGAAACTTTTGATAATGGCTGAATCACCCTTCCATAAGCAGGTTTCACGCTCTTCATGTGCAAAGTAGTCAGAGGGTAAAAATATGAGCATCCATGGCACCAGGACAAGGGATGCGATATAGAGAATGATGATCGCTATGGTGGTATAGGTATCCATCATTTACTTTCTTTAAGTGAGAACTTCCCGATTTCTTCTAAAAATGTAGTCGCATAAGAACCTTTAGGCAGGTAAAATTCTACTGTGAGTTTTCGAGTTTCTTTATTATAAGAAGTTTCCACCTCTTTTGGCCATATCCATGCAAAACGTCTGTCTCCCTTTAACGCGCTCAATTCACTGTCATCATACTCTTCTTCCAGATGGCGGGCATCACTTTTGGCTCTTTGGGCATTGTCGCCGCAAAGTAGTCCTGTGGGGGAGATCTTTTTTTGTTTGAAGGCTTGTGCGTTTTGCTGCATCTCTTTGACGAAGGTGAGTTTACCGTAAGGGTAGGGCATCATGACATCACCCAGGAAAAGTTTAAAAAGCTGAGGCTGTTTAGCTAAGACGTTCACCAGTTCAAGCGGATAGTTCAGCTTTTTTGCCGCTGCATCTGCTTTGTTGGAAGTGATGATGGTGGAGAGTTTGACCCTTGAAGCCAACCATTTGTTGTAGAGGTAGCTTTGGTAGGCAGATACAAGCAGCTTCTCTTTACTGCCTTTGAGTTTTTTACCGGAGAGGGCTATCTCTTTACCCTGCAGATACGAACGGCTGTCTTCACCAAAACGCTGGTATCCGTAGTAGTTCGGTATACCGTCCACCTGCATTTTTTTAGCCGTAGTATTGAAAAATTTGGCATCTTTTTCATTAATGGAGTGTAAGATAATGGAAAAGCGGTTTCCTTTGAGCTGTCCTATTTTGATAGGTGCTTTGTTGTAGTTGCGTTCGAGTATTTCTATCTTCTCTGTGGTGATATTTTTGTTGAGTTCTCTTTCAGCCTTCTTGGGAAGTGAAATGTACTGAATGGTCGTGGCATTTTTATCTTTTAGACCGGCATAGCCTATGTCACGTTCCTGTAAGCCTGTAGCTTTAGCAAGTACGGTGATGAGTTTCCATGTACTCATATCTGTTTTCCGTATCTTGAGTATGAGGTAGTTTCCTGTGCCTGTAGGAGCATAAAGAGGGATCTCCTCTACGAAAAAACGTTCAATGGTCTGTTTAAAGTCAAAGCGAATAGGGGTATGGTCATAAGCATAAGTTTTAATGTGATTCATCGAGTAGAACTACCCCTCAACCAAAGTTTCAGTTGTAGGTAGGACCCTCACAAATCCGTACGTGCGGATTTCCCGCATACGGCTTTTCAATGT